>CAJUKT010000085.1 GCA_910587255.1 uncultured Oscillospiraceae bacterium
CCGCGCGGCCGGGAAAATAAGTCCTCCGACTCCGGGAAAAACCAACCGGGGCGTACCGCCCCTCCCCCGGTTTTTCCCTGCGCTCCGGCCTTATTTTCCCTGCGCGGCTATGGGTCGCGCTATGCTTCGTATTCACGCTCCGGCTGGGCGCATGGCCGAGCCGCTTTCGCTGCGCCTCAGGTAAAACCCAGCCCCACTGCGCGGGCCTTGGGCTTTTACCTTCGCTCCGCTCCAAGCGTCCCTATGCGCCTGCCGCCGCGCTATGCTATGAACTGGGACGGCAGGCCCGCACGATGGACAGGGGCGGCGCCGGCCTTGGCAGCCTCATGTAAAACTCCATCCGGGGATTCCTGGGCTCCCGCAGTTCAAAGCCGTCCATGTCCCGCATCATAGGCGCGCTCATGGGAAAGGCGGGCACACCGGGGCCCACCACCTCGATCTCATCCCCGGCGGCAAACTTGTTGCGCAGGGACAGCCTGGCGTTTCCCAGCCCATCGCAGCTCTCCACCACGGCCAGCACCTGCCAGTCCCGGACATACCGGGCGGAGTCGGTGTACTGCCCCGGCTGGCCGAACCAGAAGCCGGTGGAGTAGTGGCGGTGGCTCACCTTGTCCACCTCGGCCCGCCAGACGGGGTCCAGGGGCCTTCCCTCCGCCGCCGCGTCCACCCCATGGCGATAGGCCGCGGCGGTCATGGCGGCGTAGTAGGCGCTCTTGGCACGCCCCTCGATTTTCAGCGAGTCCACCCCGGCCCGGAGCAGCTCCGGGATGTGGTCGATCATGCACATGTCCCGGCTGTTCATGATGAAGGTCTCCCCGTTCTCCTCGAACACGGGGAAGTATTCCCCGGGGCGCTTTTCCTCCATCAGCGCGTACTGGTAGCGGCAGGGCTGGGCGCAGGCCCCCCGGGAGGCGTCCCGCCCGGTCATATAGTTGCTGAGCAGGCACCGTCCCGACCAGCTCACGCACATGGCCCCGTGGACGAAGCACTCCACCTCCAGCCCCCTGGGGGCCTTGGCCTTCAGCTCCGCCACCTCGTCCAGGGACAGCTCCCGGGCCAGGATCACCCGGGAAGCCCCCAGCTCATGCCACACCCGGGCCGCCTCGTAGTTGGTGATGCCCGTCTGGGTGGACATGTGCACCTGGACGTGGGGGGCTCGGCGCTTGCAAAGGTCCAGCACCTCCACCCCGGCTGCAATCACCGCATCCGCCCCGATGGAATCCAGATACTCCAGGTATTCGGGCAGCTGGGCCGCCTCGTGGTTGCGGGCCAGGGTATTGCAGGTCACGTGGACCCGCACCCCCTTGGCGTGGGCCGCCTCCACCGCAGCCGCCAGTCCCTCCCGGTCAAAATTCCCGGCAAAGGCCCGCATCCCGAAGGCGTTCCCGGCCAGGTACACCGCGTCCGCCCCATAGGCCAGGGCCATGTCCAGCCGCTCCCGGTCCCCGGCGGGGCACAGCAGCTCCGGCTTAGCCGCCATTGCTCTGGTAGCGCTGCACCAGCGCGTCGTGCTCGGCGTAGGTGCGGCTGTACTCGTGCTGCTTGGTCTCGGGGTTGAGGACATAGTAATAATAGTTGGTGTCCGCCGGGTTCATGGCGGCCAGCAGCGAGGTCATGCCCGGATTGGAGATGGGGCCGGCGGGCAGCCCCTTGTACAGATAGGTGTTGTAGGGGGAGTCGATGGCCCGGTCGGCCACCGTGGGCACCTTGCCCCCGTTGAGGTAGACCAGGGTGGCGTCGATCTGGAGGTAGCCCACCGTCTCCGCCGCCGGGTTCTCCAGGCGGTTGTAAATGACGGAGGCGATGCTCCTGTAATCGTTGCGCTCGTCGTTGTTGGTGCCGTCGGTCTCCTTTTCGATCATGGAGGCGATGGTCACGATATCATGGAGGGAGTATTGGACATCCTCCCCGGTGTAGCTGGCCATATACTCATCCATTTTGGCGTCGAAGTTCACCAACATCTTGTTGATGACGTATTTGGGATTCTCCCCCAGCTCAAAGGTATAGGTGTCCGGGAACAGGTAGCCCTCCAGCCGGTGGTAATCGCCCAGGGGGCGCTCCCGCAGCCAGTCAAAGGCGTAGTCGTAGTTGGCGGCCATATCCCGGAGCTTGTCCGCCGAGGTAACCCCCCGGTCGTCCAGAAGCTCAAAGACCTGGTCGATGGTGAGCCCCTCCTTGATGGTGACATCCGCGGTCTTCCGGGTGGAGGAGGACGAGCCCATGCTGGACACCAGGGCGTGGTAATCCATTTCGGTGTTCAGCTCATAGGTGCCCGGGGCGATTTTGGCCTCGGCGTGGGAGAACCATGCGTACAGCTTAAACAGGAACTTGTACTCAATCAGCCCTTCCTTCTCCAGTTGGTCCACCACGGCGGAGAAATCGGTGTCCTCGTCAATTTCGATGGTGGTGGATGCGGGCTCCTTGTTCAGGCCCAGCAGATCACACGCCCACACCCAGCCCACCGTGGCCAGCACGCCCGAGGCGCCGATGACCAGCAGGACATATAAAAACGCGCCCGCCACCCGGGCCGCGGTGCTGCGCCGGCGGGGGGGCCTTCTCCGGGGGCCGGACTGGGGCTGGCCGCGCTGGGCTCCGGCCTGCTCCCGGCGGGGCTGGGACTGGCCGCTGCTGGCGGCGCGATGCTCTTCTGCCATGAGACTCACTCCTTTGGGTTTCAGACGGGGAACCAATTTCCGGCCCCCCACATAGTATAACTCGGAAACGGACACAAGGCCGCTTCCACAGCCGGCCCTCGTGGCCGGGAGAATATTAGTGAGGTGACAAATCATGTGTTGTGGCAACAATGGTGGTTTTGGCGGGGGCTGCTGGTGGATCATCATCCTGATCCTCCTGCTGTGCTGCTGCTGCGGCGGCGGGAACAGCTGGGGCGGCAATAACAATTGCTGCTGCTGCTGTGGCGGCGGCAACAATAACAACTGCGGCTGTGGCTGCGGCTGCGGCTGCAACAACAACTGCGGCTGCAACGACGGCTGCTGCTAATCCAGAAGCGCGCAGAAGCGGCCAGCGAGGACGCTTGGACCGGAGCGAGGCCGGGCGCAGGGCCGCAGCGCGGCCCGAAGGCCAGGCCGAGACGGAGGGAAAGCGGCCGAGCGGCCTGACCGCTTCGCAGCGTGACAGGAAGCGCGCAGCCGTCGCGCACAAAAGTCTAACCCCCGAAGCCAAGGGCGCACAGCGCCCCGGCATCACTGTACCCATGGGGCGGAGGGCGCTTGCCCTCCGCCCCCCTTACTCATCAATGAGGACAAGCTTCACCGGCACGTCAAATTCCTCCCGGGGCATATGCTCCAGCAGCCGCCCCGGACGGCACACGCACGCGGTAAAGCCGGTGAAATCCGCCAGCCACCGATCATAGTACCCTCCGCCCCAGCCCAGGCGGTAGCCCTCCCTGTCCACCATCAGGTGGGGGATGAGGGCTGCGGCGATCTCCCCCTTGGGCACCACGGGGCAGGACTGGTCCGGCTCCGGGATGCCGAACCGATTGGGCGCCAGCTGCTCCACGTCCAGCACCTGCCGGGCCTCCATGCCCCGGCGGGGCAGCACCACCGGCAGGGCCACCCGCTTGCCCCGCCCCAGCAGGGCGCGGATGAGGGGTACGGTGTCCGGCTCCCGGCCTGTGCCGTAAAACACCATCACGGTGTCCGCCCCCTCCACCTCCGGGAGGGCCAGGAACCGCTCAAACAGCGCCCCGGCCTCCATCTGCGGCAGACCGGCGGCATGGCGGCGCAGCTCCGCCTTGCGCTCCTTGACCGTCATACGCCGTAGTGCAGCCCGGCGCGGACCTGGCCGGCCCTCTCCGCCCCCGCCAGCGCCTCCACCAGGGCCAGGGCGAAGTCAAACGCGGTTCCGGGGCCTTTGCCGGTGATCAGCATCCCCTCCCGCACCGCAGCCTGGTCCATGGCGGGGACCGCCCCGGCCTGCGACAGCTCCCCCTCCATACCGGGATAGCACACGCACCGCCCGCCTTGGGGCAGCAGCCCCGCCCGGGCCAGCAGGGTGGGGGCTGCGCAGATGGCGGCCAGCCAGCAGCCGGGGGTTTCCGCCGCGCCCCGCACCAGGGCCAGGGCTTCCCCACTGCCCTCGATGGAGGCCACGCCCCCCATGCCGCCGGGGAGGACCACCATGTCGCCCTCCTTCAAAGTCACGCCCTCCACGGGCAGGTCGGCCTTGACCGTGATGCCGTGGGAGCCTGCGACCCACTCCCCCCCGATACCGGCCAGGGAGACGGGGATCTCCCCCCGGCGCAGCACGTCGGCGGCCACCAGGGCCTCGGCCTCCTCAAATCCGGCCCCCAACAGGATATAGACCATAGAGCATCTACCTTTCCTTAAATTTTTATGTCTGGTTACTGTTTCCCTGTCAGCCGCGCCCCCGCAGCCGACACCAGAAACAGCGGCAGCTTTGCCATGCGCCCGATGCGGGAGGGCTCCTTTATCAGCCGGTGCAGCCACTCCAGCCCCAGCCTCTGGAAGGACTCCGGGGCCCGCTCCACCCTGCCCGCAAACACGTCCAGCGACCCGCCCAGGCCCACGTACAGCCGGGCCCCGGCCTCCCTGCCGTGGGCAGCGATCCACTTTTCCTGCTTGGGAACGCCCAGGCAGACGAACACCACATCCGCCCTGGCCGCCTTGATGGCGGCGGCAGGCGAGGCGTCGTCCTGAAAAAATCCGTCATGGGCGCCACATACCACAAGGCCGGGGTATTTTGCCCGCAGGTTCACCGCAGCCTGCTCCGCCACGCCGGGGGCCGCCCCCAGCAGGTAGAGCCGCCTGCCTGTTCCGGCCATACGCCCCATCAGGGCGGAGGCGAAGTCGATGCCCGGCACCCGGCCCTTCAGCGGCCTGCCCAGGATCTTGGCGGCGTAGACCACCCCCACCCCGTCGGGGATGACCAGGTCTGCCTGGGCCAGTATCCCGGCGAATTCCCGGTCCTTTTTGGCCCGCTGAACAATCTCCGGATTGGGGGTGGCCACCATATGGGGCCCGTCCTCCTCCAGCATGGCCAGCGCCCGGTCCACCGCCTCGTCCAGCGTCACATCATCAAAGGCCACACCCAGCACATCGGTACGCATGGGCCTCCCCTCCTCCTTGGCATAGCCGTCCATTTTCAAGGTATTTTACCACAGGGGCGCAAAAAAGTCCACCCATGGCCGGAAGTATTTACAGACCGTTAATGAAGAAGCGCGCAGCCGTCGTGAGCAGCGGGCTAAGCCCGAAGCGGAGCGAAAGCGGGAAAGCGCCCTCCAGGGCGCCGGACAGCTTTCGCGCAGTCGGAGGGCTTAGAATCGCGCCGCGAACAGGCGCAGCGTGACAGGAAAGAAGCGCGCAGAAGCGGCCAGCGAGGACGCTTGGACCGAAGCGAGGCCGGGCGCAGGGCGCAGCGTGACAGGAAAGAAGTGCGCAGCCGCCCCCACACATATTTTGCGGAATTTCCTGCGTTTGGCCTTGACACCAGCGCGTTAAAGCGTTATACTAACGTCCATGAGCTGCGAGGCTCATTCCTTTGTGCCCCGATGCTTTGACGGCGCAAAGCAGTAAAGCAACTGTCTGGAGGAATTATAGAATGAAAAAGACCGCAAAGCTGACCGCGCTGCTGCTGGCGCTGGTGATGGCCCTGTCCCTGGCCGCCTGCTCCGGCACTAACTTGGACAGCGCCGACCCCAACGAATCCAAGGCCACCCCTGAAAACAGCAATGAACCCGCCGGGGATGTGAAATATGTGGTTGGCATCTGCCAGCTGGCCCCCCACGTGGCCCTGGACGCCGCCACCGAGGGCTTTATCGACGCGCTGAACGAGAAGCTCCCCGGCCAGGTGGATATCCAGAACAAGAACGCCGCCGGAGATTCCCCCACCTGCGCCACCATTATCAACGGCTTCGTGTCCGACGGCGTGGACCTGATCATGGCCAACGCCACCGCCCCCCTTCAGGCCGCCGCCTCCGCCACCAACTCCATCCCGGTGCTGGGCACCTCCATCACCGAGTACGGCGTGGCCCTGGGGATTGAGAATTTCTCCGGCACCGTGGGCGCCAACGTGTCCGGCACCTCCGACCTGGCCCCCCTGGACCAGCAGGCCCAGATGATCCAGGAGTGGTATCCCGACGCCAAGACCGTGGGCCTCATCTACTGCTCCGCCGAGCCCAACAGCCAGTACCAGGTGGACAACGTGCAGAAGAAGCTGGAGGAGCTGGGCTACGCCTGCAAGCAGTACCCCTTCTCCGACACCAACGACATGGCCAGCGTAGTGCAGGACGCCGCCGACAACAGCGACGTGCTCTACGTGCCCACCGACAATACCGCCGCCAACAACACCGGCATCATCAACAACATCTGCCAGGGGGTCGTCCCCGTGTTCGCCGGCGAGGAGGGCATCTGCGGCGGCTGCGGCATCGCCACCCTGTCCATCAGCTACTACGACATCGGCTACAAGACCGGAGAGATGGCCGCCCAGATCCTCACCGGCGAGGCCGACATCGCCTCCATGCCCATCGAGTACGCGCCCCAGTTCGTGAAGAAGTATAACCCCGTCACCTGCGAGGCGCTGGGCATCACCCCGCCCGACGGCTACGAGGCCATCGCCGCCGGGTAGCGTAAAACGGCGGGAAAGGGCTTCCCTTTCCCGCCGCTTTCGCGCATTTTAAATTGGGAGGAACATCCACAATGGCAGGATTTTTGAGCGCGCTGCCGGGGGCGGCGTCCCAGGGCCTTATCTGGGGCATTATGGCCATCGGCGTATACATCACCTATCAGATACTGGACATCGCGGACCTGACGGTGGACGGCTCCTTCTGTACCGGGGGCGCGGTGTTCGTGGTCCTGTTTGCCGGCGGCGTCAACGTGTGGCTTGCCATGCTGGCCGCGCTGCTGGCCGGTATGGCGGCGGGGCTGGCCACCGGCCTGCTCCATACGGTGTGCGGCATCCCCGCCATCCTGGCGGGCATCCTCACCCAGCTGGGGCTGTACACGGTGAACATGGCCGTCATGGCCTTCAAATCGTCGGTGGCCCTGCCCATCACCCAGGAGGACATGCTGGACAAGCTGCTGGTGTCCCTGCGCTTTGTCCAGGGCTCCAAATCGGGCTACCCCATCTGGCGGCATCCCGTGGTGGTGGTGGGGCTGATGACCGCCGCCCTCATCGCCATTTTGTACTGGTTCTTTGGCCGGGAGCTGGGGGCGGCCCTGCGGGCCACCGGCTCCAACCAGAACATGGCCCGGGCCCAGGGCATCAACACCGACTGGGCCAAGGTGCTGGGGCTGGTGCTGTCTAACGGGCTGGTTGCCCTGTCCGGGGCGCTGATGTGCCAGTATAACGGCGCCAACAATATCGACGTGGGCCGGGGCGCCATCGTCATCGGCCTGGCCGCCGTGGTCATCGGCGAGGTCATTTTCGGCAGGATCTTCCGCAATTTCGCGCTGAAGCTGCTGGCGGTGTCCTTCGGCGCCATCATCTACTATGTGGTCATTACGGCGGTGCTCAAGCTGGGCGATCTCAACGCCAATTACCTCAAGCTGCTCACCGCCCTGGTGGTGGCGGTATTCCTCACCATCCCCTACTGGAAGGGAAAATACTTCTCCAAGCCTGTCAACCCCGCGAAAAAGGAGGAGCTCCCCCATGCTTGACATGAAAAACATCCGCAAGACCTTCAACCCCGGCACCGTCAACGAGAAGACGGCCCTCAACGGGGTGTCCCTCACCCTGGAGGACGGGGACTTCGTGACCGTCATCGGCGGAAACGGCGCGGGCAAGTCCACCCTGCTCAACGCGGTGGCGGGGGTGTGGCCGGTGGACTCCGGCTCCATCTCCATCGGCGGGACGGACGTGACCAGGCTCCCGGAGCACAAGCGGGCCAAATACATCGGCCGGGTGTTCCAGGACCCCATGATGGGCACCGCCGCCACCATGCAGATCGAGGAAAATATGGCCCTGGCCGCCCGGCGGGGGAGGGCGCGCACCCTGCGCCCCGGCATCACCCGGGACGAGCGGGAGCGCTACCGTGAGACGCTGAAAATCCTGGACCTGGGGCTGGAGGACCGGCTCACCTCCAAGGTGGGGCTGCTGTCCGGCGGCCAGCGCCAGGCGCTCACCCTGTTGATGGCCGCCCTGCGCAAGCCGGATCTGCTGCTGCTGGACGAGCACACCGCCGCCCTGGACCCCAAAACGGCGGCCAAGGTGCTCCAGGCCACCGAGCGCATCGTGCAAAAGGACCGGCTCACCACCCTGATGATCACCCACAACATGAAAGACGCCATCGTCCACGGCAACCGCCTCATCATGATGTACGAGGGACGCGTCGCCCTGGATATCTCCGGGGAGGACAAGAAACGGCTCACCGTGGAGGACCTGCTGGCCCGGTTCGGGCAGGCCACCGGCTCCGACGAGGCGGACGATAAGCTGCTGCTGGGCTGAAAACGCACCTAGGTATCCCGCCCGCCGATTTTCCGGCGGGCGGTTTTTTGCGCAAAATTTTGCAAACCCCCTTGACAACCGCGTAAATTAAGCATATGCTTAATTTAGATATAAAAGTTTAGGAGTGAGGCCCATGACCCAGCGGGAGCGCCAGATCCTCCGGTGGATTGAGGAGAACCCCCTGATCTCCCAGCAGGAGCTGGCGGACAAGGCGGGCATCGCCCGCTCGTCGGTGGCGGTGCACATATCCAACCTGATGAAAAAGGGCCACATCGCCGGCAAGGGGTATATCGTCTCCACCGCCCCCTATGCCGTGGTGGTGGGCGGGGTGAATATGGACATCGGCGGCGTGTCCGCCGCCCCGCTGGTCTCCGCCGACTCCAACCCCGGCGTGGTGCGCATCAGCCTGGGGGGCGTGGGGCGGAACATCGCCCACAACATGGCCTTGCTGGGGGTGGACACCCGGCTGCTCACCGCCTTTGGGGACGACGCCCACGCCCAGCGCATCGCCGCCTCCTGCGGGGAGCTGGGCATCGACATCAGCCGGGCGCTGCAGGTGCCGGGGGAGCGCACCTCCACCTACCTCTTCATCGCCGACGAGCGGGGCGAGATGGAGCTGGCCCTGTCCGACATGGAGATCTACCGCCATATCACCCCGGCCTTTCTGGCCTCCCGGGCCCAGCTGCTGCAAAACGCCCAGCTGGTGGTGGTGGACGCCAACATCCCGGAGGAGGCCATCCGATGGCTGGCGGACCATGTAAAGCCCCCCATCTTCGCCGACCCCGTATCCACCGCCAAGGGCTCCAAGCTGCTGCCGGTGCTGGGGAAGCTGCACACCCTGAAGCCCAACCGCATCGAGGCGGAGCTGCTGTCCGGGGTGGCCATCACCGATGAGGACAGCCTCAACCGGGCGGCGGACGCGCTGCTGGCCACCGGCCTGCGCAGGGTGTTCCTCTCCCTGGGCGCGGACGGGGTGCTGGCGGCGGACCACAGCGGCCGGGTGCGCCTGCCCTGCGCAAAGGGGACCCTGGTGAACACCACCGGCTGCGGGGACGCGTTCATGGCGGCGCTGGCCTGGGCCTATCTGGAGGGCACCGGCTTGGAGGGCACCGCCCGGGCGGGCTCCGCCGCCGCCGCCATCGCCATGGAGAGCGCCGAAACCATCAACGGCGCCATGAGCGCGGACGCGCTGGGGGAGAGGATGTCTTCTTTTTCTTTTTGAAGAAGGGATAAAGAAGCAGAAAGAAAAACTTCATCCGCGAAACTGCGTTTCGCCCTTGCAAGGGAGGACTGCCATGGACATCAGAACTGCCGGTGCGGCGGAGATGCTTGCCCTCTGGGGCGAGAACCCGGATCATCCGTCGCCAACCGCCCGGTTCAACTGTGAAAATATCGGAAACCACAATGCCACCTTCTACGTCTGGGACCGGGCTGGACAGATAGTAGGGGAGCTGTATCTCTTTCGCTCCCTGTCCGATCCGGATTTCGCCGACGGAAAAAAACGCGCTTACCTGTGCGCTTTCCGCATTCGGAAAGACCTGCGGGGACGGGGCCTCGGCACGGCCCTCCTGGAGCATGCCGCCGCCCAGGCCGGTCGGGAGGGCTTTACCCAGCTAACCGTCGGTGTGGAGTACTCGGAGGAGGCCAACATCCGCCTCTACCGCCGGCTGGGGTTTACGGAGTTCATCAAGGACTGCGTGTTTGACCCTTGCTCTATGGATGAAAACATGGAGCCTGAGCCCCATACGGGCTTCCATCTGCTCATGAAGAGACTTTGACCATATCAAAACTACATGGAGGTTGATTCTCATGTCTTTAAACAAATATCTGGACGTATCCCCCGAGGTAGCTGCGGCGCTGGCCGCCGGAAAGCCCGTGGTGGCCCTGGAGTCCACCATCATCTCCCACGGGATGCCCTATCCCCAGAATGTGGAGACCGCCCTGGCGGTGGAGGCCATCATCCGGGAGAACGGGGCCGTCCCCGCCACCATCGCCATCATCGGCGGGCGGCTGAAGGCGGGCTGCACCAAGGAGGAGATCGAGTACCTGGGCAAGGCTGGGACCCAGGTGACCAAGGCCAGCCGCCGGGACCTGGCCGTGCTGTGCGCCCGGGGGCAGGACGGGGCCACCACCGTCACCACCACCATGATCATCGCCCACATGGCGGGCATCAGGGTGTTCGCCACCGGCGGCATCGGCGGCGTCCACCGGGGGGCGGAGACCACCATGGACATCTCCGCCGACCTGGAGGAGCTGGCCCACACCCCCGTGATGGTGGTGTGCGCCGGGGCCAAGTCCATTTTGGACCTGGGGCTGACCCTGGAGTATCTGGAGACCCACGGCGTACCCGTGCTGGGCTACGGCGTCAAGGAGCTGCCCGCCTTCTACACCCGCCACAGCGGCTTCGCGGTGGACTACCAGGTGGACAGCCCCGAGGAGCTGGCGGCGGCCTTCCGGGCCAGCCTGGAGCTGGGCTTTGACGGCGGCATGCTGGTGGCCAACCCCATCCCCGAGGAGTACTCCATGGACCCCAGCGTCATCAACGCCGCCATCAGCGAGGCCCTCTCCCAGGCCGCGGCCAACGGCATCCACGGCAAGGAGACCACCCCCTTCCTGCTGGCCAAGGTGAAGGAGCTCACCGGCGGGGACAGCCTGGACTCCAACATCCAGCTGGTGTTCAATAATGCCCGGCTGGCGGCAAGGACCGCTGTCTGCTTAACGAAATAATGGGAAAGCCCCCGGTGCGCCGCACCGGGGGCTTTTTCCGTCAATCGCCGGATCTGTAGGCGTCCATAGCGGTTTCCAGGTGGTCCAGGAAGCTCTTCCGGCCAAACACCAGGAACCTCCACTTCCGGCCGTCCTCCATCCTGATGGTCACGGTTGGCAGGAACAGCGCCTTGCTTTTTTCCACACCCTTGATCCGGCAGTAGGGAAGCGGCATCTTTCGGATCTCCGGCGGCACCGTGAGCTTTGTGGTGTAATAGGTGAGCCGCTCGTCGTCCAGGCGCAGCTCGCCCCCCAGCAGGCCGCCCCGCCAGCACAAGCTTACCACATACATTTTATCCATCGTCCGTACCCCCTAAAATATCCCCTTATTGTACTTGAGCTGGGCGTAAATCATAACGGCGAGCCCGATCACCACCCCGGCGGCTGTGAGGTAGAAAATGGGCTCCGCGTCAAAAATCATCTGGAGCGCCGCCGTAGCTGTTACGCAGGCACCCATAATCAGCGTCCCCGCGCCCATGGCCCTCCCGTACTTGGGCGCGTCCTCTTTGCTCACCCTGCGGCGGTTATACCAGTGGACAGTGGACGCGCTGCCCCGCAGGCCGGGCACGCTGGCGGCAATCAGGGCCAGCCCCAGTCCCAGCAATAGGATATACTCCATTTCATCGTCTCCCCCTTAAAAGTAGAACAAGTCCTCGAACTTCTTGTCCAGCGCCACGCACAAAATGAGCGCCAGCTTAGCGGTGGGGTTGAACTGCCCCGTCTCAATGGAGCTGATGGTATTGCGGGACACGCCCACCAGCGCCGCCAGCGCCGCCTGGGACAGGCCCTTTTCGCCGCGGGCCTCCTTCAGACGGTTTTTCAGAATCAGTCCGTCGTCCATCAAAAGACCCCCAGCTTCAGGTGCAGGTAACAGACGAAGAAGAACACAGCCAGCGCTATATAAAACAGACCCATCATCAGCTCGTGGCGCTTGCGGAGCTTGTGGTACTTGAACAGGAAGGTGGACGCGTGGATGACCCACATGACCGTCCAGACGCTGTACTCCGGGCCGCCCTGAAAAATGGCGGACAACACGCTGACCAGGCCGCACACGATCATACCCACGGCCAGGCTCAGGGAATTGGCCGTGGCCATCACGGCCTCCTCCACGAAGTCCCGGTCCTTGTTCTCCTCCCGGCTTCTTTTTAAAATTTCATCTCTGTCCATGAGGCAGGCCTCCCAAACCGTATTGCCAAGTTTACTTGGTATCTTTATCATAGCACCGCCAAGTAAACTTGTCAACACCTTTTGCAAAGTTTTCTTTGCATCGCACCATTTCCCCGGGACAGGCGATAACCGCCGGCAAGCCAAACGGTCCACCCCCAGGCGCAGGGGATGGACCGCAGCTTCTCAGTGGCAGGACACAAGCGCCAGCACAAACAGGGGGATACCAGTCGTAAAGCCCCACGCGCCGGAAGGGTTCACGCCGGGCTGCTGTATCGGGCGTCCCCGGAGGGCGGCCCCTCAAGGGAGGGCGTCCAGGTAGGCCCCCACGTCAAAGGGGTCGAGGGGACTGTCCTTTCGGAGATAGAGGGGGTGGTGGGGGTGTCCCGCCTTGGTCCGCTTCCCGGCAGAGAACCACCGGGCGCCCCGCCCCTCCCCCACCGCGATCATGTCCCGGACGCATTGGGGCAGGTAGTCCCGCTTCTCGATGACCGCCCCCCAGGCCGCCCACACCGCCGGGGCCCCGGCCCTGTCCAGGGACAGGGCGTAGTCAAAGGCCCGCATGTTCTCCCTGTGCAAGGCGGCATTGCAGGCCCGTTCCATGTCCTCGGGGCGGGTGGCCCGCTGGGCGTAGACGTTGAACATGATGAAGCTGTCGTAGCCGTTGTGGAGGGCCACCCGTTCCACCGATTTCAGGGTGGGGTCCAAATCGCCGGGGGCGGCGGTGGAGGGGTTCACCCCCACGCAGATCAGCGGCCGCTCCCCCCGGGTGCCCAAGATGTAGCGGTACTCGCCGTAGGTGTTGGGGACGTAGAGCCACCGGCGCACATCGTAGTCCGGGGAGGGGGCCAGGGCCGTCTCCAGGGCGCCGTCGAATCGGATCAGCTCCAGCAGGGCGGTTTCGCCGCTTGGAATGTGCATACTAATCACCTCAAAAGGCAGTTTAGCACAAAAATCACGGCAATGGAAGCGGTTTTTACGGGCAAACTCCCGTTGCGGCCCCTTGTGGGATGTGATATGATAGGAACAGGCCGCCCATCGAACCGGCGGCTTTTAAAAAACGCTTAACGGAGGTACGCCATGGAACGGCAAACTATCCAAGCCCTCCCCCCGGAGCACCGGCACTGGATCGGGATGCGCATCATCAAGACCGTGGTGGCGGTGTTCCTGTGCGGCCTGCTGGCTTTTTTCCGGGAGGCATCCGGGTTCTACTCCATGATCGCCGCCGTGGTGTGCATCCAGAACTCCGCGGGCAAGACCATCGAATCGTCCGTCAACCGCATGACCGGCACCCTCATCGGCGGCGTGGCGGGGGTGCTGGTGGTGTACAGCCTGGACACCCTCAACGTGCTGTATATCGAGCTTTTGCGCTATGCGGTGCTGGCCGTCATGCTCATCCCCATCATTAAGCTGTGCCTGGCCATCAAGAAGCCGGGGTGCGCCGCCATGGCCTGCATCGTGTTCTTGTGCGTCACCGTCAACCACAGCATAGGGGATACCCCCGCCATCTACTCCATCGACCGCCTCTTTGAGACGCTGGTGGGGGTGGCGCTGGCCTGCGGCATCGACATACTCCTGCCCTACCAGCCCATGCCCAGCCCGCCGGAGGAGGAAAACGCCGCACCGGAGCAGGAGGGACAGCCCCAGGAGGAAAGCGCCGCGCCGGAGCGGGAGGGACAGCCCCAGGACGCCCCCTCTGGGGAAGCGGAGGAGGAAAAGTGATCTATCACAACATCCATGCCGCCCGGTTTCTGGCCCGGCCCAATCGCTTCATTGCCCAGGTGGAGCTGGACGGCGCGGTGGAGACCGTCCACGTGAAAAACACCGGGCGCTGCCGGGAGCTGCTCCTCCCCGGCTGCACCGTGTATCTGGAGGGGAGCGCCAACCCCGCCCGAAAAACAAAATACGACCTGGTGGCGGTGGAAAAGGAGCGGCCCGGCCTGCCCCCCCTGCTCATCAACATGGACGCCCAGGCCCCCAACCGGGTGTTCCGGGAGTGGATGGGCGCGGGGCTGGGCGAGGCGCTGGGCCTGCCCCGTCCCACCCTGCTGCGCCCGGAGACCCCGTGGGGCCGTTCCCGGTTCGACTTCTACTGGGAGAGAACGGACGTTTCACGTGAAACGTCCGTTCTGCGAAAGGGCTTTGTGGAGGTCAAGGGCTGCACCCTGGAGGAAGACGGCCTGGCCCTTTTCCCCGACGCGCCCACCCAGCGCGGCGTGAAGCACCTGCGGGAGCTCGCCGCCTGCCGGGAGGCGGGCTATGAGGCGGCGGTGTGCGTGGTGGTCCAGATGGCGGGCATGACCGCCTTCTCCC
This sequence comes from uncultured Oscillospiraceae bacterium, assembly GCA_910587255.1. Taxonomy (GTDB): domain Bacteria; phylum Bacillota; class Clostridia; order Oscillospirales; family Oscillospiraceae; genus Enterenecus. Next base: position 14,668 of record CAJUKT010000085.1, read on the forward strand.
CCAACGACCGCACCCATCCCCAGTTCGGCTCCGCCCTGCGGGAGGCCGCCCGGGCAGGGGTGCGGGTGCTGGCGGTGGAGTGCGCCGCCGCCCCGGATTCCCTGACCATCACCGGGCCGGTGCCCGTCAGGCTGTGAGGGGTGAGCCCATGACCCAGCAGTACATAGACGCCCTGCTGGCCCGGGCCATCGCCCAGGCCAGGGCGGTGAAGATCCCCGTGTCCCGGGATATCTGCCCCCAGGTGCGGCTCAACCGCCGCGCCCGCACCCGGTTCGGCTGCTGCGTCCGAAGGGACGGCGCCTACACCATCGAGCTGTCCGAACGGCTGGCCCGGCAGGGGGAGGAGGGGGCTATCCTCCAGGTGCTGTGCCATGAGGTGCTCCACACCTGTTATGGCTGCTCCAACCACGGCGCGCGGTGGAAGGGCTACGCCCAGCGGATGAACAGCGCCTACGGCTACCACATCCGCCGCACCGACAACTATGGCGCGCTGGGCATCGAGGACGACAGGCCGGTGCGCTATTGGGTGGTGTGCGACCGGTGCGGGCGGCGCATCCCCCGGATGAAGCGCTCCCCCCTGGTAGACCACCCGGAGCGCTACCGCTGCCCCTGCGGGGGGACGCTGCGGGTGGAACGATCCGGGGACGGCCTGCCAGAAAGCGGAAAACTGTGACGGCTCCGGGGATCTTTCGCCGTTTTTTCATATGTTCTGCCTGAAAAGGCGTTGAAATTTTCCGTATTTTTGGTGAGAAAACCTTTGACGGCGGCGGCAAAGCGGGCTATACTTTCCGTGGGACCTATGCGGTCCAAATACTTCCAGCTTCTTGATTGGAATCGTTTCCAGCCTGCCGCCGGCAGGGCGGCACATTTCAGATCTTGAAAGGAGCCCGTATCATGGACATCAAACAACGGATGCAGGAGCTGGCCCAGGCCAAATACGGCCGGGAGCCCGCCCAGTGCGGTGACGGCGAGCTGTACCACGTACTGCTCCAGCTCACCCAGGAGCTGGCCCAGGCCCGCCCCGCCCCCCAGGGGGAGCGCAAGCTGTACTACTTCTCCGCCGAGTTCCTGATTGGCAAGCTGCTGTCCAACAACCTGCTGGCCCTGGGCATTTATGATGAGGTAAAGCAGACGCTGGCCCAGTGCGGCAAATCCCTGTCCGCCATCGAGGACGTGGAGCCCGAGCCCTCCCTAGGGAACGGCGGGCTGGGCCGCCTGGCCGCCTGCTTCCTGGACTCCATCGCCGCTCTGGGGCTGCCCGGGGACGGCATCGGCCTCAACTACCACTACGGCCTGTTCAAGCAGGAATTCCATTTGAGCCACCAGTTCGAGCAGCCCAACCCCTGGATCGAGGACGACAGCTGGCTCATCCCCACCGGAACAGAGTTTGAGGTGCCCTTCGGCTTCGGGCCGGTGAAGGCCAAGCTCTTTGATATCGCCGTCCCCGGCGCCCACTCCGGCGTGGCCAACCGGCTGCACCTGTTTGATGTGGAGCATCCCGCCCCCGCCCCCCAGGAGGGCATCGACTTTGACAAGACCGACCTGCCCGCCCACCTGACCTCCTTCCTCTACCCCGACGACAGCGACGAGGCGGGCCGGCTGCTGCGGGTGTACCAGCAGTATTTCATGGTGTCCGCCGGGGCCCAGCTCATCCTGAAGGAGCTGGACGAGCGGGGCTTCGCCCCTGAGGCCATCAGCGACCACGTGGCCATCCAGATCAACGACACCCACCCCTCCATGGTCATCCCCGAGCTGGTGCGCCTGCTGGTGGGCCGGGGCCTGTCCATGGACGCGGCGGTGGAGCAGGTGTCCAAGACCTGCGCCTACACCAACCACACCATCCTGGCCGAGGCGCTGGAGAAGTGGCCCCTCGCCTTCATTGAGACGGTGGCCCCCCAGCTGCCGCCCATCCTGCGGGAGCTGGACGCCCGGGCCAAGGCCGCCCACGCCGACCCCAAAACCGCCATCCTCCAGGGGGAGGCGGGCCGCGAGATTGTCCACATGGCCCACCTGGATATCCACTTCGGCTACTCGGTGAACGGCGTGGCCGCCCTCCATACCGACATTCTCAAGAGCTCCGAGCTGCGCCACTTCCACGACATCTACCCCGACAAGTTCAACAACAAGACCAACGGCGTCACCCTGCGGCGCTGGCTGGAGGTCTGCAATCCCCAGCTTGCCGCCCTGCTGGACGAGTGCGTGGGCCCCCAGTGGCGCACCGACGCCGCCCGGCTGAGCAGCCTTATGGACTACTACAACGACAGCGCGGTGCTGGAGCGGCTGCTGGCTATCAAGGCCGCCAACAAGCGCGCCGCCTCCGACCTGTTCGCCCGGGACCAGTACGGCATCCGCCTGGACCCCGACGCGGTGTTTGATATCCAGGTGAAGCGGCTGCACGAGTACAAGCGCCAGCAGATGAACGCGCTGTACGTCATCCACAAGTATCTGGAGATCAAGGCGGGCAAGACCCCCCAGCGCCCCGTCACCGTCATCTTCGGGGCCAAGGCCGCCCCGGCCTATGTGATGGCCAAGCACATCATCCACCTGATCTTGAGCCTGCGCAGGCTCATTGAGAACGACCCCCAGGTACGCCCCTGGCTCCACGTAGCCATGGTGGAAAATTACAACGTCACCTGGGCGGAGCGGCTCATCCCCGCCTGCGATATCTCCGAGCAGATCTCCCTGGCCTCCAAGGAGGCCAGCGGCACCGGCAATATGAAATTCATGGCCAACGGGGCCGTCACCCTGGGCACCCTGGACGGCGCCAACGTGGAGATCGCCGAGCTGGTGGGGCCGGACAACATCTACACCTTCGGCGCGGGCAGCAATTACGTCATCGAGCTGTACGACCAGAAGATGAAGGACGCCTCCAAGGGCTACCAGTCCCGGGTGTATTACGAGCGCCCGGCGGTGAAGCCGCTGGTGGACTTCCTCATCTCCCCCACCCTCACCACCCTGGGGGACGAGGCGGCCCTGAAGGCCCTGTGGACCGACCTCACCACCAAGGACTGGTTCATGGCCCTGCTGGACGTGGAGGCGTACACCGCCGCCCGGGACCGGGCCATCGCCGACTACGGCGACCGCACCGCCTGGGCCCGCAAGATGCTGGTGAACACCGCCCGGAGCGGCTACTTCTCCAGCGACCGCACCATCGCGGAGTATAACCGGGACATCTGGCACCTGGGCTGAGATTGGATCAAAAAGAACCCCCGCCGCGGCCGCGGCGGGGGTTCTTTTCTGCATACGGCGGGAAGAGACCCGCCGTTTGGGCATGTTGGCAATTTGCAAACGAGCCCTAGTTGGAGGGCAGAACGGACGCAACCGCCCCGGCAAAATTGCTGATGGGCATGGTCTGGAGCACCACCCGGCCCGGGCCGGTGACCACCGTGTTAAACAGGCCCTCGCCGCCGAACAGCACGTTCTTGACCCCCTTCACCGAGCGCACATCCACCGTGCAGGTGGCGTCGATCATGGCCAGGTTGCCGGTGTCGATGACGATCTGCTGCCCCGGCTGGAGGTCGTACTCCACCGCGGAGCCGTCGATCTCCAAAAAGGCGGTGCCGCGGCCGGAGAGTTTTTGCAGAATGAAGCCCTCGCCGCTGAAGAAGCCGGACATGCCCTTCTTCTGGAAGAACACGGACAGCTCCACCCCGGCCTCCGAGGCCAAAAAGCCCGACTTCTGCACCACGATGGGCCTATCCGGGGTGATCTCCACCGCCCGGATGGAGCCGGGGAAGCTGGAGGCAAAGGCGATCATGCCCTGCCCGCCCCTGGCGGTGTAGATGTTCTGGAACATGGACTCGCCGGAGAACATCCGGCCAAACGCCTTGCCGATGCCGCCGGCGCTGGTCTGCATCTCCATGTTGGGGGACATCCACACCATGGAGCCCTTCTCGGTAATCATGGACTCGTTGGCCTCCACATCGCAGATTACCACAGGCATAGGTTCGCCGGTAATGTTATAGCGCATAGGGTTTCCCTCCTTCTCAAACTGGGGCGCACGCCCCTTTGGGGACAGTATACACCCGCCGGGGGCCAAACGCAATTTAAAATTTACGAAAATCCGCCTCAGCCCAGCCTCCGCAGGCAGTCCGCCAGGGGGACGATGTATTTCGGGTCGGAGATATCGTAGGAGCGGGCGATGGCGCTCTGGAACGCCTCGTCCTCCGGGGTCTTGGCCTTTTTCCGGGTCATGGCCCAGGCGGCGAGTTTCATCATGGCCCGGTCCACCCCGCCCATCCTCTCGTAACACAGCCCCGCCTGGAGGTAGAAATGGGGGATGGCGTCCAGCTCCGCCGGGGTGAGGTTCTGCTCCCACATTTTCTGGATGGTGTCCTCCGCCTCGTTGGGCATGGCCCCGGTGGCGAAGAGCACCAGCTTCCTCGCACCCCGCCCGGCCAGCAGCTTCTGCGCCCTTTTCCAGCCGTCCACCACGCCGGCGTGGAGGCGGCTGCCAAAGGCCACGGCGGCATATTGGGACAGGTCGCCGGGGGCCTCCCCCAGGGGGAGGGCGGGACAGTCCAGCTCCTCCGCCAGCAGCCGGGCGTATTTTTGGGTAAAGCCGGTTTTGCTGTTGTAAAGGATGATAATATTATTCTTCATGGCCCGATTCCTCCTTAGCCTGCTTTAAAAATGCCTGATAGGCCCGCTCCTGCCTGGCAAAGACCTCCTGCGCCGGGATGCCCGGCATGGTGACGGAAAAAATCGTCCCCAGCCCCACGGTGTAGATCAGCATATCCAGGTGGAGCCGCCTGGCTTGCTCCATGCTCAGCCCCAGCTGGGCCGCGATGGCCTGCGCCACCTTCGGGCTGGCCTCCTTTTGACGCAGCTCCTCCAGGGAGGACACCCCCTCCCGGCGGCGCAGGGCAAACAGCTTGAACAGCTCCGGCTCCTCTTGGGCGAATTGGACGTAGGCCCGCCCGGTGCTCTGGAACAGGCTGGACGGGTCAAGGCGGGCGGACAGCCAGTCCGCCATGTAGTCCGCCGTCCGAAGCTCCACCGCGCGGCGCAGCTCCCCCATGTTCCGAAAGCAGCTGTAGATGGGCTGGACGGAGCAGCCCAGGCGGGCGGCAATGTCCTTCACCAGCACCCGCTCCATGCCCCCCTCCCGGGCCAGCTGAAAGGCGGCGCCCACCACCATCTCCCGGGTGATTTTTTGCTTTGGCATTCTCCTACCTCACACAATCGATTTATATAAATAAATTATATAAATTGATTATAATATATCCTACTCCCTGTTGTCAAGTAAAAACCAGGCGGACGCATGGCGTCCGCCTGGTTTTATCCGCTGTGGTCAGGCTCAGTTTTTCAGGCCCTCCGCCCAGGCGGAGTACCGCGCCACCTTGTCATCGCAGTCCTGCCGGCTGGCCCCCTGGGCCAGTATGTACACCTTCACCTTGGGCTCGGTGCCGGAGGGCCGGACAATGACGGAGGTGCCGTCCGCCAGCTCGTAGCGCAGCACATTGGAGCCGGACAGCTCCATCTGGGTCCTGTCCCCGGTGGCGGCGTCCACCACGCTGCCGTCCTTGTAGTCCTTCCAGGTCTTGACGCTCTCGCCGCCGATCTCCTTGGGGGGGTTGGCCCGCAGGCCGGCCATCAGCGCCGCCATCTTCTTCAGCCCGTCCAGGCCGGGCATCACCAGGTTCAGGGTGCGCTCGCCGTAGTCGCCGTACTTCTCGTACAGGGCCATCAGGGCGTCGTAGAGGGTCATGCCCTTGCCGGCGTAGTAGGCCGCCATCTCGGTCATGGCCACGGCGGCGGTCACCGCGTCCTTGTCCCGCACGTAGCTGCCCAGCATGTAGCCGTAGCTCTCCTCATAGGCCATGATGACGTTCCCCTGGCCGGAATTCTCCAGCTGGTCCTTCTTCTGGGCCAGAAACTTGAAGCCGGTGAAGGTGTCAAAGCAGGCAAGGCCGTTGACCTCGGCCACCTTGCGGGCCATCTCGGTGGTGACGATGGTTTTCAGCGCCACGGGATTGGCGGGCATTTTGCCGGTGCGCTGCTTGGCCCCGATGAGGTAGTCCAGCAGTAGCACGCCGGTCTGGTTGCCGGTGAGCACCTTGAAGCCGTCCCCCGCCCGGACCATCAGGCCCACCCGGTCGGCGTCGGGGTCGGAGCCCAGGATGAAGTCCGCGCCCTCCTTGTTGGCCAGCTCCACCGCCAGGGCAAAGCCCTCCGGGTTCTCCGGGTTGGGGGAGGCCACGGTGGGGAAATTGCCGTCGATGACCATCTGCTCCGGGACGCAGATCACGTGCTTCATGCCCAGCCGCTTCAGCGCCTCGGGAATGAGCTTGTAGCCGGTGCCGTGGAAGGGGGTGTACACCATTTTGAAGGTGTCCGCCACCGCGTCCACCGCCGCCTGGTCGTTGACCTGGGCCATCACATTGGCCAGAAACTTCTCGTCGGTCTCCTCCCCCATGATGGTGATGAGGCCGTCCGCCACCGCCTGGTCATAGTCCGCGGCCTTCACGTCGAACACGTCGGACTCCCCCATGATTTTGGCCACCTGGTCGGCGTGGTTGGGGGGGAGCTGGGCGCCGTCGGACCAGTACACCTTATAGCCGTTGTACTCCTTGGGGTTGTGGCTGGCGGTGATATTGATGCCCGCGATGCAGCCGTACTCCCGGATGGCGAAGGACAGCTCGGGAGTGGGGCGCAGCGACGCAAAGAGGCGCACGGGTATGCCTGCGGCGGCCATGATGCAGGCGGCCTCCCGGGCAAACACGTCGGAGTTGTTCCGGCAGTCGAAGCAGATGGCCACGCCCTTCTTCACGGACTCCGGGCCCTCATTCAGGATCACCTTGGCAAACGCCTGGGTGGCGTGGCGGATGACGTGGATGTTCATGCGGTACAGGCCCACCCCCATAGTGCCCCGCAGCCCGGCGGTGCCGAACTCCAGCTGGGAGAAGAAGCGGGACTCGATCTCCTTCTCGTCCCCGGCGATGGCGGCCAGCTCCGCCTTTTCCGCCTCGGACAGGGCGGGGGCGTTCAGCCACAGCTCGTAATTCTTTTTGTAGTCCATTGGGTTCTTCCTCCTTATGAATATAAATCAGAAAGCGAAATTGCCATTGACAAACACAGGAATTTCCCGCCCGTCGCGGGTGGTCCCCACGATGGACAAATCCCGGCTGCCCACCATGAAGTCCACGTGGGTCATGGACTGGTTCAGCCCCGCGGCCTTCTGCGCCGCCCCGTCCATCTCCTCGCCGCCCTTGACGCAGCCGGGGTAGGCCGCGCCGAAGGCGAAGTGGCAGGACGCGTTCTCGTCAAACAGGGTGTTGTAAAACAGGATGCCGGTATTGCGGATGGGGGAGTCGTAGGGCACCAGCGCCACCTCCCCCAGGCAGCGGGCGCCCTCGTCCACCTCAATGCCCCGGCGCAGGAACTCCTCCCCCTCCGCCGCGTGTACGTCCACAATGCGCCCGTCCTTGAAGTCGAAGTAAAAGTCACGGATCAGGTTCCCGTCCATGGCCAGGGGCAGGGTGGAGTACACCCGGCCGTCCACCCCGTCCCAGCGGGGGGAGGTGAAGATCTCCTCCGTGGGGATGTTGGGCAGGTATTCCACCCCATCGGTGGTGTGGGCAGTGGCCCCGGCCCACACGTGGCCGTCCGGCAGGCGCACCTTCAGGTCGGTGCCCAGGGAGTTTACATAGTGCAGGCTGGCAAACTGGTAATCGTTGAGAATCCTGGCCCGGCGGGCGATGGTGTCCGCCACCTGCCGCCAGCGCTCCACAGCCTTGCCGTCCCCCGTGATGCGGCACACGGAGAAAATGGCGTCCCACAAAGCGTCCACAGCCTCCTCCCCCTTCTTGCCGGGGAACACCTTCTCCGCCCAGGCGGGGGTGGGATGGGCCCCCACGCACCACTGGAAGCGGTTGGCCATCATGGCGTCGAAGTAGGGCTTGGTGGGCCCGCTGCTCGCCTTGCGGCGGGCCTGGATGCGGGCGGGGTCCACCCCCTTCAGCAGCTCCGGATTGGAGCCGGTGAAGGACAGCCGGGGGCATTTATGCTCCAGGTACCAGTCTATCCGGGCCTTCATATAGCTGGGGTATTCCTCGAACACGGCGGCGTCCGCCCGGAGGAAGCTCTCCCGGGTGGTGAAGTCGTCCCCGAAGTGGGGCGCCACGTTCCGGGCCCCGCAGTCGAAGCACGCGGCCACGCACAGCCGGGTGAGGGCGGCGTATTCGATATTGCTCTCAATGCTGGGGGTCTGCCCCGGCTGGACGTTCAGGCCCACCTCCACCAGCAGGTGGCCGTATTCGCTGAGCTTTGCTTCAAAATCTTTCACCATTGGGTTAATCTCCTTTTGGATAAGTTGTCACGCACCGCCTGCGGCGGTTTAAGCGCCTATTGGCCAGGCGCTGTTTGAATATTGACGGCGTGCCCGGCGGCGAGGAATTTTTCCGCCGGACAAGACGGTTTGACGCAGAAATACTTTGTGTATTTCAAGTCAAATCCACGCCATATGGCGGGAAAAGCCCCGCCGTTTGGGTATGTTGGCAATTTTCAAACCAGCCCTAGTCACTTTGCCGGAAACTTCCTGTCCTGCCCGCGTATATATGGAAATTATACCATATCAAATCGCAAAACACAATTCCATTTGATTTTTTTTCTGGGAGGATGTATAATAGCGCTAATTTAGTGGAGTAAAGGAGCAAGGCCAATGCTGACCACCGTTATCCCCCAGGGGTACGCCCCCCTGCTCAACCTGTATGACACCCAGAAAGCCATCGGCCTTTTAAAGCGCCTGTTTGAGGACGATCTGGGCGGTTCGCTCAACCTGCGCCGGGTGTCCGCCCCCCTGTTTGTGGAGGCGTCCACCGGCCTGAACGACGACCTCAACGGCGTGGAGCGCCCGGTGTCCTTCGACGTGCCCGACGCGGGGCGGGACGCCCAGGTGGTCCACTCCCTGGCCAAGTGGAAGCGCCTGGCCCTCCACCGCTACCAGTTCTCAGTGGGGGAGGGGCTGTACACCGACATGAACGCCATCCGCCGGGACGAGGAGCTGGACAATCTCCACTCCGTCTACGTGGACCAGTGGGACTGGGAAAAGGTCATCGCCCCCCGGGACCGCAACGTGGAGTACTTACAGGCCGCGGTGCGCACCATCGTGACCGCCCTGGCCAACACCCAGGCCACCCTGCGCTCGGTGTACCCCCAGCTCACCACCCTGCCCCTCATCGACCGGGACGTGTCCTTCGTCACCGCCCAGGAGCTGGAGGACAAATGGCCCGAGCTGTCCCCCAAGGAGCGGGAGGACGCCTGGACCCGGGAGCATCCCACCACCTTCCTCATGGGCATCGGCGGGGCGCTGAAATCGGGCAAGCCCCACGACGGCCGGGCGCCGGACTACGACGACTGGGGGCTGAACGGGGACATCCTGCTTTGGAATCCTCTGCTGAACCATGCGTTTGAGATTTCCTCCATGGGCATCCGGGTGAGCCCGGAATCCCTGGACGAGCAGCTCACCGCCGCCAGGTGCGGCCACCGGCGGGAGCTGCCCTTCCACCGGGCGCTGCTGGCGGGGGAGCTGCCCCTCACCATCGGCGGCGGCATCGGCCAGAGCCGGGTATCCATGTACCTGCTGGGCAAGGCCCACATCGGCGAGGTACAGGCCAGCATTTGGGACCCCCGCACCATCCAGGCGTGCAGAGAGGCCGGGGTCATCCTGCTGTGAGATGTGGGCCTTGCCCCCGCCGCGAGTGCGGCGTGCGAGTATTTTGCCCCAGGCAAAATCTCGGCGCAAGGCGGAATCTATTTCCGCCGCGCATATAAAATCAAAAGGGGCCCCCATGGGGCTTGACCCATGGGGAACAAGGCCCACACCGGCGAGGTACAGGCCAGCATCTGGGACCCCCGCACCATCCAGGCGTGCAGGGAGGCCGGGGTCATCCTGCTGTGAAAGGGGGGGAAACAATTTTATGGACGAACACAAGGGCAGTTTCAATGGCGGCACTGTGGCAAAGGCAGGCATCTCCTTCGGCAGCGCCCTGGCCATGGTCATCAGCTACACCACCTGGCGCTCGGTAGGCTGGGCCATCTTCCACGGCCTATTGAGCTGGGTGTATGTGATTTACTTTATGCTGAGGTATTGAAAACAAGGGCCCCGCTCGCCTGAGCGGGGCCCCTGTTATGCCTCTCTCCCGTCCTCCTCCAAATGATACCCCAGACGCCGCACCGCCTCAATGCGCACGCTGGAGCCGATGCTGGCCAGCTTTTTGCGCAGAAAACCCACATATACCTCCACATGGTTCTCCACCGCGTTGGAATCGTACCCCCACACCCGGGCCAGGATGGCCTCCTTGGACAGGTTGCGGCCCTTCGCCTGCATCAGGCAGCGCATCACGTCGAACTCCCGGGCGGACAGCCGCACCCACCTGTCCCCGCAGGCCAGGGTGGAGCCGTCCAGGTCCAGCACCGTGTTCCCAAAGCGCAGCTCGTCCACCTGCCCGCCCTGGCGGCGGAGCAGCGCCCCCACGCAGGCCAGCAGCTCCCGGGTGTCGAAGGGCTTGGCCAGGTAGTAGTCCGCCCCGGCGTTAAGCCCCTCCACCCGGTCCTCCAACTGGGAGCGGGCGGTGAGCATGAGGATGGGGACGGCGCACTTCCGGGCCCGGAGCCGGCGGGCCGCCTGCCAGCCGTCCAGCGCCGGAAGCATCACGTCCAGGATAATCAGGTCGTACACCCCCAGCATGGCGTACTCCACCCCCGCCTCACCGTCATACACCGCCTCCACCTGATACCCGCGGTCCTCCAGCAGCGCCCGGAGCGAATCGCTCAAAGGCCGGTCGTCCTCCACAATGAGAATTTTCACGCCGGTCCCTCCCCTTCTGTCTGTTCTGAGAGGATTATATCAGCTCTCCCCGGAAAAGGAAAGCGCCGGGGAGATTTTTTCCGCAGCCGCTCAAAAGGGCAGCAGCCCCAGGTGCTCCAGCAGGATCTTCAGCCCGATGAGCACCAGCACCCCGCCGCCGAACAGCTCCGCCTTGGACTTGTAGCGCGCGCCGAACACATTGCCCACCTTCACCCCGGCGGCGGAGATGAAAAAGGTGCACGTCCCGATGAGGGCCACGGCGGGCACAATGTCCACCCGCAAAAAGGCGAACGTGACCCCCACCGCCAGCGCGTCGATGGAGGTGGCCACCGCCAGCACCAGCATGGCCAGGGGGGCCAGGGAGGGGTCGCAGTCCTCCTCATCCTGGCCCACCGCCTCCCGGATCATATTGCCCCCGATGATGGCCAGCAGCACAAAGGCGATCCAGTGATCCACCGCGGCGATCATGTCCGCGAAGGCCGCCCCCAGCAGCCACCCTGCCAAGGGCATCAGTGCCTGAAACGCCCCGAACCACACCCCCACAATTACGGCGTGGCGGGGCATCAGCGCCCGGATAGACAGCCCCTTGCAGATGGACACGGCAAAGGCGTCCATCGACAGTCCCACCGCCAAAATGAACAGCTCGGCAAATCCCATAATAATCATCCCTTCTCATTCTTGGAGGGTATGCGGGAACATGAAAAAAGAGACCATACCCGCATACGCGGATAAGTCTCATCGCCTCGTCGGAGCAAGGTCCATTCCGCTTGGCACGCCCTAACGGGCATCCCGCGCTCCATTTCCCTGCTCCTCCTCCCCCACAAAGCCAAAAGGCGGCTTTGCGCGGCCCCGTTTGCCCGTTTCCCGGGCTTCCGCAAGGGCCCCGCCTGGGGTATGCCACAGCCAGACAGCATTGCTGCCAGTATGTTGACTGTGCTGCGCAACCCCTGTGAGGGCTCCGCCGACTACTCCCTTATCAGTGGGCGTATTGTACCCCCCCGGCGGCGGGTTAGTCAACCACAACATTCCAGATCCGGCCGTCCACTCCACATTTTGGCGGGGAAACCCCGAATCTTTTGAATAAACCTTGAATTCTCTCCGTGAGAGGTTGCGCTGTGCGGGAAAAGAGTATAAGATATGAGGCAAGACATGTGACAGCGCCCCGGCGGACCCTCCCGGGGCGGGATGGAGGAGCCTATGAGCTACATATCCTTTGAAAACGTGAAAAAAGAGTACCAGATGGGGGAGGTCACCATCAAGGCGGTGGACGGGGTGGACTTCACCGTGGACAAGGGGGAGTTCACCATCATCGTGGGCCCCTCCGGCGCGGGCAAGACCACCGTGCTCAACATGCTGGGCGGCATGGACGCCTGCTCCGGCGGCACCATCACCGTGGACGGCGCACGGGTCAGCGATTACAACCCCAAGCAGCTCACCGCCTACCGGCGGCACGACATCGGCTTCGTGTTCCAGTTTTACAACCTGGTGCAGAACCTCACCGCCCTGGAAAATGTGGAGCTGGCCGCCCAGATCTGCCGGGAGCCCTTGGACGCCCGCGATGTGCTGGTCCACGTGGGGCTGGGGGACCGGCTGGACAACTTCCCCGCCCAGCTGTCCGGCGGCGAGCAGCAGCGGGTGGCCATCGCCCGGGCCCTGGCCAAAAACCCCAAGCTGCTGCTGTGCGACGAGCCCACCGGCGCGCTGGACTATGTGACGGGCAAGGCCATTTTGAAGCTGCTTCAGGACACCTGCCGCCAGGAGGGGATGACCGTCATCGTCATCACTCATAACACCGCCCTCACCCCCATGGCCGACAAGGTGATCCACATCAAAAGCGGCCGGGTTGCGGCGGTGGAGCGCAACGCCCATCCCACCCCCGTGGAGGAGATCGAATGGTAACCCACAAAAACCACCTGAGCACCGACGCCATCCGGGAGATCCGGGGCACCATGAACCGCTTTTTGTCCATTCTGGTGCTGTCGGCGCTGGCGGTGGCCTTCCTGTCCGGCCTGCGCACCACCGCGCCGGACATGCAGTACACCGCCGACAACTACTACGACCGCACCCATCTGATGGACGGCTACGTCCTGTCCACCCTGGGGCTGACCGACGGGGATCTGGATGCCCTGGCCGGGGCGCAGGGCGTTCAGACGGTGGAGGGCTGCCGGGATCTGGACGCGGTGGCCGTGGACCGCATCGTCAGCGTGCGCTCCCTGCCGCAGCGGCTCAACCTGCTGGAGGTGAAGGAGGGCCGCCTGCCCCAGTCGGCGGACGAGTGCGTCACCGAGCGCCTGCTGCTGGTGAAGCTGGGCCTTCAGGTAGGGGACAAGCTGGAGCTCACCCTGGAGGAGGACAGCCAAGGGGATCTGGCCAACACCGTCTATACCATCACGGGGGTGGTGGATTCCCCCCTGTATGTGTCCCTGGACCGGGGGGCCTCCTCCCTGGGCAGCGGCTCGGTGGACGCCTTTGTTTACATACCGGGGGAGAACTTCACCTTTGAGCACTACACCAGCGCCTACTTCACCGGAGAGGGGCTGGCCGGCCTGGACACCTACGGGGACGAGTACGAGAACCGGCTCGAGCAGCTGGTGGACAGCCTGGACCCCCTGGCCCAGGAGCGGGCCCAGGCCCGGTATGACCAGCTCATCGGGGACGCCCAGGCCGAGCTGGACGACGCCCGGAATGAATTCGAGGACGCCAGGGCGGATGCGGAAAAGGAGCTGGCCGACGCCTGGCAGGAGCTCCAGGACGGCCGAAGGGAGCTGGACGACGGCTGGGCGGAGTACCACGACGGGGAGGACACCCTGGCGCGGGAGACCGCCGACGCCCAGCGCAAGCTGGACGACGCCCTGGCCGAGCTGCGGCAGGGCGAGGCCGACCTGGCCGACGCCCGGACGGCGTACGACGAGGGGCTGGCCAAGTACCAGGACGGGCTGGCCCAATACCAGGACGGGCTCAGCGGCTACCAGGACGGGCTGGCCCAATACGAGCAGGCCGCCGCCCCCCTGGACGAGCAAAAGGCCCAGCTGGACAAGAGCTGGGAACAGTACCACGCCGCCCTCAAGCCCTATGAGGGCACTCCCCAGTACGACATGGCGGTGTCCCAGATGGCGGCCCAAAAGGCCCAGCTGGACGCAGCCCAGGCCCAGATCGACGCGGGCTATGCCCAGCTTGCTCCCGTAAAAGCCGAGCTGGACGCGGCAAAAAAAGAGCTGGACGCAGCCCAGGCCCAGATCGACAGCTCGAAAAAGGAGCTGGACGGCGCCCTGGCCCAGCTGGAGCAGGCGCAAACCGATATCCAGGACGGCTGGGACGCGTATAACAGGGGCGTGCGGGAGCTTCGCGACGCCCGGGCGGAGGGCCGCCAGGAGCTGGACGACGCCCTGGCCCAGCTCAACGACGGCGAACAGGAGTACGCCGACGGCCTCCAGGAGTACGAGGACGGCAAAAAAGAGGCGGACGAGGAGATCGCCGACGCCCAGCAGAAGCTGGACGACGCCCAGGCCGAGCTGGACGACGTGGAGGAATGCAAGTGGTACGTCCTCAGCCGCTTCACCAACGCGGGCATCGTGGGCTACTCCCAGGACTCCGACCGGGTGAGCAACCTGGCCAACTTATTCCCGGTGATCTTCTTCCTGGTGGCGGCGCTGGCCTGCCTGACCACCATGACCCGGATGGTGGAGGAGCAGCGCACCCAGATCGGCGCGCTCAAGGCCATGGGCTTTTCCAGGCTGTCCATCTCCAAAAAGTACATCGGCTACGCCTTTTCCGCCAGCCTGGCGGGGGGCATTCTCGGCCTTGCCCTGGGCTGCACCCTCATACCCCTGGTCATCGCCAACGCCTTCAACATCATGTACGCCATCCCCACCCTGGAATTCAAGCCCCAGCTCGGGCTGTACTTCGGCGCGGTGCTGGCGGCGGTGGCCTGCACCACCGGGGCGGCGCTGTGGGCCTGCCTGTCCACCCTGATGGCCACCCCCGCCAGCCTGATGCGCCCCCGGGCCCCCAAGGCGGGCAAGCGGGTGTTTTTGGAGTACATCCGCCCGGTCTGGCGGCGGCTCACCTTCACCTGGAAGGTGACCATGCGCAACCTGTTCCGCTACCAGCGCCGGTTCTGGATGACGGTGATCGGCATCGGCGGCTGCACCGCCCTTATCGTCACCGGCTTTGGGCTGCACGAGTCCATCTTCTCCATTTTGAACCAGCAGTTCTACCACGTGTTCCTCTATGACGCCATCCTGGGCCTGGACAAAAAGGCCGGGGCGGACAATCTGGAAACGGTTGACGGCTACCTGTCCGGCAGCCCCTGGGTGGAGGACCACCTCCTCACCAGCCAGACCCTGCTGGAGGCATCCACCAACGGCCCCGCCCACGATGCGTATCTGTTCGTGGTGGACGACCAGGAGCGGTTCATGGAGTTCATCCAGCTGGGCCACCGCACCGACGACGAGCCGGTGCGCCTGTCCGGCGACGGGGTGGTGGTCACCGAAAAACTGTCCGAGCTGCTGGAGGTATCCGTGGGGGACGCCATAACCCTGGACTACGACGGCAGGCGGGTGGAGGCCCGGGTGGCGGACATCGCGGAAAACTATGCCTACCACTATATCTACCTGTCCGCGGAGTGCTACCAGGCTCTTTTCGGGGAGCCCTCGGAGCATAACGCCATGCTCCTGCGCTACGCCGACGGCGCGGGGGAGGCGGAGTCGGATACCGTGTCCGCCGACCTGATGGCCATGGACGGGGTGGATTCCTACTCCTACATCGCCACACTGCGGGACAACTTCACCGACAGCATGGAGGCCATCGACTACGCCGTGGTCATCATCATCACCGCGGCGGCGGCCCTGGCCTTTGTGGTGCTCTACAACCTCACCAACATCAACATCACCGAGCGGGTGCGGGAGCTGGCCACCCTGAAGGTGCTGGGCTTCTTTGACCGGGAGGTCACCGCCTACGTCTACCGGGAAAACCTGTTCCTCACCCTGTTCGGCATCGTGCTGGGGCTGGGGATGGGCCGGTTCCTCCACTCGTGGACGGTGCTGACGGTGGAGGTGGATCTGGTCATGTTCGGCCGTACGGCCCCCCTCTACGCCTACTGCCTGGCGGCGGTGCTGACGGTGGTGTTCTCCATCGCGGTGAATATCGCCGCCCACTACAAGCTGAAAAAGGTGGACATGGTGGAAAGCCTGAAAACGGTGGAGTGACCCCCTGCCCCGCCTTTGCGGCACAGCGGCCCCGCGCCAAAAAGGCGCGGGGCCGCTGTCTTGTCTACGGCGCGTCCTCCTCCCGGCCGGGCAGCTGCTCCGGCGGCTGGGGCTCGTCCTGGTCAAAAACGGCGAACAGGTCCTCCTCCATGAGCACCGGACGGCGGTGCTTCACCAGCGCGGTGAGAATGGGGTAGAGCACGATGGCCACCAGCCCCCCGGAAAAGCCGTTGTTATACAGGTTCATCCCCTCCAGCGGGAGCCCCGCCTGGAGCACCACCGAGGAGTGGATCAGCCCCGCCAGCATCCCAAAGGGCCAGCCGAACACCCCCGCGAAGGGGGCCAGGGTGGTTCCGAACAGGCCCGCCAGCTGCAAGCCGCTGTTGTTCAGCTCCACGTGGTTGAGCAGGCTGCCCGCCAGCACCCCCGCCATGACGGGGACCATGTTGAAGGCGTGCTTGCCGTAGCCGGAAAAGCCGATGATGGTAAAGATCGCCCCAATGGTGGCCCCGTTGAGGTCGCCGCCGGTAAACACGATGTAGCCCGTACCGATCAGGCCGTTCACCCCCATGTTCACCAGAACCGGGCCGGGACTGAACGTGCGCACATAGTCGCTGGGCGCCCGGCCGGATGTGTGCAGCAGCCTCCAGTATCCTTTCAGCGCTTCCCCCGGCCCGCGGCTCAGCCCCGCCAGGATGAACGCCGCGCACACCGCCGCCAGCGCCGCCCCCAGCGGCAGATTATTGCCTGCGGACCAGTAGTGGGCCGCGGCGGGCGCCAGCCCGAACGCCTTGAAGGCGGGCACCATCATCATCGCCACCAGCCCGCAGGAGAATCCCAGGCTGTACAGGTTCATGCCGTTCTGGACCCGGTGGGCGTGCTCCGCCACAGGGGGCGTCACAAAGCCGATGAGCAGCCCCGCCGCCACCCCCAGCCAGGGGTGGAACCGCACCGCCAGAAAGCTCACCACAGGGGACAGCGCGGTGGTGCGCAGCGCCACGTTCACGTGGCGGGACAGCCCCTCCCCCTGCACCAGGGCGTACAGGGCCGTGCCCCCCAGGATGGGCCAGATGTTGGCGATGTTCTTGCCGAACAGGGCAAAGCCGGACATCAGGCCGATGGTGACCATGGTGGCCCCGTTGGGCGTATCGTCCAGCAGCCAGAGGATGGCCGCGCTGATGAGCGTCACCATCCCCGCGTTGACAAAGGCCGCCCCTATCCCCGCCACGGCGATGTAATCGGTGATCAGCACGTCCTCCATGGTGATAATGGTGCGCAGCCCGGACAGAATACACTCCGGCGGCCCCTGGCACAGCCCAAACAAAATCAGCGCCAGGCCAAACAGGGCGGAGGCGGGCAGCAAAGCGCCATTGCGGCGGCGGGCGGTCAAACGGATCATGGGCACCCCTCTCTTTCTTTGCCGGCATGTCCGGCCGCGGGCCGGATCAGAAGCCCACCAGCGGGGCCTCTCCGTTGTCCTCGCCGGGCTCGATGGCCCGGATCACAATGTCATAGCTGTAGCGCTCATTGACCTCCACCGTCACCCGGTCCCCCACCCGGCGGCCCAGCACCGCCCTGCCCACCGGGGACTCCTTGCTGACCCGGTTTTTCAGCGCGTTCTGCCGCATGGTGGTGACGATCTGGCAGGTGACCTCCTCGTCGTCCTCCTCCACGTAAAAGGTCACCTTATCGTACAGCCCCACCACGCCGTCCTTGGAGCCCTCGGAGATGATCACAGCCGTCTTGATCATGTTCTCCAGGTAGCGGCACCGGCTGTCGTTGCGGTTTTTATCCCGCTTGGCGGCCTTGTACTCAAAATTTTCGCTCAGGTCCCCAAAGGCCCGGGCGGTCTTCACGTCCTCGATGAGCTTGGGTCGCAGCACCCCCCGGCGGTACTCCAGCTCCTGGCGCATGAGTTCAATATCCTTTTTGGTCAGCTCGTTGTGCATGGAAATCCCTCCTTGTCATACTAGTTTGACACAATTTGGGCCCGCCGTCAAGTGCGCGCAGGCAATGCCCCTCCCCCGGCCCGTGCTGCCGGAGTGAGGGCCCGCTGTTTTGACCCGGGCTTCCAAAGCCCTGTTTATGGCGGGAAACCGTGAGGATTTTTTGATATTCCGGCATATGCAACCGGTAGTTGCGGAAATTTAAGGCGCAGTTGGTGGCGTGCCACAGGAAATTGCGGTACAGTTCCGGCAAGGAGGTAACGTAGATGTTGTCTGAAAAAATTTATTCACTCAGGCGGAAGAGCGGGCTTTCACAGGAACAGCTCGCAGAAAAGATCGGCGTTTCAAGACAAGCGATATCAAAATGGGAGGGAGGGCTTTCGACCCCGGAACTGGATAAGCTGAAGGCTTTATGCGAGTGCTTTCAGATTACAATTGACGAGCTCACCGAAAACAAAACCACAAGCGCTTCCGGCGGCCCAGCAGCGCAGGAGCGCAGTCCCGCTCCCCGCCAAGCAGGAGAGAGCAAAACCGGCGTCTGTCTTTGTATCATAGGCGCCGTCTGCCTGATCCTGTTCGGCATCCTAACCCTGACGCGCCCATCCGCAGTTGACCAGATCGACCAATCGTCCATGGTCACCTTGAACGGAACGGGAATACTCATCGCCCTGTTCGCGCTGCTGATGATATTGGGGATTACTTTGATTTTCAGAAAAAAATGAATGCAGGAGGTATTTGCAATGAGGAAATACAGGGGCCTTGCCTATCTTTTCGCCGCGCTCGCGGTACTGCTTTCAAACGTCATGTGCGCCGCAACCGCCTATCACTACTGCGCGCTTCAATGGGGCGGACGGTATGCGGGATACAGCGCCCCGGCCAGCACGGCTTTCTTGCTGTGCATCCCATACGGGGCCGGAATTGTAATCTGTACTGTTTTAGCCTGGTTTTTCAGCAAAAAGCGCCATGCATCCTAGGCGGGATAACGCCATCCCCCGGCGGCCAGGCGCTGCCTGAGCCTTAGCGATGCGCCCAGCGGCGGGGGATTTTTTTGCCCGGCAAGGTGATTTGTCAGGGAAATGGGATATACTGAGCGCAGCCACAAAAAAGGAGGCGCAGTCCATGACAAATTCAGGCGGATTTGAACCGCCCCACGCCAAAGAAGCCGCCCCATCCCAGCAAATTTATGATATGATTATCGTGGGCGGCGGGCCCGGCGGCTACACCGCGGCGCTCTACGCCGCCAGGGCGGGGCTGGACGCCGTAGTGCTGGAGCAGCTGGCCCCAGGGGGGCAGCTGGCCCTCACCGAGCGGGTGGACAACTACCCCGGCTTCGACGAGGGGATTGACGGCTGTGAGCTGGGGGAGCGCATGCGCCGGGGCGCCCGGCGCTTCGGCGTCAAAACCCGGATGGCTCAGGTGCGGGCCCTCGCCCTGTCCGGGGCCGTCAAGCGGGTGGACACCGGGGAGGGGACGCTGCTGGGCAGGACTGTCGTGCTGGCCACCGGGGCCGTTCCCCGGGAGCTGGGGATCGCCGGGGAGCAGGAGCTGACGGGGCAGGGCGTGCACTACTGCGCCGCCTGCGACGGGATGTTCTACCGGGGCAAAACGGCGGCGGTGGTGGGGGGCGGCAACAGCGCGGCGGAGGACGCCCTGCTCCTGTCCCGAATATGCCGCCGGGTGATTCTCATCCACCGGCGGGACACCCTTCGGGCGGAACAGGTCTACCGCGCCCCCCTGATGGAGGCGGATAATGTGCAGTTCTGCTGGAACTGCCAGGTGACGGAGCTGCTCCGGGGGGAGGGCCTGCGGGGCGTGCGGCTGCGGGATGTCAAAACCGGGGCCGTACGCACGGCGGACTGCGACGGCGTATTTGTCAGCATCGGCAGAAAGCCCGCGTCCCAGCTGGCGCGGGGGCAGCTCCGGCTGGATCCGGCGGGCTATATCCTGGCGGACGAGTCCACCAGGACAGACATTCCCGGCGTGTTCGCCGTGGGCGACGTGCGCACCAAAGCCCTGCGGCAGATTGTGACCGCCGCGGCCGACGGCGCTTTTGCCGTCCACTTTGCCCAGGAGTATCTGTCGCAAGGCGGCCGGCCTGTTTGAACAGGCCAGGCAGAACGGCTAATGGGACGCCCGCCCCTCCGGCCGGAACCGCCGCAAAGCGCCTCAATGCCATTGACAGGGCGGCAGGGCCGGTGTTAGGATAGAGAGGATCATATGCCTGTGTCAGAGACGGCGGCGCCTTGCCCAAAACCGGCCGGACTGACGTTGGCATTCCATATTCACGGCGGCAGAGAATCCTTTGACTCCCTGCCGCCGCAGGCGGAGGTGCGGGAGGATGAGCTTGAGGACCACAATCAATTTGAACGCGGGCTGGACGTTCACAGGCCCGGCGGGCGGGCCGTGCCCGGTGGACATTCCCCATACGTGGAACGCCATCGACGGCCAGGACGGTGGGAACGACTACTGGCGGGGGACGTGCGTTTATGAAAAGGCGTTCCCCAAGCCGGAATTCGGGGCGGACCAGCGGGTATACCTGGAATTCCAGGGGGTGAACGCCTCCGCCCAGGTGGAGCTCAACGGCTCGGAGGTGGGCAGCCACGACGGCGGCTACTCCACCTTCCGCTGGGACGTGACGGATTTTCTCGCGGAGGAAAACCGCCTCACCGTCCACGTGGACAACAGCCGGAACGACCGGGTATACCCCCAGAAGGCGGACTTCACCTTCTATGGCGGCATCTACCGGGATGTGCTGCTGCTTATCGTCCACAAGGACCACTTTGAGCTGGACTACTGCGGCGGCGAGGGGCTGAAGATCACCTCCGGCGTGGACGGCCGGGACGGCCGGGTGCGGGTGGAGACCTTCCATCGGACAGCTGGGGCCCAGGTGCGGGTAAAGCTGACCGACGCCGCCGGCAAAACGGTGGCCGTCGGCACGGGAACGGACATTACCCTGGCTGTGGCTAACGTACGGCTGTGGGATGGGGTGAAGGACCCCTACCTCTACACCTGCGAGGTGACGCTGGTCGTGGACGGGATGGAGGTGGACCGGGTATCCGCCCGGTTTGGCGTGCGCACCTTCCACATAGACCCGGAGAAGGGGTTCTTCCTCAACGGGCACAGCTATCCCCTCCACGGCGTCAGCCGCCACCAGGACTGGAAGGGCACCGGCAGCGCCCTGACCCGTGAACACCATGAGCGGGACATGGCGCTGATCCGGGAGATGGGGGCCAACACCATCCGGCTGGCCCACTACCAGCACGACCAGTACTTCTACGATCTGTGCGACCGGTACGGCATGGTGGTGTGGGCGGAGATCCCCTACATCTCCGAGCACATGCCCAACGGCAGGGAAAATACGCTTTCTCAGGCGAAAGAGCTGGTGATTCAGAACTACAACCATCCCTCCATCGTGGTGTGGGGCGTGTCCAACGAGATCACCATCTCCACCAGGGATAAAAAGGATATGCTGGACAACCACCGGGCGCTCAACGGCCTGTACCATGAGCTGGACCCCAGCCGGCTCACCACCCTGGCCTGCTACGCCATGTGCGGGCCCTTCAACCGCTCCGCCCACATCACCGACGTGGTGAGCTGGAATTTGTACCTGGGCTGGTATGTGCCGGGGTTGTTTCTCAACGACCTGTGGATGGGCCTCTTCCACCTGCTCTATCCCAAGCGCCCGCTGGGCTACTCGGAATACGGCTGCGAGGCCATGCCCAACCTCCACTCCTCCAAGCCCCGCCGGGGGGATCACACGGAGGAGTACCAGTGCGTGTACCACGAGTACATGCTGGGGTGCTTCGACAGGCACCCCTACCTGTGGGCCACCCACGTGTGGAACATGTTTGACTTTGCCGCCGACGCCCGGGACCAGGGGGGCGAGCCGGGGATGAACCACAAGGGGCTGGTGACTTTCGACCGCAAGACGAAGAAAGACAGCTTCTACCTCTACAAGGCGTGGTGGAGCGAGGAGCCCTTTGTGCACATCTGCGGCAGCCGGTACGTGGACCGGGCGGAGGAGGTCACCACGGTGAAGGTGTACTCCAACCAGGAACGGGTGGCGCTGTACGCCAACGGGGAGCTGGTGGAGGAGAAGACCGGGGACAAGGTGTTCCAGTTCCAGGTGCCGCTGGAGGACACGGTGGAGCTGGAGGCGGAGGCGGGCCGCTTTACCGACCGCTGCCTGATCCGAAAGGTGGACACCCCCAACCCGGCCTACCAGCTCCAGGGCAAGAGCTCCAATAGCGCAAACTGGGTGTAGAAAAGAAGCGCGAGCGCAGGCTGGCAGGCCCGGATGGACCGGAGCGAGGCCGAGCGCAGGGCCGCACAGCGGCCCGGAGACCAGGCCGAGTCGGAGGGAAGCCGGGCCGTCAAGCCAGCCCAGCGCGAGCGTGACAAGAAGGAAGCGCGAGCGCAGGCTGGCAGGCCCGGATGAACCGGAGCGAGGCCGAGCGCAGGGCCGCACAGCGGCCCGGAGACCAGGCCGAGGCCGAGCGCAGGGCCGCACAGCGGCCCGGAGACCAGGCCGAGGCCGAGGGAAGCCGGGCCGTCAAGCCAGCCCAGCGCGAGCGTGACAACAAAGAAGCGCGAGCGCAGGCGCATAGGGGCGCTTGGACCGAAGCGAAAACAAAAGCCCAGCCGCCGGAGAGCGGCGGGTTTTGTTCGAGTCGGAGGGAAAGCGGCCCGGCCATGCGCCCAGCGCGAGCGCGACAACAAAATAACAAGACAAGGAGGAACGTCCATGAGCCAAGATCCCGGCGCCGCCTTGAACCGGGCCAAGCCCTATCAGCTGGTTCTGTTCCCACTGAACAACGGCGCCACCAACGTGTACTTCGTCCTGATTTTGTCCTATGTGGCCCAGTTTGGCTCCAGCATTCTGAAGCTGGGCATGTTCGCCTCCATCATGGTGACGGTGATGCGGGTGGCCGACGCCGTCACCGACCCCATCATCGGGGCCATGATGGACCGCACCAACACCAGAATCGGCAAGTTCCGGCCCTTTATGATCCTGGGCAGCGCCGTCATGGCGGTGAGCGTGGTCTGCCTGTACGTGCTCACCCCGCTGATCCCCGAGACCGTGATGTGGGCGCGCTATGCGGCCTTCGTGGTGGTCTATTTCGTGTGGGTCATCGGCTATACCTTCCAGACCTCCTGCACGCGCGCCGGGCAGACGGTGCTCACCAACGACCCCAACCAGCGGCCCATGTTCACCATCTTCAACACGGTGGGCTCCCTGCTGGGCATGGGCGTGATGCAGTTCATGATCCCGCTGGTCAAGGGCATGTACGACGTGAAGGACGCGGCGGGCAATGTCATCGTCTCCGGCTACTCCGATCCTGCGGTGTTCCGCATCATCACCCCCATCGGCATCGCCATATCCGTGCTGCTCACCGCCCTGGCCATCATCGGCATCGCGGAGAAGGACAACCCCAAATACTACGGCATCGGCGGCGGCAAGCAGGAAAAGGTGAAAATGTCCGAGTACGCGGAGATCATCCGGGACAACAAGCCCATGCAGCGGCTCATGGTGGCGGGCGCGGGGTGTAAGCTGGCCCTGGCCATCGCCACCAACACCACTGTCCTACTGGCCCTGTACGGCATCCTGATGGGCAATTACAACTCCCTGTACCTGCCCATGATGGTGCTGGGCTACGTGTGCGCGGCGCCCTTCTTCCTGCTGAGTATGCGCACCTCCCAAAAGCTGGGCCAGCGGGCCTCCCTGATCCGCTACGTCTCCGTGGCCCTCGTCTGCTATGTGGGCGTGCTGGCCCTGCTGCTGTTCAGCAGCCACGGCGACCCGGCCCGGATGCTGTCCTTCCCCTTCCAGGGGGGCGGGGCCGTCAACCTGTACACCGTCCTGTTCATCGTATTCTTCGGCGTCGGCTACGGGGCCTACTACGCCACCGCCGATATGCCCATCCCTATGGTGGCCGACTGCTCCGACTATGAGACCTACCGCTCGGGCAAATATATCCCCGGCATCATGGGCACCCTGTTCTCCCTGGTGGACAAGCTGGTGTCCTCCCTGGCCCAGACCCTGGTGGCGTTCATTTTCCTGGCCTGCGCGGGGCTCAGCGACCTGCCCACCGACAGCACCCCCTACTCCGGCGGCATCAAGGCGGCGGTGATCGTCATGTTCTGCGTGATCCCCATGCTGGCCTGGGCGGCCACCCTGCTGGCCATGAAGGGCTACACCCTGACGGGGGAGAAGATGAAGACCATCCAGGCGGTAAACGCCGCCCGGAGGGAGGCCGTGGCCGGCGGCATGAGCCTGGAGCAGGCAATGAAGTCCATTACCGACGATACGGTAAAAACAGAAGCGTGAGCGTAGGCTGGCAGGCCCGGATGGACCGAAGCGAGGCCGAGCACAGGGCCGCGCAGCGGCCTGGAGACCAGGCCGAGTCGGAGGGAAGCCGGGCCGTCAAGCCAGCCCAACGCGAGCGTGATAACGAAACAAGGAGGAAAAAATATGCTTAATCTGCCTTTGAATGTTGACTTTTCCGGCAAGGTGGTGGTAGTCACCGGCGCGGGCGGCGTGCTGTGCGGCACCATGGCCCGGGCGTTTGCCCAGGCGGGGGCCAAGGTGGCCGCCCTGGACCTGAACGAGGAGGCGGTGAAGGCCCTGGCCGATGAGTGCAAAGCGGAGGGCTTTGTCTGCGAGGGCTACCAGGCCAACGTGCTGGAGCCAGAGGCGCTGGAGGCCGTCCACCAGAAGGTGCTGGCCGACCTGGGCCCCTGCGACATCCTGGTGAACGGCGCGGGGGGCAATAACCCCCGGGCCACCACGGACAATGAGTACCAGCACGAGCAGCAGGAGGGCCAGAAGGGCTTCTTCGAGCTGGACGCGGGCGGCGTGGACTTTGTGTTCAAACTGAACTTCCAGGGCACGCTGCTGCCCACCCAGGCCTTCGCCAAGGATATGGTGGAGCGCAAGCACGGCTGCATCCTGAACATCAGCTCCATGAACGCCTATATCCCGCTGACCAAAATCCCGGCCTACTCGGGGGCCAAGGCGGCGGTGTCCAACTTTACCCAGTGGCTGGCCACCCACTTCGCGGGCACCGGCATCCGCTGCAACGCCATCGCCCCGGGCTTCCTGGTGTCCAACCAGAACCGCAAGCTGCTGTTCAACGAGGACGGCACCCCCACCGCCCGCTCCGCCAAGATCCTCAACGGCACGCCCATGGGCCGCTATGTGGAGAGCGAGGAGCTGCTGGGCGGCGTGTTCTTCCTGTGCGACGACAGGGCCGCCTCCGCCATCACCGGCGTGGTGCTACCCATCGACGCGGGCTTTGCCGCCTATTCCGGGGTATGACAGGCAAAACGGGTCTCCGGGATGCTCCCGGAGACCCGTTTTTACCCGGCGGCAATTTTGGCCGCAAAGCTGGGTGCTGAGGCCATTGGTACAGCTTCTAAAAATAAAACCGGGGCTGTGCAGGCATGGCAGTCATCTGGTATAATACCCCTGGAAGGGAGGGCGTTTTTATGCGCTTACTGTTTAAACAGCGTTTTTTCTCCTGGCTTGACAGCTATGATATCTATGATGAGGACGGCAATACCGTCTTTGTGGTGAAGGGCGAGCTGAGCTGGGGACACCGCCTCCAGATTTACGACGCCTGCGGCAATCACCTGGGCACCGTGCAGGAGCAGGTGCTCACCTGGCTGCCCAGATTTGAGCTGTACGCAGGCGGACGGCAGGTGGGCACGCTGGAAAAGGAGTTCACCCTTTTCCGCCCCAGGTTCACCCTGGACTGCAATGGCTGGACGGTGGAGGGGGATTTCTGGGAGTGGGATTACACGGTAATGGACGGCCCGCGCATGGTGATGTCCCTGTCCAAGGAGCTTTGGAACTGGACGGACACCTACAGCATGGACATACCCCGCGGGGAGGACGCTCTGCTGTGCCTGATGATCGTACTGTCCATTGACGCCGCCAAGTGCTCCCAGGGCAGCTAAGCGGCGCGTTTTCCAATTGAAAGGGGTATTTTATGCTTCACATCAGAAATGAGACCCAGGCGGACCGCCAGACGGTGGAGGACATTACCCGGCGGGCCTTTTACAACATCTACGCCCCCGGCTGCACCGAGCATTACCTGGTCCGCGTCATGCGGGATCACCGGGACTTCATCCCGGAGCTTGATTTCGTGGCCGAGCTGGACGGGCAAATCATCGGCAGCGTGATGTACACCAAAGCCACCCTCACCGGCGAGGACGGGGCGGTCAAGGACATCCTCACCTTCGGCCCGGTGTCCATCGAGCCCGGACGCCAGCGCAAGGGCTACGGCGGGCAGCTGCTCAGCCACTCCTTCCGGCGGGCAGCAGAGCTGGGCTGGGATGTGATCGTCATCTTCGGCAGTCCCGTCAACTATGTGGGCCTGGGCTTCAAAAGCTGCCAAAATTTAACGTATGCCTGGAGGACGGCGGATTCCCTGCGGCCATGATGGTCAAGGAGCTCCGGGAGGGGGCGCTGGACGGCCGGAAATGGGTGTACCGGGAAAGCCCGGTGATGAACGTCGACCCGGAGGAGGCCAGGCGCTACGACGACACCCTGGAGCCCATGGCGCGGGAATACCGGCCCAGCCAGGAGGAGTTCTATATCATGAGCCGCTCCCGCGTGGAGGACGGGTCCCCGGCATAGCCCCAGACGCGGCCATGCCAAAATTTACATGAGGAAAGTTTTCTAAAAAGGGTAAAGCCGGGCTTTTTGTGGACGAATTTATAAATCAGGGGCATAACCTCAGGCAGTCCGCCCCTGCGCATTCCATCCATATTGTCCACAGAAAGGAAGGTATCCACCATGACAAGACGATTTGCCGCCCTGGCTGCGGCGCTGTGCCTGACGCTGACTACCCTCACCGCCACCGCCGGGGCGGCCTCCTATTTCCCGCGGTACACCGGCGGGGGCGGCTCCATCGCCGCGGCGCTGGACGCCCTGGGCATCAATTCCTCTTACTCCAACCGCTCTAAGATCGCCGCCGCCAACGGCATCACCGGCTACCGCGGCGACGCCGCCCAAAATACCCGGATGCTGGAGCTGCTGCGGCAGGGCATTCTCATCGACCCCGCCCCGGTGGCGTCCGGCCAGGAAAATCCCTATTTCCCCGCCTACACCGGCGCTTCCCCCTCCATTGTGACCGCGCTGAACGCCCTGGGCGTCGACTCCTCCTACTCCAACCGCTCCAAAATCGCCGCCGCCAACGGCATCACCGGCTACTCCGGCTCGGCCGCCCAGAACACCCGCCTGCTGGAACTGCTGAAGCAGGGCCGTCTGACCAGACCGGGCGCTTCCACCGCCCCCTCCCTATACGCCGGGCTCACCGCCGCCAACCTGGGCCGGGTGTCCTTCATCCGGCAGAACAAAAACACCTGCAAGGCCACGGCGGCGGCCATGGCCGTCAACGTGGTTTTGGGCTCCAACCGCCACTCCACCGCCAGCATGATTTACAGCGGCGTGCTGTGCCGGAATCTTGACGGCGACGTATACGCCGGCTCCGACGGGAACAGCTACCGGGCCGCCTATAAGACGGACAGCTATGTGGGCAGCCTGGGCGAGCTGGAGCGGGCCGTGGATGCCGCTTTGTCCCAGGGCCTGCCCATTGTGGCCGCCGTCCACTCCGCCGCCAGCCGCCACCACTGGATCGTTGTGGTGGGCCGGGACGCCAACGGCGGCTATCTGGCCGTGGATCCCGCCCGGAGCGGCTCCGGCTCCATGGCCTCCCAGGCCAGGAGCATGGCGGCCATGGGGTACTCCTTCGGGCTGGCCGACTACGCCCAGCCCCACTACGGTTACATCAGCTTCCATCGCATTTGAGCCCCTGCCCCGGCGCTGCCGGGGCGGGCAAAACGGCGCGCCGCCCAATGGGCGGCGCGCCGTTTTTGCATAGACGTGTCCTCCCCGCTGTGATATGATAGGGATAACGCTTCACATCACACAGGAGGGGATTCCAGCTTGACCACACCGCAAAACGACTTCTCCCGGGGGAGCATTCCCCGCAACATCATGGGCCTTGCCCTGCCCATGACAGCCGCCCAGCTGGTGAACGTGCTGTACAGTGTGGTTGACCGCATCTACCTGGGCCATCTGCCGGAGAGCGACAGCCTGGCCCTCACAGGGCTGGGGATTACCATGCCCATCGTATCCATTCTCATGGGCTTTGCCAACCTGTGCGGCACCGGCGGCGCGCCGCTGTGCTCCATCAGCCGGGGCCGGGGGGACAACCGGGAGGCGGAGCGGGTCATGGGCAATGCCTTTGCGCTGCTGCTCCTCTTGGGGGCGGCCTCCACCGCCTTTTTTCTGGCGCTGAAGGAGCCCATCCTCTACCTGTTCGGGGCCAGCCCGGATACCTTCCCCTACGCCGACGGCTACATGAGCATCTACCTGTGCGGCACCCTGTTCGTCATGGTAAGCCTGGGCATGAATCCCTTCATCAACGCCCAGGGCTTCGGGCGGACGGGGATGATGACCGTGCTGCTGGGGGCTGCGGTGAACATCGCGCTGGACCCGGTGCTGATTTTCGTCCTCCACATGGGCGTGCGGGGGGCGGCGCTGGCCACGGTATTCTCCCAGGCGCTTTCGGCGGCGTGGGTGCTGCTGTTCCTCACGGGGAAACGGGCCATCCTGCGCCTGCGGCGGGAAAATATCCGGCTGGACAGGGGACGTACGGCGCGGATCATCTCCCTGGGCCTGTCCGGCTTCTTTGTAAACCTGACCAACAGCCTCGTGCAGGTGGTCTGCAACGCCACGCTTCAATACTACGGGGGCGACCTGTACGTGGGCGTGATGACCATCATCAACTCCATCCGGGAGGTGTTCGCCATGCCGGTGCAGGGGCTGACCAACGGCTCCCAGCCGGTGGCGGGGTACAATTACGGCGCCAGGCTGTACAGCCGGGTGCGGCAGTCCATTCGGTTCAGCGTAGGGGTGACCATGGCCTACTCCTGCCTGTTTTGGCTGGCCGCCATGATCCTGCCCGGCCCGATGATCCGCATTTTTAAGGACGACCCTGCCGTCATCCAGGCGGGCGTGCCCGCCCTGCGGGTCTATTTCAGCCTGTTTCTCTTCATGTCCCTGCAAATCGCCGCGCAGGGGGTGTTTGTAGGGCTGGGCAAATCCAAGCAGGCGGTATTTTTCTCCCTTCTGCGCAAGGCCGTTGTCAACGCGCCGCTGACGGTTCTGCTGGCCATGTGGATGGGAGCGGGAGGCGTATTTGCGGCGGAGGCCGTCTCCCAGCTGGTGGGCGGGCTGACCTGCTTCACCACCATGTACATCACCGTCTACCGTCCTCTCGGCCTGCTGAAGGACAGGCCGGACGAATCTTGAGGCTGTTGGTAATGCACCAGCCCCCGGCCCATCCTCAGCCGGCCATGCGCTCCACAAACGCCTGGGCCTGGCCGTCCAGCTCGATCCGGCCCAGGTTCCTCCCGTTCCACTCCTCCAGCAGCGCCGCGATCTCCGCAACCCCCGCCCGGTACTGCGCCGTGTCCTGCTCGTATTCCTCCAGCAGCCGGAACGTCCGCTCCCACGTCTCCCCGCTGGCCGCCACATACCGCACATACCGCTGCGCCTGCTCCAGCCCCTGCTCCACGCGTCCCGTGTCCAGGTAA
>CAJUKT010000086.1 GCA_910587255.1 uncultured Oscillospiraceae bacterium
GCCTGACCGCGCCCACATCGGTGGGTTTGAAATGGATCAGTGTCAGAGGGTCATTGAGCTGTGCGAAAAATGGAACAACGAGGAGGCGGCGTAATGCGGGAATGTGAGCATAAACAGTCGATGTGCCATTGTATTGACTGGGAAAAGGACGACCTGGCCGACAAGATTCACCATGTCATCAGCAATTTTGAGTTTACCGGCTTTGAATTGAACTATACCACGCTGGAGCCGGAAAAGGGACGTCTGTTGTGCAAGGTCGGGCGGTGCCGAACCTGCGGGAAGCGCCTGTGCATTGGCGAGGACCTGTCCGATGAGTCCGCACTGGACGATCTGCTGGCGGATATCTTCCGCCGGGCATTTCGGATGTGGAACGTCGACGGCGCATGCCTGCCGGACGGCACGGACACGTTCACCGATTTGTTCCTGTCCCTATTCCACGAGCCTGACCGGGAGTACGTCGGCGAATGGCTGAAGCGGCTTGCGGAGGACGCCCGCCTGGGCATGAGCGGGGAGGACGTGTAAATGGCGAAAGAAAAGCATACCTTCCCCGGGCCGTTCTGTCCCGGCTGTCAGTACCACCAGGTTGTGGGCTGCACGCGCTACTGCAATGGTTTCCCCAAAAAGCGGAAACCCAAGCGGTTCCGCAAGTCCGACCCGAAATACAAGCCCCCCAGATGGTGCCCCCGGCTGATCTCCCCGCCGGTGTGCCGTGTCTATGGCTTTGTGAATAGCGAGGCGTCGATCATGGATTGGCTCCTCAACCGGGAGGCGTCTGCGGCCAGGAGCGGCAATGAGCAGGATGCATACCGCTCTGTTTCCGCACACCGTTACAAGCTGCGCCTTGAATTTCCGCTGGGTATGACTGCCAAGCAGTTTTATGACGTGATGCTGTCCGATGTGAGCACCTGTGTTACCTCTGAAATCAGAAACCAGGTGGAGTATGGGGAGGTCATTGAGATCGACGACGGTTTGAAACCCTACTATTTTTACTTTGATACGTTCAGAGCGATCCCGCTGTCGTATTTTGACCGTTCGCGTGTGCAGCCCTCCGGGCCTGCCCCAGCGGAGAAAGGCGGTGGGCAGGGATGAGTGATCGTTGGTGCGAGTGTCCGGGGCATCAGAGCCATGATTTCCGGGAGCTGACAGACTTTTACTCTATGCACTTCCTTCCCACCGGCTGGAGGCTGGAGTACACCACCCTGCTGGAGCGGGAGGAGCGGCGGACGCTGTATATCACCGGGAAATGCAGCCAGTGCGGCGGCTTTATGCGCACGGGCGAGGATATCACCGGCAAAAGCACCCACGACAGCCTTCTGCGGGAAGTGTGTGAAACCATGCTGCGGTACCGGCCCTACGTTGGACAGGACGGATGCGGCCTCTACCGGGGCGGCGTCCCCCAGCGGCTGGAGTGGTACTGGCGGCAGGATCAGATGACGAAGGCAGAGCGCGTCAAACAGTTTGCCGCCCTCTTTCATGAGGGTGTGGACCAACTGATCGCCCGGCGCTGGGCAAAGGAGCATATGCCCGCCCAAGACGCACCTAGAGAGACTACCACGGAGTTTTTCAACGGTGTGGTCGAGCTGGTGCAGTCCTCTGGCTTCTGGCCGGAGTGCAGTGCCTTTATCGTCTGTGAACCGGCCTGCCCCACCTGGCCGCCGGAGTTGGCGCTTTGCCACCCTCAGTTCTACTTTTTGCCTGAGCTGAAAGGCGGGCCTGACGGAGGACTGCGCGTTGAGTGCTATCTGGGCGGCATCTTTGATGTCAGAACGCGCGCTCACAAGCTGTTGATCGGAACCATCAAGACTGCGTGCGATGATCGGGATACCTGCCTCATCATGGGCTCGTTGACTGGGGCCCTGCTGTATTACGGCGAAGCCTACCGCAAAGCCAACCTTAACCGCTATGTCCCATATAAGGCTGTGAAGCTGCCGGGACTACGGTTACAAGAGGAGAATGAACATGGTAAATAGATACTGCGAATGCTGCCACCGTCTGGCGGGCCGGCCCGATGCGGCCGACAATTTCTACAACGACCACTTCATCCCCACCCGCTGGGCGTTGAACTATTTCAAACTCAGCGAGTGCTTGGGCATCAGCCTGATGGGCTGCT
Source organism: uncultured Oscillospiraceae bacterium (assembly GCA_910587255.1). Classification (GTDB taxonomy): domain Bacteria; phylum Bacillota; class Clostridia; order Oscillospirales; family Oscillospiraceae; genus Enterenecus. The sequence goes on from CAJUKT010000086.1 coordinate 2,111, forward strand.
GTAAGGACTGCGGCGGCGAGCTGGAGAAGGTCATCCCGATCCAGAAGGGCCTGACCGGGGACGATTTGCTGAAGGCCATTTATGACACGGTGCAGACCGCCCATCCCTATGACAGTTTTTCAA
>CAJUKT010000087.1 GCA_910587255.1 uncultured Oscillospiraceae bacterium
GAGGAACACATTATGGCAAACAAAAAGGACAATCCGCTGATTGGTTCGTTCCGCGCTCCTGTCCCCGATACACCGCCCCCTGCTGGGGCCATTGGGGAGCAGAAGCCCGCCGAGCCGCCCAAGACCGCACCCGACCCCAAGGCCACCGGCGCCACCCCCGTCAAGGGCGGCGAGGGCCAGAAGCCCGCCGAGCCGCCCAAGGGCGCGCCCGACACCAAGGCCACCGGCACCACCCCCACCAAGGGCGGCGAGGGCCAGAAGCCCGCCGAGCCGCCCAAGGGCGCGCCTGACCCCAAGGCCACCGGCACCACCCCCGTCAAGGGCGGCGAGGGCCAGAAGCCCGCCGAACCGCCCAAGGCCGCGCCTGACCTCAAGGCCACCGGCGCCACCCCCGTCAAGGGCGGCGAGGGCCAGAAGCCCGCCGAGCCGCCCAAGGCCGCGCCTGACCCCAAGGCCACCGGCGCCGCTCCCGTCAAGGCTGGCGAGGGCCAGAAGCCCGCCGAGCCGCCCAAGGCCGCGCCTGACCCCAAGGCCACCGACGCCGCTCCCGCCAAGGCTGGCGAGGGCCAGAAGCCCACCGAGCCGCCCAAGGGCGCACCCGATCCCAAGGCTACCGGCACCGCTCCTTCCAAGGACGGCGAAGGTAAATCCCAGGATCAGGCCGGTCTGCGTTTCGTCAAGCTGGCCGACATCAAGCCCCTCTCCGGTACCTATGTCAAGAACTCTCCCCGGAAGGACTACAAGGAGCTGATCGACAGCATCAAGAAGTCCGGGCTGGAAAAGCCGGTCATTCTCCGCCAGGGCGAGAAGGGCGAGTACCAGCTTGTGGACGGGTTCCACCGCTGCGAGGCGCTGAAACAAGCCGGTATGCTGGAAATTCGCGCCGACGTGTACGAAATGTCGCTGACGGAGGCCAGCCGCTACCGCAAGGAGCACCGGGACAAACCGGACCTTCCCATCCCTGGTAAGCTGGTCCCCCTCCACCCCGCCGAGCCGGAGAAGCCTGCCGAGCCGCCCAAGGAGGCCGAGGCCCCCGCCGCCCCCGGAGGACAGGATGAGGAAATCCCCAAGGACTTCACGCTGCCCATCACCAAGGAGGGCCAGTCCGAGATCATCACGACCCTGAAAGTTGCCGACATCCACCCCTTTGAGGGCCACCCCTTCAACGTCAAAGACGATAAGGATATGTGGGACCTTGTGGACAGCGTGAAGAAGTTCGGCGTTCTGGAGCCTGTGGTGGTCATCCCCCGTCAGGCGGGCGGCTATGAGATGGTCTCCGGCCACCGCCGCCAGCGGGCGTGCCAGCTCGCGGGCATCCAGACCATGCCGGTCATCGTGCGCCAGCTTGACCGGGACGAGGCCACCATTTCCATGGTGGACGCCAACATGAAGCGGGAGAACATCTCCCCCATGGAGAAGGCCAGGGCGTACAGCATGAAGCTGGAAGCCATGAAGCGCAAGGCCGGACGGCGTTCCAAGGCGGAGATCGTCAGCGGGGAGAAGCCCATGCGGGCGGACGAGCAGTTGGCCCAGCAGACCGGCGAGAGCCGTTCCAATATCCAGAAGATCACCCGCCTGACCAAGCTGACCCCGGAATTGCAGCAGATGGTGGATGAGAAAAAGCTGCCAGTCCACACCGCCGCCGATATTTCCTATCTGAAGAAGGACGAACAGGACGCCCTGGCCGACGCCATCAAGAAGGAGGACAAGGTTCCCTCCGGCACCCAGGCGGCGGCATTGAAACAAGCCAGTAAGGACGGGAAGCTGACCACAGAGACCATCCAGAAGGCCGTTGCCCCCTCCAAGCGGGAGGAGACCCCGGTTTTGAAGATCACGCTGGGCGAGGAGGACCTGCGGCCCTATTTCCCGGACAAAAAGACCACCATCCCCGATGTGAAGCGGGGGGTACTGGAGGCGTTGGACCTGCGGAAGAAGGCAATCGAACGCCAGCAGGCCAAGGCACAGGCGGAGAAAGACGGCAAGGGAAAGGGTCCAGCGAAGAAGCCCCCCGCGCCGACGAGGTAAGCGCCCATGAAGAAGAAAACGGTTGTCCAGGGCTACACCATCATTGAGCGCAAACAGGCCGGTGAGGTCATGGTCGTGGTGGGGCATAGCACTACGGAGCCAGATCCTTATGTGACGTGGAAAGCCTTTGCCCACGATGGCTTTTCGTCTTTCAACAGCGGGAATTATTTCAAGACCAAACAGGCGGCCATGGTGGACTACTACAAACGGCTGGCTGAGGCGTGGGAGCACTATACTCCCGCCCGCACCAAGCCGCCCAAAGAGCGCAAGGACGATCCGCCGTCCAGATGAAAGAGGTAACACAATGGCAAAAATTTTGATTGCGTCCGCCGCCGTCAGCAACTATGAGGGCATGGACGCGCTGGTGGGCCATGATGGGCGGGTATACCTGGGCAGGCAGGAGAACTATTTCCCCAGTATTGCGGACGGCGTACCCGCATACTACGATAATTCGGACAATTCCCTGCAACTGGTCTCCGACAATGTGCGGATGTTCCATCTTCTGTATGGCGAGGGCTGGCCCCTGTCCCAGCGGCAAATGCGGCGGGAACGCTGCTTTACCAAGGCTGACTATATCGAATTTGCCAGCCTGCGGGACGGCCTGTTGTCCAGATACCGGCCCATCCGGGAAGTGACCTTTGCCGGAAAGCCCTTTGCCCCGCCCAAAGCCTACCGCCGTATGCACCGGGAGCGGCCCGCCCCCACCCGTTGAAATGCGTCTCAATTTGAGACGCATTTCGACATTTTATCCAGGGCGGCAGGGTCGCCCCACCACTTTTTTGAAAGGAGTGTTCCCCATAGATACCAACAACCGAATGAAGGAAATCGCCGGAAACCTGCGCCGGGACGTGAAGGATCTGCTGGGCGAAAGCGCCAATATCGTCACCGGCCTGTTCAAAGACGGCCTGTGTACGGTCCGGGGCGCGGCCAACCGCTGGCGCAATTTTACCCGCGATATTTCCAGCGCGTTTGTGTCCCTGTTCAAATCCACCAATGAGGCCCTCTTGCCCGACCTGTCCCCGGAGCAGCAGCCCATCGTCACCATCATGGAGAGCAGGGACGAAAACCTTCCCGTGGGCACCCGCATGACCTTATCCGAGGCGGAGACGCGGATCGGGGAGCTGAACCAACGCTATTGGGACAGCGACGAGCCGGAGCGCCCGGTCAGGGTGGCTATCGACTATATGCTGGACGGCGAGGTGGACCGCTACTGGCTCCCCCTCCGCACCGGGCCGGGCTGCGGCTCTCTGCTGGAACAGATGGAGTGCCATGTGGACGCCCACCTGAACCGCCCGGAGGAAGTGACCCGGCTTTTCGAGGACGCCCCCGCCGGTCTGCGCGAGCTGCTGCATGAGCAGTTCGGCCCCCAGCTCCATGACGACCTGGAGAAGCTGGCAGGCCGGGTATTGACCTTTTTCCAGCAGCATCACACCATCACGAAATTGGAGCAGCAGTTTCAGACACAGGCGGCGGCTATGCCGCAGAGAGAAAAAGAAAAATTTCTGGAATATGCGAAAGCGGCGGTCACAGATTTGCGGAAGGCCGCCAACACCAGCAAGACCACCGCCCCGGCCCAGGAGCGCGCCGCCCCTGTTTCCTCTGCACCCGCCCGTGACAGCGACAGGCCCCGGCAGTCGGTGAAGGTGAAGCTGCGCCAGATCAAACAGGAACGGGCAAAGGTCCCCGCCCGCGTCAAGGGCCGGCCCGCCCCCCAGCGATAGGAGGCCGCCATGGAACAGGAATTTTACTGCTACTACTCCACCCAGCGCCCCGTTGACATTGGGACGTTCCCCAAGCCGCCCGGCAACGCCCCCACGGAGATATGCAACTTTGACGAGCGTATCCCGGTGGAGCATGAAGCCTTTTCCGCATGGGGCGTGCTCACCTACGCCAAGCCCCTGACGGAGAAGGAGATCAGCGACTATGAACTGCGCCCCTCCCGGTATAACCCCGATGTGCGCCGGACCATGGCGGAGCAGGCGTCCTTTGTCGGCCCATGGGAAGAACGCAACGGCATACCGGCGGATAAGCGGCTGACCCGCTGGGACGTGAACGCTGAAACCTTTGCCCCCGCTGACGGTGTTCGCCCGGAACAGCTTGCGGAGCATTACCGGCTGGCAAAGAAATTTCCCCGCATCCCCCGCCAGGGCAGGTCAAAGGACCCTCCCCAGCGGGAGGGCAGATAGGAGGACCTTATGCCGGACATAAAACCGTTTTTCTCCGTCAATGCCTGGGGAGACAGCCTGACAACAGGCGCAACGCTTAAAATCGTACACTCTCTCCATTATTCGGACTATACCGCAAGCCCCCATATGGTCCCGCTGGTGGAATTGACTGCGGCAGAACTGCAAGAAAAGCTCAAAGACAGTAAAGCGGCGGAGAAGTCCATTTTTGATAAGCTGAAAACGGCGGTCAGCGAATGGGAGGCGCAGGCGGCCCAAACCCTGCTGCTGGAAAAGGTGCTGGAATATGTGCGTACCCCGGAGGTGTCCCATACCTTTAACGAGTGGAAACAGTTGGAAAACGGAGCCTGGGAGATCAGCAACCGAGTGTATCAGATGCGCTATCAGTTTGCGCCTGTGCCGCAGTCCAAGGCCGTCCGCGTCACCTGGGGGATCGTCTACAACACTCCCCAGCAGCCGGGGAATCCCCGGTATGCCAACTCCTGGGGGACAGCCGCTTTATCGCCCGGCAGGATAAAAAACCGTATGAAAGCGCGGAGGCCGCCCAGCGGTATATCCAGGGCCGGTTCAACCTGTACGCCCACCTGTTCACGGAGCTGTCCCCGCCTGTACCCAACGACTGCAAGCGGATGTTCATGGTCAACGGCCACCTTCTCCCCGGCTACACCCTTGCGCC
>CAJUKT010000088.1 GCA_910587255.1 uncultured Oscillospiraceae bacterium
CGAGCTGTATATCTGGCTGTCCAACGTCACCACCATCGAGTACATCCGCAACACCCTGAAGCGGGTGCGGAAGAAGGAATCCTCGCTGATCCTGGCCTCGCAGAATTTGGAGGACTTCGACGTGGACGGCATCCGGGAGCTCACCCGGCCCCTGTTCGCCATCCCCACTCACCAGTTCCTGTTCAACGCGGGCAGCGTGGATAAGAAATTTTACATGGACAACCTCCAACTGGAGGGCTCGGAGTACGAGCTGATCCGCTATCCCCAGCGTGGGGTGTGCCTGTACAAGTGCGGCAATGAGCGGTACCTGCTGGAAGTCCATGCGCCGGATTACAAACGGAAACTGTTCGGGGATAAGGGGGGACGGTAATGGCAAAGAAACTTACAGTCAAGGTAAGCGGCAAGCTCCAAAAGGATATCCAGGCCCGCTCGGCGGAGTTCTCCATGTCCGTCCAGGAATACGTCACGGAATTACTGGAGCGGAACCTGTACCCGGAACGGTTTCCCCAAATAAGCGAGGATCAGCGGGAAAAGATCTGGGAGGCGATGGAGGTTATCGAGGAGGCCCTCGAAGATATGACAGACGTCCTGCAAGAAGATTATGAGCAGGTCGAGGACGGCATGGGACCTACTATGGGGTGGTGATCTGGATGTCCAGAATGTCTTCAATGACGATCCTCTCCCCGCCCAGCAGGATCAGGACGCCCTCCAGATCGTCGATCTTTTTGAGCCGTCCGGTGGTGGTGACATACGCGCCCCCGGCTTTTCGCTTGTCCGGCTGGAACCAGGTCACGGACACCTGGGGGCGGCTGCTGATGCTGTCCATCAGCCTTTGCAGGGCCGCGTCCAGCCGGGCCTTTTCCTCCTCTGTCAGCTCGATGCGCCGGTCTGTCAGCCGGGCCGTCTCCCGCACGGCGTCCTCGTAGCCGGTCAGGGCCCGAAAGGGCTGGAACTGGGCCGCCCGGTCGATCATGGGCATACGGGGACGGGTGCTGGAAACGTGGTGCGGCAGGTCGATGATATCGTCATAGTTACCCACTGCGGTGCCCCCCGATCGTGTTGTTGCGCTCTCGGGCCGTCGCGCCTTCCTCCAGATTCATGCCTTTGAGGATGGCGTTCTTGCCGAACCGCCTCTTGATGTCCAGCATGGCCCGCTGGATCTTTTTCTCCCGTTCCAGCTCCTCCGCCTCCTGGGCTTCCTTCTTCCCCGCAGCGGCATAGTCCGTGAACAGGTCCAGCTGCTCAAAGGCTTTTTTGTCCGGAGCGTTCTCTTCGGGTGCCACACGGGTGGCGGTGAGGTAAAACCGCCGCACCAGCAGCTCACGGTCGATGACGCGGTCAAACAGCTCCAGCGCGGCGGAAATGATCCGTTTGGTGGAGGCGGTGTACTCCTCCAGATTGGCGGTGCCGTGGGCGTGCTTGGGGACGGAGCGGCCATAGCGGTCCGTTTTGACCTCGCCCTGGTACTTCTTCCGCCGCTCCGGGTCGGACAGGTTCTCGATATCATAGCCCACCGTCAGCACCAGCTGGTCGGTGACCAGCCCCTTTTCCACCAGGTCCAGCGCCAGCTGGTCCGCCATCTCCCGCACCACCAGCCGGGCCTTCTCATAGCCGTAGGGGCATTGCAGGACCTGCCCTGAGCCCATGCTTTTGGACTCCGGCCGGTAGGCTTTGATATCCGCCATGGTCACAGGCTCCCAGCCCCAGCTGTGATCGATGAGCAGCTCTGCGTTCACCCCGAACAGCTTATAGAGCAGCTCCTCGTGGGTCACGGAGCAGCGGGCGATATCGCCCATGGTGTACAGGCCGTTGGCCTCTAACTTTTTGGCGTAGCCGCCTCCCACCCGCCAGAAGTCGGTGAGGGGGCGGTGATCCCACAGCAGGCGGCGGTAGGCCGTCTCATCCAGGCTGGCGATGCGCACGCCGTTGGCGTCCGGCCGGACGCGCTTGGCCCCGATATCCATAGCCACCTTCGCCAGATAGAGGTTGGTCCCGATGCCAGCCGTGGCGGTGATGCCGGTGGTCTCCAGCACGTCCAAAACGATCCGCATGGCGAGCTCACGGGCGGTCAGGCCGCTGGCGGGCAGATAGCTGGTCACGTCCATCAGCACCTCATCGATGCTGTAATTGTGGATATCCTCCGGGGCGGCATACTTCAGGTACACGTTATAGACCCTGGTGCTCCACTCCATATAGTGGGCCATCCGGGGCGGGGCCACGATGTGATCCACCGACAGGCCGGGGTCGGCCTTCAGGGCGGTATCGTCCGAGGAGGAGCCGGTAAAGCGCCGTCCGGGCGCGGAGCGCAGGCGCTGGGCGTTCACCTCTTTGACTCTCTGCACCACCTCGAACAGCCGCGCCCTGCCGGAGATGCCATAGGCTTTTAGCGAGGGCGTGACCGCCAGACAGATGGTCTTCTCCGTGCGGCTCAGGTCTGCCACCACAAGGTTGGTGGTCAGGGGATCGAGGCCGCGCTCAAGGCATTCGACGGATGCGTAGAAGCTCTTCAAGTCCACGGCCAGATATGTCCGCTCACCCATGATGCGGCCCCCTTCCCTTTATCTTACCCCAATTATAGCATACCAGGGACAGTCAAAACAATCAAAATCAAATACAGAAGGGAGGATTCCCAATGAATATCGTCAGCTATGGCGCTGGGGTCAACTCCACCGCCATGCTGGTGGGGATGTTTGAAAAGGGCGTCCCCGTTGACCTGATCCTCTTTGCCGACCCCGGCAGCGAACAGCCCTATACCTATGAGTACCTGCCCATCATGGATGGTTGGCTGGCCCGCCACAGGATGCCCTGCATTCAGACGGTCTACTGCACAGACAGGAACGGGGACCGGCTGACGCTGGAGCAGGAATGTCTTTGCTCCGGCACCTTGCCCGCCATTGCCTACGGATACAAGAAGTGTTCCCTGAAACACAAAGCGGCGCCCCAGGACAAATTCTGTAATCACTACCCGCCCTGCCGGGAAGCGTGGGCCAGGGGCGAAAAGGTGGTCAAGTACATCGGCTATGATGTGGATGAGATCAGCAGACGGGAGAATGCCAGGGAGCAGGACGAGGCCGACCCCAAGTACACCAAGGTCTACCCGCTGATGGACTGGGGCTGGACGCGGGAGGACTGCGTGGCCGCCATCCAGCGGGCAGGGCTGCCGCAGCCGGGTAAGTCCTCCTGCTTTTTCTGCCCCAGTATGAAAAAGAAGGAGATCCGCACCCTGTACCACCGGCACCGCGACCTCTATGAGCGGGCTATCGCCATCGAGGACGGGGCGAAGCCCAACTTGATCACTGTGAAGGGGCTGGGGCGGAATTGGGCGTGGCGGGATTTCGTGGCGGCAGACCTGAACCAGCAGGCCATGTGCTGGATGTTCCCCGAGGACGATCTGCCCTGCAACTGCCATGACGGGGGGTGAAATGAACTCGGACCATTACGAATATTTGTGTTGCCGGGAGGAGCTATGGATCATCGTGAGATCATCCTCCAGATGGAGGAACGAAAATATGACGCGCTCCGGCGTGCCCTGCTGGCCCGTGACACAGATCCAAGGGCTGAGATGCAGGAATGGCTGAACGTCTGCTATCGGGAGTTGGTACCGCAGCAGGAACGGGAGTTGATCGAAAAGCAAATCAACGAAGAACGGCAGCCTGGACTATCAGAGGCTGGAACGCAACCGAAATTTAATGTTTTCCGCGTGATAGAGCGCGGGGAATGCCACTGCTTCCAAGTGAACGACGCCAGCGTGGATGCTCTGGAAATCGCCAACCGTCTCTACGGCTATCTCAGCAGGGAAACCGTTGGGTTCGCAGAACAGTTTGAAGGGTGGACGTCCCTGACAGAATGCAGATTTATCGATCAGATGATGAGATGCCTGTGCGAAGATGAGCGCGTGGCGGGCGCATTTCATATCGACTTGGATACAGGAACCTTTTCCGCACTGGATCCTGAAAACGGCTGGTGTACTTACCCAGTCCGGGATGCCGCCGAGGCCGCGCGTTTTTCCATGGGACAGGATGAGGTCGCACGGGAACAATGCTTCCAGCAGAAGCTGGCTGGCAAACGGATCAACACCGATAACCGCTGTTTGCTTCTGTGCGGTGACCGTCCGCTGCGGGCAGGCGATGTTGAGATCATGGAATGGGTGGGGATGGAGGACGGCGTCGCCACATTCACCCTGGAGCTGCTCACAGACGAGGAAACCGTGTTCGGCTCGAAGATCGCCCTGGGCGAAGATACACAGATGGAGATATACGCCTCTTATGATGTGGAGAAAAGCGCTGTGCGAGAACATTTGGACATTGGGCTTATGCGGGAGATCGGATCCGAATACTTCCTGTGCCCGATGGATGCGGAAACAGTGGATGCACTAAGGCAGAAACTGGACGATCACTGCATGGAGCAGGACGGTATGCACCTGGAGGAATGGGCGGCACTGAAGCATGAATCCGGCCCCTGGTATGAGTGGGACATAACTTGAAATGGAGGAAATAACCGATGGAAACCATTGAATTCGACCGTTGGAGACCCTCCGTGGACGATCCACGGAAGCTGGAGTACGTGGGCCAGCGCACGGCGGCGGAAGTATTCGGAGAGCTGAAGCACCGGCTGGAGGGCATGGGCTATCTGCCGGACGAGTATTTTCTGATGCGGGATGAGTGGGGAAATGGCCGGGAGATTCCCCAGGAGGCGGACTTGTTCTGCACCGTGGACTACGGTGCCAGCGAGGGCGTGTATGTGGACGTGTACCTCAAATGGTACGATGAGAAGCAGAGCAAGAGTATCACCGAGAGCTTTATCACCGGCAAGACCTTGGGTGCGAACGGCAATGACCTGGACCGGATGTTCCTCATTGCCTCCGCCATCACCAAGGCGGTCCACGGTGACCATGCCACGCATTCCCGGTACATGAAGATCGGCGGCGTGGAGGAGGATGTCGGCGGCAGGGTGGTCCATCTCAGCCAGCAGGAGGAAAAGGTGATCATCGCGGCGCTGGTGGAGCAGCGGGAGCGGCAGGAGGAAGCTATGTCCCAGACCGAACAGCTCCTGCGCCGCATGACCGGAAGCGTCACCGCCTATATGGATACGGTGGGCCAGCGGCCCCTGCGCCTCAGCGGCTACGACAAAGCCGTACTCGCCATCCGGGAGGGGGAGCTGCAAACTTTTATGGAGCTTTACCCGAAGGTGCTGAAGGATCACGCTGGTGACCTGCTGGTGGAAACGGCGGGCCGCCCCGGCGCGGTGGGCCGGAACATGACGCGCTCCCTGCTGGACGATGTGGAGCAATTCTCAGAAACGGCCTATTCCACCGCCTGCGAAAAGGCCATTGACATCAACGACCCGGCCAAGGTGTCCGCCCTGCTGGCGAACGCGGCGGACCGGGTGGCGGATCTCTCCCCATCCTTCCACGGCGAGATGGCCTGTTATGCCTATGCGGATCACCGCCATATCGCCCGGGAGATCATCAAGCAGTGTAGCGAGGAGCAGATCGCCGCCGCGCCGCCCCACCTGCTGGAGCAGTTCGTCATGGACGGCAACTATCACACAATGGCCATGCTGGTGGATAAGGGGATATCCGGGGGCGGCTGCGCCAGCCGGATCCTCCATATGCTGACCTATGAGGGCAGGAACAGCTGGATGGCGGAGGCGCTTCTGAAAAAGCGGATGTGGGTGAACGTCAACGACTATCATGCACTCAACGCCTGTGTGGAAAACGGCGCGGCGGACGTGGCCAAGCTGCTGCTGGACAGCGGCATGGACTTTGAGCGGTATCGCCAGCGGTTCCCCAACAGCGGCAGCCCCGATACCATTCAGGCGCTGGAGGAACACTGGGCCGGACTCCAGGCCCAAGCCCAGGAACAGGGTGAAGAACAGGCCCCCGTTGAAAGCGGGGCCCCCATCGAAGCCCAGCAGAGCGGGTTCGATGGGGCGACGATGGGGGGGATGCAGTTTGGTTGATCCCGTCCTCGTGGCGAAAGCCGCCGCCACCCTGCTTTCCAATGAGAAAGCCCGGAAGGGCCTGGGGTGGGCCGTCGCCGCCATCCTTTCCCCCATCATCGTGGTGATCGCCCTGTTGTGCGCCCTGGGCTCCGGAGCGGTGAGCCACAACATCTCCGCCGCCCAGCTGTGCTTCCAGGATGGGCCCCTGCCCGCCGATACCCCCGCCGAGTACCGGGTGTGTATCGAGCAGACCCGGGCCAGCTTCGCGGAGCTGGACACAGTCATCGCTGACATCCAATCGAATATGGAGGACGGGAACAGCCTCGACCCCATCCGGGTCAAGGCTGTGTTTTTCTCTCTGTATTTCGGCGGCGAGGCGCCGTCCCTCGCCCAGTTTGCCCACTGCTTTGCCTCCAGCGAGACCCGCACCGAGACCGTCACCGAACAGGATGAGGAGGGCAGCGACATTGAGGTGGAGCGCGTCTATAACGTGTTCGTGCCCATCGCGGACATGGCCACAGTGTACTCCCGCATCGCCGCATCCCTGGGCGCCGCCGCCACGGAGGAGCAGAAAACCAACGCGGACAACGTGTACAGCCTGATCAAGTACGGCTATCCCGTCACCGGGGAGGGCGGCGCGGTCTTCGAGGGGGCGGATGTGCCCTTCGTGGGCGCGGACGGCTTCTGTTCCCCGGTGGGAGCAGGCTGGCGAAGCATTGTCACCTCTGAATTCGGCGGACGGCTGGACCCCATCACCGGGCAGCGGGACGGCCACACCGGCATGGACCTGGCCGTCCCCAAAGGTACCCCCGTCCGGGCGGCGCTTCCCGGCACTGTACGGGTGGCCAAGTACGACTCCAGCTACGGCTATTATGTGACCATCGGGCATGACAATGGTCTGCTCACCCTGTACGGCCACAACTCCCGGCTGCTGGTGACCCCCGGCCAGACCGTCCAGGCCGGGGACGTGATCTCCCTGTCCGGCTCCACCGGGCGCTCCACCGGGCCGCACCTCCACTTCGAGGTGCGGCTCAATGGGCAGAGGACGAACCCAAGATACTACTTACCATAAGGAGAAAATTCATCGTGAAAAACGCACCGATCCAAAACGGCATCTATGCCATTACTCACAATGGGCAGACCGCCCACTATGCCACGGAAACGTTCGGGAATCCCCAGGACGTGCTTCTTCTGCTCCACCGAGTACATGAGGCCGTAGCGGCGCATCCCGACAGCCCCCTCTCCGATGTTGACCGGCTGCTCCAGTATTCCCACTCTATGGTGCCCATCTGTGTCAACGAGCGTATGCGGCTGTTCCAGCCCATAGAGCGGGATGAGTTTGATTTTGTGCTGGACGAGATCAAGGGCGGCGGCGGGGGGACAGCCTGTTATGAGCTGGACTACGACCAGGACCGCTTTGCCGTGACCAGTTGGGATGACGATGTGTTGAAAACCGCCTCCGCATCCCTTCAGGATATGTTCGATGCCTGTGGCGGGGCTTTTAGAATGAGCGAGCGCGGCACAACACACGCGCAACTCAACTCAAAGGTCCTGGCGGCATCGCTGGCGGAGATCATGACTGTTGAGCCCACCATTGTAAACTTCATGGACGCGGGACAGGCCGATGCGGAGCAGAACTGTCAGGAGCATGACCATGGAGGGCTCCAAGAGCCTGGTCTGTCCATGTGAAGGGGGAATCTACCAATGAACGGACCGATCCAAGTGCCGATGCCCGGAGCCGCGATTCCGGCCCTGATGAAGCAAGACGGGAAAGGAACATACAGCCTGAGTGAGTTCGGGGAGCTGATCGAGCCGGTGTACCGGGTATACAGGGAGCAGATCCGCAGGTGCATCTCCGGCCTCACCGGCTACGCCGCCCAGTGCGCGGCGGCGCAGCGCGGGGAGCAGATCCCCAAACTGCGGGAGCACATTGTGATGATGGGCGGCTTCTGGGGCGTGGAGAAAGATGCCGCTGTCGACCCTTATGAAACTTCGGAGCGGAACTATGGCCGCCGGTTTGACGCGGCCATAGCGGAAGCCCGGCAGACCGGCGCCGCGCCCCCGCTGACGGAACAGGCCATGCGGGACGTCCTGACCGGGCTGGAGGTGCATATGCAGGAGATGGACAACTCCGGCGATTTGGATGACCTGATGGCCGAATACGGTTTGCTGTCCCAGCAGCTGCGGGCGGAGTGGAAGATGGAGCCGCCTGAGTCCCAGCAGACAGTGCTGACCATGGAGGGCATGGGCCTGTAAGGCCAGCCCCCCATCAGCCTGTCAATATACAAAGTTAGGGAGTGAAACAATATGAGAATCAGAGCAGAGATGGGCCGCCAGCGCGCGCCCCTCTGGCTCCATGAGTACCAGGTGGACAAGGTGGTGGAGCTGCCCGACGTCGCCTTCGCCAGCTTCATGATCCAGCCTCTGGACAGCTATGACTTTATCCGGGACAACCGGGTGGAGCCCCACCAGGGCACCGGCCTGAACCACTGCCTGCTGCTCCTCAGCGACGACCGCACGGACGGCGCACTGGTGCAGTGCGGCGACGATGGCCGCGCCATGTACGCCGCCTATGTGGCGGGGGCGCGGGACATCGTGCAGGCCCGGCTGGACCGGGCCGTGGACTATATCGTCCGGCAGGCGACGGAGAACACCAGCAACGGAAGCTGGTGCGTCTATTACGATAAGCTGGAGCGGGAACCATCCGGGACGGCAACGGCCTGGATGCAATGCTGAGGGAAACGCTGGAGCGCCGCCCGGAGGTGGCCGATGTGGCGCTGACCGAGGGCTGCGCTGACGCGGTCTACTATCTGGCTTACTGCAAAAACCTGGAGGAACAGGAGGATATCCCCGCCGAGTTTTCGCCGGAACGCGCGGCGGAGCTTCTTGACAACGCCGTCTCCGCAGCGCTCGGGCTTTATCAGGGGGAGGATTCCTATACCATGCTCCATGACAGCTTCGACCTGACCCTCCAGGAGATCCGGGAACATAGCTATATGTCAGACCGGGAGATAGCCGAGACCTGCGACGTGCCCGAGAAACTGCTGGATTGCTGCATGCGTGTGCGCGGCGTCCTTGAGCTGGACGATATTTCTGGCTCCGCCGTCCTATCCCACAAGGACTCCACCGTCCTTGTCCCGCTGGATGCATTGAAAAAGTTGATGGACAGCGGCCGGGAGGATTTCACCGCCTTGATGAATACAGCGTGGGTGGCCGACATCCGGGTCAACGATGAAGTCCCCGAGCTGGTGCTGGAGGGCGTAGAGGCGGCGGAACTGGAGCGGCTGCACGATGCGCTGGAGGCCCAGACGCAGGCGGAGCAGGCCATGGGACCCGCAATGGGATAGGGGGTGCGCTTCTATGGGTAAATTCAACGCCGCGCTTGTGGCAGAGGGGCTCACCGCCTATGCCATAGAGCGGCAGAACGGCTGGGAACGGCGCCAGCGGAAGAACGCCCCCACCTGGATGGATCGGCGGCGCTTCTGGACGGACGCCATCCTTCAGGGCATGGCCCGGCTGGACGGGCAAGAGCCTGACCCCCATCTGATGGAACAGTACGATCAGGGGCTGGAGCTGGCCCGGAGCAGCTCCGCCACCGTGCCCGCGTCCCCCAAGCTCCAGCGGGACACCATCCGGACCCTCCGCAATTTTGTGTCCGCGCTGGAGGCCACCGGCGATGACCGCCGCCGTCAGGTGGATGTGGTCCGGGAGCTGCTGGAGGATATGTCCTCCCACCTGCCCTGGGCCTGCGCGGACAACGGCCTCGACCTGGCCTGTGCTGAAGCGGAATATGCACTCCGGCGCATGACCGCCCAAATGCCCATCCGCTTCACCCGCATCCTGTTGGGCGGGGACGCCGGACCCCACTGGGCCAGCGGCTACGCCTCCGGCGCGGTCACGGACGTGGAGGCGGTCAAACGGACCGCCATATACCAGGAGGCTGTGCGGGACTACCCGGAGATCAAAAGCTGGCCCGCCCTCTGCACCGTCTATGTGGGGAGAGACCTGCCCTCCGCGTTGGGGACGGTGGACGCCAGTGATTTCGATTTGGAGATCATGAACCGCGCTGGGGATCAGTTCCTCAAGGAGCGGAGCGTGCGCTGGGTATCCGGCGCCTATCAAATGACTGTGCCCGTCCAGGAGCAAATCCGTGTGCTGAAATTTGAGCCAGGAAAAGCGCCGGAGAAAATCACCATGCTCAATACATTGGAGGCCTTCCAGTCCGCTGTGGGCGGCGACATTGAAGCGCTGGGATTGGACAGCAACGCTGTGCTGATCTGCAACGAGGTGGGCAAGCTGATAGGCTTGCCTGCTAACCGCCGCGTGGGTGGCGATACCATCGCGGGGACGTTCCTGATCGCGGGCTCGGTGGACGGTGAGTTCTGCTCCCTGTCCGCTGAGGACGCCGCCCACTATGCCGTGCGGTACGCGGAGCCCATGCCATTCTATGGCAGCCCGGACGAGCCCACCTAATGGGAATTTCATGTTTTGTAGGAGGTATCGAAAATGAAAAAAGCAGCCATCACTCTGGCATTTGACGAGGACAAGCTGTCCGCACTGGAGTTCTCACTGAAGAAGGAGGGCTCCTCCGTGCAGGCGCGGCTGGAGCAGACGCTGGGGCAGCTCTACGAGCGCACCGTACCCGCGCCGGTGCGGGAGTATCTGGACAGCCGCGTCGCTCCTCCGTCCCGGCCCAAGCGCCCCCGGCCCGCGCCCAAGGAGCGGCCCGTATCGTCCGGGCTGGAAAAGGAGGGCGGCGTATGAACGCCCGGGACATCACCGTCTGGCTGGACGAGCGCTGGTATGACGCGCTGTCCAACCAGCTGAAGAAAAAGGACACCACCGTGGAGGATGCGCTGAACGCATACCTGGACGCCCTGATCGACCAACTCCCGGAACAGGTGCGGGATCGGATCAGTCACGAAATCTGGGAGGAGGATCAACGGCAGTGCGCGGAGGAGCAGGCGTCCCGCCATCTCTCTGTATTCCGCGTCACCCAGGACGGGCGGACGGAACATCTGCTGGCGGAGGGCGGCGCGTCCATGGACGCATACCATACGGCCCTCCGTCTGCGCGGCTACCTGTTGGCCAAGGGTGATTCATCCCAACGTTTTGCCCAGGCCATCCCTGCCGCAGACTACATCGCCCCGGAGGTATTCCAAGACTACGCCGACGAGCTCCGGCAGGGCGGCGGGCGTATGATCGCCGCCCTGGACATCGATCTGGATCGGGGTGAGTTCTCCACACTGGATGTGGTGGATGGCTGGGAAACGTATGCCATCCGGGACGTGTCCACCGCCGCGTGGTGCGCCAGCCGGGAGGACGGCTTGAAATGGGACAGGCGGCGGGAGCTTTTCGCCGCCCACCTGGAAACCCGGATGATCCGCTGCGAGGGACAGGAAATGGGGCAGCCCAACGGGCCGTCGATGTGAGCCGCGCTGTTGGTTTCACCAACGCATCCCCGGGAATTTCGTTGGCTTTGCTGAATGGATATCCCGGCAAGACTGTGGCATTGTGTTGCCAGCCCCAAAAAATTTTGAAGGGAAGGATCAAAATGAGTACGCAAACCCACTTCACCCCCACCGAGGCGTGTACCCTGATCGCCTACGAGGCGGTGTCCCTGCTGAACACGGTAGAGACCCAGCTTCCCCAGTGCGTTCAGGAACTCCGGACCGCAGTGGAAGCCTTCAGCGGCATCCACGATCTGGGCAAGGACGGCGAGGCCCTGCTGGAATGGCTGGACATGGAGATCGCCGCAGCCCAGCGGTTCGTGGACGATGGCGTAAGCCTGCCCAACCTGATCGACATGGAGCGGCTGGATATGGAGCCTGACGCGGTGGCGCAGATGGATTTGGTCTGGCTGCTGTTCGGCACAGCGGCAAAGGAGGAGTGCCGTCCGGAACAGCGGCAGGCGCTTTTGGGCGCCGCGCGGGCGGTTACTGAAATGTGCAGGATGGATGATCTGCTGCTGGACACGGTGAAGCCCAATGTGGCCAAGCTAGCCAAGGGGCTCCGCGCGGAACTGGACGACATCCGGGACTCGATCCCGGACGGGAAAAAGATGCTGGAGGAGGCGTATCCCCACCCTACCGAACCGGCAATGTAGCCCTCCACCCAGGGCGATCCAGAGGGCCGTTCCGCACCTGCGGGACGGCCCTCGAACCGTGTCCCCCGCGTTGGCCCGTTTGAGGGCGTTTGTGGCCCTCCTGCGGCCTGGGCAGCATCCCAGCCCCACCGGGGAGATAAAACGCGGTGCTGCGACTTTGTGGCCCGGTTGTGGCGGCCAGCAGTTTTGCACCCTGCGGAGGGCCGCTTTTTGTCCGCCCGGAAGGGCATGGCAGTGGGGGATTGGAGAGTAATCCAGACGTTCGATTTTTGTGCTGGATAAAGCGGTGATATCACCGTCTTTCACACCGGCCCGCAATGCGGGCCGGGTTTCGGCTTTACGGGGAGGTTCAACGGTTTTGCGTCACCTTTTCCCCGATATCCGATGCCATCGCTTTTTAGGCAGTGCAATCAAATCTGCTATCAACAGAACAAAAACTGCGGCGGTTGCCGCAGTTTTTGAGTTTCAGAAGTGCTATCAAACCCATTTTGACCGATATTTTGGAGGTGTTTATAGATGACAGAAGAAAAAGTAAAGTTCCTGATGCGGATCGACCCGGATACTGACCGAAAGATCAAGGCGGCCCTGTCGCGCGCCAACTGCCGGAGCCAGAACGAGTTCATGGAAAGCGCGGTACGTTTTTACTGCGACTACCTGGCCGCTGAGGATGTGGCAGAGTTCCTGCCGCCCATTTTCGTCCACGCCATGCGGGGTACGATTCAGTGCAGCGAGGATCGCATCGCCCGTCTGCTGTTCAAGCTAACGGTGGAGATCAGCATGATGATGCACGTGCTGGCGGCAGGGCTGGAGATCGACGCCAGTCAGCTGGACGCCCTGCGCTGGCAGTGTGTGCAGGAGGTGAAAAAGACCAACGGTAGCATCACGTTCAAGGACACACTGAATAAACACGAGGGCAACTGACCGTGCAAATTTTGAGCGTCCGCCAAGGGGGTGCTGCGCCCTCTCGGTGAACCGAGTGTCGGTTCATGATGGACTGCCCTGAAGGTATTCTCTCTAAGGATTTTTTAATTCAGAGGGATAACAAAAACGTGGGAGGTGCTGTGTACGCCGCGCGTCATTTTCAAGTGCCCGCACATCAAGGGCGGCGGCGAGAAGGCTGCCGCCCATCTGGGCAATTACGTCAAGTACGTGTCCACCCGCGATGGTGTGGAGCGCGTTGATCCCGGCAAGGCTGCGCTGCCTGCTACGGAGAAACAGACCAAGCTGGTGGAGCAGCTCCTTCGGGAGTTCCCGTCCAGCCGTGGGCTGTTTGAGTACGAGGACTACCAGGCCGCGCCCACTCGGGGAAACGCCTCGGAGTTTATCACCCGCGCCATTGAGGACAACTACAAGAGCATCGCAAAGCGGAAAAACTACGTGGACTACATCGCCAGCCGTCCCCGTGTGCAGAAGCTGGGGGCACATGGCCTGTTCACTGCCAGTGATGGCCCGCTGGTACTGTCCCAGGTGGCGGATGAGGTAGCCCATCACCCCGGCGTGGTGTGGCTGCCCATTATCTCCCTGCGCCGGGAAGACGCGGCGCGGCTGGGGTACGATAACGCCGAACGCTGGCGCAAGCTGCTGTCCGCCCACGCCATGGATATGGCGAAGGCGATGAAGATCCCCGATGCGCAGTTCCGCTGGTACGCCGCCTTTCATGACGAAGGCCACCACCCTCACATCCACATGGTGTGCTACAGTGCGGACGCCAAGTCCGGCTTCCTCACCAAGCGGGGGATCACGGACATCAAGTCCATGCTGGCGAAGGAGATTTTTCAACAAGACCTCTATGCCATCTACCAGCGGCAGACCCAGCGGCGGGATGAACTCACCAAAGACGCCGGGGAGGTCATGGCGCAGCTCGTTACCGAGATGCAGACTGGAACGTTGAAAAATCAACGCATCGGTCAGCTCCTGGTGGAGCTGGCCCAGCGCCTCCAACACTGCTCCGGGAAGAAGCAGTACGGCTACCTGCCGCCAGCGGTGAAGTCACTGGTTGATGAAGTCGTGACCGAGTTGGAGAAGGATCCCCGCATCGCCGCCGCCTATGACCTGTGGTATCAGGAACGGGAGGAAGTGCTGCGGACGTACAAGGACGATCTGCCGCCGCGTGAGCCGCTCGTCCGGCAAAAGGCGTTCAAGCGGATCAAAAATATCGTCATCGAGGAAGCCGTGCGGCTGGGTGATATGCCCCCACCCAATCTCGCTGATCAGGTTGAGTCTGTGGAAGAACTGACCGATGATGGGCCTGTGGTTGAGCCGTTCAATGATGCAGCCGTGGACGCACCCATCGGCACCGAAGAGGTTTCTTCCCACGACCGATGGACCCGCAGCTACCGCACCGCCCGTCAGTTCCTGTACGGGGATGAGGACAGTCCTCCAGATTTCGCGGCGGCGCTTGACCTGCTCACCCAGGAGGCCGATGCCGGGAATGCCCTGGCCATGGCCGACCTGGGCAGGATGTACGCCGAGGGCCTGGGTGGGAAACGTGATCCAGAGCTGGCGCAGGAATGGTACGCCAAGGCGCTGGCCGCGTTTCTGGAAACGGAAAAGGCCACGCCGGATCGCTGCACCCAGTACCGCATCGGCAAGCTGTATGCCGCAGGGCTGGGCACGGAACAGGACTACGGGGAAGCCGCCCGATGGCTGGAGAAGTCCGCGGACGCCGGTTACAAATACGCCCAGTACACCCTGGCCGGGTTGTACCGTGACGGCAACGGTGTAGATCTGGACTATGCTGCGGCGCGGGAGCTGTACGCCAATGCGGTCACCTTCCCCTATGCCGCCTACGAGCTGGGCAAGCTGTACCGGGACGGGCTGGGCTGCGAGACAGACGAAGAACGTGCCGCCCAGTATTTCCATCAGGCATTCCTCGGGTTTCAGATCATGGCGGACAGATCCCCGGATGACAAACTCCAATACCGCATCGGCTGGATGCTCCTCCACGGGGTGGGCACGGAACAGGACGATGCGGCGGCGCTACCCTGGCTCGAAAAGGCTGCCGAACGCGGCAATGTGCTGGCAAAGTATCAACTGGGCAAGCTCCTGCTCCTCGGCACCGAAACAGTGCCCAAGGACGTGGAGCGGGCGCTGGAACTGCTCACGGAGTGCGCGGAGGACGGGAATCAGTTTGCCCAGTACACGCTGGGCAAGGCATATCTGCTGGGACAGGACGTTTCCCAGGATCAGGGACAGGCCGTCCACTGGCTGGGGCTGTCCGCCCAGCAGGGCAACCAGTACGCCCAATATTATCTGAACCGTGTATACAGCTCCATTTTTTCGTCCACCACTTCACTCCTCTACCACATGGGCCGCATCTTCCAGGAACAACGCCCCCAGCCCGTGGGAGGTGTGCGTGTGGGGGTGGACAGCAAGCTCAGGCGGAGGATTCGGGAGAAGAAAATTGCCATGGGCCACAAGCCGGACGATCACGAGGAGCAGGGACAGACAATGTAAAGGGCACTCACGTCCCGCTGGCCGTGTCCGACGTGCGCAGCACCTTCTCCAGTGGTTTCCCCTTGGCCAGCTCGTCCACCATCTTGTCCAGATAGCGGGCCTCCCGCATCAGCGGGTCAGCCACTTCCTCCACCCGGACGCCGCAGACCACGCCGCGGATCAATACCCGATCCGGGTTGGGCCTCGGCGCTTGGCGGAAAAAATCGCCGTAGGTGATATCTGACGCCAGCAGGCTGTCCAGCTCCGGCTGGGTATACCCCTCAGCCAGCGGGCCGCCGAGTCCACCTCGGCCTTGGCGCGGCCCTTCTTCTCGGCCTTGCTCACCAGCAGGCCGTACACTTTGGGGAAGCTCATCTGGAATACCTTGTGGTCACCCATCATAAATCACCGTCCAAATATTCTGAATACAAAAATTATACGGCTTTTTTTCAAAAAGCAAGGGAGGTAAGCAAATGCCCTACATCCATTTCACAGAAGAACAAAAGCTCCGGGCCAACGCAGCAGACCTGGTGGAGTTTCTCCGATTCAAAGGGGAACTGCTGATCCGCGAAGGGTCGGAGTTCCGCCTGTCCAGCAACCACAGCGTCACCGTCCGGGGCAGCGAGTGGTACGATCATGCCACCGAGAAGGGCGGCGGGCCCGTGACTTTTCTTAAAGAGTTCTACGGGATGAATTATCAGGAGGCGGTGCTGACGCTGCTCAACGAGGACGCCGGCCAGCTCTGCCCCCAGGTGAGCGCACCCCGGGAGAAAGTAAAAAAGCCCTTCGAGCTGCCGCCCGCCAACGAAAACAACAGGCGGGTGTTTGCCTATCTCCTCAAGCACCGCCATCTGGATCGGGACGTGCTGACTACCTTTGTCCGCTCAGGGCTGATCTACGAGGATCAGAAGTACCACAACGCCGTCTTCGTGGGCAGGGACAACGACGGCGCACCCCGTCACGCCCACAAGCGCAGCACCAACAGCCAGGGCAAGACCTTCCGCATGACGGCGGAGGGCAGCGATTTCCGCTATGCCTTTAACTGGCCCGGAACCAGCGGGCATCTGCTGGTGTTCGAGGCACCCATTGATATGCTCTCCCTCATCTCCGTCTACCACGACAGCGACTGGGCGAAGCATAGCTATGTGGCCCTGTGCGGCACGTCCTCCCAGCCGCTGCTGGGGATGCTGGAGCGGCACCCCAATATTGAAAACGTCCTCCTGTGCCTGGACAACGATCAGGCGGGGCAGCTTGCCACGCGGCGGCTGGCAGCGGTGGTGCGGGAGCGCGGGCTGACGGTAGATGCGCGGGTACCCGTCAATAAAGATTGGAACGAGGATCTGTGCGCGAATTTTCAACAGGCGGAGGAGCAGCAATTTGAACAGAAACTATCATGAAAGGCAGGGTGCGCCATGCCCCAGCAATTTATCATCCTGATCGTCGCCGCGGTGGCCCTGCTGGTCATTGGCGGCGCTTCTTTTTTGTCCGGGAGGGGTTCCTTGGACAGCATCAAGTCCAAGCCCGTGGGCGACGGCCAGCACGGCACCGCCCGCTGGGCCACTCCGCAGGAAATCAGCAAAACCTTCGCCCGTGTCCCCTTCCAGCCTGCCCAGTGGCGGCAGGGAAAAGAGCTGCCCCGTGCCCAGGGACTGGTGCTGGGCTCCCAGGGGAAGAAGGGGAAGATCACCGCCCTGGTGGACAAAGACGATATCCACTGCCTGATGATCGGCGCGTCCGGCGTGGGCAAGACGGCTTTCTTCCTGTACCCGAATCTGGAATACGCTTGCGCCTGCGGCATGAGCTTCCTGGCGCTGGACACTAAGGGCGATCTGGCCCGCAACTACGGGGCCATCGCCCAGCGGTGCTATGGCTACGCGGTGTCGGTGATCGACCTGCGCAATCCCACCCGCTCGGACGGGTTCAACTTTTTGACCTTGGTGAACGCCTACATGGATCAGGCTGTGGCCCACCCAGACAATCTGGCCGCCCGGGCCAAGGCGGAGAAGTACGCCAAGATCCTCTCCAAAACCATCATCAGCCCGGACGGCGACAGCGGCAGCTATGGGCAGAACGCCTTCTTCGTGCGTCCGTAAGCGGTACGGTGGGTAGAAACCGTATCGCGCGGGCCTGTTATGGATGCCGCCTTTAGCAAGCGGCAGGTAAAAGTATCACCGCGAGCTCAAATCTAACCGGGGAATAGGAGGCCCCCTAATATGAGACACGCAGCCTGTCATCAACCAGTTTATCCGGCGGGGAAACCCAATGGGGAGTGTAGCATACTGGGAAAGGCACAAGTCAGTCAAACCGCACAGACTGCAACTTAGGGCTGGGGTTACGCCCAGTGCCACAGTGTCAAGATGAAACTTCGTGTATGAGGATAAAAGCTGGATCGCCTACAGGACAGTCAGAGGCAGAACTTAGCGTTGTTCACAGCATACGGCGGTTATAACTTGCTGTACGCACCCGGCAAAGGTATTTAGGAAAAGTGCCGATGCAGGATACTCGGGCGCGGCCAACCGCAGGAAGCGGCAAATGACGAACGTCCTATCCGACAACACGATATGCTAATGTCCAAACAGGTCTAAACGGAGATTTCCTAAGTTGGAGCGCCACGTAGATGGCTATGCGGAACGCCGCTGAAAATCCGATATGGAAACACAGCCCCCATAGTAGTCCGAGACGGCAGCACCGTTCACATGGCGAAGGGGGGCAGTCTACTTTCGATATTTTTCAGGAAGGACGTGGAGACGTTGAGAAATCCGACAGAAGTATTGAAAACCCTAAGCGAAAAGTCACACGACAAATCGTACCGATTCCAGAGACTCTACCGCAACCTGTACAACCCCGAGTTTTACTACCTTGCCTATAACAACATTTGCGCCGGGCAGGGCAATATGACGGCGGGGGTCGACGGACAGACCATTGACGGGATGAGCGATGAACGCATCCAAAAAATCATCGCTTCTCTCAAAAATCACAGCTACCAGCCCAATCCTGCCAGACGGGAATACATTGCTAAGAAAAACAGCGCCAAGAAAAGGCCGCTGGGCATCCCATCCGCAGAGGATAAGCTGGTGCAGGAGGTCGTCCGTATGATTCTCGAAAGCATCTACGAACCCACTTTTTCCCCAGATTCCCATGGATTCAGACCCAAACGGAGCTGTCACACTGCACTCAAGCATATTGATATCAACTTCAAGGGCGCTGTATGGTTCGTGGAAGGCGACATCAAAGCTTGCTTTGATAGCTTTGACCACCACATTATGGTGGACATTCTTCGTGCGCGCATCAGTGACGAATATTTTCTCGCCCTCATCTGGAAATTCCTTCGGGCCGGGTATATGGAGCAATGGCAATACCACAAAACCTATTCCGGCACACCGCAAGGGAGCGGGGGCAGCCCAATTCTGGCAAATATCTACTTAGACAAATTGGACTGCTTCATAAGCGGCTATAAAAAGTCGTTTGATGTTGGTACATCCAAAAATCGGAAAGTGGATAGCGGCTATCTGAAAGCCAGCGGCAAATACCACAGGCTGGAAAAATCCTTTCAAGGGCAATGGGACACAGCAGCCCCGGAACAGAAAGCGGAGATGGACCGGGAGCTCCGCAGGGCGAGGAATGAAATGTTCGTTTACCCCTACTATGCACAATGCAACAGCAGCTATAAATGCCTACACTACTGCCGATACGCCGATGATTTTATTATCAGTGTAATTGGAAGCAAGCAGGACGCAGAGCGCATCAAAGCAGATGTAAAAGATTTTCTTGCAAGCGCCCTCAAGCTGGAGCTGTCCGAGGAAAAGACCAAAATCACGCACTCCTCCGACTTCGCCAGGTTCCTGGGCTACGACATCTGCATCTCACGCAGTGACGCCATCAAATACAATGAGCAGGGCGTCGCGAAACGGGAGTACAGCGGACGAGTCATGCTGTACGTTCCGAAAGAAAAATGGATGGGGAAACTGTTGGAATACCACACATTCAAAATCAAGTATGACGAAACGGGAAAAGAAATCTGGAAAACGGTACATCGTGGCAAACTCGTCAATCATCCCGATATTGAAATCATTACCAAATTCAACGCGGAAATCAGAGGTCTCTACAACTACTACCGGCTGGCAAATAACGTGTCGGTGCTGGGTAAATTTGCCCACATCATGGAGTACAGTATGTACAAAACCTTCGCCTGCAAATATCGCACCACGGTGAGAAAAATCATCGGCAGATACTCGGACAACGGGATATTTTATGTTCCGTATCAGACGAAAGCGGGCATGAAAAGGTGCGAATTTTACCATGACGGCTTCAAGCGCATCAAAGAGGTTCTGATGAGTGCCGACACCCTGCCGGAATATGTAAGGAAGTACACCAGCCCAAACAGCAACGCGGCCCGAATCAAGCGCGGCATTTGCGAACTGTGCGGGCAGAAAACCAACGATATCCGTATGCACCACATCAGAAGGCTGAAAGACCTCACTGGCGGCAATGATTGGGAAATGTTGATGAGGAAAATGCGGCGAAAATCCCTTGCCGTATGTAAAGTCTGCCACGAAAAGATACACAGCTAATCGCTTAGGCTGGTAGATGGAGAGCCGGATACGCTGAGAGGTGTACGTCCGGTTCGGGGGAGAGCCGATCCGAAACCTACCGTGGAGACGCGGCAAGGCGCGGGGACGCTTATCCCATTATGACTCCGCCGAGGGGCTTCTCACCGCCGTGATCCTGCTGCTGGCGGAGTTCCTGCCGCCCAGGGAGATCGACGGCCAGCCGCGGGAGCGCCGCCACATCGTGTCGGTGTTCAAGCTGGTGCAGGATTTGCTGGAGCCCTCCGGCACCAAGGGGAAAAGCTGTTTCCAGGTGCTGATGGGACGACTCCCCTCCGAACACAAGGCCCGGTGGTTCGCCGGGGCGGCGCTGAATACCTCGGAGCAGGCCATGGCCTCGGTGCTGTCCACCGTGCTGTCACGGCTGAACGCGTTCCTGGACACGGAACTGGAGCAGACCATCTGCTTCGACAGCCCGCTGGACGCCGAGACCTTCGCCAGCCGCAAGTCTGCCATCTTCCTGATCCTCCCCGAGGAGGATCAAACCAAGAATTTCATGGCGGGACTGATGATTCAGAACCTGGCGCGGGAGCTGTTCTCCGTGGCGGATGAAAACGGCGGCAAGCTGAAGAACCGGGTGGTGCTGTTCTGCGACGAGCTGGGCACCATGCCGCCCTTTGACATCCTCCCGCTGTTCAGCGCCGGGCGTTCACGGCGCTTGACCCTGGTGCCCATCATCCAGAGCCTGGCCCAGTTGGAGAAAAATTACGGCAAAGAGGGCTCGGAGATCATCCAGGACAATGTGCAGGACACCATCTTCGGCGGGTTTGCTCCCAACAGCCAGACCGCCGATGTGCTGTCCAAGGCACTGGGCAGCTACACGGTGCAATCCGGGTATATCAGCCGGAGCAAGGGCGAGGACAGCCGGACGCTCCAAATGGGTGAACGGCCTTTGATGACTCCGGACGAGCTGAAGTCCATCCCCAAGGGGGAGTTCGTGGTGATGAAAACCGGGTCGCATCCGATGAAAACACGGCTGCGGCTGTTCCTGGACTGGGGGATCACCTTCGGGGAGCCGTATCAAACCCCAGAGCATGGGCAGCGGAAGGTGTACTACGCCGGACGGCAGGAACTGGAGGAAGCCATCAAGCAGAAGTTTTTTTTCGGGGTAGATGAAGCGGAGAAAGACCTCTCCCGTCAGCGGGAGCGGTCTTCGCAAAAGCATAGTATACCCATTCAACAGGAAGCCCAGGCGGGCCAGCCGCTGGCAACGATCCCTGATTTTCTCAAAAAGCAGGATGGGCCACCGCCCGGGGAAAGAGGGTGATACTTTGGCCTATTACGATTCCATCTACAACGACCAGGAACTAAGCCACCGGGCCAAAGCAGTGTACATCTACCTAAAGGATCACGCCAACAAGGAGGGCATATGCTGGCCTGGGATCAAGACCATCGCTGCGGGGGTAAGTATATCCCGCTCGACTGTGAAGCGGGCGCTGGACGATTTGGTAAAAGCAGGGTTGGTGGAGAAGTCCAGCCGGTGGCGGGGAAATGGGAGCCTGTCCTCCAACCTCTATCAATTGAAATAGTACTATTTACAGATTTGACGTCCTGGAATGGGCACCTGAATAACGGCACAACAGTTCCAAAAGGCACAGAATTTTACTCTGTTATGATTTCATATGGATTTTCTCGAAAAATTATAGTAGAATAAAGCCAAAGTGGAAAAAGGAGGCGGGCCAATGATCAGTGTTGCCATTGTGGAAGACGAGCGCAAAGCGGCCGACCAACTGCGGGAATGCCTGAATCGGTTTGAGACGGAGCATGACGAACACTTTGAGAGTACGCATTACACAGACGGTGAGCAGTTTCTCTCGGACTTCCGATCTCAGTTTGACATTGTTTTTATGGACATTGAAATGCCGGGCCTCAACGGGATGCGGGTGGCGCAGAAGCTCCGGGACATCGACCAAACCGTCGCGCTGGTTTTTATCACCAACCTCTCCCGCTATGCCATTAACGGCTATGAGGTGGGGGCGATGGACTATATTCTGAAGCCGCTGGAATATAATGCTTTCCTGCTGAAAATACGGAAAGTGGTGAACTACTGCCACCGCCTGGGGAACAAATGTCTCAAGCTGTCCACGACGACTGGCATGGTGAGGCTCAGCGTCAACGACCTGCTCTATGTAGAGATCTCCAGGCACGATATTATCTACCATACTGCCCATGGGATGCTATCTGGATATGGCACCATGAAGCAAGTGGAGCAGGCCCTGGGGGAGTTCGGGTTTTATCGTTGCAACAGTTGCTACCTGGTCAATATGCGGTATGTGAAGCGCATCCAGGACTACATGGTGATTGTGGGTGACCATGAGCTGTCCATCTCCCACCCAAGGAAAAAGGATTTCCTGCGGGCGCTGGACGAGTATTACCGTTGAATTCTGGGACAAGGGAGGGACGGAAATGACGTTTTCACAGTTTTGGGGCTCCTTCGGCTATCTTATGGCCCTTATGATCGGCGTGTACTTGGTGGCGCAGAAAATGCCACGGCGCGATCATTTTGCCCTGCGTATGGCGCTGTGTGCCGCTGTGATCTTTGCATATAAATTTGGCTTTGACGTAGGGCTGAGAAGCCTTGAGCTGGACGAGGTCGCGGGGCTGGTGGTGCGCACCATGGACAGCTTCGTGCTGTATATGCTCTCGATAGCTGCCGTTGGCGTGTGCTTCTCGTGTGACATTTGGGCTATGCTGTTTTGTGCTACGGCCGGATACTGTATGCAGCACATGAGCCAGCGCACCTACCTTTTGCTCACAAAATACGTTTACCGCTGGGACAATGTAATCTTGGATTGTGTCGCATTGGTGGTCATCACTGCCGTCTTCTATGTGGTACTTTATCGCACGCTTATCCGCGGTGCAGACTACCGGGGTACCATGTTGAACAGCCGTGTCCAGGTTGGGGTGAGCTTTATTGCCATTCTGATCACCATTTTTTTAAACTCCTTCGCCATGCGGGCCGCCGCTGGCATGGCAAACGTTATCGGTTATATCATCTTTTTCTCTATCATCACCGCAGTGCTGGTCTTTTACGTGGAATTTGGCTGGCTCGCGGCCAAAAAGGCGGAGCTGGAAAAGGACATGGTGTCTCGAATGGCAGAAGCCAACCGGGAACAGTATGAGATTGAAAAGGATATCACGGAACTTATCAACATCAAATGCCACGATCTGAAACACCAGTTTTCCATGCTGGACGGACAGCTCAGCGAGCGGCAGATCGCGGAGTTGTCGGAGAGCATCAACATCTACGACTCTATTTTCAAAACGGGAAACAAGGCGCTGGACATTGCGCTTACCAGAAAAAGCCTTTTGTGCGAGAAGAAAGGGATCAAGCTTACCTGTGTCATGGATGGGGAAAAGCTCTCTTTCCTTACCGAAGAGGATATCTTCTCCCTCTTCTGTAACATCTTGGACAACGCCATTGAGGCGGTGGACGGCTTGACGGTAGAAAGCAAACGGCTCATCTGCCTGTCCACCATGACACAGGGTGGCAAGATTATTGTCCACGAGGAGAATTACTTCGACCACGACCAGCAGTTGCGGGATGGACTTCCTGTTACGACAAAGGGAGACAAGCGATATCATGGATTCGGCCTGAAAAGCATCAAGCGCATCTGTGAACGATATCGGGGAAATTGCACACTGAAGCTGGAGGACGGGATTTTCGAGATGGAGTTGGTCTTCCCCATGAATCAATAGCATCCTATCAATTTATCCCCCAAAAGGACGTCCTGCTGAGTCAGGACGCCCTTTTTTGTTAAAGAGCAGCTGTCAGAATAAGAATATGTTGTCTAAGTGCAAGAGTGTGTGCAATCAGTTGAATCTGTTCTTTGGCATGACTATACTAAAACCGCTGAGGAAAGCAAGGATAGATTCAGCAAATTGTAACAAGGAGGAAAAAAGATGAAAAGAAACCGACATTGGCTCACATCCCTGATTGCATTGCTCTGCTGTTTCGCTCTGGTGCTCCCGCTGGCCGGGTGCGATCCGGAGGACACCGCCAATCCCAGCTCGGATCCCAGTGAGGAGACCTCCATTGCCCCAGGCCCCTTGCCTGTGGAGGACGGCAAGGTCTCTGTTACCGGCACACAGGCCGGCTTTGTTGAGTACGGAGGCAAGTATTACACCGACTTTGCTACTTTGGATGAGGAACGGGCCGCAGCTAAGATGGTCAACATCCAGGTGGCGGAGGAGGGCTTCGTCCTCCTGAAGAACGACAACTGCCTCCCCTTGGGGGAGAATGAGCTGAACGTCTCCATGTTCGGATATAAGACTGCCAACATCATGATGGGCGGCGGTGGCTCCGGTTCTGGCCGCCCTGGACAGTACGGCGTGCCCATGACCACTCTCCAGATGGGCATGGAGGAGGCCGGGTTCCGCGTTAACCAGCGGCTGCTCTCCTTCTACAGCAGCAAATCTGCTGAGGTGAAGCCGGAGGACATCCCTGAGTCAATTACCTATACATACGGCTCTTACAACGACGCGGCCCTGGTGATGGTGTCCCGCTCCGGATCGGAAGGCTCAGACGAAAAGACCTTCGGCTATGAGCCCGATCAGAACGCCGACGAGAACGCCCATATGCTGGAGCTCACTGATGTGGAGAAGTCCCTTATCCGCTACGTCAAGGAACGATTCGACAAGGTCATCCTTATTGTCAATTCTTCCAACGCCATGGAACTGGGAGAGGTCAACGAGGCCAAGACAGACAGCAACCTGGGCGTGGACGCCATCCTGTGGGTAGGCCACACTGGCAACGATGGTGCCGCCGCCATCGGCCGCATCCTCAACGGCAGTGTCTGCCCTTCCGGTCGCACCGCAGACACCTACGCGGTAGATTTCACCCAGGATCCCACCTTTACAAACTTCGGCTCCAACGCCCAAAACCTGGAGGCGGACGGCTCCCGCATGGATAACAACATCTACGTGGGTGACACCGCCACTGATTACCATTCCGTGGAATACCGAGAAGGTATATACGTGGGCTACCGCTACTATGAAACCAAGGGCCATGACGCGGGCGATGAGTGGTACAAGGCTAACGTGGTCTACCCCTTCGGCTATGGTCTGAGCTACACCACCTTCACTCAGGAGTTTGATGGTGTAGCCGAGACCGGAGAGATTACTGATCCTGCTTCCATCATCACTGTGAGGGTGAAGGTCACCAACACCGGCGATATGGCTGGTAAGGACGTGGTTCAGCTGTACTACACCGCCCCCTACACCGAGGCTGGCATTGAGAAGGCCCATGTGAACCTGGGTGCATTCGCCAAAACCAACCTGCTCCAGCCTGGTGAGAGCGAGGTCGTAACCCTCCAGCTGGTGGCCCAGGATATGGCCTCCTTTGACTGGAACGATGCAAACGACAACGGCTTCCGTGGTTATGAGCTGGAGGCGGGGGACTACGTACTGTCCATCCGCTCCAACGCCCACGATGAGATTGCCTCCATCACCCGCACCATTCCCTCCGATATCCAGTGTACCACTGACTACACCACCGGCGCCGAGATCCGTTCCCTGTTTGGAGGCGACGAGGGGCTGGAGGACTACAAGTCCACCAACGATACCCTGGAGAACAATCTGATGAGCCGTGGCAGTGGTCTGGAGCTCCCCGCCCCCCTGAATCGGGAGGAGCGCACCTGGAGCCAGGTCGAGGCGGACGAACTGGACAGCCAGAAAACCTTCTTCAGCTGCGACGATACAGAGGAGGATCCCTGGTATGTCTCTCAGGTACCGTCTACCTGGACCCAGAACAAGGGTGAGCGGGATGAAGATGGCAAGACCGCCATTCAGCTGGCCGACCTAATGGGGCTGTCCTACACTGAGCCTACCGTGGTGGGCGGTGTGGCCACAGCTGCTACCGATGAGGGCACCCAGAAATGGGACGAGTACATGAACCAGCTCACCTGGGAGGAGCTGACCACCATCGTTTCCTACGGTGGCTTCGGCCAGCCCGGCGTGGAGACCATTGGCAAGAAGCAAAACGGTGCCTATGACGCCGCAGCCCACCCCTTCTGGAACGGCGGGATGTTCGGTGGCGCCCAGCCCCCCGAAGATCAGATGGGCACCAACTGGGTCACTCCTGCCGTGTGGGGCTGCACCTGGAATGTGGATCTGCTGCGGCAGATTGGTGTCATGACCGGCAATGAGGCCCTGTTTTTTAATGTGAATGGCCTATACGGCTTCTCTACTAACATCCACCGCAGCCCCTTTGGCGGCCGAAACTTTGAGTACCTGTCCGAGGACGGTCTGCTGTCCGGTAAGCTGCTGGCTGCCCTGTGCAAGGCCTGTACTGAGAAAGGCCTGGTCACCTATACCAAGCACTTCATGATGAACAACCAGGAGACCAACCGGAACACCAACGGTGGCGTGATGACTTGGGCCACCGAGCAGGCCATCCGGGAAATTTACGCCAAACCTTATGAGATTGCCGTCAAAGAGGGCAATAACTCCGCTTTTATGACCGCTTTTAACCGCATCGGCAAGTCCACCTGTTCGGACAACTACGCCCTTTTGGAACTGCTGACCCGGGACGAGTGGGGCTTCTGCGGACATAACGTCACAGACTACATGGACTACGCAGAATACCGCTACACCAACCTGATGACCCGCGCCGGCAACGAACTTCCTTTGGGCGGCATGAATAAGCTCATCGGAAAAGGCAAGGGCGGCGACTCTTCCTCCACCGAGGGCACCTGGAGCGCTGAGCAGAATACCGTGCTGGTGGCCCCCAATGCCGCTGATGCCGCAGCCGCCAACGACCTGCGCAAGGCGGGCGACAACGCGGGCGCTTCCGTTTACGAAACCGTTCCCTCCGCCACCCAGTGGTTCAATGTGCGCAAGGCCGCGCAACGTGTCCTATACTCCAACGCCAACAGCAATGCCATCCTCAACGGGTATGCCTACCAGCTCAACAAGGAACTGACCTACACTGCGGGCGAGATGGTAGGTTCCGTCAGCTTCTTCGGTAGCCGAGGCGAGCAGATCCTCAAGACCGATTTTGATGCCGTCAGCCCCGACGTATGCGATGTAAAAATCGTAGAAATGGATGAGATCCCCGGCATGACCGTGAACGAGGCGGGGGAGATCATGGGTACGCCCACAACCCCCGGCGACTATGTCATCCAAGCCAAGGGCACCTTGGACGGCTGGGTGTACTGCCGGCTGACCATCACTGTTCACATCGTGTAAAACTACATCCCATCCAATCAAAAGCCCGTTGCGACGGATCGAACAAAATCGGACGGTCCCGTCTTTGGAGGCGGGGCCGTCCGGCCCCTTTACGGAACATCTGACGAGGAGGAATATCATGAAAAAGCATACAAAACTGTTCTCTCTTCTGCTGTGCGGCGCGCTGGCTCTTGGTCTGTCCGCCTGCGGCGCGGATCAGCCGGGGTCCGGAAGCGCCCCGCTCCAGTCCGCCGCTCCTACCGAGACGGTCAAGCCCTCCGACAGCGGCAGCCCCGAGAAAAAGGTGGGCAAGGTAGAGATCGTCACCGAACCCGAAAAGACAACCTACTGGATAGGAGAAGAGTTTTCTCCGGAGGGTGGTGTAATCAAGGTCAGCTATAGGGACGACACCACCGAGGAAATCCCCATGACTGATCCTGCTGTGGAGATTGGCACGGTCAAAACCAGTTCCTCTGGGCGAAAGCAGGTCAAAGTGACCTTCGGAGGCAAGAGCGACTCCTTCTATGTGGTGGTGACGGAGCAGGGTGCGCAGGTGACCTTCCACCTGAACTATGACGGTGCGCCGGCGGACATCGTCACAGCCGCAGAGAAGGACGCGGCTGTGACCGCCCCTGCGGATCCCACCCGGGAAGGCCACGCCTTCGGCGGCTGGTATACCGACGCTGCCTGCACCGTGCCCTACGACTTCGAGGCGGTGGTCGCTGAACCTCTGGAACTGTATGCCTTCTGGAATGAGAATGGGGCCGCCTACCACAGCGTGACCTACAGCCTGAACTACTATGGCCAGCTGCCTGACACTTATACCCAGCAGGTCAAAGAAGGTGAGTCCGCCCGGGAGATTGCACTGACCCCCCAGCGGGAGGAGTTCGACTTTGACGGTTGGTACACTGACGAAGCTGGCACGGCAGCCTTTTCCGTTGGCACCCCGGTAACCGGGGACATGACTGTGTACGCCAAGTGGATCAAGACCAAGTCTGGTTTCTCCACCTATATCTTTGAGGCGGAACACACCAACCTGGCGGGTAAAGAGGGCCCCGGTATGTCTGGTTCGGCGGCAGGTGCATCCATGATCGTTAATGACATGAAAAACCAGGGGGCCAGCGGTGGGAAGTTTGTTTCCTACCTCTATAAGAATGGTCTCGCTCTGGAGTTCTATCTGGCCAGCAGCGAGGCGGTGAGCGATGCCACCCTGACTCTGTCCATTGCCGGGGAGATGGAGAACATCAATTTGACCCCTGAAACTTATCTCGTAGAGGTTAACGGGATCGCCCTGAACTATGCTCCCGTGTCGCTGGAAAGCGGCGGTGCTTTCACCGATGGCATTGTGATCAGCGGCGTCAACCTGACGGAAGGAGCCAACACCATCCGTTTGGTAACCAACAATAGCGTCAATCCCATGGGGGAGGGCGTAGGGACTTACCAGGGTACCGCACCCATGGTGGACTGCATTAAAATCACTACCAATGCTGTGGTAAGCTGGGACGGCGTCCAGGGCCTTCCTGTCCAGTATTGAGCGGGTGAATGCTATGAAAGGAAAGAAGAAAAACAGCGGCGTCCGCATCTGGGCGGTGGTCAGCTCCGTTCTGATTGTTTTCCTGGCTGTGGCCACCCTACTCACCCAGGTGGTAATGGTGGATCTAATTTCCTCCCTGCTGGGCCGTGATGTTGCAGTCTACAAGGATGGCACCCAGGCGCTGTACACCCAGACCTATGCCGACAAAGCAGAGGTATACGCTGCTGCCAATGCAATGAACCAGCGGGTGTGTGAAGAGGGCTTTGTTCTGCTCAAAAACGATGATCACGCCCTGCCGCTGGATAGCAACAGCAAGATCAGCGTATTCGGTAAAAACAGTGTTAATCTTGCCTATGGCGGTTCCGGCTCCTCTGGCGGGGACAAATCCCAGGCCGTGGATCTTTACCAGAGCTTGGAAGCCGCCGGGTTTTCCGTCAATCCTACGCTGAAGGCTTTCTATGAGGATGACAAACAGTCCGGTGGTCCTCGTTCAGAGAATTCCAATGACTTGGACACCGGCGACTCTGTGTTCTACAGCACCGGAGAAACGCCCCAGGCCATGTATACCGATGTAGTCAAAAACAGCTATATGGAGTACGGCGACGTGGCCCTGGTAGTCCTGACCCGCATCGGCGGCGAAGGCTTTGACCTGCCTCGGAGCATGACGGGCGTATCCGGAGCGCGCAATGAGGACGATCACTATCTCCAGCTGGATCAGAACGAAACAGACCTGCTGGAGGCGGTATGCGGGGCGGGCTTCGGCAAGGTGGTGGTGGTGATTAACAGCGGGGCGGCCATGGAGCTGGGCTTCCTGGAGAATCCGGATCACTACGCCTATCAGGAGAAAATTGATTCCGCCTTGTGGATAGGCTTTCCTGGGGCCACAGGAACTATGGCCTTGGGCCGCATCCTTAACGGCGAGGTGAACCCCTCGGGCAGGACGGTGGATACTTACGCCGCCAGTTTCAAGAACAGCCCCGTGTGGGCCAACTTCGGCGACAATCTGATCCCTGGCGGTGCGGACGGCAGCGGCGACCGCTACTTGGGCACAGGGGCTGACAATTACTACTTTGTAGATTATGAGGAGAGCATTTACGTAGGCTATCGGTACTATGAAACCCGGGGCGCGGCGGACGAAGCGTGGTATGAGCGGGAGGTGATTTACCCCTTCGGCTACGGACTGAGCTACACGGAGTTCGAGTGGTCGGTGGAGGACGCCTCCGAGATTGAGAACGTCTCTCTCTCGGACGCAGATAGCCAGTTTACCCTCCGGGTGCGGGTGAAAAACATTGGAAATGCCGCAGGGAAGGATGTGATTCAGCTCTATGGCCACGCACCTTACTACGAGGGTGGGATCGAGAAGTCTGAGGTGGTGCTGCTGGACTTTGCCAAAACAGAGGAGCTGCGCCCCGGGGAGGATACGGTGGTAGAGTTGAACTTCAACCCCTACTACCTGGCCTCCTATGACTACCGGGACGCCAACGGTAACTGGGACGCCTGCTATGAGCTGGATGCCGGGGAGTACGCTCTATATATCAGCCGAAATGCCCATGACCGAGCGCTGGAGATCTCCTTCCAGATAGAGGAGGACATTGTAATCTATGAGGATCCCGTCACTGGCAACACGGTGGAGAACCGCTACACCGACGTAGATTTGGACAGTTCAGACTATCACCTGCAAACCCTGTTGTCCCGAGCCGACTGGGAGGGGACGATGCCCCAGCCCCCCGGGGAGGCAGATCGAACCATTGACAGTGCCTTTTTGGCTGCACTGAAGAGCATGGAACACAACAACCCAGATGCGGACGGATATTACAACGAGGAGATCCCCGCTTTCGGCAATACATCCAGTTCCCTTACTCTCCACGACCTGATTACCTATGACGGGGATGGGAGCGTGGTGCGAGATGGGCGAGGGGATATTGTCTCCTACGATGATGAGCGTTGGAACGAGTTGATCAGCCGCCTGTCCGTTTCGGAGTTGGTAAACCTGTGTAACATGGGGGCTTTCAAGAGCAATGAACTGAAAACTATTGGAAAACCTCTCACTAATGACACCGACGGCCCTACTGGTTTCACCAACTTCATGGATCAGAGCGGCACCTACTGGGACACCTGCTATTACTGCGCTGAAGTGGTAATGGGTTCCACCTGGAACCAAGAACTTATGGAGGAGCTTGGGGCTATGGTGGGCAGCGAGGGTCTGGTAGGTGCGGATGGGAAGGGCAATAACCTGCCTTATTCTGGGTGGTACGCCCCAGGTGTCAATATCCATAGAAGCCCCTTCGGCGGTCGCAACTTTGAATACTTCTCGGAGGACGGCGTGTTTAATGGCAAGATGGCCGCCGCCGAGATCCGCGGATGTGCCAGCCAGGGCGTGTACTGCTTTGTCAAGCATTTCGCCCTGAACGAGCAGGAGACCCACCGCTCGTCCAACGGAAGCGGAACCTGGGTGACAGAGCAGGCCATGCGGGAAATATACCTGAAGCCTTTTGAAATCGCGGTGAAGGAGGGCGGAACTACCGCCATTATGAGCTCTTTTAACCGCATCGGTACCCGCTGGACCGGTGGCGATCACCGGCTTTGCACCCAGATCCTGCGGAACGAGTGGGGGTTCCGGGGGATGGTGATCACTGACTTCAACACCACCTCCTATATGAACCTGAAGCAGATGGCGTACGCCGGGGGCGACCTGAACCTGGGTAATGACATGACCTTGCCTGACGTGATCCAACCCAACTGGTGCAATCAAGAGGATACAGCAGATCTGGCGGTTTTGCGGAACAGTGTGAAGAACATCCTGTATACTGTAGCCAATTCCAACGCTATGAACGGCGAGGTGGATCATTACGCCCCCGCTTGGTGGAAGATCGCCGTGATTGCGGTGGACTGCGTGGCCCTTGCGGGGATTGTTGTCTGGGGCATTCTGGTGTGCCGCAAAAGAAAAAAAGAAACGGATTAGTCCGTTTGACATCACAAAGAGAAGGGAGGTAGCTTACCAAGGAAAGTTACCTCCCTTCCCTGCTAAGGAGGGCGTTATCCATGGATGTAAAAACGATTATCAATCGGATGACACTGGAGGAGAAGTGCGCTCTGCTGTCTGGAGCAGAAACCTTTAAAACCCGGGAGATTCCCCGACTTGGCATTCCCCAGATGTGGCTGTCAGACGGTCCTAATGGCATCCGCAAGCAAGCGGGAGAGAGCGATCACCTGGGGTTGAACCCCAGCGTGGCAGCCACTTGCTTCCCAACTGCATCGGCGGCTGCCGCTGCATGGGATCTGGCGCTGGGAGAGGAGATTGGTGTGGCCTTGGGGGAAGAGGCCGCCGCGCAGGACGTTGCGGTTCTGCTGGGACCCGGTCTCAACATCAAGCGCAGTCCGCTGTGTGGGAGAAACTTTGAGTATTTTAGCGAGGATCCCTTTCTTTCAGGAAAGCTGGCAGCTGCCTTTGTGCGGGGCATTCAGTCCAAGGGGGTTTCCGCCTGCCCGAAACATTTCGCTGTCAACTCCCAGGAGTTGCGACGGATGGCTACTGACAGTGTGGTGGACGAGCGCACCCTGCGCGAGATCTACCTAACAGGTTTTGAAATCGCCGTCAAAGAGGGAAAACCCCGGAGCATCATGACTGCCTATAACCGTGTCAATGGCGACTATGCCAACGAGAATGGATACCTGCTGATGGATATCCTTCGAGGGGAGTGGGGCTTTGACGGCGTGGTAGTCACTGATTGGGGCGGCAGCAACGATAATGTTCAAGGTGTCCGGCTTGGTTCCACCCTGGAAATGCCTGCACCGGGCGGGGATTCCGTCCGGGAACTACTCCAGGCGGTGGAACGAGGGGAGCTGTCAGCGGCCTACATCGATCAACGGCTGGAAGAGCTGCTTCCCCTTGTTTTTGAGACCCGCAGGACGCTGGATCGGGCGCCTAAAATATTTGCCAAGGATGCGCATCACGCCCTGGCCCGCAAGGCCGCCGGCGAGTGTGCCGTACTGTTGAAAAACGAGAACCATCTATTGCCACTCAGACCAGGCCGAAGTGTAGCTATCATTGGGGCATTTGCGGATGTCCCTCGGTATCAGGGGGCAGGTTCCAGCCTCGTCAACCCTACCCAGCTTGACAATCTGCGGAAGGCATTGGAAAAGTCCGGCCTTGAAATTACAGGCTACGCCCCGGGCTTTGATCGCTACGGGAAATCAGATGAGGAAAAGCGGATTAATGCCGAGTTGCTGTCAAAACACTCAGATGTGGTGGTGCTGTGCTTGGGGTTGGACGAAATCCGGGAGAGCGAGGGGATGGATCGACAGCATATGCGTTTAGCGCAGAACCAAGTCGATCTACTCAAATCAATTGCAAGCATAAATCGTAATATCGCGGTGGTACTGTTTTGCGGCGCACCGGTGGAAACATATTGGATCCAGAAGTGCAAGGCCCTTCTCTGGGCTGGACTGGGCGGTCAGGCCGGTGCAGGAGCCGTGGCCGATCTTTTGACAGGTAGGCGGAACCCATCGGGTAAGTTGGCAGAGACCTGGCCATTACGCTATGAGGACACCCCAGCCAGAAAGTGGTTCGGTACCCCTGGCCGCACGGTGGAATACCGTGAAGGTCTCTTTGTTGGATACCGTTACTACCAGTCTGCAGAGGTGCCGGTAGCGTTCCCATTTGGGTTTGGACTGAGCTACACTGACTTTTCCTACCGCAATTTACAGGCGGATGCCCATAGGGTATCCCTTGTAGTGGAAAATGTCGGAGGAATGGCAGGTGCGGAAATTATTCAGCTCTACGTGGAAAAGCCGGACAGCAGGCTGATCGGCCCAAAGCGGCAGCTCAAAGGTTTTGCCAAGGTATTCTTGGAGTCCGGCGAGGCCAAGACCGTGGTCATCCCGCTGGACGGGACAGCGTTCCGTTATTGGAACGTGGAGACTGGCGGGTGGGAGGTAGAAGGCGGGCCATACACGCTGAACATAGGTGTCTCCTGTGAGGATATCCGTCTCACCGCCATCGTCGAAGTGGAGGGCACTGGCGCAAAGCCGCCCCAGGGGATGGAAAAGCTTCCCTCTTACGCCAATGCAAAAATACAGAATGTGACCGCAGAGGAGTTTGAGGCCTTGTTGGGCCGTTCCATCCCCAACGGACAGGTGCAAATCGACCGCAACATCACCTTTGGGGAACTGAACCACGCCAGAAGCCCGCTTGCATGGATAATCTGGGGAATACTCACTATGCTTTTGAGCGGGAGCCTGAAGCGAGGCAAGCCGGATCTGAACCTCTTTTTCATCTATAATATGCCTTTGCGGGCGTTGGCAAAGATGACAGGTGGTATGGTGAGTATGGGCATGGTAGACGCCTTGGTAATGGAGTTCAAGGGATTTTGGATCATCGGGCTTGTGCGCATGATCTGTGCGTTTTTAAAGAATCTGGTTCTGAACGCCAGGCTTGAGAAACACCTGAGTCAAAACGAGTAAACTAAAAAGAGAATGTACTATGAGCGAGCCGCAGCTGAAATTGAATATCTGGGAAAAGTTTGCAGGCGAGCATCCCAAAGCCGCCAAATGGATCCGGGAGGGTGGGCTGTTCGTCATCGTCAGCAACCTGATCACTGTGATGAAGTATTTCATCCTGCAAGGTCTGCCCTATGCCTTCGAGAACCTGAAGGACGTGAAATTCGGTTGGCCGGGTATCCCCGTCAGCCTGTTCGGGGTGAACTTCGACTGGAATATTTTCGGCTACGCCGTGAAGTATAACAACGCGGGGCAGGCGATTGTGGGCAGCAACTTGGGCTACTTCACAGCCTACATGATTGCCATGGCCATAGGCGAGATCATCAATTTCCCCATCCAGAAGAACTTCGTATTCCGCAGCATGAGCAACCTGGGCAGGCAGATTGTGTGGTATGTCATCGCATTTATTGCCATCAACTGCATCGTAACTCCATCAACTGCGTGTGGGTGGCGGTGGCCAGGCTGGTCGTCCCCGACTTTATCTACAACAAAGGTTTTACTAAGGGGCGAATAGGTAGAGAATCCCCAGTTTCCCATGTTCGTCCAACATACTGTATGTGCTGTTGCTTTGTTTTAAATTCCAGGCGATCAGCAAATTCTATTCACTGTCTGATAACGCTCAGAGGAATACTTGTAGAAAGCTAATCATCTTTGCAAAAGGGCCGCAGATGCGAAAAGCATTTGCGGCCCTTTTTTATTCGACATTTTTCCCCATAATCCGACACAAAATGCTGCCAGATTGTGAGGAAAGGTGCCGAACCCAACCGCCCCACTGCCGGGGCCCTCCGGCTTCTGAAATCAAAGTTTTCACCCAAATTTCAGAAGAAACAGGAGGTCTGCCCTATGGCAGAAGCCAAGAATTATTATATTAAAGTCCCGGGTGCCCTGGTTGAAGTAACCGAGGAGTTATATCTCACCTATTACCGTTTACGTCGCCGCTGCTCCGCTGTACAGGAGAAGGATACATACAACGGCGTGACTTCCTATGACGCCCTTGATACCGAAGATATGCTGGGGGTGGACAATATCCCGGATTCAAAATCCCCCAGTGTCGAGGATTCCGTAATGGGCAACCTGCTTCGGGAAAAACTCCAATTCTGCTTGTCTCAGCTTACGCTCCCAGAGCAGCTTCTCATTAACGCACTTTTTTATGAACAGAAAACGGAACGGGAATATGCCAAAACCCTTGGCATTTCCCAGACTGCAGTGAATAAACGCCGCCATAAGGTGCTGGAGAAATTGCGCCGTTTGATGGAAACTTAAAATTTTTGGTTGTCAACCCCCTCACGAATCTGGATAAGTAGTGAGGGGGTTGTCCCTTGCCCCCGGTGAACCTTGAAAAACACCGGGCCAGCCTGGTTACATCCGGAGACTGAAATACGTTCCCTGACGAGCAAGCGACCCTGGAGGGTGCGCCAAGACCCGCCTGTGGGGGTTCCCCCCATCAAAGACGGCCAAATAAGGCGGCGAGCGGTACCCACCCGTCCAGAAACGGCGGACAAGCTGTTTTGCAACGACCTCGTCAGTACACATTGATACTCCTGCCTGCGGGCAGCTCGGAGCGATCCTCGGAGGGGTGAAATTCCCGTGACGCGCACAGCGCGGTTTCAGTCTGCCGCCCATGCCTGGGGGAGTAGTGTCGAATACAGGCAAGCGAAGGACAGGAATACAACGTCCTTCGGGTATTCTCATGTTTTTGATTTCAGATGCCACGGGGGTCACTCAACGCAGCTGGGCGGCCCCCGTTTTTCTGGAATCAAGCGCCAAACTGTACAATAGCAGAGGAGGTGTAGAAATGAGGTGCCCATATGCCAAATCAACAGACGAATTTTATGGATGGAAGTGCGGGATTACCGGGGGAGAATGTGAGCTTATCTTCCCAGATGAAAAATACTGTACCGCATTGGATGATGACCCGAAAGAAGATGTTCCAGGGTAAAAAGTGAGCCGGGGCGGCAACGCCCCGGCTCTTGAGGATGGAGGATAGAATGAAAAAGAAAGAGTATCTCTTGCAAGTTTTATGATAGAGGTACTTCATTACAAAAGTTTACGCAGAAGTGTTACAAAAGCATTAAACTTCATTCCGTCCCTTTTCCGCTGCCAGCTCATCCAGCGCAAGCTGCACCGCGCATTTCTTTGCGCTGGCTGAACTGAAATAGCGCACAGGAATGCCGTTCTTCCGGGCAGCGTCAATGATGCGGTCATAATATTTGTGGGACATGGCATTGACTTGGAGCCACACCACGTCCGCACCCCGGACAATGTTGAGATCAGGCAAGTCCTCCCGGTCATAGAAACGGGCACCGGGCAGCAGCGGCTTCACCGCCTTGCGCCAGCTGTCGTGGCCACCGAACACCGCCACCCGCCGCCTCACCTGCCACGGCAGCTCCACCAGC
The DNA here is from genome assembly GCA_910587255.1 of uncultured Oscillospiraceae bacterium. Classification (GTDB taxonomy): domain Bacteria; phylum Bacillota; class Clostridia; order Oscillospirales; family Oscillospiraceae; genus Enterenecus. The sequence continues at coordinate 36,688 of CAJUKT010000088.1, forward strand.
GGGCCGCTGTCCTCCTCCGCTCCATCCTCTCCAGCCCTCAGATTATAGAGGGTTTCCCGGAGCTGGGCCAGCTCCGCGCGGTCAATCCCGCCCTTTTGCTCCGCAGCCCGGAGCTGTTCCTTCAGCCGCCCCGCCGCACGCTCCGCGTCATGAAGCGCACCCCGCAGTTCCTTCACCTTCCGAGCCAGCGATTCGATTTGCGCGGCGTGATCCTCAGCGGGAAGCGGAGCGGACGGGGGTTCCTCTGTTTCCTCTGAAGGGGCATCCGCATCCCCGCCGTCGTCAAAGGGCCAGTCGAATGCTTTCCATCCATGCTCCCCGGCGTCGGTATAATAGGCGAACATCGCCCCAAAGGCCAGCTCCCGGGCCCGCTGTTCCGCAATCCCATAGGACATGAACCAACGGATCAGTTTATCGGACGACTGCTGATCCCGGGGCGGTATCACGCCGGTGGCGATGTAAAACAGCCGTGCCTCGGAGACCAGCCAGTCCGGGACGTCACCGTCCCCCGTATCATCTTCGGAAACCATCCGATACTCGTACCGCAGCCTGTAGTCCGGCCCGCCCGGTTCGGACAGATCGGCTCTGGCGTCAAAGTCGTCCTGTGTCCAGGGCAGGTGCCGCTCGGCGCAGACCATCACGATGGCGGTGAGGCTGTTCAGATTAGCCAGCGCGTCCTTCTCCCGCTCCAGCAGCAGATAGGCGGCGCACATCGCGTAGGGATCGTCCGTGCCGTATCCAGACAGCAGTTCCGCCGCCTTCCGGGAACCAAGCTGCTCCTGAATCTCCGCCACCGGGCGGCAGATCAGCTCCGGGCCCATGAACAACGCAATCGTATCCGGGCGCTCTGAGGGCAAAAGATCGTCCGGCTGCATGAAATCCGGGCCAGGCAGGCTTGCCCCCAAAAAGGGAGGCGGCTCCGATGTTACAGGCTGGAGCCGGTTATAGACCTCCAGAATCCGATCCATGTAATCCAGAAAAGCGGCTTTGAACCGCTGGCGGAGCTCCGCAGCGGCTTCATCATCGACCAGGGCCAGCAGAGCCCGGAACTCCTTGCGGTATGCCCCGTCCCGGTCACGCAGAAGGGTCAATGTGCGAACCAACACATCCCGGGAGTGATCCAGATCCTCCGAAAAAGGGATATCGTATTCCAGCCGCTCGTCCGGTTCCAGGGGCAGCAGGGAAAGATAGTCGTCATCGCTGCCGCAATGCATCTCCCAGTAATCCAGCAGCCACAGCGCGGCGCCCAGCAGGAAGTCCGTGCGCCGGGCCATCCGTGCCGACAGGGGCGCGGGAATCGCCGCCGTCGCGGAAACCACCTTGACCACGGCCTTCCGTCCATATGTTCCGGCATACCGCTCACACAGCGGTGCCGCCACCGCCATGGCGGCGCTCTGATGGAGCCGCGCGGCGGCTGGGGTCACCCAGTCCAGCCCGTTCTCCGTGCCGCTGCGGAACTGCCGGTAGATGGAAAATTCCTCGGAGAACGCCTCCTGTTCCGCCGCGCTGAGCGGCTGGGAACGCACGGGCTCACCGGCTATCCTCCACATCTTGCTGGGGACGGCTTTTTTCTTTGCGCACATGGCTGTCACCGCCTTGTTTTCTCTGAGGCCAGTATACCATAGTTCTCCCAACGGCACAAACAGTTTCTACCATTCGAAGGAGGCACTACAAAAGATGAATGCAGAACAAATATCAATGCCAAACGCCAATATCGACTGCTGCGGTATCCGCAACCTGCTCCGGCTGTTGTCCGGGCACGGGTTTACCGAGCAGGAGCTGAAAAAAATCACCGCCCGAATCGTCAAAACCACGGGCGCGGACATCGTTTTTTGTTGAGTTTCACCGCTCGAATTTCATAGCTATTCGGGCCGGGTTGTGGTACTGTTTGTTGCTGACAGAAGGAGGTGCAGACCATGGGCAGACAGCCGCAGACCAGCGGGAGCCTCGCGCTGGAACAGAAGAATGTTATTGTGATCGAGGCCGCGCCAAGACAGGAGCCGGAGAAGCTCCGGGTAGCGGCCTACTGCCGGGTCAGTTCGGACTCCACCGACCAGCTCAACTCCTTCATGGCCCAGCTCAACTACTACACCACCTTGATCGGCTCCAAGGAGAACTGGACGCTGGCTGACCTCTATGCCGACGAGGGTATCACAGGCACCTCGGCGGAGAAGCGCCCGGACTTCCAACGCCTCTTGGCGGACTGCCGCCGTGGGCGGGTAGACAAGGTGCTGGTCAAGTCTGTCTCCCGGTTCGCCCGCAACGCCAGGGACTGCTTGAGCACCATCCGGGAGCTGAAGTCCATCGGTGTGGGGGTGTGCTTCGAGGAGCAGCATATCGACACGTCCAATATGAGCGGTGAGCTGCTCACCGCCGTATTTGCCGCCATGGCGCAGCGGGAGAGCCAGAACATCTCGGAAAATATGCGCTGGAGCTACCAGGCGCGCATGAAGGGCGGTACCTTCCTCCCCGCTGCCGTCCCCTTTGGCTATGTTCTCCGGGACAGGAAAATTGAGATTGACGAGGAGCGGGCGGAGATCGTCCGGCAAATCTTCCGGGACTATCTGGCCGGTCAAAGCATGGAGGAGATTGCGTCCCGGCTCAACCGGGAGGGCGTCCTGGTGCGGATCGGCAAAGCGGATCGGCAGTGGGCCCACACCGCCGTATCCTACATCCTGTCCAACGAGCGGTACATCGGGGACTCCCTCTGGCAGAAAACCTACGCCACCGACACCCTCCCCACCCAGCAGGTGAAAAACCACGGGGAGCGGGAGCAATACTATGCCAAGGCCACTCACCCGCCCATCATCGACCGGGGCACCTTCCAGGCCGTCCAGGAACTGAAGCGTAAAAGGCACGAACATCAGGGTGACAGGCCAAGACGGAACGCTCCAATGCAGGGCATGATATTCTGCGGCGAGTGCGGGGCGTTGTACCGGCAGAGAATCTGCCGCGGCAAGGTGTTTTGGGTGTGCTACGGCCACGACCGGGGCAAAGACGTCTGCCCTTCCGGGCGGATCCCTGAGGAGGAGATCCACGCCGCCTTCCTCCGGGTGTACCACAAGCTCCGCCTCCACGGGGAGCCCATCCTCAAGCAGATGATCTCAGACCTCCAGTCCGTCCGGGAACGGCGGATGCTCTGGAGTCAGGACATCGTGGCGCTGAACCAAACAATTGCTGACGTATCCGATCAGGGTCGAATGCTGGCCGACATGAACAAGTGCGGCCTGGTCGACCCTGATATTTTTATATCCCAGAGCAATGAACTGGCCCGCCAGCTCCGGGCCGCAAAGCAGGAAAAGGAGCGGCTTCTGGCCGATGGGGACGACGACGCCATCCCCAGGACGCGGGAGCTGCTGGAAACGCTGGAAACCCTGCCAGAGTTCCTCCCCGCCTTCGATGGCGAGATCTTCGCCGACTTGGTGGAGCGGATCACGGCGGATGGAGATGGCCGCCTGCGGTTCCGGCTGAAGAACGGGCTGGAATTGACCGAAACCACCGAGAGGAGTGTGCGCTGATGGCAAACCGAAAGCTGCCCTTTGGCTACTGCCTACGCAACGGGCAGGTGCGGGAGGAAACAACAGAAGCGGAGATGGTGCGGCTAATCTTCTGCCGCTACATGGAAGGCGCGTCCTATGGGACGCTGGCCGATGAGTTGAGCGCCTTAGGCTGCCCCTACGCCCCCGGCAGACCCTGGAGCAAAAACATGGTGGCGCGGATCCTCCAGGACGGGCGCTATCTGGGCAGCGCCGAGTATCCCCGGCTCCTCTCACCGGAGCTGTTCCACCAGGCCCAAAGCGCCAGGCCGGATGTGTCCGGCAGGTTGGAGTGCCCGGAGGCCAAAGATATCCGCGTCCTGGCCCGGTGTGCCCAGTGCGGCGAACCCATGCGGCGGATGCGCAAAAATTACTGGTACTGCTCCAACTGCATGGCGTCCCCCAGTAAAATCAAGGACGAAGCCCTGATCCTGTGTGTGGAGCGGCTTCTCCGCAGCCTCCGGGAGCATTCCGAAACCATTTCCCCCGCCCCCGCTGCCGAGGACGAAAACGAAGCTGTCCAGACGGCTCAAGACCGCCTTGTCCACGAACTGGAGCAGGCCGAGTTTGATGAAGCCGCCGCAAAAGCCCAGGTCATCGCCCTGGCCTCCGCCCGGTTCAATGCCCTGGGCTCCAGGGACTACGAGACCATGCGGCTCCGCCATCTGCTGGGCAGTGCTGAACCGGGCGGCGGTTTGGATGCGGGCCTGCTCCGGCAGGTCGCCGCCGCCGTCCTGATCCACCCCTCCGGGGCTGTCAGTCTGAAACTCAGGAACGGACAGACGATAGAAGGATGAACTGCCTCCTCTGTTGGTTTCGCTGGGTTTTTGGGGCCTTTCTTTGGTGGATATCGTGATAGCTTTGAGGCCCTGAACTTGGTATTGTTGTGGTCGGAACCCAGCGAATATAGTAAGATAGGAGGAACTTCAAATGGCCGCCACCGCGCCCAAAGTGATCACCATCCCCGCCAACCCCGCGCTGGCCCAGCCCAGGGCCGTCAGGCGGCAGCTCCGGGTGGCCGCCTACTGCCGGGTGTCCACCGACAGCGAGGAGCAGCTCACCAGCTACGAGTCCCAGAAAAAATACTATACCGACAAAATCATGACCAACCCGGCCTGGACTATGGCTGGGATCTTCGCTGACGAGGGCATTACAGGAACCTCCGCCGCCAAACGGCCCCAGTTTTTGCGGATGATCCGCCAGTGCAGGCAGAAGAAGATCGACCTGGTACTGGTGAAGTCCATCTCCCGGTTCGCCCGGAACACCGTGGACTGCCTCAACTATGTGCGGGCCCTGCGGGAGCTGGGCATCGCCATCATCTTCGAGGAGCAGAATATCAACACCCTGGAAACCGATGGGGAGCTGCTGCTCACCCTGCTGGGGGCCGTGGCCCAGGGGGAGAGCGAGTCCATCAGCGAGAACGTGAAGTGGGGCAAACGTCAGGCCATGCGGGAGGGCAAAGCCGCCATCCAGTACAAGCGGCTGTACGCCTTCGAGAAGGGCGAGGACGGCAAGCCCCGGATCATCCCGGAGCAGGCGGAGGTGGTGCGGCAGATCTACGACAGCTTCCTGGGCGGCCACAGCCTGCGCATGATCAAGGACGCCTTGGAAGCAAAGGCCGTCCCCACCGTCACTGGCGGCTCGGAGTGGTCTGTCGCCGTCATCCGCGGCATTTTGCAGAACGAGAAATACTGCGGCGATGTCCTCCAGCAAAAGAGCTTCGTGGCCGACTGCATCAGCCACAAGCACGTGCGCAATGTGGGCCAGCTCCCCATGTACCTGACCCAGAATCACCACGAGGGGATCGTCAGCCGGGATACCTTCCACGCAGCCAAGGCGGAGTTCGCCCGCCGCAACGCCGGACGGGCCCCCAGCCAGAAGCAGGCCCCTACCGGCCGCTCCTGCTACAGCGCCAAGTACGCCCTCACCGGGCGGCTGGTGTGCGGCGAGTGCGGCACCCTGTACCGTAGGTGCGTGTGGAGCAAGCGGGGGCGGAAGAAGGCCGTGTGGCGGTGCGCCAGCCGGATCGACTACGGATCGACCTACTGCCATGAGTCCCCCACCCTCCAAGAAGGGCCTTTGCAGGCCGCCATCCTCGCCGCCCTCAGCTCGGTCATGAGCCAGAAGGATCGGCTGGTGGTGCAGATCGAGGACGCCATGCGCATGGAGCTGGCCCCCGTCCCCGGCGAAACCATGAGTCTCGCGGACATCGACCAGCGCCTGGGAGAGCTGGAGCGGGAGTTCAAGACGCTGTTCCAGACCTCCAAGGAGGACGGCGGGTATCTGGGCCACGCCGGCGCCTTTCAGCGGATCACGGAGGAGATGGGGACGCTGAAGGAGAAAAAGGCCTTTATCCTGGCCCAGCAGGAGGGCAATTCCGCCGCCAGCCGGCGCATCCGGGACGCAGTGGACATCCTGAACGCGGGCGATCCCCAGTTCACGGAGTGGAACGAGAGCGATATCCGCCAGCTGGTGGACACGGTGGTGGTGCTGTCGGCGGACAGGATCCGGGTCTGCCTGCGGGGCGGGATGGAGATCGAGCAAACGATAGGAGGGAACGAAATATGATCTTTGCCACAGGCGACTGCCACGGCGATTTCCAGCGGTTTGGCTCCAAACACTTCCCCCAGCAGCGGCAGATGGGCCGGGATGACTATATCATCATTCTGGGCGACTTCGGCGGGGTGTGGAACGGATCCTCGGAGGAGCAGAAGCGGCTGGACTGGCTGAATGAAAAGCCTTTTACCACCCTGTTCGTCAGCGGGAACCACGAAAACTACTGGATGCTCCGGGAACTCCCCGTGGAGGACTGGCACGGCGGCAGGGTGCAGCGCGTCCGGCCCAATATTCTGCACCTCATGCGGGGCCAGCTCTATGACATTGGAGACCGCACCTTCTTCTCTATGGGCGGGGCTACCTCCCACGACGTGGAGGACGGCATCCTCGATCAGAACGACCCGGATTTCCGAACACGGTACCTCCACCTGCTCCTTGAGGGGCGGCGCAGGTTCCGAATCATCGGCAAGTCCTGGTGGCCGGAGGAGCTGCCCTCCGACGAGGAGTACGCCGCCGCGCTGGACGCCTTGGAACGGGCGGGCTGGAAGGCGGACTACGTGCTGACCCACTGCGCCCCCACCAGCATCGCCCGGCAGATGAACCGGCACTACCAGCCCGACGCGCTCACGGATTTTTTGGAGACCGTGGAACAACGGCTGGAGTTCGGCTGCTGGCTGTTTGGGCACTACCACGCCAACCGGGCAATCGACAAGAAGCACATTCTGCTGTATGAGGATATCGTACAGCTAACCGAATAGGCCGGCAGGGAAAAACGCGGGAAGGTGTTCCCGCGTTTTTCTTTGCCGGTCTCAAAAACAGGCGCGCAGCGCCAGAAAGATTAACTATTAAATGTCAACCCCAAAATGAAGGATGGTGGAAAAAGTTAGACGGTTCAAAAAGGGTATAGCAAAGCAGAGGTCCAGAGGGACCCCGGATAGCTATCGAGGGGAATTAAATTGCTGGGGAGTAAGATTGCCCGGATTTTTGCAGAGCGAAGATAAGCCGCACCAGTTTCTTGGCGGCGTGGGATAAGGCGACGTTGTAATGCTTACCCTCAGCCCGTTTTTTGGCAAGGTAGGCAGCAAAGGCAGGATCCCAGAGGCAAACGTACTTGGCAGCATTGTAGAGGGCGTAGCGCAGATACCTGGAACCGCGTTTCTCCATGTGCGGATAGCAATTTTTAAGCTGTCCGGACTGGTAGGTGGAGGGAGACATCCCCGCGTAGGCCAGTAGCTTGTCGGGGGAATCGAACCGGGAGAAGTTACCAACCTCGGCCAGGATCATGGCGCCCATGCGACATCCAATCCCCGGAATGGTGGTAATGGGAGAATGCAGCTCATCCATAATGGCCTGGATTGCGGTTTCAATTTCTTCAATCTCTGCATTCAGCTCCCGGATGAGCCGGATGGTATGTTGCAATTCCAGGGACTTGGCGGGCATTCTGGAGGCAATGGAAGATTTGGCGGCTTCCCGGAGCTCCACCGCCATAGCCCTCCCGTAATGGCCTCTGGAAGCGTCCATCAGCAGGGCTTTCAGCCTGGTCAGATGTGCGGTAGCGATTTGCTTGGCCCCCGGAAATTCAGACAGCAGCTCATAGACCGATGCCATGTGAAGCGTTGGCACCAGCGTCTCCAATTCAGGGAACAGGATGCACACCAGCCTGGAAACGGATTGCTTCAGCTTTGCCCGTTCTTTTACCTTATCAAAGCGGTATCTGGTGAGTGACTTTAACTCCTCGTTGTGGTATGCTGTATCCGTGTAGGGCTTGAGGCCCACATCGGACAAAAGCATAGCCGCAATCGTTCGTGCGTCAACCCGGTCGGTCTTCGTCTTCCTGAGACTGAGACTTTTCCGATAAAGGTTGGTGCGCAGAGGGTTCAAGACATAGGTGGCCAGACCGTTGTCAAGAAGAAACCCGAGGATGTTGTAGCTGTAATGCCCGGTCGCCTCAAGCCCTACTTTTATGCTGTCCTGGGGTGCGGAACAGGCCCGGAGCTTGTCCAACAGGGTGTTGAAGCCATCCAGGTTGTTGGGAATGGTGAACGCATCCGCCAGAACCACGCCTTCTGAATTGAGGATAAAGCAGTCGTGCTTATCCTTGGCCACGTCAATTCCAACACAAATCATAGGAAAACCTCCAACGGTAAAATTGTGATGCTGCGTCCACAGAACACTTTGCTTTTGTAGCCTTGTTCCACATAAACCGTCTGGCGGTATTTAACTGATTAACAAAACTGCAAAGGGCTGTGGTTGGAACCTTTCTGGAACCATCTTGTGGTAGGAGAAACCAACCAATCCACAGCATCCCTTACAGTGTAGCACAGCCCTTGGAGAGGGGCTTTAATAACTACTACTCTATAATACAAGGAGAATCCTATGAACGTCAGGAAGCCCACCGACTACAGCTCCCTGTTCGCGGCGCTGAATGCGCTGATGGCGGCGGAGCTGCCCCAGATGGAGCTGTACCGCGAGATTGGCCGCCTGGTCTGTGGCAGGTCGGAGAAGGGCGCGGCGGTGGCGGCTGCGGAATATCTGCACAGCGCCTATCCCGGCAGTTCCGGCTTCTCTCCCCGGAACCTGCGGCGGATGCGGGACTTTTACCGTGTCTACGCCACGGCCCCGGAGGTGCTGCACGAGGCCATGTCCATCGGCTGGACACAGAACGCGGTCATCCTGGAGGCGGAGCTGACGCTCCAGGACAAGCTGTGGTATATTCGGGCGGTACGCAGGTTCGGGTGGAGCAAAGTAACGCTGGCGGAGAAGATCGCGTCCGCCGCCCATCTGGAGATAGCTCTCGACTTGGAAGCGGAAGTATGCTATACTGGGGAAAACAGTACCACGGAGTGTGTAAACGATGACGAGGATCCTCTTTGTGTGCCACGGCAATATCTGCCGGAGTCCCATGGCCGAATTCGTGATGAAGGACTTGGTGCGGCAGGCCGGACTGGAGTCCCAATTCCACATCGAGTCCGCCGCCACCAGTACGGAGGAGATCGGCAACCCGGTCTATCCCCCGGCCCGGCGCAAGCTGGCCGAACACGGCATCAGCTGCGAGGGCAAGAGGGCGCGGCAGCTCACCAATGCGAATTACGATCAGTTCGACCTGCTGATCGGGATGGATCGGGCCAACCTGCGGAATATGCACCGCATCTGCGGAGGCGATTTCGCTGGGAAGCTGCATCTACTGATGGACTATACCGACCATCCCGGCGATGTGGCCGATCCGTGGTACACCGATGACTTCGAAACCACCTGGCGGGATGTGCTGGAGGGTTGTCAAGGGTTGCTGGAGCAACTGCACTCCAGGGAGGGTAAATGATGTTCGGCAGAAGGAAGCAGCCGGACATCAGTCCCTATGACAAGACTGGAAAGGTCCCGGTCATCCGATCCAGCATCTGCACTGGCGAACAGGTGGCGGGGTTCAAGGACATCGTCAGCGGGAAGTTTGAGGAGCTAATGCTGATCCGCGATGAAAGAGATCTTGCCGAGTTCCTCAGCCGGTATCAGGTTGAAGAAAGTGAGATCAAACGGGAGTGGTGAGTGCCATGTGCCGCCGTCTACTGTGCTACGGCGATTCCAATACCTATGGTTATGATCCCCGCTCCTATCTGGGCGGGCGGTACCCGGAGTCCGTCCGCTGGACAGCCCTGCTGAGGGGATACGGGTGGGACGTTATCAACAGGGGAGAAAATGGCCGCTGTATCCCACGCGGTGATGGTGAAATCAAGGCCGCGGTTCAGTCTCTGTGCTGTGTAGAGTCGGACATCCTGACCGTCATGCTGGGGAGCAACGATCTGCTTCAACCATCCAGCCCGTCCGCCAGAAAATGTGCGGAGCGCATGGAGCGGTTCTTGGCTGCACTGCTTCACGCGGACGGCTGGGAAAAGTCCCGTGAAATTCTCCTGACTGCCCCGCCGCCTATGGCGCTGGGCGATTGGGTGCAGAACGAGAAAACCACAGCCGTCTCCCGCCGTCTGGCAGAATGCTATGAGGACACCGCGCGGCTGCTGAATATCGGTTTTGCCGATGCGGGTAGTTGGGGCATCGATCTCGCATATGACGGTGTGCATTTTTCCCAGATGGGCCATCTGGCCTTTGCAAAGGGGATCAACAAAGCTCTATCGGCACTTGTCTCGAAGGACTGCGGTGATTAGAATTTGGTGAGTTGCGCTGCGGAATTGGCCATGCGGATGATCGGATGCTTATTGCGCCGGGGGTTCTAAAGTGTTCGCCCCTGCCAAACCCATATAATCCGAACCTTTTTCCGATAGGGGATGGGTTCGGATTATTAGTTTTCTTTGACCGATACGAAAGCACCTACTTCCGAAACGGGGTGGAGCGAAAGCCCACCTCAAAGCCGAGGGGCCCACGGAAGAAGAAGCAGACCCCATAAATGAAAAAAGGGCGGGCGCAGCCGTTTCTACGGTGCGCCCGCCCTTTTTCATTTATATGTTACACAGGTATTGAAAAAATCTATTGTTTCATATATACTACTTCTATATAGATTTTTATTTGGGTTGGTGACTGACTATGAATGAACCCACTTTGCGAATGTATGTAGATGAAAATGGAAACTACAATTTGCGAGAGGATTTATCAAATGATAGTAACCGCTATTTATGCTTGACTGGAGTAGTCATGCGTACCAAAGCGCACGATTTGCTTACTCAACAGTTGGACGATTTGAAGACAAAATATTTTGGGTCAAAGGACGTAATTCTTCACCGCCGGGAGATTATTTCGGCAAAACCACCGTTTGAAGCCCTAAAAGATAATAACACCCGTTCAAGTTACAATACAGATATACTCCGCATCATATCTGAATTGCGGTATGGCGTAATATCCATAGTAATAGACAAAAAGACTCTCGTTGATAAATATACATTACTGCGGGCACAAGATCCTTATGCGTTAGCATTGGAGTATCTTATGCAACGTTATCAATACTGGATGCAAGATTATAGTCAACGGCATGGGACAATAATGGGTGACATCGTTGCTGAATCCAGAGGCGGTAGAGAAGATCGGATAACAAAAGATACGTATAGGCTTATTTATGACGGAAAAGGCTATAATAGACTGAATGATGCTGCTCAATATTATTCCTCTAAAGAAATCAAATTGCGAAAAAAGAAAGCAAATATAGCTGGGCTACAATTTGTTGACTTGATTTCTCACCCGGCTCGTCGTTATATCCTATCGCAAAACCATTTAGCACATAACCTAAAGCCCACTTCATTTGAGCAGACGGTTGTAGACATTCTTGTGAAGGAAAAATTCCGGCGACATAACGGGATCATTGATGGATATGGAGCGGTCTTTTTCCCAAAGTGATAATAGCGATCACAAAAGAAAAAGCGGCTCGCAAAGCGAGCCGCTCCGAGTGCAAGCACTCCACCTCCAAGTAACCTTGGATTAATTATAGTATACTCTATTTTTACAAGTTTGTAAAGAGAAAAAATTGTCAAAGAAGCAAAGGGGCAGACGCAGCCGTTTTCACGGTGCGCCCGCCCTTTTCGTGCTTATTTCGTTTTTGCCTCCCGCTTCTCCGCTTCCCGCCGTTCCTTCCATTCGGCAAACTCCCGCTGGCCCTCCTCGCTTTCGTAGAAAGCGAGAATATCAGGCATGATACAGCGGGCGACAGCCTCAATCTGATACTGGGGAATGTCGGTGCGATTAATTAGCTTCTTCCGTCTGCTCAAGTGTTGCCTCCATTTCTTCCATATTCAATTTTCAAGGTGCAAGTGCTGTTCACCGCTGATAGTCTTTTGGATGGCGTTGCCCCCTTTGCTGTTCCCTCAACGCCTGTCGTATCTCCGGCGGTATGCTGTTCACAAACCGCCGAAGCCGCTCGTTTTCCTTTTTGAGCGTCAAAACCTCCATCTGCTTCTGTATGCTCTTTTCGTCCCTGACCTTCTCTTTCAGCCCGGCGTTCTCCTGGGTCAGATAGTCGATGGTGGCCTGGTACTTCTGCATCTGCCCCAGGTGCTGTTCCAGCCGGGAGAAGTACGGCCCCACCAGTTCCAAAACCTCGTCCCGCTTCTTCCCGGCGTTCAGCACCCCGATTTCAGAAATAGCCTTTTCTATGGCCCTTTGCTGGCGGGTGAGGTCGATAGACTGCTTGAACAGCCAGGTGGGGATATGCTTCCGCTTGGTGACAAGGGCGCTCTCGCCCCTTTGGAGGCCGGGGAACGCCCGGTTCATGTGGGCGTGAAATTCGTCCTGCCAGCGGGATAACTGCGCCCGGTTGCCCAAAATCTCCTTGGCGGACAGCCGCCCGTCCTTGGTGATGGGGGTAAAGCACAGGTGGAGATGGGGCGTTTTCTCGTCCATGTGAACCACGGCGGAAAAAATATTGCCCCGGCCCACCTTCCGCTCTATGAACGCCGCCGCCTCGGTGAAGTAGGCTTGCACCTCCCGTCTGCTCCTGCCCGTGAAAAAATCCGGGCTGGCGGTGATGAGCGTATCCACGAACATGGTGCTGTCCTTCCGGGTGCGGCATCCCGCCGCCTTGATACGGCTGTCGATCTCCCGCCGATACTTCTGCGTGGGCCGGATGATGTGAAAATTGTCCCGGCTCCTGTCGGTGTCAATGTCCGGGTTGCTGGCGTATTGCTCCTTGGTGCGCTCGTGGTGGGCTTCCAGCGCCCCGGCTGGCCCCGCCTTGCGTTTTTCAAATCTCAAAATTGCGTGCTGTGCCATCCTACCTCCTTATTGTTCATTTTGGGGCGCAGAAAGGCCACGCCCGCCGCTGTCCGGCTTGCGTGGCCTTACCGCCCTGCTTCTTCCTCGTACTGGATGAACCGCCGTTTGATGGCCTCCATCCGCTTGACAACCGCGCTGTGGGTCTTGTACCCCAGCTTGTCCGCTATCTCTTGGTAGCCGTAGCCCTCCACCCGAAGTTCCAGAATCGCCATATCCTTTGGGGACAGGGTGGCCTTGAACCGCCGGCAGAAGTCCTCCCCCGCCACCTGCTCGGTGAAGTCCGCCGCCGCCGGGTCTGCGACAGCGTGTATGCCGCTGTCCTCGTCCTCCATGCACGCCTCCAGCGAAACGGTCTTGACCTTTTTGGAGCGGGTGTGATACCATTTGCGGAGAAAGTCCTTCCGCACATTGGTGTCCCACGGCTCGAAGTCCTCGGCGCAGGGCATTTCCCGCACCACGTCCAGCATCGGCCCCCAGCCCTGCTCCTCGATGGTGCGGTGAGATTGGCCGCCTGGTCTGCGGCAGGCGGTCAAAGGGCGCGGCGGTGGCGGCTGCGGAATATCTGCACAGCGCCTATCCCGGCAGTTCTGGCTTCTCCCCCCGGAACCTGCGGCGGATGCGGGACTTTTACCGTGCCTACGCCACGGCCCCGGAGGTGTTGCACGAAGCCATGTCCATCGGCTGGACGCAGAACGTGGTTATCTTGGAGACGGAGCTGACACTCCAGGAAAAGCTGTGGTTCATCCGGGCAGTACGCCGGTTCGGATGGAGCAAAGCAACGCTGGCGGAGGAAATCGCGTCTGCCGCCCATCTGGAGATAGCTCTCGACTTGGAAGCGGAAGTGTGCTATACTGGGAAAAACAGTACCACGGAGTGTGTGAGCGATGACGAAGATCCTCTTTGTGTGCCATGGGAATATCTGCCGGAGCCCCATGGCCGAGTTCGTGATGAAAGGCTTGGTGCGGCAGGCTGGACTGGAATCCCAATTCCACATCGAGTCCGCTGCCACCAGCACGGAGGAAATCGGCAACCCGGTCTACCCCCCGGCCCGGCGCAAACTGGCCGAGCATGGCATCGACTGCACGGGCAAGAGGGCGCGGCAGCTCATCAACGGCGACTACGACCAGTACGACCTGCTGATTGGGATGGACCGGGCCAATCTGCGGAATATGCACCGCATCTGCGGCGGCGATTTTGCCAGGAAGCTGCATCTGCTGATGGACTATACCGACCATCCCGGCGATGTGGCCGATCCGTGGTACACCGATGACTTCGAGACCACCTGGCGGGATGTGCTGGAGGGTTGTCAAGGGCTGTTGGAGCAACTGCGCTCCAGGGAGGGCAAATGATGTTCGGCAGAAGGAAGCGGCAGACCGTCAGCCCCTATGACAAAACTGGAAAGATCCCAGTCATCCGCTCCAGCATCTGCACCGGCGAACAGGTGGTGGGGTTCAAGGACGTCGTCAGCGGGAAGTTTAAGGAACTGATGCTGATCCGCAACGGGAAAGACCTTGCTGAGTTCCTCAGCCGGTATCAGGTTGAAGAAAGCGAGGTCAAACGGGAGTGGTGAGTGCCATGTGCCGCCGTCTGCTGTGCTACGGCGATTCCAATACCTATGGTTACGATCCCCGCTCCTACCTGGGCGGGCGGTACCCGCAATCCGTCCGCTGGACGGCCCTGCTGAGGGGATATGGGTGGGACGTTATCAACAGAGGAGAAAATGGCCGCTCTATCCCATGCGGTGATGGTGAAATCAAGGCCGCGGTTCAGTCCCTGTGCCGCGAGGAAGCGGATAACCTGACCGTCATGCTGGGGAGCAACGATCTGCTTCAACCATCCTGTCCGTCTGCCAGAGAATGCGCGGATCGCATGGAGCGGTTCTTGGCTACACTGCTTCACGCGGATGGTTGGGAAAAGCCCCGCAAGGTTCTCCTGGTTGCCCCGCCGCCTATGGCGCTGGGCGATTGGGTGCAGGACGAGAAAACCATAGCTGCTTCCCACAGTCTGGCCGGGTACTATGAGGACATCGCCCAGATGCTGGGGATTGGTTTTGCCGACGCAGGCAGTTGGGAGATCGGTCTCACATATGACGGTGTGCATTTTTCTGAGGCGGGTCATCTGGCCTTTGCGAAAGGAATCCAGCAGGTGCTGTCGGCGCTCTTTTCAAAGGGCTGTAGTGATGGGGGCTTGGGTTGAGTGATGTGGCAGTTGTGAGCTTATTGCGCCGGGGGTTCTAAAGTGTTCGCCCCTGCCAAGCCGGGGCAAGCGATACATAGCTTGCCCCGGCTTTTTTCTAAAGACAGGGCGCACTTGATCTGTTGTCCCTCCTTTTCCCACAAAGCCAAAGGCCGGCCTTGCGGCCCCCCGGTTTGGCGGGCCGGGAAAAGCGATTTTGCAGCGCTAAGCCAAACTGAACGGCCCCGCCTGATCTGGACAAATTGTTTTCAGTTGTTCGGATTGGGCGGGGCTGTCTTTTGCGGGGGGCCGGTCCCGCCTCATGGGATGAGGAATGCACGTCCATAGGGGCGTATAGGCGTTGAGCTTAGAAGCTGTATCAATAGCCTCAGCACCCAGCTTTGCGGCCCAAATTGCCGTCGGCCGCGTTGAAAAATCTTGAAATACACAAAGTATTCCCGCGATTTTTCGCCTTGCCGCCGGCAATTTTGACTCGCGAATCTGAATACTTCGGCTATTGGGACAGCTTCTTAAACTGCGGCGCCGCAGTTGCCGCAGACAGAGAAAACATCAATTTGGTGAAGGGAGTCATTTATATGGACTACGGCGCCATCCCAAACGCTCAGATCAGCGCATTCAAACGTCATCTGCAATCGGAGGAGCGTGTGCCCGCCACCATCAGGAAATACCTGCGGGACATCCGAAGCTTCGTGGCCTGGCTGGGGGCCCGGCCCCTGGGCAAGGACGCGGCGGCCGGCTGGAAGGAATACCTGCGCGCCTCGCAGCTGTGCCCGGAGACCGTCAACTCCAAGCTGTCGGCCCTGAATAAATTTTTCAGGTTTCTGAGACGGCAGGAGTGCTGCGTAAAATACCTGCGCATCCAGCGCAGGCTGTTCCGCAGGAGGGAGAGGGAGATGAGCAGGGCAGACTACACCCGCCTGCTGGAGGCCGCCAAGGACATGGGGAAGACCCGGCTGGCCCTTCTGATGGAGACCATCTGCGCCACCGGCATACGGGTGTCGGAGGTCAGGTACATTACGGTGGAGGCCGCCGGGGCGGGGCGGGCCGAAATCAGCCTGAAGGGTAAGATCCGCACCATCCTGATCCCCGGGAAGCTGTGCCGGAAGCTGCAAAAATACGCCCGAAAACAAAAAATCGCCTCCGGCGAGATCTTTCTCACCAGAAACGGAAAGGGCCTGTCCCGCAGGCAGATCTGGGCGGAGATGAAGGGAATCTGCAAAAAAGCGGACGTAGCCCCCACCAAGGTGTTTCCCCACAACCTGCGCCATCTCTTTGCCCAGGCTTTTTACCAGGTGTGCCGGGATGTGGTCAAGCTGGCGGATGTCCTGGGGCACAGCTCCATTGAGACCACCCGGATCTACCTGCTCTCCACCGGCACGGAGCACGCCCGGCAGCTGGACCGGCTGGGGCTGGTCACCTGACGCAGTTTATCACAAAATCCGCAGATTGCCGCATTTCGACCGCCGGTGAAAAGATAGCTTTGGCGGTTTTCTGTGCGGCGGAATCATCATAGCACAGGCGATGGCGAAACGCAAGCCTTTCCTCCAATTTTTCACATAACAAGCCAAGCCGGACAATGAAAAAATTTGCCCGGCTCATTTTTTTGTACCCTTTTCTTCACTCCAGCACGATGGCGCAGGGCTTTTTTCACCGTTGGAGCGGTCCAAGAAGTCAAATTTGCCGCCGCCCTCGGGACGATTTGCGGATTTTGTGATCAAGTCCTGGCGGCCGGTCTGCGCGACCGGACAAGCCGCCGGGGATCACCCGCAATACTTTAGAAAAGGGGTCTTGTTATGGGTGCAAACACGAAGAAAAAACGCATGGTTCTCATCGCTCTTGCCTGCCTGCTGCTGCTGGCCGTGGGTGGCGGGATATTTCTGATGACCCGGGAGGAGGACGCAGCGATGGACGACTCCCTGCAGCTGGATGACAACGCCACCATGGGCGTTCTCCCCGGCATCGACATGAAGGAGCGGCAGGCCCAGCTTCAGGAGCAGCTGGACGAGGGGATGATCGCCTTTTCCATCAACACCAGTCCCGTCTTTGCCACAGGCGGGTCCGAGGGGAATCTGATGCTGGAAAACCCGGCCAACAATGCCAAGCTGCTGGTGGTGGAGATCTACATAGACGCCACCCAGGAGATGGTCTACCAGTCCAAGGCGATTCCCACGGGAGCCTACATCGAAAATGCCAGGCTGGATAAGGTGCTGGAGCCGGGGGAATACCCCGCCACCGCTTATTTCAAGGCCTACCGGGAGGAGGACCACTCCTTCATCGGGCAGGCGGGCGCCGCGATCAAGATCACGGTGCTCAGCTGACCACAGCCGTACTTCGGGATGCAGGGGCTGAAAAGGAGCTGTATCCATAAAATGAAACGTAAATTGTCCGCTCTTCTGGCCGCCGTTCTGGCTGCCGGCCTGTTTGTCTCCGCCGCTTACGCGTCCAGCGGCTATCAATCCGGCGATGTGCCCATCGGCTCCTCCAACGAGGTGCTGATGGTGGGCACCGTGGTGCCCAGCGTCATGTCGGTCACCATGCCCACCTATGTCCCCTTCCACGTCAGCCGCACCATTGAGGGGGATAACAAGGTGATCTCTCCCCGCATCACTGTGACCAACAATTCCAGCGTCCCTGTGAGCTTGGACGTGGTATACACTTCGGTGGACCTGAGCAAGCTCCAGGGGGCGGTCTGGGGCACCGGCCCCAATGTGGCCCCCAATGAGATCGCCATCGGCTTCCAGCCGGAGACGCTGGCCAACCAGATGCCCACCACCCTGGGCCGGACCACCTGGCTCCAGGCCAACATCCAGGATAACCTCAGCGTCCTGTCGCTGAACGCCTACGGCAGCAGCAGCATGTACGTGGTAGGCACCCTGGGCGACGACGTACCGGAGAACAATTCCTTCTCCGTCATCCCCACCTTTGTGGTGCGCCAGGCGTGATATTCCGCAAAAGCTAAAATAATAACCGAATAAAATACGCCCCTGTATCTGCGAATGCAGGCAAGTGGCCGGGAGGACATTCCTCCCGGCCACTTTGAACGTTCAGGGGGCGAGCGCCCGCGTCCAGACGCCGTGATAGGGGTAGACGCCGTGGAAGCCCTGGCTGGCGGCGAACAGGAAATAGGCCAGGGCGGCGGCGATGAGCACGCCCGTCCTCACTGCGGATGGGACGCGCCTGCACGGCGCCAGGGCGGCGGCAGGCAGGGCCAGCAGGGAGAACATCGCCACATAGATGGACAGGCGCTCCAAAATAAAATGGCGGGTGATAAACAGCTGGAGCAGGAGGGCGTAAAACACGCTGTTGGCCAGGACGGGGGAGGATTGCTCCCAGGCGGTCTGGCGGAGCAGCGGGATGATGAAAAGGAAGCAGCCCAGCGGCATCAGAAGGTAGAGAAAGCTGTTGCCCTGCCAGTATTTTTCCGTGAGATAGTGCTGATATTTCGGCACGATGGAAAGGGCAATGCCGATCAGCGGGTCCATCAGGAAATAGGCGGCCCCGGCGGAGCAGGCGGCCAGGCCGTAGTGGAGCTTGGTTGGCGGCAGGGTGAGCATAACGCAGAGCGGGAGCATGATCAGGGCCGTGCGGTGGAAGCAGGCGGCCAGAAGCACAACCCCGCAGGCGGGAAGGAACCGGCGGGATTTCAAAAAGGGGTAAGCCCACAAAACGATGGCGGCGGCCAGAGCCTGGCGCAGAAAATTCATGCTCAGGGCAAAGTGCTGCAGGGTGATAAACAGGAAAACGCTCAGCCAGGGGGCGGGCGAATAGCGGCCGATCCAGGTAAACACCAGGACGGTGAGCAAGAGGTGGAACACGAACAGAAAGGCACGGTAGTCGTTCCACAGCAGGGAGACCGCCAGGTTCAGAAGGAGATAGCCCGGCTCCGACCAGCCCGCGCCGTCCAGCCCGGAGGCGGCGATGGAGTGAAAGGCCGACTCATAAAAGCGGTAGTCAAAGCCGGTGACGTATCGAAGGGAGGCCAGCAGCCAGCAGGCCAGGCCCATCACGAGCAAATACCCCCATTTGCAGTTGGACCGCTGAAGCGGCGGCGGCGCGCCGCAAAGGCTCGCGCCAATCAGCAGATAATATGGTAGCACGGTCCGTCCCCCCACACAGAGAATTTTGCGCCTGTTTCTTTTCCTTCATTATGTCACACGGGCGGCGGGAGCGCAAGAGCCAATTGCAGAGGATGACGGCCGGACAAGCGGGGTGGAGTGCGTCCGGCGCATGGACAGGCTGAGTTTGTTTGCCGCCAGAATATCACGAAATAAATAGTTAGAAATTTACCGCAAAAAAACGGGCACCTTTCGGCAAAAGAAGCCGGACCATCGGCTCAGATTCTAGAAAATGGCATAAAGAAATAAGCTGATTTTTCAATCAGCTGTATTCTCATGACCATTTTGGTCAAAATAGAGATTGCAATCTGTTCATGCCTGTAGTAAAATAAAGTGGCGTATGGAGAGTTTGTTGAATCTCTGTTTCATTTTCACGCGGTATATTACAAAATGATCATTCTGTGATAAGGGTTGGGAGTGAGCTATGCGGGGACGGGTACAGTGGAGCGGGCCGGTGGGGACGCCGCGCAAAAGCGTCAAAACAATTGAAATGAGAATACCGCGCAATTCGAAGGCGGCGCCCCTGACGCCGGAGACAATGGACGGCTATTTGGAGCACCTGAGGACAAAGGGGCGGGCCCCGGGGACGATAGACAGCTACCGGCGGAAGCTGAAGCGGCTGTACCGGGAGCTGCCGGAGGACGGGAAGGTGATCCGACAGGGGACGCTGCGGCAGTGGCGGGAAAAGCTGGCGCAGGACGGGTGCACCCCGGCGGCGATCAACCAGTTTATGGTGGCGGCAAACGGGTATCTGGAGTATATGGGGGCGCGGGAGTTCCAGGTGGTGGACAAGCTGGACGCGGTGGCCGACCCGCAGCCGGAATTGACGCGGAGCGAATACCTGCGGCTGCTGTCCACGGCGCGGTCGCTGGAGCGGGAGCAGGTGTACCTGCTGGTGAAGCTGTTTGGGAACACGGACCTGCCGGTGCAGGAGCTGGAGAACGTGACGGTGGGGGCGGTGCAGGCGGGTATGCTGAGCGTGAGCTACAACTGCTCGAAGGAGATCATCCGCTTTCCGGCGCCGCTGTGCCGGGAGCTGCTGGATTACGCGAAGCGCAGGGGGATTGTAAGCGGGCCGGTTTTTCTCACCCGGAACGGGCGGCCCATCGACCGCACCAACGTGACAGTATCCATCCGGCGGCTGTGCCGGGCGGCCCAGCTGCCGGAGGAAAAGGGCAGCCCCCGCTGCCTGCGCAAGCTGTACCAGGCCACCCGGGAGGGCATTGAGCGCAACATCGCGCTACTGGTGGAGCAGGCCCAGGACAGGATGATGGAGGAGGAGCAGCTGTCCGTGGGGTGGGAAAAATAGGCTGAAGGAGAATGGCCCGGGACCGCGCGGCGGCCTTGGGGCGGGCGGAAGGCGCCGGGGAGGGGGCTCAGGTCCGGGGATGGAAAAAATAAAAGTATGCTGTTTTTGCGAGAGATGGGAATCGGGCGGAATCGAATCCTTCCTGAGCAATGTGATCCACCGGCTGGACCTGGAAAGGGTGCAGGTGGATATCGCCGCGGCCTGCCTGGCCGGGAGCGTGTTCACCGAGCCGCTCCAACGCCTGGGGGTTCGGTTTTTCGAGCTGTCGGGCAGGCAGAGGAGCCTGGTGGAAAACCACCGGCAGTTTCTGGCGCTGCTCCGGCGGGAGCGGTACCATGTGGTGCATCTGAACTTGTTCCAGGGGCTGGCGCTGGCCTATGCGGGGACGGCCCGGCGGGCGGGCGTGCCGGTGCGGATCGCCCACAGCCATAATACGGGGCTGCGGAAAAGCGGGACTAGGCCGCTGAAGCTGCTGGTTCACAACATGGCGAAGTACATATTTGCCCGGGAGGCCACCGCGTTCTGGGCCTGCTCCAGGGAAGCGGCTGGGTTCCTCTTCCCCAAGGGGGCGCTGAACAGGCGGGGCTACCGGTTTATCCCCAATGGGATTGAGGTGGAGCGCTTCCGCTTTGACCCGGCCGTCCGGGAGCAGGTCCGGGGGGAGCTGGGGGTTGAGGGGCAGTTTGTGATCGGGCATGTGGGACGGCTGTGCGATCAGAAGAACCAGGACTTCCTGCTGGAGGTGTTTGCCCAGGTGAAGCGCCGCAGGCCGGAGAGCCGGCTGCTGCTGGTGGGCGAGGGGGAGCTGCTGGGGCGGCTGAAGGAGAAGGCCGGGGAGCTGGGCGTTGCGGAGAGCGTCATTTTTTACGGCCCTGCCTCCCGGGTGGAGCGCCTGCTGTGGGCCATGGACGTGTTTGCCTTCCCCAGCAGGTTTGAGGGGCTGGGGATCGCCGCAGTGGAAGCGCAGGCGTCGGGGACGCCTGTGGCGGCGTCGGAGTTTGTGCCGGACGAAGCGTGCGCCGGCCCGATATTCCGCAGGCTTTCCCTGGACGCGGGCACGTACGCGTGGGCGGACGCGCTGCTGGGCGCTTGCCGCCCGGCGGACAGGGCGTCCTGTGCGGACAGGGTGAAAGAGGCGGGGTTTGACATTTCCGGCGTGGCCCGGCAGCTGGAGGGCTGCTTTGTGAGCGGGGAAATGCAGTAAATAAAGAGGACGAGGGGAAAGGTATGTCAAAACATCTGAAGCAGGTTAAGCGCCAGCTGTACAGGAACTTGATTTCGGCTTACCGCGGCTGGTGGGAATGGCACAAGATTGTCAAAGGCAAAGGGGTCGGGGACAATACCGCAGTGGTGCTGCTGCCCTCATGCGAGCGCGAGATCAACCACCTGGCGCTGCTGTACCTGGACAGTATGCTGAGCAGGCGCAAGTACAAAAACGCGGTTATCCTGACGCATGATCCGGCGGTGAAAAAGTGCGCGCAGCTGTTCTCGCCGAACATACTGCGGGTGGTGTCCTTCAGCCGGAAAAAGGCGGAGCACCTGATGCAGTTTTACTGCTTATATGAGTTTGACAAGCGGTTTATTTGCGCCTCTCTGGATGAGCCCAACGGCCGGAATGGTTCGGCGTTGATCGGCAAGCGGGGGACGACGGTGGAGGAAATTTTTGTGATCGGCGTTTACCGCGTCTATCCGTTCCAGCGGCCGGAGGCCCCTGCCTATGAGGGGACGGATTCCGGCATCAAACTGTTTTTGGAGGGACGGCCCGAATGATTCCAAAGTATATCATTGTGCAGGCGGGCGGAAAGGGAACCCGCCTGGGGCACTTGACCAGAAATAAGCCGAAGGCGCTGGTGCCCGTAGACAATCTGCCCATGCTGTTCCACCTGTTCAGAAAGTACCCGGACAGCAGGTATATTGTCATCGGCGACTATAAATTCGATGTGCTGGAGCGCTATCTGGCGGAGTTTGCGCCGGTGGAGTACCAGCTGGTGTGCGCCAGCGGCAGCACGGGCACCTGCGCCGGACTGCGGCAGGCCCTTGACCGGGTTCCGGCGGCAGAGCCCTTCCTGCTGATTTGGTCGGATCTGATCCTGCCGGCGGAGTTTTCACTGCCGGACGAACCGGGCAATTACATAGGCATTGCCAAGGACTTCCCATGCCGCTGGAAGTATGAGGACGGCGCGTTCACGCAGGAGCGCTCGGATACGTTTGGCGTGGCGGGCGTCTTCTACTTCCGGGACAGGGCGTGCCTGGAGGATGTGCCCGCGCAGGGGGAATTTGTGCGGTGGCTGTCTGGCCAAGGGCAGCATTTTCACAGCCTCCCGCTGCGCCGTGTGAAGGAATACGGCCTTTTGGAGGAGTATGAAAAGCTGGAGACGGCCCGGTGCCGTCCCTTTAACCGCATCTATGAGGAGGACGGGCTCTTTGTAAAGGAGGCCCTTGACGCCCAAGGGGAGCAGCTGGCCCGCCGGGAGGCCGCGTGGTACCGGCGTGTGGCGGGCCAGGGGTTTGACAGCATCCCGCATGTGGCGTCCTACCAGCCGCTGAAAATGGAGTATATCCACGGGAAGCCTGTCTATGAGTACAAGGGCTTGTCAAAAGCGGAGAGGCTGGACATTTTGCGGCGCATTATAGAGTGCCTCAAGTCGGTGCAGGGGCTGGAGCAGGCGCCGGCCGACAGGTCCAGCTGCTGGGATGCGTATGTTGGGAAGACCTTCCAGCGGCTGGAAAAGGTGGAAAAGCTGGCGCCCTTTGCTGCGGATGAAATAATTACCATCAACGGGCGCCGGTGCAGGAACATATTTGGCCGCAAGCAGGAGCTGGAATCGGCGCTGGAGGAGTACACTCCGGCGGTTTTCAAGCTGATCCATGGGGACTGTACGTTTTCCAACACCATGCTGCGCGAGGACGGCTCCCCGGTGCTGATCGACCCAAGGGGTTACTTCGGGAAAACCGAACTTTACGGCGACCCGGCCTATGACTGGGCCAAGCTGTACTATTCCATTGTGGGGAACTATGACCAGTTCAACCGAAAGCGGTTTGAGCTTGAAATCAAAGAGGACGGGGTTAAGCTGCAAATTGAGTCCAATGGGTGGGAGGACCTGGAGGAGGAATTTTTCGGGCTGCTCCAGGGCGAGGTGACGCGGCGGCAGATCAAGCTGCTGCACGCGATTATTTGGCTGTCCCTGACCACCTATGCCTGGGAGAACTATGACTCCATCTGCGGTGCATTTTACAATGGCCTTTACTATCTGGAGGAAGCGCTATGAATACATATTTTAATGAGACGATGCGGATTCTCAGCCAGTCCGTGGAATCAATGGATATGGAGACGTTCGGGCGGCTGGCGGATGAGTGCTGCGGGGCGCTGGAGCGGGGCAGCAAAATCATTGTGAGCGGGCTGGGCAAGAATGTGCCCGTGTGCGACAAGTTTGTGGGCACGATGAATTCGCTGGGGATGAGGGCGGACTTCATGAACACCAACAGCGCTGTCCATGGGGACCTGGGCATGGTGCGCGAGGGCGACCTTGTCATCATTCTCACCAAAAGCGGCGAAACGGTGGAATCGGTTTATCTGACCCAGCTGCTGAAGGCCCGCGGGGCGGATATGTGGCTGCTGTCGTTCCGGGAAAAGAGCACGCTGACGCGGGAGATCCCCAAGCATCTGATTTTGAATCTGGAGCATGAGGGGGACATGTGGAATATCGTGCCGAGCAACTCCACCACGGTGAACCTGATTGTGCTCCAGGGGCTGGCCATTTCCCTGGCGCAGCGGATGGGGATCACGCTGGACCGGTTCAAGCAAAACCACCCGGGCGGCTTTATAGGGGAGCAGTTAAAAAATGCGTGAGGAAATCATGGTGTCCCCCCTGCCAAAGACCTGGATTCTGGATCTGGACGGAACGATTGTCAAGCATAACGGCTACAAGCTGGATGGATACGACAGCTTTTTGCCCGGGGCGGAGCAGTTTTTGCGGGATATCCCCCGGGAGGACATGGTGGTATTCCTCACCTCCCGGACAGAGGAGTACCGCAGCCTTACGGAGGGCTTTCTGCGGGCGCAGGGCGTGCGCTATGACGGCATCATCTTCGGCGCGCCTTATGGAGAGCGGATCCTGATTAACGACCGAAAGCCCTCCGGGCTGGCCATGGCCATTGCGGTCAACGCACAGCGGGACAGGTTTATGGACTTGGCTTTCGTGCGCAACGAGGCGCTGTGAGAGATGCTGCGGAGGGTCAAGGAAGCGGTGAAGCGGATGCCGCTGCTGGCGATGACCGGGGTGTTCGTCCTCCGGGTGCTGCGGGGCTTTGATACATACAGGCGCATCCTGCAAGCGTGCCCGGCGCAAGAGGCTGGCAATATCTACTTCATGGATTACGACGGCTCAGGGGATACGTACTTGACCTGCGGGTACCTGGCTTACAAGGGTATGATCGGGCCGAAGGACGCATTTGTTGGCTCCGGCGGGCTGTCGCTGAAAATCGGGAAGCTGTTTGGATTTGGACGCTTTGTGGCGGTGGAGCCCAAAGCGGCGCTGAACGTGCGCGTAATGGAGCGGTTTTTGGGGAAACGGCTGGAGCTGCGCCCGCTGCTCTATGAGTCGGAGTATTTGGAGTATTCCGGGATCCTTCGGTTTATGTCGGGGTACCGGGGACTGGACTTTATGTCCATGCTCAAGATCGGGATGGATATCAACTGCGGATTGGACTATGAAGAGGGGACGTGGACACAGCCGGAGTTTCCCTGGACGCCCGAGGAGGTGGAGGAGATATTCCAGGTCCATGGCCTTCGCCCGGGGAAAACGGCCCTGATTGCGCCCTATGCCGGGAAAAACGATATGTGGGGAATCCCAGCCGGTTTTTATGAAAAGCTGGCGCAGCAGCTTCTTATGGAAGGCTTTACGGTGTGCACAAATTCTTATGATCCGCAAAGGGAGCCCGCAGTGCCGGGGACGGCCCCGATTCTGATCCCCCACCGCCTGATGAGGGCGTTCTGCGAAAAAGCGGGATGCTTTATTGGCCTGCGCAGCGGATTGTGCGACATTGTCTCTGCCGCGAAAGATTGCAAAAAAATTATTTTGTACGGCGAGATGACGATTCCCTCGGCCTCCGCCTCCCATCAGGAATTCTTTTCACTGGACGCGATGGGACTGTGCGGCGATTGCCTGGAAGTGGCATATAAGAGCGGTCAAAAGGATGAAATCGTTTCGCAGCTCGTCAGTGCGGCCAAAGCGCATGCGGACCGTCTATGTATATAGGGATTTGGGCGGGAAACCGAAGGAGACGTTGAAAAGCAGCGCCTTATCACCGGGCGGAAGCGGGGAGCTGTAGGCAAATGTTATCCGATTCTGTTTCAATGCGGAAGGAGAGCCTTATGCGGATTGCAGTGATTGAACAGGGGCACAGAGAGTATCTTTTGGACACGTTTGCCCGGCATCCAGATTTTGCGGCGGAGATAGTCTGCTTTGCCGAGGAGAAACCGTCGGCGCAATCGTACCGGGAGTTCCCGGTCATCCCGCTTTCAGAGCTGAAAGGGTGCGGGTGCGACGCCGTTTTGGTTGCGGTCAGTCACAATCATCACTTGTCACGCCTGCTGACAAGGCTGCATGATGAAAAGGTGGCAAACGTCCACGTGCTTCGGCTGTTTGCGCTGGATACCCATGCGGATTTCATCGCCGGCGGGAAATTTGACCCGGCCTGTGTGGAGCAGATGCCCGGACAGGGGGAGAAGCCCTACTTGGTCCACCTGGAAACGCATGTGTGCGACCACTGCAATTTAAACTGCAAGGCCTGCAATAATTTCTCCCCCTTTGTGACGGAGCCGGAGGTGGCGGATATCGCGCAGTTTGACGCAGACTTACGGCAGTTGGCCAAATTGTTTTCCAACATCGGGCGCTTTTTCCTGCTGGGCGGGGAGCCCCTTTTAGAGCCGGAGCGCTGCGGGGAAATGGCCGGAATTGTTCGCCGGTACTTCCCAGATACGGAGCTGCGGGTGCTGACCAATGCCCTGCTGGTACAGAAAATGACGCCGGAATTTTGGAGCTGCCTCCGGGAGAATGATGCGGTTGTGCACATTTCAGTGTACCCGCCGGTGTTGGAGCGGCTGGAAGAGATTGAAGCCACGCTTCGGGCCTATGGGGTGAAGTATCTCCTGGCAAGAAAGGTAGAGAGGTTTGTAAAGCGGCTGACATTGTATCCCTTTGAGGACGCAGGGTTTAACAATGACAGGTGTGGGTCTGCGGGCTGCCATTACCTGCGGGGCGGGGGCTTGGCCAAGTGCCCGGATGGGATTCTGGTGGGGAATATGGCGCCTGCGCTGGGCTGTTCGCCCGAGGCGCTACGAGATGGGAAGGTAATCAATATTGCCCAGGAGGACGACGGATGGGAGGTCATCCGCCGCCTGGATTCCCCGTGTGATTTGTGCCGGCGATGCACCCACCGCCGGTTGGAGACGATCACGTGGGAGCCGGTGAAAGGCGCGGCGGACGCAGCAGATTGGTTGATCGAAAACCGCCTTGAGTATGAGAATAGAAAGCTCAGCGGACAGCTCCGGGAAGCGGCTGAACAGAAGGAGAAGGCGGAGGCTGCGCTGCGGGATGCCGCCGGCAAGATGAACCAGCAGGAGGCCATGCTGCGGGATGCCGCCGGCAAGATGAATCAGCAGGAGGCCATGCTGCGGAATGCCTCCGACAGGGTGAGCAGGCAGGAGGAGGAGCTGCGCCGCGCCTACCATAAGGCAAACGAACAGGGCGAGGAGCTGCGCTGTGCCAGGCAAAGCGCCAAAGAATTGGAGGCGCAGTTACAGGAGGAGCGACTGGCGCTGTCGGCGGCGGAGCAAAACGTCTCTGAGCTGAAAAAAGCGGTGGCCGATGGGGAGCACAATTTAGAGATGAAGTTGGCCGAGCTTCAAAATACCCAGAAGGAGGCCCATAACTGGCGTACAAAGTTTGAGGGGACGAACGGCAGGCTGCGGGATAAGGAGCGGCAGTTTAATGCGCTGGACAAGGAATACCACGCGGTGCTCTCGTCTATGTCCTTTCGCCTGGGGCGTGCGCTGACATGGCTTCCACGTAAGGTGCGCGGCGGGATCGGCTGGCTGAAAGAAATTGGAAAAATCTGGGGGGGGGGGCAAAGCCTAGTTGAAAAACTAAAAAGCAAGATATTCCCAGAAAGCTTTTTAAAACTTAACCAAATCTTCAAGGAGACAGTACTAGTCGGCTTCAGAGAGTACTCCGAGATAATTAAAACCTATGGCGACGACGTTACAATTTTAGGCTGCGCACCTAAAGGAACCGGGGATTATTATATTTGCGGGCTGTATTTAGAGGCATGGCTGGAACGGAACAATGTCTCCAAGTATATGTTCCTGGTATCAGGAAGTGCGGAACAGCGCGTTGCAGAACTATTTCCTGCAATGAGAGGCCATCTGCACAAAATAATTGACACCTTCAATTTACGTAAGTTTCGGTCTTTTGTTGGCAGGGACAATCAGAAATATATCTATTTGCATCATGCAAACCGATTTCTGCAGACTCCTTCCCTGAACATATCCAGTGGCAATATGATGGGCTATCGCGGTTTAAATATGGTTGACCTATACCTGTATTGTGGATTTGATTTGCCGGCAGATACACCAAAGACATATCCTGAGTTTGAAACAAACCAGCAGGCAATTGATAGCCTATTTACCGATAACAGTTTGATTAAAGGAAAAACTGTTTTGCTGGCGCCATATTCAGTCGGATTAAGGAAATATCAGCTATCACCAGCGTTTTGGCAGCGCCTTGCCAAAGAGCTTGAGGGAAATGGATTTTCCGTGTGTACGAATTGCGCAGAGAACGAGGCACCTGTTGCGGGAACAAGACCCATTTTCTTGCCGTATGGACAGGTTGTACCATTTTTAAATGCTGCCGGCTGTTTTGTAGGGCTTCGGAGCGGCCTGTGTGATGTCATCTCTGCCGCTGCCTGCAAAAAGATTATTATTCACATATATAAAGCGCAGTTTTGGCCTGCTGGAAATTCTATTGCATACACTGGCTTGTGCAATATGGGGCTATGTGATGATGCTGTTGAAATAGAGGCTAGGGAGGATCAAGAGGATGTTCTGTTGAGGGATGTAATATCTCACGCGTTGGAATAAAATCATGCGAGGATGATTTTTATGAAAGTGCTCACATTATCTTTCAATGATGGAGATAATCTGGCAATTGAGAATGTATTACATGAGCTGGAAGCACGTGGACATGAAATTACAATTTTTGCCCGTTATCAGGATGAAAACAGCATTCGGATGTTTCATGGGCTGCGGGCAGAAATCAAGTCTATTAAGGAGTTGACACCGGAAACCGCAAGGGAGTTTGATTTCGGTTTTTGCAGCGTCAATATGATGGTGCACGTCAAGTTTTTAGACATCTATTTTTTTGTATATTCACAATATTATAAAGAGTTCTTTATGACGGATGGCGCGGATTTCCTTTTTGCTTACCGCAACGGGGCAATGCCGAGATGCAGCTACCGCTGCGCCACGATGCAGGTTGGGGACAGCAAAAACGATCACGTCCCTGTTGCGCCAGTTGAGAGCTCTAAACAAATCCTTTTTATTGATTGCGGTCATATTCCGTTTGGGAGAAAGGGTAAAGAGCAGGTTGCAGATATGCTCTTGGATATCTGCCGGGAGCATCCTGATTATGAGCTGTGCGTGAAGCCGCGATGGCTGCGCGGGATCGCAGTAAACTATACGCATAAGAATACGGAGCATCTGTATACCGTCATTGAAGAGCGGTGTGGGGGAAATCTTCCTGCAAATTTGAATATGCTGAACGAGCATAAAAATTTACAGGAATTGATTGACGCAAGCATTTCGGTGGTCACCTTGTATACCACAGCAATCGCCGATGTTTTGCTGCGGGGAAAGGGACTGGTGATTGCATCAGGCTGGGACTGCGAGGATAAGTGGGACGCCCGCTATATGGATATAGAATACCAGCGAGAGTTCTTCTCAAAAAGCGGCTGCATGGTTAACTACCGGGATGTAAAAAAATATCTGCCAGAGGGCTTGCACGCGAGACAGGAGTTTGAGCAAATGCTGTTTTGCTGTAAGACAGGTGCCTCAAAACATATGGTGGAAGTTATGGAATACGTCTATGAAAACTTCCTGGTACGTGGCGTATATCCTGAAGCAATAGATTACAGCTACGAGACTTACCAACAGCAGATGAAATCTGATCCGGCAATTACGATGATAACGCTGAAGCAGGAACGGGTGCGGGATATCATACAGCAGCGCATTGCCAGACAATCTTATATGCTTTCCGTTCCGATAGATTTTTCGAGGTATTATGAAAAGCTTGACAAGACATACCGAGAGTGTTCGCTTACAGCTGGGGGATATGAACGGTATTTGGACTCCTTTATAAAGGAACAGAATCAAATTATTATTGACAACGCCGAGTTATTGAGCGTGGACGCCATCGACCAGGCGCGTCTGCTTCAGGCACTCTATGATATGAAGCAAGAGGAAGCGATTCTGGCCCTGCGGGAAGATCAGGTGCGCTGTATAGGGCCGTACCACTATTATATGGGTTTGATTTACAGTAAGGCTGGGTCGGCCCCATCGGCTCTGGAGCATTTCCGGCTGTTCCTCCTGGAAGCCAATGCCCGCGCTTACGAAAAATATATACAGGAGAAGGACATACACGTAGGAAGGGCATATAGTTACATTTTTCGTACTTATAATGGGGAAAATATGGACCCCGCTGAATTTGCTGACTTGTACATATCATTTTATAATCAACGGATTATCACGATTGCTGATGTCAGGAGCAGAGAACGGGCGCACGGCATGCTGCCTAAAGTGGCGGAGCAGTTGAAGGAAATAAACCCAGACAGAGCAATCAAGTGCCTGGAGCTTTATATAAAGTGGGATTACCATTATAGGATTAAACGGAGAGACGAGCAGATTAAGTCCTTGAAAAAAGATATTGAGGGCATGCGCAGTGCCAGGCTCTATCGCCTCAGCCAAGGCGTGAAATTGATTGGGAAAAAACTGAGGGGCGGAATCCAGTGCCTGCGTGAACATGGTTTTTTATATACCGCTCGCCTTGGGATGGAAAAAGTTTTAGCATTCATCCATAAAAAAGTAGACCATACCACATGCTACCGAATATGGAATGTGTTTCATACAAAGGTCATGAAGGGATACGAATTGTATTCATCCTTCGTACAGAAGTATGGGGATTGCTCAACTCTTTTTTTAGCAGGGCCGGGCGGAGGAGATACCTTTATTTGTGCCTCAATGTATAAGTCATATATATCAAAGGAGGGTATATCGTTCGGCACCCCTGTCTTTGGTGCATATGCTAGCGCGTCTGGTATAGCAAATCTTTTTAACATTGAGTATTCAGAGAAATACACAATGGAGGAGTTCCGGCAGTTTTATAATCTCTTCATGTTTGATTTACAAAAAGGAATACACATTAAAAGTTTGCATTATCATATTTTTTATCGGCATACAGCGATATTGGCGTACTTAGAGGGTGTTCGAGGATTTAACTTTTTTTCGGAAGAGATGGCATATTTGGGCTTTGACTGTAATGAGTGTGTTAGTATGCCTGCTTTTGTTTTTGACGAAAAAAATGTGCTTAGGATGTTTGCAGAAAAAAACCTTGTCCCAGGAAAGACTGTTCTGCTGTCACCGTATTCCAAGTCTGTAAAAATATACAGAATGCAATTTTGGGAAGTCATTGCGAGCAAATTGATGTCACTGGGTCTATGCGTATGTACTAACTCTGCTGGAGAGGAAGAACCACCAATAAAGGGGACAACACCGATCTTCATTCCATATGATTATTCTGTTCCATTTTTAGAAAGTGCAGGGGCATGTATTGGTGTTAGAAACGGTTTTTTTGATGTAATCAATTCGGCACAATGCTTGAAAATCACATTGTACAGGTTAGGCATAAAAAGAGGACTGGGCTGTTCTGAATATGATTCTTTTTCGATGATTGAAATGTATCACCAAGAGAATCAGCATGATTATATCTATACGCCAGAAAGTGAGGGAGAACTCATTGATGAAATTATCCAGTTGGTAGTGTCTCACATCGGCAGACGTCCTGATTCAGAATTAGCTGCAAAGAAATTAGAAAACCCTATAGTATTGAAGTGAGGAGAATAAGGCGAATGAAAGCGAACTATGAAAAGCCATTCATCATTGCAGAGGCTGGCTGTAACCATAAGGGAGAAATGTCGATTGCCCGGGATCTGATTGCTACGGCGGCACTATATTGTGGAGCAGATACAATCAAGTTTCAAAAGCGCTGCAATCGTGAATTGCTGACTTCGGAGCAATACAATGCGCCTCATCCAAACCCTGCTAATTCCTATGGAAAAACATACGGGGAGCACCGGGAGTTTTTGGAGTTTACTGCGGATGAGCACAGGCAACTGAAGGACTGGTGCGAGGAGTTTGGGATTATTTATTCTACTTCTGTTTGGGATCTGACATCGGCCAAAGAAATTGCGGCCATTCAGCCGGAATTTATTAAGATCCCCTCTGCCTGCAATAACCATTTTGCTATGCTCCAGTGGCTGTGTGACAACTATGGGGGCGAGATTCAGATCTCCTTTGGGATGACGACTCGGGAGGAAGAGAAGCAGATTGTGGAGCTGTTTCAAAAAAATGGGAGGAGCCGGGATCTTGTCATATTCAGCTGCACATCTGGTTATCCAGTTCCATATGAGGATGTGTGCCTCATGGAGCTGGAACGGTTAAAAGAGCAGTACGGCGGCGTGACCAAGAAAATAGGGTTTTCTGGCCACCATTTGGGTACTGCGGTGGATATTGCAGCCTATACTTTGGGGGCGCAGGTTATTGAGCGCCACTTCACCATGGACAAGACTTGGAAAGGGACAGACCATGCTGCATCTCTGGAGCCGGATGAATTTAAACAGCTCGTCAGGAATTTGGATGCGGTACAAAAGTCCCTCAGCTACAAAACCAATGAAGTTCTTCTGATTGAGCAGGTGCAGCGGGACAAGCTGAAATATCGAGGGAATTGAGACGGATGGGGTTTTCAAATATCAAGCTGCTGATTTATGACTGCGATGGAGTGCTGACGGATAACCGGGTGCTGGTGGATGAAACAGGACAAGAGAGCGTCCTTTTCCACCGCGGCGATGGATATGGCATCCGAATGCTGAAAGAGCTGGGAATTGAGCAGATGATTGTTTCCACAGAGACAAATCCAATCGTAGCGCGCCGTGCAGAGAAACTGAAAATCAGTGTACTCCATAGCGTTGAAGATAAGAAGACGGAGATAATCAAATACTGCGCTAGCCGTGGGATCGCATTAGACCAGGTTATGTTTATCGGAAATGATTTAAATGACTTTGAGGCAATGCAGGCGGTGGGATATTGCGGCTGTCCGCGTGACGCTGAGCCGGAGATACAGGATATCAGCAACTGGGTTTCAAGTAAAAATGGAGGATTTGGAGTGATACGTGAACTTTATCGTGTTTTGAGTGCAGGCAGAAAGTGAGAATAGAACGCTGAAAGGGGCCATGGTCATGGGAGAAATTCAAAAAAGCCTTGTTTACGCTATTGTTCCTGCCCGCTCTGGGTCGAAAGGAGTCAAAGATAAAAATATTCGGTTATTAAGCGGGCACCCGATGATTGCGTATAGTATCGTTGCGGCAAAATTGACACCTGGTATTCAGCGGGTCATCGTTTCCACAGATTCTGCGCAGTACGCGGAAATTGCCAAGAAATACGGGGCTGACGTACCGTTTCTGCGCCCAGAAACAATCTCGGGAAGTGACGCGACTGATTTGGAATTTATGCAGCATGCCATTGATTGGCTAGAACGGAATGAGGGAACTTTGCCGGAATACTGGGTGCATTTGAGGCCAACAACACCCCTTAGAGATCCGCAGGTCATACAGCGGGCGCTGGACTGCATGATGGCCGACGAGACTTCGGATTCTCTTCGTTCCGCACATCCTGTAGAGGCTTGTCCGTTTAAGTGGTTCTGGAAATCTGATGACGGGTATTATCAGACGCTTAATGGGATCTCTTTAGACGAAGCAAACGGCCCGCGGCAAAAGTTTCCGCAGGTATTCATTCCGAATGGATATGTGGATATTTTAAAGACGAAATATATCATGGAACATCACCTTGTCCATGGCAAAAGAATGATTGCATTTGAATCACCGAAAACAATTGATGTGGATCATGCCAGTGATTTCTCCCAGTTGGAGCAAATTGTTTTTAATACAAATACAGAAAACGAAGTAATAAAATTTTTAAAGAAATACGGTGGGTGAGGATAAGATGAAGGTTCTTATGATTGGGCTGGGCAGTATTGGACAACGCCACTTGCGGAATCTTACCGCCTATTTGGGCGAAGAGGTCACATTTTTGGCATACCGCGTACGAGGACAGCAGAGGACTTTCGCTGATAATATGCAGATTCGGGAGGGAGTATCTTTAGAAGAGGAATTTTCCATCTGTAGTTTTTCAGATTTGGACAAGGCTTTAGCGCAGAAACCGGAAATTGTGTATGTCACAACTGTTACAGGCCAGCATATTCCGTGCGCTATCAAAGCAGTTCAGGCAGGGTGCGATGTGTTTTTAGAGAAGCCTGTTTCGCATGATTTGGAAGGAGTAAAAGAACTGATAGAAATCGCAAAGGAGCAAAAACGCGTTGTGTTTGTTGGTTTTCAGAACCGATATCATCCCTGCCTGAAGCGGCTAAAGGAGGTGGTTTCCGCAAAGCAGCTTGGAGCAATCATATCCGTTCAGTCTGAGATGGGTGAGCGTTTGACCACGATGCATGCTTATGAGAATTACGCCGATACCTATATGGCGCGCAGAGATCAGGGGGGCGGTGTGATTTTGAACCAGCAGATCCACGAATTGGACTATATTCAATGGATTTTTGGAGAACCTGTCTCGGTGGTTTCATTCAACGGAAAAAACGGTACGCTTCAAATTGATGTTGAAGACTATTGTGACTCTATCTACTGGGTAAACGGGCAGATGGGTTCGTTCCCAATCTATGCGCACGCCGATTTTTTTCAATACCCGCCCAAGCGCCGCTGCAAGGTGATTTTTGAGAACGGATGGGCTGAAGCGGATTTACAAGCTGCTGTCTTTACGCTGGGACAAGGAGACCAAGTTACTAAAGAGGAGTTCACAGGTTTTCAGCGCAACCAGATGTTCATAGATGAAATGAAGGACTTCCTGGATTGTGTTAGGGATCGGCGACAGACAGCCTTCACCTTGGATGAAGGGGTTGTCAGCCTGAAAATGGCGCTTGCGGCGAAAAAGTCGGCAAAAGATCAAAGGACTGTAATGCTGAATGAGGTGAAATTATGAAGAAAGATCTTTTTTCGATTGAGGGGCGTGTGTGTGTTATAACGGGCGGCGGTGGGCTTATTGGATCAAAGCATGCCGAGGCCGTTTTAGAGGGAGGGGGAATCCCTGTTTTATTGGATATCACTGAAGAAGGAATGGAACGTACGAAGAGTATGCTTCAAAATAGGTATCCAGGCGCGGTGATTGAGATGTTTGTGGCAGATATCACAAGGCGGGATATGCTGTGCAGCATTCGAGACGAGTTGATGGAGAAATATGGGCATATTTATGGACTGATCAATAATGCGGCCAATAATCCAAAGGTAGAAGGCGGATCTAAAAATTTAGGCGCGGTCCAGTTTCATAATTTCCCGCTTGAGCTTTGGAATGATGATATTGCGGTTGGGCTGACTGGGGCGATGCTCTGCGCCCAAGTGTTTGGCGGGGTAATGGCGGAAAAGGGAACAGGAATCATCATCAATATCTCGTCTGATTACGGTATCATTGCACCGAATCAAAGCATTTACCGCAGAGATGGGGTCTCAGAATCCCATCAAATAATAAAGCCTGTTTCCTATTCTGTTGTGAAGCATGGCATTATGGGACTGACAAAGTATTTGGCGGTGTATTGGGCGAAACGGGGGGTACGGGTTAATACGCTTTGTCCCGCTAGCTTGGAAAACGGCCAGAATCCAGAATTTGTTCAAAAAATATCCGAACTAATTCCAATGGGAAGAATGTCGAGACCAGACGAGTATGTAGGCACAGTGCTCTATATGCTTTCGGACGCAAGCTCATATATGACAGGGGCCACTGTAGTACTGGACGGAGGCCGTACGATTTGGTAACGAGGATATAGATGAATAAACATGTTATTGATATCCAGGCCAGTCTTTATCAGGCGCTTAACCAAATGAATAAACATCGGGTTAAATTTTTAATTGCAGCGGACAGCGAAATGCGTATAGTGGGAACGTTGACAGATGGTGATATGCGCAGGGCGATTTTAAGAGGCGTGGAGTTGAACGAACTGATCGACACCGCTGTCTGTAAGGAATTCACCTTTGTGCTGCAAACTGCGGGACTGGCTGAAGTGTTGTGCGCGTTCCACCAGCCAAAAGTTGACTTTTTGCCGGTTTTAGATGAGCAGGGGACACTGTGCAATCTAATTACCCGGCGCGGGCTGAGTGCGTTCCTGATGCGAAATCAAAAGTTCCAGATGGATGCTGACTTTGAAACGGCAGAAGGGAATGAGCTTGAGCACGAAATATTTGCTCGCCCATGGGGGTTTTATAAGACAACAGTATTGAATGAACTGTTTCAGTCGAAAGTCATTTATGTTATGCCGGGACAGGCCCTCAGTCTGCAAAGCCATATGCGCAGGGAGGAGTATTGGAATATCATCCATGGGACAGGGGTGATTCAGTTAGGGGAGTCGGTACATTCAGCCATGCCGGGAGGGGCGTTTTTTATCCCAAAGGGTTGTAAGCATAGGCTGACAAATACATCCCAGACTGATACGCTAATTATTGCCGAAGTACAGTTGGGGGATTATTTTGGTGAGGATGATATTTTCCGGCATGAGGACATATATGGGCGGGGTTGAGTATCTAAAATTTTGAATAAGTAGTATTTGGAGCTATTACTTACTTTAAAGATGGACTGAGCAGAAAATAATTGTAAAACTGGGGATATAAAGGCAGGTTTTGTGCAATGCTTCAGATCAGGCAAAGAGTTGAGCATCATCGGTTCCTCTTTGAAGAACTGGTAAAGCGGGACTTCAAGAAGAAATACAAGCGGACGGTGCTGGGGATGGTGTGGAGCGTGCTCTCACCGCTTCTCACGCTTTTGGTGATGAAGCTGGTATTTACCCAGTTTTTTGGGCGGAATACCCCCCACTATACGACATACCTGTTTTGCGGGAACCTGGTATTCTCCTGCTTTAACGAGTCCACCGGACAGGGGATGACATCGCTGATGGGCAACGCGTCCATTTTCACCAAGGTGAATGTGCCAAAGTATCTGTTTTTGTTTTCCAAGAATGTACAGACACTCATCAATTTCGGTCTGTCGCTGTGCGTATTCTTTGTGTTCTGCGTGCTGGATCAGATCACCTTCACCTGGAAATTCATCCTGCTGCTGTACCCTGTTGTCTGCCTGGTGCTGTTCAATATCGGAGTGGGGCTGGTTCTGTCGGCGCTGTTTGTGTTTTTTCGGGATATCCAGTACCTTTGGTCGGTGTTTACCATGCTTTTGATGTATATGTCGGCAATTTTCTATACCATAGAAAATTACTCGCCAATGGTGCAGAATCTGTTCCTGCTCAACCCAGTGTACCTGTTCATCCGCTATTTCCGAAAGATTGTGATTGAGGCTACCATCCCTACGGTTTGGTTCCACCTGCTGATGGCGGTCGACGTGGCAATCGTGCTGGGACTGGGATGCTGGATGTACAAGAAGTATAACACCCGTTTTTTGTACTATGTGTAACGGCTTGCTGGAGGAATGAGAGAGATGGAAGAGAGAAAAGCGCCCCGGAATGGCTTTGTGGATGTGATGCGGCTGGGTTTTGCCGGGCTGGTCATGATGTACCACTTTTACTCCAATGGGAAGAAGCACTTTCCGGGGGGCTTCCTCGGCGTGGAATTTTTTGTGATTCTGGCGGGATTCTTGATGTTTTCTGCGTGGGATAGGCATCAAGTTTCGGGGCTGCCTTTGAATAAACGGCAGCAGTATTGGCTGGGCTATATGAAGAGGCGGTATGTCAAGTTCTTTTGGTATTGTTTAGTTGCGTTTGTAATAGTGTTTTTGACTGTACGGATTTGGCGTGACAAGGTTGATAGCATTGCAGGGGTCAGCGATGCGCTTTCCGTAGATATCTGGGAGATTATACTGATCAAAATGAATGGGTTAAATCGTGGGAAAGGTACGCTGAACGCGCCGGCGTGGACCATGAACTGCATGCTTCTTGCGGAATTTTTAATTTTAGGTATGCTTACCTTTGTTGGACAGAAGTTTCTCATGTTTTTTATGCCTCTGAGCGTGATTTTTGGAAGCGGATATTGGATAAATAATTACACTGCATTGGGCGACTTTTCAGCATTTTTCACCTTTGGCATGCTGCGGATATATGTTTTGACCTGCTGTGGGATATTAAGCTATTGGATATGCAAAAAAATAAAAGCGGTTCCATTTTCAGCCATTGGACGGTGGGTTTTGACAGGTGCGGAGTTAACTGGCTATACTGTATGCATGCTGATTGTGCTTTATCGCAACAGCAGATACTATCAGTTTTGCTTCATGTTGGTCACAACGTTTGTTCTAGCGGTCAGCTTTTCGGGGAAAAGCTTTGCTGGGAGTATACTCCCAGCAAATAGGATTACCAACTTTTGCGCTGAGTTATCTTTGAGCCTGTATTTAACCCATTGGCCGGTGCTCATAGCTTTTCAGGGGCTATTTCAGGACATCAACGAGCTATATCGGCAAAAGTTCGTATTTCTGTGCTGTGCGCTGGCGGTGGCGCTGGGGTATACATATATCATGCGGGGAATATTCAAATTGCTGCCAATTATAAAGGAAAAGTTGGGGTCTGTAATGCTGGAGGAATGAAAGAGATGGAAGAGAGAAAAACGCCCCGGAATGGTTTGCTAGACGTAATGCGGCTGGGCTTTGCCGGGATAGTGATGATGTACCACTTTTATTCCAATGGGGAGAAGCACTTTCCCGGGGGATTCACCGGTGTGGAATTTTTTACAATTTTGGCGGGATTCCTGATGTTTTCGGCATGGGAGAGGCATCGAGCTTCGGAGTTGCCTTTAAAGGAACGACAGCGGTACTGGCTGGAGTATATGAGAAAACGGTATGTTAGATTCTTTTGGTATGGTTTTATTGCGTTTGTTGTGGCATTTTTTACTATCCGAATTTGGCATGATAACATTTATGGTGTTGGGAAGATCAGTGACGCGCTTTCTGGAGATGTCTGGGAGATTATATTGATCAAAATGAATGGGTTAAATCGTGGGAAAGGTATACTAAATATGCCGGCTTGGACCCTGGCTTGTATGCTTTTTGCGGAATTTTTAATTTTAGGTATGCTTACCTTTGCTGGACAGAAGTTTCTCGTGTTTTTTATGCCTCTGAGCGTGATTTTTGGAAGCGGATATTGGACAAATAATTACACTACACTATGGGATTTTTCAGCATTTTTCACCTTTGGCATGCTGCGGATATATGTTTTGACCTGCTGTGGGATATTAAGCTATTGGATATGCCAAAAAATAAAAGCGGTTCCATTTTCAACCATTGGGCGGTGGGTCTTGACAGGTGCGGAGTTAACTGGCTATACTGTATGCATGCTGATTGTGCTTTATCGCAACGGCAGATACTATCAGTTTTGCTTCATATTGGTCACAATGTTTGTTCTAGCGGTCAGCTTTTCGGGGAAAAGCTTTGCTGGGAGTATACTCCCAGCAAATAGGCTTACCAACTTTTGCGCTGAGTTATCTTTGAGCGTGTATCTGACGCACTACACAGTGTTGAGGGTTTTTCAATATTTATATGAAGACATCAACGAGCTATACCGGCAAAAGTTCGTATTTCTGTGCTGTGCGCTGGCGGCGGCGCTGGGGTATACATACATCATGCGGGGAGTGTTCAAAATGCTGCCGATTGTGAAGGAAAAGCTAAAGCGCGTCATGCTGGAGCGGCCATGAGTATTTTAGAAGTACACAACGTATCAATCCGGTACATGACGGGGGACTTCAAGGAGATCGGGCTGAAGGAATACGTGATGCGGAAGATACGGGGGGAGTACCGGGTACGGGAGTTCTGGGCGGACCGAAACATCAGCTTCAGCCTGGAAAAAGGGGATATGCTGGGGATCATCGGGACGAACGGGGCGGGGAAATCGACGCTGCTGAAGGCGGTGTCGGGGATCATGGAGCCCACCGGGGGATATGTGAAGCGAGAGGGGAGCATCGCGGCGCTGCTGGAGCTGGCCAGCGGGTTCGACGGGGACCTGACGGTGCGGGAGAACGCGTACCTGCGTGGAGCGATGCTGGGATACACGCGTAAGTTCATGGACGAGACGTACGGGAGGATCATCGAGTTTGCGGAGCTGCGGGAGTTTGAGGACAGGCCGTTCAAGCAGCTGTCGTCGGGGATGAAGTCGCGGCTGGCGTTTTCGATTGCGTCGCTGGTGCAGCCGGACCTGCTGATACTGGACGAGGTACTGTCGGTAGGGGACGGCGCGTTCCGGCGGAAGAGCGAGGCGAAGATGCGGGAGATCATGGCGGGCGGAGCGACGACAATCCTGGTGAGCCACTCGGTACAGCAGGTGGAGGAGCTGTGCAACAAGGCGCTGTGGCTGGAAAAGGGCCGGCAGGTGGCGTTTGGCGGGGCACGGAGGATCTGCGGGGCGTACCAGCAGTACCTGGACAAGGCGGTGACGCTGGAGCAGGCGAAAGCGGCATGCGCGGCGGAAGCAGGGACGGAAACGGACGAAAGATAAGGAGGACGAGCAGATGAAACAGATGAAGCGGAAGCTGACGGCGCTGGCGGCGGCACTGGCGCTGTGCGCGGGACTGGTGGCGCCGGGGTTCGGGGCGCGCACGTACGAGACGGCATGGCTGGAGCGAGAC
>CAJUKT010000089.1 GCA_910587255.1 uncultured Oscillospiraceae bacterium
CACGCTGCGAAGCGCTCAGGCCGCTCGGTCGCTTTCGCTGCGACGCTGGCAAAACCCAGTCCCACTGCTTGGGCCCTGGGCTTTTGCCCTTGCTCCGCTCCAAGCTTCCTCGCTGACCGCTTCTCCGCGCTTCTTACAACACCTTGGACAGGAAATCAATGGTGCGCTGTTCCCTGGGATGGGCGAAGAAAGCGTGAGGCTCATCCTGCTCCAGGATCTTCCCCCCGTCCATGAACAGCACCCGGGTGCCCACCTCCCGGGCGAAGCCCATCTCGTGGGTCACCACCACCATGGTCATCCCCTCCCGGGCCAGCTCCTTCATCACCTCCAGGACCTCGCCCACCATCTCGGGGTCCAGCGCGGAGGTGGGCTCGTCAAAGAGCAGCACCTTGGGGCGCATGGCCAGGGCGCGGACGATGGCGATGCGCTGCTTCTGACCGCCGGACAACTGGGCGGGATAGGCGTCCGCCTTCTCCTCCAGCCCCACCCGCTTCAAAAGGGCGGCGGCGGCCTCGTCGGCCTCGGCCTGGCTCATCAGCTTGGTCTGCACCGGGGCCAGGGTGATATTTTTGCGGATGGTCATGTTGGGGAACAGGTTGAAGTGCTGGAACACCATGCCCATCTGCCGCCGGATGGCGTTGATGTCCGCCTTGGGGCCGGTGATCTCCGTGCCGTCAAAGGTGATGGTCCCGGCGGAGGGGGTCTCCAGCAGGTTGAGGCAGCGCAGGAAGGTGGACTTGCCCGAGCCGGAGGGGCCGATGATGACCACCTTTTCCCCGGGGTGGATGCGCTCCGAGATATTGTCCAGCACCAGGTTTTCCCCAAAGGCCTTGGAGAGGTTTTTTACGTCTATCATAAATCAGCCCCCCTCCTTGTCTGGGAACCGGCGGCCGGCCGGGGGCCCGGCAGGGCGGGCCTGCGTTCAGCGTCGGTCACTTTGCCTCAGCCTCCTTTCCAGCCTGCCCTGGAGCCAGGTGAGGCCCATGACAAACACCAGGTACATGGCGGCGATGATGAGCAGCGGGGGCATGTAGTCGAAGGTCTTGCCGCCGATGCGGGTGGCGTAGTAGGTCATCTCCGCGGCGCCGATGGTGTTCACCAGGGAGGTGTCCTTGAACAGCGTCACAAGCTCGTTGCCCATGGAGGGCAGGATGTTTTTGAACGCCTGGGGTATGACGATAAAGCGCATGGTGTCGAAATAGGACAGGCCCAGAGACCGCCCCGCCTCGCTCTGGCCCGAGTCCACGCTCATCAGGCCCCCCCGGATGATCTCCGAGATATAGGCCCCGGCGTTGATGCCCATGGCCGCCATGCCCACCAGGATCTTGTTCCGGGTTTTGAAGATGACGAAGTTCCAGATCAGGATCTGCACCATCATGGGGGTGCCCCGGATGACGGTGGTATACACCTTGCACACGGCGTTGACCAGCCCCAGCGCGAGGTTCCGGCATCCCAGCCGCTGCTGGTCGTGGGCGGTGCGCACCATGGCCACCACCAGGCCCAGGACCAGGCCCATGGATATGGCCGCCACGGTGATCTGGAAGGTGACGCCCAGCCCCTTGAGATAGAGCTTCCAGCGCTCCGCCTCCACAAAGGCGGTGTAAAACCGGGGGCCGAGCTCAATCAGCCATTGAACGGGCGGGAGGCTGGACAGCCAGTGGAGAAACGCTTGCAAATTAGGGCCCTCCTTTCCCCCTCACACGGAGAGGAAGGGAAGGGCGGCCTAAGGGCCGCCCCTCCCAGATCAGGTCAGTTTTTGATGCGGCCGCGCCGCGCGGCTCACGACGGCTCAGCCGGCCTTGATGTAGTTGCGCTTCGCCTGTTCGCGTCGCGCGGCTTCGCTCCGTCTCAGGCAAAACTCAGCCCCGCTGCGCGGCGGCGGTTTTCCCTTCGCTGCGCTCCATCCGCGCGGCTCACGACGGCTCAGTCGGCCTTGATGTACTTATCCACGATGCCCTGGAAGGTGCCGTCCGCCTTCAGCTCGGCCACCGCGGCGTTCACCGCCTCGCGCAAAGCGTCGTTCCCCTTGGCGAAGCCGATGGCGTATTCCTCCTCCACCCACGCGGCCTCCAGGATCTTCAGGCCGGGGTTCTGGGCTATGTAAGCCTTGGCGGGCTCGTTGTCGATGATCACCGCGTCGATCTTGCCGCTCACCAGATCCATGATGGCCAGCGCGCCGGTCTCATAGGCGGTGACGTGATCCTCGCCGTAGCCGCCGTTCTCCGGGGTGTCGGAGGCGTAGATGTAGCCGGTGGTGCCCGCCTGGGTGCCGATCATCTCGGCGCTGTCCAGGTCGTCCAGGGTCTGGATGGGGGATTCCTCCAGGACGATGACCACCTGCACGCCGGTGGCGTAGCTGTCGGAGAAGTCCATCACCTTCAGGCGGTCCTCGGTGATGCTGATGCCCGCCATGGCGATATCGCTCTGCCCCTCCTGCACGGCCAGCAGGGCGGGGTCGAAGCCCATGTCGTCAATTACCAGCTCCAGCCCCAGCTTCTCGGCGATGGCCCCGGCCACCTCCACGTCGATGCCTTCGTAGCCGGTGCCCTTGTAGCCTTCGCCGTCGGAGGTCATCTCATAGGGGGGGAAGGCGGCGTTGGTGGACATAACCAGCTTGCCCTCCTGGATGGTGGTGAACCCGGCGGGCTCACCGCCCTGGCTGGGCTCGGATGTGGGGTCGGAAGCGGGGGTAGTCTGCGCCGGGTCAGAGGGTCCGGCGCTGGGGGTTCCGGCCTGCTGGCCGCAGGCACACAGCGCCAGCGTCATGGCCAGGGCCAGCAGCAGGGCGGCTAATTTCTTCATTTTCTTCATATTCATTCATCTCCATTCAATTTGCGGCGGGAGAAACACAGCCCGGCACGCCATGCGGCGCGTTCGGAGGAGCCTCTCCCAGTGTGTGGATTATAAATGATATGCAGAAATAATGCAAGAGGAAATTGGTCAAAGCCCGCCGTTCTTCCCGCAATTCATGAATTATGACGGATGCAGGCAGAATAAGTATACATTTTTATGCAAAACCCCGGCAAGGGAGGCGGGCCGGGGAGGCCGGGCATAGCTGCCGGCCCCCTCAGCAGGGCAGCGCCTGGGCCGTATATTTTTCCAAAAGAAGGTCTGGATAGTACGACAGCTTGGCCCGGCGCAGCCCCTCCAGGCCCAGATCGTCCTCCCGGTTGAGCCACCTGACCTGGGGGTGGCGGGCACGGACCAGCCGGGCCATCTCCCGGTTCATGGCGGGGTAGGCCCCCTGGATATCGCCAAAGGACTTCTCAAAATTCACGTCGAATACCTCCGGGGTGATGAGCCCGCCCAGGGAAAAGGCCACCGGCGAGCCGTCCGCCCGGATCAGCGCCCCCTCCAGCCCCAGCTTATCCATGTGGTAGAGGGCCTCGATGACGGCCACCGTCTCCTCGGACACGGTATTGCCGTCCTCCCCCGCAGCCTCCTGGCGGAGGGCGGCCCACTGCCGCTCCAGCTCCACGCACTCGGGGACGTTGGCGG
The DNA here is from genome assembly GCA_910587255.1 of uncultured Oscillospiraceae bacterium. Lineage (GTDB taxonomy): Bacteria > Bacillota > Clostridia > Oscillospirales > Oscillospiraceae > Enterenecus. Next base: position 3,499 of record CAJUKT010000089.1, read on the forward strand.
GGGTAATGTCCTCCAGCAGCCAGTCGGGGAACTGGTCGTCAAAACGGCGGATATGGTTGCGCTTGGCGTGGAGCTTTTTCCCCGGCAGGTCGGCCAGACGGTTCACGTCATAGAGGTAGTCGAAGCCGTCCCGGTCCTCCTGGAAGGAAAAGCGGCCGGGGCAGGCGGCTTCCAGGGCGGCCCGCTGCTCCCCCGTGACGCACACCAGGGTGAGGGGCAGGCCATGGGCCGCCGCGTCCTCCGCCAGGGCGTCCACCGCGGGGGCCAGGGGGCCGCTGCCCGCCGGATAGAGGTAGCTCAGCCCCAGCTTCCCCCGGATGCGCACCAGCAGCCTGTCCCCCAGCCGGGCGGCCTGCTGGGGCCAGGCCCGGCTCCACAGATAGATATTGGCGAAATTATACTCGCAGCCCAGGCTGCCCTCGGCGTCCAGTAGGGGCTGAACCCACTGGCGGTCCTCAAACTGGGGGGATTCAAAGGTGAGCATATTATCCATTCCTTTTCTCGGAGCACAAATATTATTATGTCTATGTTGCATAAAAAAGCAGTTTAGTCCGCCTTGTAAACGGAAACCTCATATTTCCCAACAAAATTGGTACACTTCGCTGTCAAAGTATAGGTATCCGAGCTGTCTAAAGTGAGCAGTTTTTCCAAGGCACCCGCCTGATCCAGCATATATACTTCATTACCAGCCGAATCAGACAGAATGATGTCTAAATCTCCGCTTACAATGTCAGAACGGAATGAAAATCTGATTTTTTGGTTTGCATCTCCCAAAAATGCAATATCAGAAACCGTCGTGGTCTGTTCTGAATAGCTGTTGTGCATACTGCCCAATGGCTTAGGGCGCGACAGCAGATAAACGCCTGCTGTCACAACAATCAAAACGATCACCGTTGCTATGATACCTTTCTTTTTCATTTCAGAACCTCCTCTTTCCAGCTCGGATCTGTTGAACGCGTATCAGCATATCACAGCCGCAGTTAAAACGCAACGGGGAAAAACACGCCGCCGGGGGCCTCCCGGCGGCGTGCAGCTGTATTCACGCTCGGATTAGCCGCGCGCTATTTCGCGTACTCTATCGCCTTGGTCTCCCGGATCAGGTTCACCTTGATCTGGCCGGGGTACTCCAGCTCGTCCTCGATCTTCTTGGCGATCTCCCGGGCCAGCAGCACCATCTTGTCCTCGGGGATGGCCTCCGGGTTCACCATGATGCGCACCTCGCGGCCCGCCTGGATGGCGTAGGCCTTATCCACCCCGGCAAAGGAGGAGGTGAGCTGCTCCAGCTTCTCCAGCCGCTTGATGTAGTATTCCACATTCTCCTTGCGGGCGCCGGGACGGGCGGCGGAGATGGCGTCGGCCGCCTGGACCAGGCAGGCCACAATGGTCTTTGCCTCCACGTCGCCGTGGTGGGCCTCGATGGCGTGGATGACGTTCTCGCTCTCCCGGTACTTCCGGGCCAGCTCCACGCCGATCTGCACGTGGGAGCCCTCCACCTCATGGTCGATGGACTTGCCCAGGTCGTGGAGCAGCCCCGCCCGCTTGGCCTCGGCCACGTTGACGCCGATCTCGGCGGCCAGCAGCCCCGCCAGCTGGGACACCTCGATGGAGTGGTTGAGCACGTTCTGCCCGTAGCTGGTGCGGTAGTGCTGGCGGCCCAGCAGCTTGACCAGCTCCGGGTTCAGGCCGTGTACGTTGGTCTCGAACACGGCGCGCTCCCCCTCGGCGCGGATGGTGGCGTCCACCTCCCGCTTGGCCTTCTCCACCATCTCCTCGATACGGGTGGGGTGGATGCGCCCGTCCAGAATGAGCTTTTCCAGCGCCAGCCGGGCGATCTCCCGGCGCACCGGGTCGAAGCAGGACACGGTGATGGCCTCCGGGGTGTCGTCGATGATCAGGTCCACCCCGGTCATGGTCTCCAATGTGCGGATATTGCGGCCCTCCCGGCCGATGATGCGCCCCTTCATCTCGTCGTTGGGCAGGGGCACCACGGACACGGTGGCCTCCGCCACGTGGTCGGCGGCGCAGCGCTGGATGGCCAGGGCGATCTGCTCCCGGGCGTAGGTCTCCGCCTCCTCCTTGAAGCGGGCCTGGATCTCCTTGAGCTTCAGGGCCTGCTCGTGGGTCACGTCGTCCCCCAGCTGGTCGATGAGGTAGCGCTTGGCCTCCTCCACCGTCAGGCCGGAGATGCGCTCCAGCAGCTCCAGCTGGCTGTCCTTCAGCTTGTCCAGCTCCTGCTTTTCCGCCTCCAGCTGGGCGATGCGGGCGTTGACGTTCTCTTCCTTGCGCTCCAGGTTTTCCAGCTTGCGGTCCAGGTTCTCCTCCTTGGAGTTCAGGCGGTTCTCCTGGCGCTGGATCTCATTGCGGCGGTCCTTGACCTCCTTGTCGAACTCGCTGCGGGCCTTCAGGATTTCCTCCTTGGCCTCCACGGTGGCCTCCCGCTTCTTGTTTTCCGCAGACTTGATGGCGTCGTTGATAACCCGGCGGGCCTCCTCCTCGGCGGAGCCGATCTCCCGCTCGGCGTAAGATTTGCGCCGCTGGTAGCCCGCCACCGCGCCGATGACCAGGCAGATCAGGGCGGCCGCCACGGTGCTGATTACAGTGACAAAGACTGGCACTTGCATGTTGAGTTCCACACCTCCTGTTTCTTCTGTTTTTGTTTGGATGAAATAAGCAAAATAAGACGCGATGCGTGAAAGACGCACCGCGATAACCGAAAAACCGCCCGCAATTGGGCATAACAGCACTATTTGAGAGTCAAATATGATCTATGAACGCTCGATAGATTATATAAACGCGCCCAGAGGGCGCAGTAAACGCTCAAAACGGCAAAAAAGCACGGCGGCTTTTCAAAATTATCCTTACTTATTGTAAAGGCCGCGGGCTTTCCTGTCAAGTGGAAATGTGAAACTTTCGTGAACAATCCAAAATTTTTCTCAGCATGTCTGTGCAAGATGGAGAAAAGGGCCCCGCGGCACGCCGCAGGGCCCTGAGCTTGCTGAAAAAGCCTCGCAGAGTTCGCGCCCGCAGGCGCGAAGAAAATGAAATCCGTTTTCCCCGGCGACCTGTGCGTCGGGGAAAACACTTCTCGGCCGAACAGTGTGCGAGTTGGCCGCCTCAGGCGGACAACGAGTGCGCGCATGAGGCCGCAGCTTTCCCCGTCGGAAAAGGCAACGCCTTTCCCGACGGACTGAGGGCCCCGCGGCACGCCGCAGGGCCCTGCTCTGTCCTTTGGGGACGCGCGCCGTCAGCCCTCCAGCGGGCAGGCCAGCATGGTCCCCAGCTCCACCTCAAAGCCCAGGGCGCGGTACATTCCCACGTCCCCGGCGGAGCAGCCCACCGTCAGGCTGGCCATCCCCCGCTCCCGGCACCAGCCCTGGGCCGCCCGGGCCAGCAGCCGCGCCGCGCCCTGGCGGCGGAAGGGGGGCTCCACGTAGAAGTCGTCGAACACCCCGGTCTCCCCGCAGGCAAAGGTGGAGAAGCAAGGGGAAACCGAGCACATGCCCACCGCCCGCGTCCCCCGCAGGGCCAGGAAGAAGGCGATCCTCCCCGCCCGGACAGCATCGGCCAGCCGCTCCTTTTTCTCCCCAGTGAGGGGCTCCTCCCGGATCTCGGCCAGAAAGCTGTTTTCCAGCTTGAGGAGCTGCCAGCCCAGCTCCGGGCCGTCCGGGTCCGTCAGCCGCTCCACCCGGAGGGGCAGCGCCTCCTCCGGCGGCAGCAGCATACAGGGATTGCCCCACTCGTCCGTCCCGTTGGGGGCAAAGCCCAGGGCGGCCCAGAACCGCCTGCGCGGCTCCTCTTCGGCGTTGAGCTCGAAGTAGGACGCGCCCCGCGCCCCCGCCCAGGCCAGCAGCGCCCGGGCGCAGGCCGTGCCCGTGCCGCCGCCCCGGAGCTCCGGCTCCACCCAGAACTCCATGATGAACCACTTGCCGTCCTCGCTGGGAAAGGACGCGGGCATGGCATAGCCGATCTCCGCGCCGCTGCGCAGGAAGGCCAGATAGTACAGCCGGTCCACAGGCCGGTCATGGCGCTTCCCGATGGCCCCGCGGTACTCCTCCCCCAGGAAGTAGTCCAGAGACTCCTCCCGGTCAGGCTCCCCCTCCGGGAACATGTCCCGGCGGAAGTAGGCGTGCAGCTTTTCCCAAAAGCGGGCGGTCTCCTCCTGTGTGGTCAGCTCCTTGATGGTGATTTCGCTCATTTTGACATCCTCCTAAAAATATTGGAGGGTCAGATGCCGTGGTCCCTCCACTCACGGTTCGTTTTCATAAAAACCACGCTCCTTCGTGTCAGATTTCAGAAGCTGTACCAATAGCCGAAGTATGCAGACTGGCGGCAATTTGCGCCGCAAGGATGTGTGCTGGGGTCTATTGGTTCAGCTTCTCAGGACAAATAAAAACCGCCGGAGCCCGGGCGCCCCCATCGGAACCGGCGCCCGCGGTCTCCCGCAGCTTTTATGATAGCATTCAGCCCCCGCCCTGTCAAGGCTGGGCCACGGTAAGGGGCCGGGCCGGGTCCGCCGGGGTGAAGCGCTCCTCCAGCCCGGCGGTGATGGTCACCGAGCCGTCCTCCGACACCAGCACCGCCTCGAAATCCCGGTGCTGCCGCCAGTGCTCCAGCGCACCCTCCCGCCCCATGACAAACAGGGCGGTGGAAAGGCCGTCGCATAAAAGCCCGCTCTCTCCCACCACGGTGACGCTGGCCAGGCCGCTGCGGGCCGGCCAGCCGGTTGCCGGGTCGATGATGTGCCAGTAGCGCACCCCGTCCTCCTCAAAGTACCGCTCGTACCCGCCGGAGGTGACCACCGCCTGGTCCGCCACCTCCACCACGCCGATGTTCCCGTCCCCCGCCGGGTCCCGGATGGCCACCCGCCAGGGGGAGCCGTCCGGCTTGCTCCCCACCGCCTGGATGTTCCCCCCCAGGTCCAGCAGGGCGGAATCTGCGCCGCCCTGCTTTAAAAGCGCGGCCAGCGCGTCCCCGGTATAGCCCTTGGCCACGCTGCCCAGGTCGATTTCCATGCCGGGGGGCAGGGCGGCGGCCCCCGCCTCCAGCGCGACCCGGCCGTAGTCCACCAGGGGGAGCAGGGCTGCGATGGCCTCGCCGCCGGGGACGGAATACTCCCCCGTGGTAAAGCCCCAGGCCCGCAGGACGGGATAGGTGGAGATATCCAGCGCCCCATCCGTGCGCCGGCACATGTCCAGCGCCGCGCCCAGCAGCTCCGCCGTCTCCGGGGAGAGCTCCGCCCTGCCGCCGCGGTTCAGGGCGCAGATCTCGCTGTTCTCCTCCGTGACGGACCATTGGGCCTCCAGCTCCCGCACCCGGGCCTCCGCCCGGTCCAGCAGGCTCCCGTCCCCGCCCTGGTACAGCCGCAGGGTCATCACCGTGTCCATGGCGAAAAAGGTGCGCTCCAAAGGCTGGGCGGGGGCGCAGCCGGGCAGGGCCAGCAGCAGGGCCAGCAGCAGGGCCAGCAGCAGGGCCAGCAGCAGGGCCAGCAGCAGGGCGCACAGGCGGGGGGGCTTGCCGGAGGGGGCGCGGCCCAGCCTCATTGCAGCGCCTCCGGGATGGAGTCGTCCCGCTCAATCCACTCCCGCTCCACGTCCACCACCCGGTACTGCTCCGCGGTGTCCCGGATGACCACCCGGGCGATGCCCGCGTTGATGATGAGGCGGCGACACATGGAGCAGGAGGTGGAGTTGGGGATGAGCGCCCCTGTCTCCGGGTCCCGGCACACCATGTACAGCGTGGCCCCCAGCACCTCCCGCCGGGGGGCGGAGATGATGGCGTTAGCCTCGGCGTGGACGGAGCGGCACAGCTCGTACCGCTCCCCGGAGGGGATGTTCAGGGCCTCCCGGGCGCAGTAGCCCAAATCGCCGCAGTTCCTCCGCCCCCGGGGCGCGCCGTTGTAGCCGGAGGAGACGATCTCATCGTCCTGCACGATGATGGCCCCGTAGTGGCGGCGCATACAGGTGGAGCGCTCCAAAACGGTTCCGGCGATGTCCAGATAGTAGTTGGTCTTGTCGATGCGGGCCATCGGGATTCCCCCTTTTTTGTTTCTGCGGCAAGTATACCATTTCCGCCCTCCCGCCGCAACGGGAAAATCACAGCGGCCCCCGGCCCAGCTTCTCGGCCACCACCGCCATCTGGGCGGATGTGGGGGGCCGCTCCGCGTCAAATTCGATCTCCACAATGCGCCCCGGGTAGCACAGCAGATAGGTATTCCCGGCTCCGGAGGTCCGGCTGGTCCATTGGTACGCCTCCGCCGCCCCCCAGGGGGCGGGGTCGGCGCTCTGATAGAGGTATCCCTCGCCCTCCGGCAGGTTCCTGTTCCAGCTGTCCGTCCGGTCCCTAACCACGGCGTCCCGGCAAAGGCCATAGAGGAAAGGGGCCTTTACCACGATGACGGTATACCGCACGCTGGGGCCCTTGGCCATCCCCTGGCGCCGCAGGGGGTACTGGTGGGCCTCCAGGCGGGCCAGCAGGGGGGACTGGCTGAAATTCAGGCCCTGCCTGTAGTCAAAATCCCCATCCGCCAGATCCCCCGCCGTCAGGGGCAGCTCCTCGGCCCCGGGCTGGGGGCTGCTGATCAGGGCCCTCACCACGCCCCAGGAGACAAGCGCCGTAAACAGAAGGGACAGGGCCACACAGGCGGCCAGGGTGGCCCTCCGGCTGGCCTTGGCGGACACCCCGGCCCCCTTCAGCAGCCGCCGGACGCCCAGGATGGCGGCAATCAGCCCCACCGATCCCAGCACAGCCGCCGCCATCACGCCGCCCAGGCCGCCCCGGAGGTAGGACAGGCTCCACACCAGCCCCGCCAGCACCACCGTCAGGGCCAACATCTGGAGTGCCGGGTGGCTTTTGGTGGCCAGGAACTCCCCCCGCGCCGCCGCCCGCAGCGCCCCGTGCCGCCAGCGGAAGTAGGTGATGAGATCCACCCCCTCCACCAAAATCAGCACGGGCCAGCACACAAGGGAAAACAGGGAGAGGGAGCTTGACAGGGTGGCCACGGGATCGTCAGCCAGCCGCCACAGGAACTGGCAGAAGTTCAGCACCCCCACCCCCAGCAGCAGGAAATTGCTCAGCAGGAAGGTCTTTTTCGCCGACTGGTGGATGGCCTCCACCTCCAGCGCCGGGTCGGTGTCGATGGGCACCGGGTTTTCCTGTTCGTTGCAGAACACCTGGAGCTGGCCCGACGCCCCCGCCAGCACCCAGCCCGCGTGGGCGCACATGCTATAGAACTCCTCCTGCCCCTCCGAGGGGCCGGGGTCGTAGACGGTGGCCTTGGGGAAATAGCACACGCAGAAGCGGAGGGTTTTGGGCTCGATCCGCCGGTAGTGCCAGAAAAGCTGGCCGATTTCACACAAAAGCCAGCCCCGCTGCGCCATCCGGGCCAGGTGGCGCTCCAGCCCGGTGCGGTCATAAAAGGAAAACAGCTCCATGCGGCGTTTGGTCTCTTTCATTTCGCTCACTCCTCTCCAAAGGCCAGGCGGTAGTCCTCCGCCTGGGCGCACAGGCGCTCGTACTCCCGGCGCAGGGTATCCCGGCCGAAATCCGTCAGCAGGTAGCTGCGCCTGCGGCCCTCCACCTTGGTCACCCGGATCATCCCCGCCTGCGCAAACTGCTCCAGCAGGTTATACAGCGTGCCGGAGCCCACGTTCACCCGCCCCTGGGTGATGGCGGGCACCATGTCCAGAATGTCCATGCCGCAGCACTCCTCCCGCAGGCACAAAAGGATGTAGAACATCTGCTCCGTCAGGGTCTGGAATTTTGCCCTGGGCATGGCCCCGCCCCCTCTATTCTCGATATTCGAGTATTCTGTCCCCATTATATTCTCGAATATCGAGTTTGTCAATAGCCACAAGGGAAATCCTTCCGGCGGGGGCCGGGCGGGCACAATTCACATTTTGTTTACGGTTACCCCATTGACTAGGACATTTGGGAGCGCTATCATAGTACTATTCAAAATCCCGAAACCCGGTCTCCCTAGGAGGTGAGCGCCCATGATCCGCCGCTATATGACCCGCTTTATGACCGGGCGCTACGGGGGCGACCAGCTGAACCTGCTGCTCATCGCCCTGTATGTGATTCTCTATGTGGTGTTCCTGTTCACCCGGATGCTGGTTTTTGAGCTGCTGGCGCTGATCCTGGTGATCGCCAGCCTGTACCGCTCCCTGTCCCGGAACCTGGACCGCCGCCGGGCGGAGAACGCCAGGTTCCTCCAGGCCGTCCGGCCGGCGCTGCGCCGGTGGAGCGCCTTCCGCGCCCGGGCCCACGACAGGGAGCACCGCTACTTCAAGTGCCCCAACTGCGGGCAGCAGATGCGGGTGCCCCGGGGCAAGGGGCGCATCACCGTCCACTGCCGGTCCTGTGGCGCAGTCTTTGAGGAAAAAAGCTGAGCTCGGGGATAGCCCCGCCCACTCTCCCGTCCCCCATGGGGCGAGGCCCCGCCTTGCGGGGGATCTGCCCTGGAAAAAGCAGCAGCGCCCCCTGCCTGTGCGGCGGGGGGCGCTTTTGTCGTGTCCTCGGAAAAAAGTTGTTTACTTTACCTCTTTCGTGTGCTAAAATAGTGGCGATTGAGGATCAGGAGGGACCGTTTATGCCAAAAACTTCCAACAAGGAGCGAAGTATGGCGCTTTATGAGAGCGTCCTGGAGCTGAAAAGCCTGGAGGAGTGCATCGCTTTCTTTGACGACCTGTGCACTGTGGGCGAGCTGCGGGCCATGGAGCAGCGCTACGACGTGGCCTGCCTGCTGGACGACGGGCTGGTGTACACCGAGATCCTGGAAAAGACCGGGGCCAGCTCGGCCACCATCAGCCGGGTGAACCGTATTTTCTCCTTCGGCGCGGGGGGCTTCCGCGCCATGATCGAGCGGCGGAAACAGCGGCGGGCGCAGTGAGCCCCCCGCCCGTTCCGCGTGAAACGCGCCCGGATGATCCGGGCGCGTTTGTCTACGCAGCGTAGGTGGACGACCCCCATCCCCTGTGGTATGGTGTGTGGAAAAGGAGTGAACGCTATGAACAGCTATGTCACAGGGGAGACCATCCGGCATTTGCGCGCCCAGCGGCGCATGACCCAAGAGCAGCTGGCGGAAACGCTGGGCGTCACCGGCAAGGCCGTCTCAAAGTGGGAGACGGGAGTTTCCCATAGTTAAAGATAAGGGCGCAATTATACACCACCCAGAGGTTGGTGCATTGCGTTCTCCGAAGGCTCCTCGCCGGAGGGCTTTGATTTTCCGCAGTCATGGTCTGCTCCAAATCATACAGGGGACGCTACGCTTCCCCTGCGCTGGCTGCCGCCAGCTACCCTTTTGTGGACTTGCCATCTGGGGACACCTTGCAATGCAAGCTGTTCCCAGCCGACAAGTTTCATAAAATATGCTATCTTTTCGATAAGCAATAAA
>CAJUKT010000090.1 GCA_910587255.1 uncultured Oscillospiraceae bacterium
GGTGTCCCAATCCACGCCGTCGACGGTAAAGGCCAGGGTGTGGGGCTGGATATCCTCCCGGCTTACGCAGTCCATTTGGCACCCGGCCTGGGCGGCCACATATCCCTCGCCGGTGCAGTCGATGACGATTTTGCCCCGGATCTCATTCCGGCCGTTGGCGTTTTCCACCGTGATGCCGGTGACGGCGCCGCCGTCTTTGGTCACGCCCACCACCAGGGTGTCCAGCAGCAGCTCCACGCCCTCCTCGTCCATCATCTCGAACATGAGCATGGTCCACCACTCGGGGTCCACATAGGAGAAGGTGAAGCCGGCCTTTTCGCGGTAGGGGTAGCGCTGGTGGGGCAGGGCGTGGCCGGTCTGGAACAGGCGCTGGTAGGTCTCCTCCACGATGCCGCCCACGTCCCGCTTTCCCTGGGGGTTGAACAGCCGGGCGTAGGCGAAGCCCGGGGGGCCGGACAGGCTCATCTGCCCGCCCATGGTGCCGGTGCGCTCCACCAGCAGGGTCTTTGCGCCTGCCCGCGCGGCGCCGATGGCTGCGGCGGTGCCCGATGTGCCCGCGCCGCAGACGATGACATCGTATTGCGTTTCATATGACATGGATAACCCTCCTTTACGATTGTGGGGGATAGGGCCTGACGCCGCTCAGCGCCGTTTGAAGTCCTGAATGCTCTTGGCCGCCGTCCCGTCGGGCAGGGTCAGCGCCTCCACGCAGCCCTCGCTGTGCAGGGCCCAGGGCAGAATCACGCCGGAGTGGCCGCCTCGGCCGCCGATGGTGACCACCTCCACGTCCTTGGGAAACCGGGTGACGGGCAGCGGATGGCGGTTGGCCCACTCCTTCGGGCGCACAGGCATCAGGCCCCGGCCATTGACCATGGGCGTGTTATGGTACACGTACTGGTGGATATGCTCTTGGATCATTTCCTTGGTATACCCGGCCTTTTTCAGCATCATGGCATGGTCGGGGGTGAGGCAGACCACCAGCGGGCCGGGCATATAGGCGTTGTTGGAGCCCAGGGTGGTGCAGCAGGCGGTGATGGTGTCCAGCAGGTCGTGGCCGTTCAGGCTCAGGAAGTCGATGATATCGTGGATGGGCTCCGCCTTGAGCAGGTAGACGGTGGTGGTCTGCGCGTCGAACCGGTCCTCATTGATCATGTTCCACTGGGCCAGCGAGGGCTCCTCAGCGAAGCAGTAGGTGAACTCGGCCTGGGAGGCGATGCAGTCCAGGTCGCATATGCCGGGGACGGTCCGCAGCACATTCATCAGCACCAGGTTGATGGCCCGGCCGATGGTGGCGTTGGCGGGATAACCAGGCCCCTGGCAGCCCTGCCTGCCGGAAACGCCGATCTCCTGGGCGATGGGGCCGGATACGATGCACATATTGCCGCCGGGATGGGACGTGGTGACCGACTGGTTAAAGTTATAAAGCGGGCTGTTCAGCGCCTTGAAGGCGGCCACCAGGACGGGCATGGCGGTGGGCTTGCAGCCCGCCATGACGGCGGCAATGGCCACGTCCTTGACTGTAATCTCTTTCCCGCTGGGGCCGGAGGGGTCCACCAGCTTGGTATCCTCGGCCCAGGGGCAGTACTCCAGCATGGCCTCATATCTCCGCTTGGTGGGCGGGATGATGGGCAGGCCGTCGCAGATGTGCTCGGCGTTGAAGTAGTCCATGACCTCTTCCATGTAGGCCCCGGGCTCGGCGGATTTGGCTTCGTCGTAGCCGGGGAGGAAGGGCAGCAGGCCGTCCTTGGCGGGCGGGACCTTGTCCATTTTAAAATCAATGTGGGCCAGCGCTTTCAGCTCCTCGCCGTTGCTGGTGAGGGCGGCCAGGATGTAGTCCCATTTCCGATCCACCTCGGCGGCGACTTCCTCCACGGTGGACGCCTGATAGATATCCACGGAGGCCATGCACAGCTCCCCGGCGCGGTAGACGCCGACGCCCTCGGTGATGCCGGTTCCCGGAGGGGCCGTCATATAGACGGCAGGAATCCCGATTTTCTCCAGCGCGATGGTCAGAACGGTGGTGGAGGACGACGTACCCATGTCGCCAAAGGCCACGATGGCGGCAACAGGCTTTTCCTTGGCCAGCATTTTGGCGTACTCCATCAGCTTGTCGGCGTTCTTCCCCCGGACCGTCTCGGTATACTCCACCCAGTTTTCCTCGCGGCAGCCCAGCTCCTTCAGGCGCTCTTTGATGCGGTCAAAGACGGTGTAGTAGTTGCAGAAGCCCAGCTTCGTGTTGTTGTAGAAGAGAATCTTCCCCTGCTTCAGCTCCTCCAGGGTGGGCCGCTTGGCCAGCTCCAGCATGGGGCGCTCCTGATAACCCCGGGGGTCGAGCAGCGCGTTTAAATGTTCGCTCATAAAGCAAGCTCCTTTTCAGTCTGAAATTTTGTTATACAGCGCAGCCTTTTTGTCCACCCCATTGTAAGGCCGGACGCCCGCCGCAATCAATTCAAACTGCGGGTTGATTTATGAAAAAACGGCATGAAATTACCCTGGCCCAGCGTGAAGGCCGGGACCAGGGGGCTATAATGCAGGCGTCTGATAATATTTTGCGCATGTAATGGGAGCTTTTTGTGGATAGTACATCAAAGCGGGCGGAAACTCCCTCGGAGCATTCCGTATTTTCATAAATAAGACCCAAAGAAGAATTGTACAGGCCGCCGCAAACCTTTATAGTTAAACTCACAGTACGGCTTTTTTGGAAATTTGTTGAAAGGGGAGCTGTGGATATCAAAATTTCATTAAACGCCTCCATCCGTCCCCGCGCAAACACCCGGGGCGCGTGTACCGCGCAACCGGCCGATGAGAAGTCCAGGCAGAGAACGATACAGAAAAGGAGGAATCTCTTGTGTTAAAGCTCAAAAAGATGCTTGCCACTGCGGCGGCTCTCGCAATTGCCCTCTCCCTGCTGTCCGGCTGCGGCAGCGGCGCGCCGGGCAGCTCCGATTCCGCGTCCGGGGGCCTCGTGCGCAGCGTCAACATCGCCACGCAGGCCGTCGGTACCTCTTATTATACGATGGGCACGGGCATTGCCAAAATCATCACCGACAAAACGCCCATCCAGGCCACGATTCTTCCCTATGCGGGCCCTGACGCATGGATGCCCGAGTTCAACGATGGAACGATCACGCTGGAGGTGATCTCCTCCATGGACATGTATTGGGCCTATACCGGCACGGTCAACTACACCTCGCCGTCGGAGGATACCCGCCTTCTGCTCAGCGGGAACTGGTCCAATCACTGCACCATGACGGTTCTGGAGAGCTCCGGCATCACCTCCATCAAGGATCTGGTGGGCAAACGCGTGGGCTATGAATACGGAGGGAACAAGCTGACGGTCAACCTGATTGACGCGGCGCTGGCCTCCGTGGGCCTGACCATCGACGACTGCGTCGCGGTCCCCCTGGCGGATCTGAGCAGCGCCCAGCGGGCCTTGCAGGAGCGCCGCGTGGACTGCATCTTCACCGGCTCCAGCACCACGCCGTCCTCCGTGCAGCTGGACGAGTCCATCGGCATCCGGGTGCTTCCCCTGGGGGATCTCACGCCGGAGGATATCGCCGCCGGCGTGCCTGAAAGCGTACAGTCCGTTTTGGACCGTTACGTCCCCGGCGCCACCGCCCTGGTCTGTCCCGCCAGCGGCACGGTCAAGGAGGACACCGTGCTGACATCCTACCCCATCCAAATGGGCGTGTCCGCCAAGCTGAGCGAAAATGACGTTTACACGATCATGAAGGCCATCTATGAGAACTATGAGCAGCTGGCGGATGTCCATGCGTGGGGCGCCGATTGGACCCCTGAGAACTATGTGGTGGAGAACTTCCAGGTCCCCTACCACGACGGCGCGGTGAAATTCTACAAGGAAGCGGGCCTGTGGACGGACGCCGCGGAGGCGACGCAGGACGCCCTGCTGAAATAAACATAATTGAAGGGGACCGTGATCCGCCGCCCTGTCCGCCGGGCCCCTCCGGCGGATGGGGCATGCGCAGCGGCGCCCGCCCCATCTCATACAAAGGGAGATGCCGTTTATGTTCAATAAATTGTTTGAGAAGCTCCGTTGGTGGAGCTACCCCCTGATCGCGGTGATCGGGCTGCTCATCATCATTGATGTGCCCGCGTACTTCAAGATTTCCCTGTATACGGAGCAGTATCTGGGCATCTATCTGACCATGATCCTGTTTGGGACCTTTATCTCCCACCCCTACAAGAAAGGGGCCGATTTCAGCGTCATTGACCTGATATTGGCGCTCCTCGCCATTCCGGCCGGCCTTTTCCTCACCGTCCAGTATCCCTATATCGCGGTGAATATGGGGGTTGCCACCATTGGCCGCACCATCTGCGGAATCATCGCCATCCTTTTGATCCTGGAGGCGCTGCGCCGCTCCATGGGCGTGTCGCTGGTGATTGTCTGCGGCGTGTTTCTGCTCTACACCAAATTCGGCGAATTCCTCCCGGGGATGCTGAACTGCCGTCCCTTCAGCGTTAGCAAGCTGGTCAGCTACATCTATGTGGACCCCAACAGCCTGATGTACATGCTGAGCTTCGGCTGTACGGTGGGCGTCGCGTTCATTTTCTTTGGGCAGATCCTCCTGCACTACGGCGGCGGCAAGTCCTTCATCGACTTTGCCATGCTGTTCTGCGGCAAAGCGCAGGGCGGAAGCGCCAAAACCGCAGTGGTGGCCTCCAGCCTGGTGGGCACCATCACCGGGGCGCCCATGTCCAACGTCCTGCTGACCGGCAGCGTCACCATCCCGATGATGAAAGACGCGGGATATCCCGCCGCCATGGCGGGGGCGGTGGAGGCCGTGGCCTCCTCGGGCGGACAGATCATGCCGCCTGTGATGGGCATTGCCGCCTTTATCATCGCGGAGACCCTGGGCGTGTCCTATTCCGAGGTTGCGCTGGCGGCGCTGATCCCGGCGGTGCTGTTTTACCTGGCCACCTTTGTCCAGGTTCACATGGAGGCCGGGAAGCTGGCGTTGAAAAAAATTCCCGCCGGCCAGCTTCCCAAGCCTAAGCAGGCCCTGCGCGACGGCTGGTTCATTATCCCGCCCATCGTGGTTCTGCTGGTGTGCATGTTCAACCTGGCGCTCCCCGCCGCCATCTCGGCCATCATCGCGGGGGTTGTGGCCCTGGGCTGCCTGGCGCTGAAGAAGGAGAACCGGGAGCACTTCCTGTCCCAGTTTGTGGGCGCGCTGCGGGAGTGCGGCGATCTGATGATCGGCATCGGCGTTGTCATGGCCATGGCGGGCATTATGGTGGGCTGCATCAACGCCTCCGGCCTGGCCTTTAACCTCAGCCTTGCCCTGACCCGGCTGGGGGCCAATAACGTGCTGTTCCTGCTGGTCTGCGCGGCGGTGGCCTCCCTGATCCTGGGCATGGGCATGCCCTCTGTGGCGGCCTATTCCCTGGTGGCCATACTGGTGGCCCCGTCCCTGGTTGAGTTTGGGATTCCGGCCATGGCCGCCCACCTGTTTGTGTTCTATTTCTCCGTCATTTCCAACATCACGCCCCCGGTGGCGGTCTCCTGCTTTGCCGCCGCGCCCCTGGCGGGAGCCAACCCCACCAAGGTCGGGACGACGGCGTTCCGCCTGGCCATCGCCGCCTATATCGTCCCCTTCGTGTTCTGCTTCCAGCCAACCCTGATCATGATCGGCAGTGCCGGCGCCATTATCATGGACGCCATCCTGTGCGCCTATGCCATCTTTGGCGTGTGCATCGCCCTGTCGGGCTATTGGCAGCGCAGCGTGCCGATGGCCATCCGCCTGGCCATATGCGCCGTATGCGCGGTGATGCTCTGGCCCACCGCGCTGATCGTCAACGCGTGCGGGGCCGCCGCCCTGACGGTTCTCCTGTTCCCCGACATGAAAATGTCTGTTCAAAAAATAAGAAATCGCCATTCCGCACAGCAGGAATGACCCGTTCGCCCCATCCCTTTCATTTTATTTTTACTTTTGGAGGTTTTCACCATGGCATATGATACGATTTATGACGTAATTGTCTGCGGCGCGGGCACCTCTGGCGTCGCCGCGGCCATCGGCGCCGCCCGGACCGGCGCAAAGACCCTGCTGGTGGAGCGTACCGGCACCATGGGCGGGCAGATGAGCCTGTCCGGCCCTCCGGGCTTCGCCTACGCCCGGCTGTTCAACCCCCAGGGAAAGCGGGATATCGGCGGCATTGTGGAGGAGACCTACCAGCGCCTGTTCCGAACCGGCCACGCCCTGCCCCATCTGCGCTATCCCGTCCGGGAAAAGGCCGGCTATTCCTTCTCCTACGTGGACCCCGAGTGGTGGACCATGCTCATGTTTGAGATGATGGACGAGGAGGGCGTGGAGCTGCTGCTGGACACCCTGGTGGTGGGCGTGACCAAGGACGGCGGCGCCGTCACCGGCATCACGGTGGAAAACGCCAACGGCCGGAATGAAATCCGGGGCAAAATCGTCATCGACTGCACCGGCGAGGGATATGTGGCCGCCCAGGCCGGGTGCCAAATGGACTGCGTAAGCCGGGAGGATATCCAGCCCCACACCCTGGCCTTTACCGTCGACGGCGTGGATTGGGACACC
>CAJUKT010000091.1 GCA_910587255.1 uncultured Oscillospiraceae bacterium
GAGTCGGTGGCGTTTTTGCCGGTGGTGTAGCTGTACTGCTGGAAGGGGGTGATGGCGTGCTCCAGCAGCAGGGGCTTCCAGCTGCCCATATTGGGGGCGGTCCAGTCGCCGTAGATGCGCTTGATGGTGGCCGAGCCGTACACCGCCACCTCCGCCATGATCTCCCGCAGGGCGGTGCGGGGGGCGTTGTCCGCGTCGATGAGGACGGCGAGACGAAGTTCGTTTTCCATGGCAGGCTCTCCTTTTCGCGTCGTTGCCGGGCTGTGAAAGCCAGTATATCACAGGCGCGGGCGAAAGGCCAGAGCAAAAATTTTTTTCTGCCCTGCAACAATATGCACCGCCAAGGCGTGTTATGGGTAGAAGGGATTGCGCAAAGCCACCCTTCGGGCTTTGCGCCGGAAGGAGGGGGAGAATGGAGTGCTCCAACCGGTTGGATGAATTGGTGGTCAAATATGAAAACACCCTGTTCCGGGCGGCGCTGGCCATTTTGGGCGACGTTCAGGAGGCGGAGGACGCGGTGCAGGACACCTTCCTGCGCTATCTGGAAAAGCGCCCTGCGTTCCGGGACGGGGAGCACGAGAGGGCCTGGCTGCTGAAGGTGACGGCCAACCGCTGCAAAAGCGCGCTGCGGGTTTGGAAGCGCCGCCCTACGGTGGAGCTGCTGGACATATACCCCGCCCCGGAGGAGGACGGCGGCCGGGAGCTGGTGGAGGCCATCCTGGCCCTGCCCGCCAGCCAGCGCGCGGCGGTGCACCTGCACTATTACGAGGGCTACACCTCGGAAGAGATCGGGGCCATCCTGGGCCGGCGGCCCGGGACGGTGCGCTCCCATTTGAGCCGGGCGCGGGACGCGCTGCGGCGGTATTTATCTGATGAAGAAGGGGAAGGCTGACATGAGGCAATATAAAAGCTATATGGATCATGTGAAGGTGTCCGGCGACCTCCACCGAAGGCTGGCGGAGCTGGAGGGGCCGGGAAAACGTCCCGTGCCGTGGGTAAAATACGCCTCCCTGGCTGCGGCGCTGGCGCTGGTGTGCGGCCTGGGGGGCTTCGGGGCCTGGGCGGCCCATATCAACAGCCGCAGGGCTCTGCTGCGGTCCGATCCCTCCGCCTATCAGGGGGTGTACCCGGAGGTGGGCGGGGTGAACGAGCCCGACATCGCCCTGGAGGAGCCCGGAGATGCGGCGCAGCCGGGTATGCGGACCCTGGGCGGCTACGAGGTGGCCGAGGACGGAGCGGCGGCCTACTATGTGTTGCCCTATATCGAGTATGGCCCGCCATCCGGCTCCGTGATGAATTCCTCTCTGGCAAGGCCAGACGGGGAATTGCGGGATGCCGGCAGGGACGACGTGCTGGCGCTGGTGGGAGGCGAGGAGGCGCTCACAGCCCATTTGAACTGGGGGGAGTGCGAATTTCGCGGCACGGTGGGCTTTGAGGCCGACGGAACAGTGTGTATGATGAGCCTGTGGGGGGAAGGGGCGGATACCGCCTTTAGTCTGGAGGTGTCCCCCGGCCGGATACCCCCTACCTGCTATGTGGTAATTGGGGAGGAGCGCACCATCACCGATGTGTGGGGCGTGGAGGTCAGCGGCGTGAACAGGGCGGGGGCCTACGGAGATGCGGAGCGGGGTGTCTATATGGATGTGTCCCGGGAGCTGCAGTTTATCGCTAAGGGCGTGGGCTGCCGCCTCAAGGTCTATGGCACCCAGGACCAGGCGGTGGAGGAGCTTGCATCCCGGTTTGTCCGCTGGGCTGTTTTGGAGGGGCTGGATCTGTCCGCGATCAGCCCGGACGGGGCCAAGCCGGTGGAGGCCAGCCCAGACTACTCCGTGGGCGAGCCCAACTGGGACGACAGCGGCGAGGGCTGGATCTGCCCCGGCTGCGGGGCGTATATCGAAGCGGGCGTGGAGCATGACCACACCCAGGACGGCTGCGACCCCTACGGCTATGCCATCAATGGCTATGACCCCGATGAGGTGGCGGACCGCGGATACGATCCGGGCGAGGTGGTCCCGGAGGCCGACAGCTGGCTCACCTGCCGGACCTGCGGCGGGGGCGTCCCGGATGGGACGGAGCACTACTGCAAGCCGGACGGCTCCGGCGGCCATGTCTGCGGCCTGTGCGGCGCGGCGTTCCCGGAGGGGAAGGTGCACAGCCATGAGGTGTGCGGACTTCCCCTGGCTCCCGAGACCTGGACCTGCGAAACCTGCGGTGAGTCCGTCCAGCATGGGATGGCCCACGACTGTACGATGTGCAGCGGCTACCCGGCGCCGCACATCTGCGAGATGTGCGGCGAGGCCTACCCGGAGGGCACGGCCCACGCCTGCCGCCAGGAGGGCCACCACCAGGGAAGCCATCACTGACACCTGCCCCGCCCGGCAAAGCCGGGCGGGGCTTTCCTCTTGCGCCGCCGCCGGAAGTCTGCTATAATATCCCTGAATATGGGACTTTATTTCTGCTAGGATAGGTCTGAAAGGAGGGGAGCGGCCATGGCAAAGACAGTCCATTACAAGCGCAAGCTGCCCATTCTGGCCAGGCTGCTGCTGGAGCGCAGCGACGATGAGCACCCAATTTCCCGCCGGGAGATGCAGGAGGAGCTGGAGCGGTGGGGGCTGTCCGCCGAGCGCAAGAGCCTGTATGACGACATGGAACAGCTGCGGGAGCTTGGGCTGGACGTGCAGGCGCGCCGGGGGAAAAACGGGGGCTGGTACATCGGGGCGCGGGATTTTGAGCTGGCGGAGCTGAAGCTGCTGGTGGACGCGGTGCAGTCCAGCCGCTTCCTCACCGAGCGCAAGAGCGACGCCCTCATCCGCAAGCTGGAGGGGCTCACCAGCGTCCACCAGGCCCGGCAGCTCCAGCGGCAGGTGTATGTGGACCGGCGGGTCAAGACCATGAACGAGAGCATTTTCTATAACGTGGACCGGCTCCAGGGGGCTATCGCCGGAAACAGGGCGGTCACCTTCCGCTACTTTGAGTATAACGCCGGGCGGGAGCGGGTGTTTCGCCGGGCGGGGGAACGCTACCGCCTCACCCCCTATGGGCTGATCTGGGACAGCGAAAACTACTATCTGGCCGGATGGGACGAGCTGCGCCGCGAGGTGCGCCACTACCGGGTGGATAAGATGGCGGACATTGTGGTGTCCAAGTCCAAGGGCCACCCCCGGGGGGAGTGGACGGCGGAGGGCTATGCCCGCAAGCACTTCGGCATGTTCTCCGGCGCGTCCTGCCGGCTCAAGCTGCGGTGTGAGGACCGGCTGGCCGGGGTGGTTATCGACCGCTTCGGGCTGGAGGTTCCGCTGATCCCCGACGGGGAGGGGTATTTCACCGTCACTGTGGATCTGGTGGTCAGCCCGCCGCTGTGGGGGTGGCTGTTCGGTCTGGGGCCGGGGGTGGAGGTGCTGGCCCCGGACTGGGCGGCGGCGGATTTTGCCGGGCGGCTGGAGCAGGCGGCGGCGCTGTACCGAAACCGCCTGCCCCGGGAGGAGCGGGGGGAATAAGGCTCGCATAAAATGGGGAGACTGTTCCAAAACGGGGATTTACCCGGGGTTGGAGGGGCTTTCCATGGAGCGTACACAGCTGGGACGGGAATTTTTCGAGCTGGGCCTGGGCCTGGGCAGGCTGGGCACGGTGCTCATCGGCAGCGGCGGCGGCTCACTGGCCCGGGCGCTGGCCCGGGCGGCGGGGTGCGGCGCGGCCCTGGCCGGGGGGGAGGTCAAGTTTCACGACGGCGGCTGCGCCGCCTGCGGGACGTGGCTGGCCCGGTACTACCAATACCCCGCCGCCCTGTTCGTCCGGCAGGACGGGGCGCGGGTGGAGCGCTTCCTCACCGACGGGCGGGGGAGGCCGCTGACGCCCCCTGACGGGGCGGGGGAGGAGGCCCCCTGCGCTGGGGAGTGGGATATGCTGGCCGGGGCGGACTGCGCCTGGGCGGCCGCCCGGGCGGGGAGCTTCCGGGAGGGCCGGGGGACGGCGTGGGCCCAGGGCCCCGCCGCGCTGACCATGGCGCTGGAGCGGCTGGGGTATGAGGTGACGGACCGGCCCGTCCCCGGGGCGGTGTGCTTTGAGGCGGACCGGGAGGGCTTTGTCCTGCGGGCTGACGGGGTGGCGCTGGAGGGGGAGGACGCCCTGTCGGGGCTGGCGGACTACGGCGCGCAGCCCCGGGCGGTGCCTGCCTTCCGCCCCGGGGAGGACAGGGGCGGCACGGCTTGACAGCGCCGCCGGGGCTGTGGTAGAATTTTCGCCGGACCCATTGTGGGTCCGGCGATTTTCGCGTCCGTCTGCCAGGGCGGACTTTTTTTAGAAGCTGTACGAATAGCCGAAGTATTCAGATTGGCGAGCCAAAATTGCCGGTGGCAAGGCGAAAAATCGCGGGAATACTTGGTGTATTTCAAGATTTTTCAACGCAGCCAGTGGGCAATTTGGGCCGTAAAGCTGGGTGCTGAGGCTATTGGTACAGCTTCTGAATGCCGCGCAGGCGCCGCGGGGAAGGAGAGATATGGAAGAAAACAAACCAAGACAGGGGCTGTGGACCCGGGATTTCACCATTATCACTTTGGGCAGCGTGGTGTCGATGATCGGCAACTCCCTGTCCGGCTTCGCGCTGAGCATGATGGTGCTGGATTACACCGGCTCCACCTTTCTCTACTCGCTGTTTATCGTGTGCTTCCAGCTGCCCATGCTGGTGTGCCCCATCCTGGCCGGGCCGTACCTGGACCGCATGAGCCGGAAAAAGGTGATCTACCGGCTGGATTTTTTGTCGGCGGGGCTGTACTTCGGGCTGTTCTGGCTGCTGCGGGGCGGGTGGTTCAGCTATCCGCTGCTGCTAGGGGGCTGCGTGGTGGTGGGGGCCATCAACGCGGTGTACCTGGTGGCCTACGACAGCTTTTATCCCAACCTCATCACCGAGGGGAATTATTCCAAGGCATACTCCATCTCCAGTATGCTCTGGCCGCTGGCGGCCATGTCCACCCCCATCGCCGCCCTGGTGTATGACAAGCTGGGCAGCGCCACCCCCCTGTTCGCCTTCAACGCCCTGTGCTTTTTCGCCGCCGCCAGCTTCGAGCGCACCATCCGCTACCAGGAGACCCACATGGACAAAGCGCCCCCGGCGGACGGCCTGGGGGCGGTCAAGCGGTTCGGCCGGGATTTGCGGGAGGGGCTGTCCTATATCGCGGGGGAGAAGGGCCTGCTGGTGATCACGCTGTATTTCATGGTGTCCGGCATGTCCGGCAATGGGGCGGGCAGCCTTTATCTGCCCTTCTTCCGCAATAACGCGGCCTTGTTCGCCGCCTGGCCGGTGGCGGCGGTGACGCTGTATGCCATCGTGTCTAATTTCGCGGTGGCGGGGCGGTTCTTGGGCGGGCTGATCCACTACCGGGTCAAGTTTCCCACGGAGAAAAAGTTTGCCATTGCCTTCACGGTTTACCTGGTGGTGACCGTGCTGGAGGGCACGCTGATGTACCTGCCCATCCCCCTGATGGCCGCCGCCTTTTTCTTTTACGGCCTGCTGGGGGTGACCTCCTACAACATCCGCATCGCCGCCACCCAGTCTTACATCCCGGACACCAAGCGGGCCCGGTTCAACGGCACCTTTCAGATGCTCTCCGCCCTGGGGGGCGTGGCGGGCACCCTGCTGGCGGGCAGCCTGGCCGAGGTGATCCCCGAGCGGCAGGTGGTGCTGATGCTCAGCGCGGTTACCCTGTGCGCGGTGTGGCTGTTCATGTTCCGGGGGCGCAGGGCGGTGTCCGCTATTTATAACCGGGAGGTTTGAAAAAACCTCATTTTCCCTATTGCGGGAAGAGATGGGCGGCGTTATAATTATATATACGGTTTTGTGTGCCCTGCTGCGGCAATCCGCTGCGAGTGAAGCTGCATTATATTATAATGAACTGGGAGGGATTCGGCGTGAAAAGGCTTCTAGCCATGGTATTAAGCCTGACCGGCCTTGCGCTGGCGGGGTGCGTATCCCTGGAAAAACCGGCGCCTGACGCGGAAACGCAGAGCGTTGAAGTAGTTGCGATAGCGCCTTTTGGAAAGGGGTCCTTCGTTGATGGCGGCGCGGAGCGGCCAGAGCCGGTAAAGGACCTGCCGGAGGGTTACGGATATATCGGAGATTTGGGCGAGGATGAGGCCCTTGACTCCGGGCTGGCGGGATGCAGGATGTACGCAGACCTGGCGCTTGAGCCTTCCGAATGCAGTGATGTTTATGTATGCCAGCCTGTTGGGGAGAGCGGCGGGGAATGGGCATATGTTAAATATGTGCGGCTGCTATATGGCGAGGCGGGGATCTGAGAAGTCCGGCCTATGTGCCTGGCCTGACCTGGAACGCAGGGCGGTGGCCGATGTTTATAACCGGGAGGTGTGACCTCCTTTCCCGGACAACAAAACAGGACCGGCCCAAAATTGGGCCGGTCCCTTTTTGTCACTCCACGCCCAGCTCCGCCAGCGCGTCCCGCAGGGCCCCCCACCGCCCCAGCAGGGCGGCGTATTTATCCCGGCCCTGCCCGGTGAGGCGGTAGTACTTCCGGGCGGGGCCGCCGGACACCGCCCCGGCGTACTGCTCCGAGCACCCATCCCGGCACAGCCCCCGCAGCAGGGCATAGACGGCGCTCTCCTGGGTGTCGGGGAAGGTGTGGTGGAGGCGGCGCAGCAGCTCGTAGCCGTACTGGTCCCCCTGGGCGAGCAGGTGGAGCAGGCACAGCTCGATCAGGTCCTTTTTCAGCATAGGGCCGCACCTGCCCCCGCCAGGCCCACGGCGGTGAGGACGGCAAATTGAGGCAGGTAGGGCCGGAACCAGCCGTCGTAAAGCGGATTGTGGGGGGTGCCGAAGTCTGAGAAGCTGAATATCATGCCAAATACGGCCAGGGACAGCACCGCGGAGGCCAGGGACAGGATATACACCGCGGCCCAGCGCCGGTCCCGGGTGCGGGCCTTTACCAGGGCAAACAGCCCCACCAGCCCGGCCAGGGCGCAGCAGCCCCACTCCAGACGGCCTGCTATGGCGATAAGGCCGGGGGAGGAGTGCGCGCCGTATGCGGAACCGATGCCTTTGCCGATGAAGGATTCGTCCACCGTCCATACGGTTAAAAGCTGCTCCGAATCGGCACAGAGGCGCCACACCGCCCACCAGGCATAGGCGAGCGCGGCCAGCATCAGCAGCCCGCAGAGAACTACCCCTTTGGGAATGGCGCCTTTCACCCGGTTCCTCCGGCGGAGAAAGCACGCCAAGCACAGGCCCGTCCCCGCCGCCAGCTGGAGGAGGGGCAGCACGGTCAAGATGTTGACAGGGGCGTCCACCAGATGATAGCTGCCGCCCCACTCATACCATTTGAGGAGCATATAGGAGGGGGAGGCGGGCAGAGGGGCCAGCGCCGCCGCCAGCAGGCACGCCGCCAGGGCGGCGAATACCGCCAGCCAGGCGTAGTACGCCTTGGGGGGCTGCACCAGCAGGCGCACCACCTGCTCGGGGTCGCCCACCTCCCGGCGCAGCTCCTCCTCGCTCCGGGGCGGGGAGCCCACGATGTCCCGGTAGTCGGCGATCACGTCCTCCGCCTCCTCCGGGGGCAGCCGCCAGCGGGCGGCCTGCTCCAGCCGGGCCATGTAATCCTTTTTCACGGGGACACGCTCCTTTCACTCGTGTAAAATTTACTATTGTTAAAAATATAGTAGAGACAAGATGATAATATCACACCCCGGCGGGGCTGTCAAGGGGGAATGCGCCCAGGGTTGACAGCGGCGGCAGGGTATGATATACTGTCCTCAATCTCAGGGAAAAGGGTGAAAAGATGCGCAACAAGTAAGTTGAACTTCAAGCTGTGAACAAGAGGTTGGGGCCCATGTAACATGGGCCTGGGCTTTCATGGCGCGAAGGGCGGCTTGCTTGACCGGGGGCGTGTCATATGCCCCTGCCTTTTCGTCATGTGATCCGTCTTTCTGTCATGAAAGACGGATTTTTTGCGTAAAAGGAGCGGATGCGTATGTTTCAGGTGAAAAACCTCACCGTCACCCATAAAAAGGACCTGACCATCCTGGTGGAGGGGCTGTCCTTCACCCTGGCCCCCGGCGACCGGGCGGCCCTCATCGGGGAGGAGGGGAACGGCAAATCTAGTGTGCTCAAGCTGCTGTATAACCCGGCGCTGGTGGAGCCCTACGCGGAGTGGACGGGGGAGATTGTGGACAGGGGGCTGCGGAAGGGCTACCTGGCCCAGGAGCTCACCCCGGGGCAGCTGGGACAGCCGGTATGGGAGTTCTGCCAGGCTGTCCCCGCCTTTGAGGGGGCCGGCCCCAAAGCGTTAGACCGCGCCGCCCGGCAGGTGGGGCTCCGCCCCGAGCTGTTCTGGGATGAGCGCCCCATGGACACCCTGTCCGGCGGGGAACGGGTGAAGCTGCGCCTGGCCCTGCTGCTGCTGGACAGCCCCGATGTGCTGCTGCTGGATGAGCCGTCCAACGACCTGGACCTTCAGACCCTGGAGTGGCTGGAGGGGTTTCTGCTGGGGTGTAAAGTGCCGGTGCTCTACATCTCCCACGATGAGACGCTGCTGGAGCGCACCGCCAACGTGGTCATCCACCTGGAGCGGCTGCGGCGGCGCACCCTGCCCCGGTATACGGTGGCCCGGACGGGGTACGGGGAGTACGTGGAGCGGCGGCAGGCGGGCTTTGTCCACCAGGAGCAGGTGGCCCGGAAGGAGCGGGCGGAGTACGACGCAAAGATGGCCAAATACCGCCAGATCCGGGACAAGATGGATCATGCGCTGGCCACCGCCACCCGTCAGGACCCCCACAACGCGGCAATTATGAAAAAGAAAATGCATACGGTGCTGTCCATCGGGCGCCGGTTTGAACGGGAAAAGGAGGACATGACCGCCCTGCCTGAGTGGGAGGAGGCCATCCTCACCTTTTTCGACGCGGGCCGGTCCGTCTTTCCCGCGGGCAAGACGGTGCTGCGGCTGGACCTGCCAGAGCTCACCGCCGGGGAGCGGGTGCTGGCCCGGGACGTGCGGCTGTGGGTGACGGGGCCGGAAAAGATCGGCATCGTGGGCCCCAACGGCGTGGGCAAATCCACCCTGCTGAAGCTGGCGGCGGACGGGCTGCTGGCCCGGGGCGACCTGCGGGCGGCCTACATGCCCCAGGACTACGGCGATCTGCTGCTGGGGGACAAGACCCCGGTGGAGGTGCTGGCCCCCTCCGGGCGCAGGGACGACGTGACAAGGGCCCGCACCTTACTGGGCAATATGAAGTACAAGGCGGAGGAGATGGAGCACCCGGCGGCGGGGCTGTCGGGGGGCCAGCGGGCCAAACTGCTGTTTTTGTCCATGGTGCTGAACGGGGCAAACGTGCTGGTGCTGGACGAGCCCACCCGGAATTTCTCCCCCCTGTCCGCCCCGGTGATCCGCCGGGTGCTGGCGGATTTCCCCGGGGTCATCATCAGCGTGTCCCATGACAGGCTGTATCTGGACGAGGTGTGCACCCGCGTCCTGGAGCTGACCCCGGACGGTCTGCGCCAGTGCCGGTGGGAATAGGCCAATCTCGATTTAAAGTATTGATAAATTATACTCTTTGTAGTATAAATATCATAGTCGGATTTAAGCAAAGCCGGCAAATATGGGTGCTGTTAATAACCACGTTTCAGGAGGTTTTATTTGTGGAAAAAAAGACATATCAAATCTTGTTTCTCTTGGCCGTGTGCGTGGCTTTGTGGGGGGGACTGCTATGCGCTTCCGCCGCCGACATTACCCCGGAATCCATTTACACGGTGGATGAACCCTATCAGTATCCTATTCTGCCGGGAACAGCAGAATGGCGGGCTCTGAACACTTTGGAGGAAAAGATCCAGGCTTGCCATGTAGACGAGGAACTGTTGGCTTCGATGACCACTCCGGCCCTGTTGGAGACGGTACTAACCTATCCGCTGCTCGCCAACATATATGCGTTTAACTCAATAGAGGGCGGCATAGAGAATGTTTCCATGTATTTTCCGGGAATTTCGCTCTTGGCTGTTCGAGAGGATGTGAATGACTGTTTGATTGAATGCGCACAGGCGGTGACACAAAGTCGAGAAGAAACATCTGCAATTTCAAAGTTGAATATAGATACGCTTTCCCGCTATTTAGGCGTGGAATTATCAGAGATTGGGGAGATTGGTTCCAATGACACATTTTCCGCTGCGGCATCTACCGCATATGGCGGGGCAACCTACTGGGCACCATGACTCAAGAAGCATAAGAGGAATGAAACAATTGACGCAATGGGGCCGGGGAATTTTTCCCTGGCCCCGTATTTTGTGTGGAACCTGAGGCAGAGTTGATGACAGAGCCCCGGATTTCCTTCAGATGGGGAAAGCCTGCCTGGGAATCAAAAATTTGCGCGGAGGCGGGGCTGCAAGAGGTATAGGCAAAAAAGGCCGCCCGAGGGTTCCCGGGCGGCTTCATGTATTCAGGAGGCGAAAATGTCCAGGGCTTTATAGCCCTCGATGCGCTGGGCCACGGCGGACCAGGTGGGGCCGGAGCGCACAAAATCATAATCGGCCCAGATGCGATCCAGCTCGGCCTTTACCTGGGGGATGTCCCGGAGGCTCCCGCCCGCGGTGCGCTGCCAGTAGTCGGGGACCAGGGCGCAGGGGATCAGCCCGCCGTCGTCCTGCACAGGCTCCCCCGTCAGACAGAGAAGCTGCCCGTCCAGCAGCCCCTGGACGCTCAGCAGGGTGGACATGCCGTTGAGGTCAAAGACCTGCAGGGGCGCGCCGGCGGCACAGGGGATCTCGCCCCCGGCGAAAAACGCCTCGTCGTCGCTCAGGACGTACAGGTCGCCGCACACGGTTTTGAGGAAGTTGAATTCCTCCTGGCTGATGGCCTCCTGGAAGGACTTCACCACCAGCTCCACGCACCGGCCCAGCGTGCCCAGCACCCCGCAGCCGGGCAGGGCGGCCAGCCGCTCCCCCACCGGAGCCAGCCGGGACAGGGTGAGCAGCGACCATACCCGCACCTGGGCGTCCCCCAGCTCGCCCATTTTGTCCTCAATTTCCTCCACCATCTGATTAGCCAGCAGGGGGGCGTCCTCCAGCTCGCCGATCTTGTCCGAGCAGTCGTCGGTGAGCTTTTCCCCCAGCTGCTCATACACGTCTTCCCGGGCGCTGTAAATGGTGTCGGCACGGCTCAGCCACAGCATGGCCGCGCCCGGGTTTTCCGCATTCAGGGCGGAGAGGCCCAGGTCGTAATAGGCTTTGGCCAGCCCGGTGTAATCCCCGCTTTGCAGGCAGGCGGATACCCGCTCCTCCGGGGGCAGGGCGGGCTCCCGCTTCTTGAACAGATTGAACATGTTCACTCATCTCCAGCTTTATTCTAGATCGCCTTCCGGCGGCAGAGTTTATGATAGCACAGCCGCCCCGCCCCGTCAATCGCGGACATATGGGATTTGTGCGGGCATTCCCCTTGACTTGCCCCGCCGGGGGGCGTAAAATAAGCCGTTAAATGGAAACTGGGCGGGGCAGACGGGGCGCTCCCCCTGCCCCGGGGAGGAATTCACATGACTACAGGCACAAAATTTATCTTTGTCACCGGCGGGGTGGTGTCCGGGCTGGGCAAGGGCATCACGGCGGCGTCCCTGGGCCGGCTTTTGAAGCAGCGGGGGCTGCGGGTGCGGGTGCAGAAGCTGGACCCCTACCTCAACGTGGACCCGGGCACCATGTCCCCCTACCAGCATGGGGAGGTGTTCGTCACCGACGACGGGGCGGAGACCGACCTGGATTTGGGCCACTACGAGCGGTTTATCGACGAAAACCTCACCGTGAACTCCTCGGTGTCCGCCGGGCGGGTCTACTGGAACGTCCTCAACCGGGAGCGGGAGGGGGACTATTTAGGGGGCACGGTGCAGATCATCCCCCACATCACCGACGAGATCAAGCGGCACATCTACTCCCTGGAGGGGACGGATGTGGACGCGGCCATTGTGGAGATTGGCGGCACCGTGGGCGATATTGAGAGCCAGCCCTTTTTGGAGGCCATCCGGCAGGTGGCTGCCGAGCGGGGGCGGCAGAACGTGATGTTTATCCATGTGTCCCTCATCGTGTCCATCCCCGGCTCCGGGGAGCTGAAGTCCAAGCCCACCCAGCACTCCGCCAAGGAGCTGCTCAGCCTGGGCATTCAGCCCGACGTGATCATGTGCCGCAGCGACGCCCCCGTTCCCCAGGACATTTTGAACAAGATTTCCCTGTTCTGCAATATCCCCGTGGACCACGCCATCCCCAACCTGACGGCGGAGCTGCTGTACGAGGTGCCCCTCATGCTGGAGCGGGAGGGGCTGGCCGACGTGGTGGTGCGGCGCTTAGGGCTGATCTGCCACGCGCCGGACCTCACCGAGTGGGCCACCATGGTCCACCGGGCCAAGCATCCCGCGGGAGCCGTCACCATCGCCCTGGTGGGCAAGTACGTGGGGCTGCACGACGCATATCTGTCGGTAGCGGAGGCGCTGACCCACGGCGGCATCGAAAACGGTGTCTCGGTGAACATCCGCTGGGTCAATTCCGAGGAGGTCACGGCGAATACGGCAGACCGACTGCTGGCGGGCGTCCAGGGCATCCTGGTGCCCGGCGGCTTTGGCAGCCGGGGGATCGAGGGCAAGATTGAGGCCATTCGGTACGCCAGGGAGAACAAAATTCCTTTTCTGGGTATCTGTCTGGGGATGCAGCTGGTGGTGGTGGAGTACGCCCGGCACGTGTGCGCTCTGGCGGGGGCCCACTCCTCCGAGCTGGACCCCACCACCCCTTATCCCGTCATTGACCTGATGCCCGGCCAGGTGGGGGTGACCGCCAAAGGGGGCACCATGCGGCTGGGCAGCTATCCCTGCCGACTGGAGGAGGGATCGCTGGCCGCATCTATCTACGGCACAAATGAGATCAGTGAGCGCCACCGCCATCGCTACGAATTCAACAACGACTACCGGGAGGCGCTGACAAAGGCGGGACTGGCCCTGTCCGGCCTGTCCCCGGACGGGCGGCTGGTGGAGGTGGTGGAGCTGCCGGGGCACCCCTGGTTCGCGGCGTGCCAGTTCCACCCGGAGCTGAAGTCCCGGCCTAACCGGGCGCACCCGCTGTTCCGGGAGTTTATCCGGGCGGCGAAACAGAAGCGCTGAGCCGTCGGGAGCAGCGCGGATGGAGCGGAGCGAGGGCAAAAGCCCAAGGACCGCAGAGCGGGACTGGGTTTTGCCGGAGGCGGAGTGAAGCCGCGCGCAGCGAGCAGGCGAAGCGAGACAAGACAGAAGCGCTGAGCCGTGGTGAGCAGCGCGGATGGAAGCGCGGCAACAGCAGCCGCCCCGGACGGCATTGCCGTCCGGGGCGGTTGTTTCTCCTTATTCCACGGGCTCGACCCACCCGTAGGGGTCGGGCTGGGTTCCCCACTGGATGCCGGTGAGGGTGTCGTACAGCCGCTGGGTCAGCGGGCCGATGCTCCCGCCGTTGACCGTGACCTTCTCCTCCCCCTGGGCCAGCAGGCCGATGGGGGATACCACCGCCGCCGTGCCGGTGCCCCAGGCCTCCTCCAGGGCGCCCGTCCGGGCCGCGTCGAACAGCTCCTGGGCGGAGATGAGCCGCTCCTCCGCCGGGATGCCCCAGCTGCGGATGAGCTCCAGGCAGCTCTTGCGGGTGATGCCGGGCAGCACCGAGCCGGTGAGCTCCGGGGTGATGACGGCGCTGCCGATCTTGAACATCACGTTCATGGAGCCCACTTCCTCAATATACTTGCGGTGGACGCCGTCCAGCCACAGCACCTGGGAGAAGCCCTGTCCCTCCGCCCGCTCGCCGGCGCGGATGGAGGCGGCGTAATTGCCGCCGCATTTGGTGAAGCCGGTGCCCCCCCGGACGGAGCGCACGTCCTGGTCCTCCACGTAAATCTTCACCGGGTTGATGCCCTCGGGATAGTAGGCCCCCACCGGGCAGCAGATGACGGCAAAGAGGTAGCTGTGGGAGGCGTGCACCCCCAGGCCGTTGTCGGTGGCGATGATGAAGGGGCGGATATAGAGGGAGGCGCCCACCTTATGGGGCACCCAGGTCCGATCCGCGCCCACCACGGCCTTCACCGCCTGGACGAAGTCGTCCTCGGGGATCTCGGGGATGCACAGGCGGCGGCAGGAGGAGTTGAGCCGCTGGGCGTTTTCATAGGGCCGGAAGAGCTGTACCTGGCCGCCGGGGGCGCGGTAGGCCTTCATGCCCTCGAAGATCTCCTGGGCGTAGTGGAACACCATGCAGGACAGCTCGAAGGGCAGCGGGCCGTAGGGGACGACGCGGGGGTCATGCCAGCCCTGGCCGGCGTCGTAGTTCATCAGGAACATGTGGTCGGTGAAGGTCTTGCCGAACACCAGCTTGTCCGGGTCGGGCTGGGGCTTGAGGGCCTGGGCGGGGGTGATTTTGATATCCAGCATAGGGATCGGCTCCTTTGACGATGTAAAGTAATGATATTATACCAGCGCAGGGTCAGGGATGCAATGGGGATTTTCCCAAATCCGGCCCTTGTTTTTGCGGCGGCGATTTGGTATAATCTATTATCTTATGGAATGCGGCCCCTGCCTTGGATCGGGTTGGAAAGAGGTGAAGATGGTGTATCAGAAGCTGACGCGGCTGCTGGCCCCGCGCATCGGGCTGTACTTCGGGGTGATGCTGGCCTTTGCGGGCGTCACCGCCCTGCTGGGGGAGACCCAGGCGGCGGTGGCGGAGCTCATTGTGGTGGGGGTGCTGCTCATCGCCTGCGGCGCATCCGCCCTGCGGCGCAAGCAGGAGGCGGACCGGTATCTGAAGGAACTGATGGACAGCATGGACCAGGCCACCCGGGACAGCACCCTTAACTGCCCCCTGCCCCTGGTGATGTTCCGCCCGGATACCGACGAGGTGGTGTGGTCCAACGACCACTTCCTGCGCCTCACCGGCGACCAGGAGCGGATGTTTGACACCAAGATGTCAGACCTGGCCCCCAATTTTGATTCCCGCTGGCTGCTGGAGGGCAAGAGCGAGTGCCCGGAGGAGGTGGAGCTGGGCCACCGGCGCTATCAGGTGTTCGGGGATATGGCCCGCCCCGCCGCCGGCAAGGAGGAGGGCCTGCTGGCCACCACCTACTGGCTGGATGTCACCGACCTGGCCGATACCCGGGATATCTTCAAGGCCACCCGGCCGGTGCTGGCCCTGCTGCTGCTGGATAACTATGAGGACGCCATCAAGGGCCAGGATGAAAACATCCGCTCGGCCATGCTCAGCGAGATCAGCCAGCGCTTTTCCCGCTGGGCGGAGCGCACCAGCGGGGTGTTCTGCCGGCTGGACCGGGACCGCTTCCTGTTCCTGTTTGAGGAGCAGTACCTGACGGAGTATAAAGAGGAAAAATTCTCCCTGCTGGACAGTGTGCGGGAGGTGGTCAACCCGGCGGGCATCCCGGCCACCTTGTCCATCGGCGTGGGCGTGGACGGAGACACCTTCGAGGAGCTCTACCGCTTTGCGAACCTGTCGGTGGAGATGGCGCTGTCCCGGGGGGGCGACCAGGCGGTGGTGAAAAACCGCTTTACCTTCGAGTTCTTCGGCGGGCGCAGCAAGGAGACCGAGCGGCGCACCAAGGTGAAGAGCCGGGTGATGGCCTCGGCCATGGGCGAGCTGGTGGCGGACGCCTCCTGCGTCATGGTCATGGGCCACCGCACCCCTGATTTCGACGCGGTGGGGGCCGCCGTGGGCGTGTGCGCCATCGCCCGGATGAAGGGGGTGCCCCACTATATCATCCGGGAGGCGGTGGATACCCCCGCGGACGGGCTCTATGACCGGGTGGCGCGGATGCCCCAGTATGAGGGGGTGCTGCTGGACTCCCAGGAGGCTATGCTCCGGGCGGACTCACGCTCCCTGCTGGTGGTGGTGGACACCAACCGCCCCGAGCAGGTGCAGAACCGGGAGCTGCTGGACTCCTGCAACAAGGTGGCGGTCATCGACCACCACCGGCGGGCCGCAACCTATATCGAGGGGGCGGACCTCAATTTCCACGAGCCCTACGCCTCCTCCGCCAGCGAGCTGGTCAGCGAGCTGATCGGCTATCTGATGGAGCCCACCGACCTGCTGCCCGGGGAGGCGGAGGCGCTGATGGCGGGGCTGATGCTGGACACCAAGAACTTCACCATGCGCACCGGGGGGCGCACCTTCGAGGCGGCGGCCATGCTCCGCCGGGCGGGGGGGGACACCGGCGAGGTGCGCAAGCTGTTCCAGACGGGCCTGGACGACGCGGTGGCCAAGTACGGCCTGATTCAGAATGCCAAAATGTACCGCAGGGACATTGCCATCGCCGCCTCCCCCCGTGCGGTGGGGCGGGTGACGGCGGCCCAGGCGGCGGATGAGCTGCTCAACATCGCGGGGGTGGGCGCGTCCTTCGTGCTCTATCCCGAGGAGGGGCGGGTGGTGGTATCCGCCCGCAGCCTGAGCGAAACGAATGTCCAGGTGATTTTGGAGGCGCTGGGGGGCGGCGGAAACGCCGGGGCCGCCGGCGCGCAGGTCCCCGGCAAAACGGTGGAGCAGGTGCTGGAGGAGCTCCATGGGGCTTTGGACAGGTACTTTGATGATAAAAGCGCGCAGCCGCTGTGAGCGGCGCGGATGGGCCGGGGCGAGGCTGAGTACTCCGGCCATTGGCACAGCCCGGGCACATGCGGGTGCGCCGGCCTATAATTGAATTGGAGGGACTTAAACATGAAAGTCATTTTACAGCAGGATGTGAAGGGTCAGGGCAAGAAGGGCCAGATGGTGGAGGTGTCCGACGGCTATGGACGCAACTTTCTGCTGCCCCGGAAGCTGGCGGTGGAGGCCACCGCGGAGAACGTGAATACCATGAGGATGCAGGACAAGGCCAAGCAGGCCCGGCTGGCCGAGGAGAAGGCCCAGGCCCAGGCGCTGGCCGGGCGGCTCAAGGGCGTGCAGGTGCAGATACGCGCCCGGGCGGGCCAGGGCGGCAAGCTGTTCGGCTCCATCACCAGCAAGGAGATCGCCGAGGAGCTGAAGCGGCAGTTTGAGATCGACGTGAACAAGAGCAAGATCGTGCTCAGCGACCCCATCAAGTCCTTCGGCAGCTTTGAGGTGAAGTGCAAGCTGGGCAGCGAGGTGTCCGGGGTCATTAACGTGCTGGTGATAGAGGATAAATAAGAAGCGCGGAGCGCCCGGGAGCAGGCGGCTAAGACACGGAGCGGAGCGGACGGCTTTTCGGCCCAGAGGGCCGGAAAACGGCGCGCGCAGCCGCAGTGGCGTAGACGCCGTCGCGGAGGGCGCGCAGCGTGACAAGTAAGAAGCGCGGAGAAGCGGCCGAGCGCCCTGGCCGGTTCGCAGCGTGACAGAAAGGAAGCGCCCAGCCGTCGTGAGCAGCGCGGATGGAGCGAAGCGAAAGCAAAAGCCCAGGCCAACGCAGTTGGGCGGGTTTTGCTTGAGGCGGAGCGAAGCCGCGCGCAGCGAACAGGCGCAGCGTGACAGGAAGGAAGCCCGCAGCCGTGGTGAGTGCGCTTGGACCGAAGCGGGGGCCCCGGCAAAAACGCGGACATGTTATTGAAGGGGGGTGGGGCTTATGCCCGGCGAGGAACTGAATGAATTGCAGACGCCCCACTCCGTCATGGCGGAGCAGGCGGTGCTGGGCTCCATGCTCATTGACGAGCGGTGCGTGCCCGCGGTGATCGAGCGGCTGCTGCCCGAGGACTTCTATATGCGGCAGAACCGGGAGCTGTACCAGGTGCTCTATACCATGTTCAGCCGGTTTGACACCATTGACCCGGTGACGGTGGTGGACCGGATGAAGCAGGCGGGGGTGTACGATGAAAACGCCACCGTGCCCTACCTGCGCCAGCTCATGGAG
This sequence comes from uncultured Oscillospiraceae bacterium, assembly GCA_910587255.1. Classification (GTDB taxonomy): domain Bacteria; phylum Bacillota; class Clostridia; order Oscillospirales; family Oscillospiraceae; genus Enterenecus. The sequence continues at coordinate 17,841 of CAJUKT010000091.1, forward strand.
ATCACCCCCACCGCCGCCAATGTGATGGACTATGTGGAGATTGTGGCGGATAAGGCGGTGCTGCGCCGGGTGGGGGAGGTCGCCGGGGAGCTGTCTGAAATGGTGCGCGCCGAGGCGGGCACCGCCGCCCAGGTGCTGGAGTGCGCCGAGCAGCGCATCTATGCCATCCGCCAGGGCCGCTCCGCTCAGGGGATGAGCCACATCTCCGCCGTGATGAACGAGGTGTGGGACACCATCAAGGAGCGCCAGGCGGCGGGGGACGAATTCCCCGGCATCTCCACCGGCCTTGTGGACCTGGACCGCCGCATCTCGGGCCTGAACAACTCCGATCTCATCATCCTGGCCGCCCGGCCCGGCGTGGGCAAGTCGTCCTTCGCCATGAACATCGGGGTGGAGGCGGCCAAGCACTCGGGCAAGAGCGTGGCGGTGTTCTCGCTGGAAATGAGCCGCGCCCAGCTGGGGCTGCGCCTGGTGTCTACCGAGTGCCTGATGGACAACAAAAAGCTGTCCACCGGGCGCATTGTGGGGGAGGACGAGTGGAGCCGGGTGGCGCTGGCGGTGGCTACCCTCAGCCAGGCCAAAATGTATATTGACGACGACGCCTCCCTGTCGGTGGCGGATATCAACGCCAAGTGCCGCCGGATCAGCGATCTGGGGCTGGTTATCGTGGACTACCTCCAGCTGATGACCTCCGCCGGGGGGACGGCCAAGGCCGGCGACAACCGCCAGCAGATGGTGTCCGACATGTCCCGCGCCCTGAAGCTGATGGCCAAGGAGCTCAATGTGCCTGTGATCTGCCTGTCCCAGCTCTCCCGTGCCAACGAGAGCCGGGCCTCCGGCCAGCGCCGGCCCATGCTGTCCGACCTGCGGGACTCCGGCGCCATCGAGCAGGATGCGGATATCGTGATGTTCCTCTACCGGGAGAGCTATTATGAGGACGACACGGAAAACCCCAACGTGGCCGAGTGCATCGTGTCCAAAAACCGCCACGGCGAGACGGGCACCGTCATGCTGGAGTGGAGGCCGGAGTTCACCACCTTCCGCAACCTGGCCTACCAGTACGACGAGGAGGACTAGCATGGGGGACGCCTTTCAATTCGGGCTCATCCCCCCCGGCAGCGGGGTGCTGTGCGCTTTGTCCGGCGGGGCGGACTCCATGTACCTGCTGTGCCGCCTGCTGGAGGGAAGAGAGCGGTACGGCTGGCGGGTGTGCGCCGCCCACCTGAACCACGGCCTGCGGGAGACCGCCGGACGGGACGAGAAATTCGTCCGGGATTGGTGCGGGCGGCGCGGCGTCCCCCTGGCCGTGGGCTTTGAGGACGTGGCCGGGTATGCCCGGCGGGAGGGCTTGTCGCTGGAGGAGGCGGGGCGGACGCTGCGCTACCGCTTTTTAGGGCAGGCCGCGCTGGAGGCGGGCTGCCCCCTCATCGCCACCGGCCACCACGCCGGGGACAGCGCGGAGACGGTGCTGATGAACCTGATCCGGGGGTGCGGGCTCAAGGGGCTGGCCGGTATCCCGGAGCGCCGGGATAACATTGTCCGGCCCATGCTGGAGGTGTCCCGCGGCGAGATCGAGGCGTATTTGAAGGAACACGGCGTCCCCCATGTGGAGGACGAGACCAACGAAGACGTGAACTACACCAGGAACAAGGTGCGCCACCAGCTCCTGCCCCTGCTGGAGGAGCTCAACCCCCAGGCCGCCGCCCACATCGCTGCCGCCGCCCGCCGCCTGCGGGAGGACGAGGAGGAGCTGAGCCGCCAGGCCGCCCCCCTGGCGGCGGAGGGGCTGGATATCCCGGACGGCGTGGCCCTGCCCGTCCGGGTGCTGCGGGAGGCCCCGCGTCCCCTGGCCCTGCGGGCGTGCGCCGGGCTGCTGGAGCGGGCGGGGCTGGGGGCGCAGGCGGTCCATCTGGAGCGGGTGCTGGCCCTGGCCCTGGGGGACGATCCCTCCGCCGGGGCGGATCTGCCCGGCGGGCGGGCTTACCGGCAGTATGAGCTGCTGGTGCTGGCCCCTGGGGCGGACCCGGAGCCCCCTGCGCCCGCGCAGCTGCGGGAGGGGGAGCAGGCATGGGGGGAGTGGCGCATCTGGTGTGCGCCCGCGCCCTGCCCCGCGAAAGCGTATATCAGCCCCTGGGAATTTTACCTCAGGCCGGAAGCCTACCTCGTCCGTCCCCGCCGGGAGGGCGACAGGCTCACCCTGGGACGCAGGCCGGAAAAGACGGTAAAAAAACTGATGATAGAGGGAAAGGTCCCCGCCCGCCGCCGGGCGCGGGTTCCCGTACTGGCCCTGGGGGGCCGGGCCGCCGCCGTGGGCGGGCTGGGCCCGGAAAAGGATTGTCTGGCGGCGCCGGGCGCGCCCGCCTTGCATATCATTATTAAAATAGAGGAGAATGTGTTATGATCCATCCAGATGTAGAACGGGTGCTGTACACCGAGGAAGAGCTGCGCAGCCGGATCGTCCAGCTGGGCGGGCGGATCACCGCCGACTACGCCGGGCGGCGGCCCATGCTGGTGTCGGTGCTCCGGGGGTCGTATATCTTCATGGCCGACCTGACCCGGGCCATCAGCCTGGACGTGACGGTGGACTTTATGGTGGTGTCCTCCTATGGGGCGGGCACGGTGAGCTCGGGACAGGTGGAGATCAAAAAGGACCTGTCCGACTCCATCGAGGGCCGGGATCTGATCATCGTGGAGGACATCTTGGACTCGGGCAACACCCTGTACTACCTCATGGATGTGCTGCGGGCCCGCAAGCCCGCCTCAATCCGCATCTGCACCCTGATGGACAAGCCGGAGCGGCGCACCAAGCCCATCACGGCGGACTATGTGGGTTTTGTCATCCCCGACGCCTTTATTGTGGGCTACGGGCTGGACTATGACGAGCGCTACCGCAACCTGCCCTATGTGGGGATACTCAAGCCGTCGGTCTACGGAAAATAAGCGGCCGGGGAGGCGGAGGCGGGGGAGCGGGCGCAGCTTTCGCGGAAGGCGCGGCCGGATCTACCCTGCTTCGACGAAAATAAGCGGCTGGGCCGCGACCAAGGAGAAGGACTATTTTGAACCGTTACAGAATCAGGGGACTGGTCCTCTATGCGGCAGTGCTGCTGGCGCTGCTGTGGGGGCTGGCCGTTTTCACCGGGGCCGGACGGAAGGACCGGGTGAGCTATGCCGCCGTGGTGGACTGCTTCCGGCAGGAGCAGGTGGCCTATTTTGTGGTGGACGGCAGCGGGCTGCTGACCATACAGGGCGGCGACGGCGCCGTTTTCCGCCACGCCCTGGCGGATGTGGACGCCTTCCGGGAGGAGCTGGGTCCCCTCATCGAGGAGCAGCACCAGCGGGGGATCATCCGCGGCTACGATTTTGAGCAGGGGTTTGAGCCGCCCATGTGGCTGGTGGTGCTGCTGCCGGCGGTGGCGTCGGCGGCGCTGGCCATGGTTATCTGGATGATGCTGGGCGCCCACCAGCAAAGCGCCCAGGGCGGCGGTGGCGGCGGGCCGGGGGCGAGCCGCTTTGGCCGCGCCCGCACCGTGGAGGCCAAGGACACCGCCGTCACCTTTGCCGACGTGGCCGGGGCGGACGAGGAGAAGCAGGAGCTCCAGGAGCTGGTGGACTTCCTCAAGCAGCCGCAGAAGTTCATCGACCTGGGGGCCCGCATCCCCAAGGGCGTGCTGCTGGTGGGCCCGCCGGGCACGGGAAAGACCCTGCTGGCCCGGGCGGTGGCGGGGGAGGCCGGGGTCCGCTTTTTGTCCATCTCGGGCTCCGACTTTGTGGAGCTGTACGTGGGCGTGGGCGCGTCCCGCGTCCGGGATCTGTTTGACCAGGCCAAGCGGGAATCCCCTGCCATTGTGTTCATCGACGAGATCGACGCGGTGGGCCGCCAGCGGGGCGCGGGGCTGGGCGGCGGCCACGACGAGCGGGAGCAGACCCTCAACCAGCTGCTGGTGGAGATGGACGGCTTTGCCGCCAACGAGGGCGTCATCGTGCTGGCCGCCACCAACCGGCAGGATATTTTAGACCCCGCCCTGCTGCGCCCGGGCCGGTTTGACCGGCAGGTCTACGTGGGCAGGCCGGATATGAAGGGCCGGGAGGAGATCCTGCGGGTGCACACCCGGAAAAAGCCCCTGGCGGACGATGTGGATTTGAAGGAGATCGCCCGGGAGACCACCGGCTTCACCGGCGCGGACCTGGAGAACCTGATGAACGAATCCGCCCTGCTGGCGGCCCGGCGCGACCAGCCCTATATCACCCTGGCGGACATTCAGGAGTCGGTGATCAAGGTGATCGCCGGGCCGGAGAAGCGCAGCAGGGTGAAGCTGGAGGAGGATAAGCGCATCACTGCCTACCACGAGGCGGGCCATGCGGTGGTCAGCCACGCCTTGTCCACCCAGGACCCGGTGCAGCAGATCACCATCGTCCCCCGGGGGGACGCGGCGGGCATGACCATCAACCGCCCCCAGGAGGACCGGGACCACGTGTCCAGCCAGAAGCTGCGGGAGACCCTGTGCACCCTGCTGGGCGGGCGGTGCGCCGAGGAGACCGCCCTGGGCTTTGTGTGCACGGGGGCGGTGAGCGACCTGGAGCGGGCCACCCAGATTGCCCGGAACATGGTGACCAAGTACGGCATGAGCGAAAAGCTGGGCCACGCCACCTTCAACTCCGGCCATGACGAGGTGTTCATCGGCCGCTCCATGGCCCAGGCCAAGCCCTACTCGGAGCAGACCGCCGCCCTTATCGACCAGGAGGTAAAGTCGCTGCTGGACGGGGCCTATGCCAGGTGCAGGGAGATATTAGAGCGGGATCGGGACAAGCTGGAGCTTGTGGCCCGGTTCCTGCTGGAACACGAGACGATGAACGCCGCGCAGTTCCAGCTGGTATATGACGATCCGGAGGCGCTGAAGGCCGCCGGCGGGACGCAGGAGAGCTGAGCATGGGACATTGGGAATCGGAAGCGGAGCGCAATTCACAGGCCCGGCCGGCGCAGCCCGCCCAGGAGGGCGGGGAGCCGTCCGGCGGGAAACCCCGCAGGGAGACCTCCGGCGGGCGGGAGCTGTATATGAATGTACGGGTGCTGGTGAGCATGATGGCGGTGTTTGTCATGATGTTTACCTTTGTGGCCCGGATTATCGTGGTCAGCGGCCCGTCCATGGAGAATACCCTGTGGGGGGGCGACCTGATCCTGGTGTGGGGGCTGGGCTACACCCCGAAGCAGGGGGATGTGGTGGTGCTCACCCAGGAGAGCTACCAGGAGGATTCCATCGTCAAGCGGGTCATCGCCACCGGCGGACAGCGGGTGGATATCGACTACGGCGCCAACGCCGTCCGGGTGGACGGCGAGCTGCTGGAGGAGGACTATATCAAGGAGCAGATGTTTGTCCCCGGCTACGGCGAGGGGATCAACCACGTCACCGTGCCCGAGGGGTGCCTCTTCGTCATGGGGGATAACCGCAACGAGTCCGCGGACAGCCGCTACCCAGATATCGGCATCGTGGATACCCGGTGCGTCATTGGCCGGGGCGTGGCGGTGATGTTCCCCTTTGAGCATTGGAAAAGGCTGTAGCGAAGGCGCGGATGGGGAGGTTTGGCATGAAAGACAATATTTCGGAGCGGACGCGCTGGCTGGTGTGCGCGGGGGCGGGGGCGCTGGCTGCGGCGGCCCTGCGGCGGTGGCAGCTGGCGTCCGCTTTTGAACCGCCGCTGGGGCTGTCCGTGCCGGGGGCGCAGGCCAGCGTGATCCTGGTGTGCGTGCTGCTGATGGCGGCGGCGGGGCTGGCCATCCTGGCCCTGTCCGGGTACTCCAGGGCGGAGGAGGAGCATTGCCGGTGGGACCTGGCGTTTCTGGGGACGGGGGACTGGGCGTACCCTGTGCTGGAGGTGCTGGCGGCCTTCCTGGCGCTGGCTGCGGCCCCCCCTTTGCTGAAAATGGGCTGGGGCCAGTGGCAGGACTACCAGGAGGCCCGGGCGAGGCTGGCCCAGGGGATCGACGTTCAGCTGCCCAGCAACAATGGGATGCTGGCCCTGGCCACGGCGGCGGGGGCGCTGGTGTGCTTTTTGGGCCTGCTCCAGCTGGGGCGGGACGGGCTGCGTCCCGGCAAGCGGGGCAGGGGGGGCTTTTCCGCCGCCCTGCCCGGTGTGGCCGGCTGTGTGTGGCTGATGGAGAGCTTCCGGGCCCACGCTGCCAACCCGGTGCTGTGGGATTACGCGCCGCTGCTGCTGGCCATCGTGTGCGGGATGCTGTTTTATATGGATTTCGCCGGCATTTCCGCCGGGGTGTGCCGCCCCCGCAGGCTGCTGTGGATGGCGGGAATGACCTTTATTTTGTCCGCCGCCGCGCTGGCGTCCGCCGTGGGGAACGGCTGGGCGGACGTGCTGCTGCTGCTGTCCCAGATGCTGGGGGCGGCTGGGGTGCTGTGGCGGCTGCCCCCCAGCCTGGAGAGCCTGCCCAGGACCAAAGCGAGGCCCCACCCAAGAACCCTTGGGGAGGAAAGCATACAGGAGGAGACCACCCATGAATGAGAAGAAATACTATATCACCACGCCCATCTACTATCCCTCGGGCAAGCTGCATATCGGCCACGCCTACTGCACCGTGGCCACCGACGCCATGGCACGGTACAAGCGGCTGTGCGGCTATGACGTGATGTTCCTCACTGGCACCGACGAGCACGGCCAGAAGATTGAGGACAAGGCCAGGGAGGCGGGGGTCACCCCCCAGCAGTTCGTGGACGACATTGTGGCCGCCCCCGGCGGCGTGCTGGACCTGTGGAAGCTGATGAACATCTCCTACGACCGCTTCATCCGCACCACCGACGGCTACCATGTGCAGGCCATCCAGCGGATTTTCAAGCAGATGTACGACAAGGGCGATATCTACAAGGGGGCCTACAAGGGCAAGTACTGCAAGCCCTGCGAGTCCTTCTGGACGGAGAGCCAGCTCAAGGACGGCAAGTGCCCCGACTGCGGCCGGGAGGTGATGGACGCGGAGGAGGAGGCGTACTTCTTCCGGGCCTCCAAGTACGCCGGCCGGGTGCGGGACCTGCTGCTGAACACCGACTTCCTGGAGCCCAAGAGCCGGGTGCACGAGATGGTGAACAACTTCATCGACTGCGAGGGCGGGCTTCAGGACCTGTGCGTGTCCCGGACCTCCTTCACCTGGGGGGTGCCGGTGGACTTCGACCCGGGCCATGTGGTTTATGTGTGGCTGGACGCGCTGTTCAACTATATGACCGCCCTGGGTTATCAAAACGGGCAGTATGGCGATGTGGAGAGGTTCTGGCCCGCCGACGCCCATTTTGTGGGCAAGGAGATCGTGCGCTTCCACGCCATCTACTGGCCCGCGTTCCTGATGAGCATGGAGCTGCCCCTGCCCAAGAAGGTCTACGGCCACGGGTGGCTCAACTTCAACGGGGACAAGATGTCCAAGTCCAAGGGCAATGTGGTGGACCCCCACCTGCTCTCCGAGCGGTACGGGGTGGATGCGCTGCGCTTCTTCCTGCTGCGCTCCTTCCCCTTCGGCTCCGACGGGAACTTCACCAACGAGCTGCTCATCCAGACCATCAATAACGATTTGGCCAACGACTTGGGCAATCTGGTCAGCCGCACCACCGCCATGGCGGAGAAATATTTCGGCGGCGTCCTGCCCGAGGCCCGGCAGGCTGACCCGGCGCTGGACGGCAGCCTGATCTCCCTGGCCTCCGGCCTGCGGGGGCGCTATGAGGAGCAGATGGAAAAATTCCAGTTCCAGAACGCCCTGGAGGAGACCTTCAAGGTCATCCAGCGGGCCAACAAGTATATCGACGAGAACGCCCCCTGGGCGCTGGCCAAGGATATGGAGGCCAACGGGGCCCGGCTGGCCTGCGTGCTTTACAACCTGCTGGAGGCGGTGCGGGTGTGCACGGTGCTGCTCACCCCCTTCATGCCCGGCAGCAGTGAGAAAATTTTTGCCCAGATCGGGGCCAGCGCGGACGCCCAGACCTGGGACAGCGCCGCCCAATGGGGCGCGCTGCCAAGCGGTGTGTCCGTGTCCAAAGGGGAGAACCTGTTCCCCCGCATTGATATGGAAAAGGAGCTGAGTGAATTGGACGCGATCATGGAGGAGGCCCGGAAGGACGCCCTGCCCGAGCTGGAGGTGGAGCCGTTTATTGAGGAGCACGTGGATTTCGACACCTTTTGCAAGTCCGATTTCCGGGCGGTGAAGGTGAAGAGCTGCGAAAATGTGCGCAAGTCGGACAAGCTGCTCAAGTTTATCCTGGACGACGGCACGGGGACGGACCGGCAGATCCTCTCCGGCATCGCCATGTATTACAAGCCGGAGGAGCTGGTGGGCAAGACCCTGGTGGCCATCGTCAACCTGCCCCCCCGGAAGATGATGGGCCGGGAGAGCCAGGGGATGCTCATCTCCGCCGTCCACACCGAGAAGGGGGAGGAGGTCCTCCACCTGTTGATGGTGGACGACGCCATTCCCGCCGGGGCCAAGCTGTGCTGACCGGCCTGTTCGACACCCACGCCCACTACGACGCCCGCCAGTTTGACCCGGACCGGGAGCAGGTGCTTGCCGCCCTGCCCGGTCTGGGGGTGGAGCTGGTGGTCAACCCCGGCTGCGATCTGGCCAGCTCCCGCCAAGCGGCGGAGTTGGCCAGCCGCTATTCCTTTGTCTATGCGGCGGTGGGGGTTCATCCGGAGGAATGCGGGGACTGGCAGGACAGTGACGTGGAGGAGCTGCGCACCCTGGCCGCGCGGCCCAAGGTGGTGGCTGTGGGGGAGATCGGGCTGGACTACTATTGGCCCGAGAATCCGCCCCGGGAGCTGCAAAAGCGGGTATTTCGCGCCCAGATGGCGCTGGCCCGGGAGCTGAACCTGCCTGTTATCGTCCATGACCGGGAGGCCCACGGGGATTCCATGGATGTGGTGCGGGAGTTCCCGGAGGTTCGGGGGGTGTTCCACTGCTTCTCCGGCAGCGCCGAGATGGCCCGTGAGCTGGCGGGGCTGGGGTGGATGATCTCCTTTACCGGGGTGCTCACCTATAAAAATGCCCGGAAGGCGGTGGAGGCCGCCCAGGCCGTCCCCCTGGAGCACATTATGATTGAGACGGACAGCCCTTATATGGCCCCCGTCCCCCACCGGGGGGAGCGCAACCACTCGGGGCACGTGGAGCTTGTCTGCCGGCGGCTGGCGGAGCTCAAGGGGATTGCGCCGGATGAATGTTCCATAATAACCCAGGGGAATGGCCGCCGGTTTTTCCACATTCAGGAATAAAATGGAAGACACAAGAAAATTGTGGTTTTCTGTGGAAGCGAATGAAAATTTGTTCCAAATTGTCCCTGTTTTCAGTTTTTTTTCAAAGTGTGCTTGACAGTCTTTTTACACAGTGTTATACTGACAATGGTTTTGATGTATGAACTGATTTGTGCCCGCTCTTTCGTACATGAAAGGGCGGACTTTTTTCTTCTACTTTCAAAACGAAATTTTTACAAATAAGGAGGATATAGGTAATGAGCGGTACTGTGAAATGGTTCAATGCGGAAAAGGGCTACGGCTTCATCACCCCCGACGACGGCAGCGAGGACGTGTTTGTCCACTTCTCCGCCATCGTGGCCGAGGGCTACAAGAAGCTGCTGGAGGGCCAGAAGGTCACATTCGAGACCGAGCCTGATCCCCGGGGCGCCAAGGGCGTGCGCGCCACCAACGTGGTCGCCATCGTGGAGGAGTAATCCCACCCACCCCATTGAAGCAAAAAAACCGGCGGACGCTTTGGCGTCCGCCGGTTTTTTGCGCCTGTCCGGCCATGGCAAAAATTTCTGGGAGGGGTTGACAGGGGAGGTCTATTATGATAGCCTAACAGGGAAGTCTACAGAGATAGACTCCGCCGGGCCCTGGGAGCGCGGCGGGAGACGAGACAGAAACGGAGGACTGAACATGAGGATAAGACGGTATTTGGCGGCCATGTTGGCGCTGGCGCTGGGTGCGCTGCTGTTCCAGGGGGCGCTGGCCGCCCCGGCGCCGCTGAAGCTGCGTGTCCGGGAGCAGCCGGTGGCGGCGGGCTTTGGCGACTTCTACGCCATCCGGGCGGACGGTACGCTGATCGCCTGGGGGGCCCCGGAGTTCGGCGGGGACGGCAGGGACCCGTCCTTCGAGCAGGCCCGGGAGCTGATGCCCAACGCCGCGGCGGTGTACACCAGCGGCCGGGGGGCCACCTTCGCCGTGGACAAGGAGGGCGGCCTGTACGGCATCAACACCGGCACGGTCCGCTTTCTGCCCATGCTCCAGGGAGAGAGCGACCCGGACGATCCCATGAAGCCGGTGAAGATCATGGACGGGGTGTCCATGGTGTCCACGACCCAGTTCCACACCCTGGTGCTGCGGCAGAACGGCGAGCTGTGGGTGCAGGGATGGGGCTCCTTTGGCGCACCCTGGCTGGAGAAGATCGAAGAATCCTATTACGAGAAGGTGATGGACAACGTGACCTATGCACTGGCCAACGGTCGCGGCGGCCTGGCTGTCACTGCGGAAAATGAGCTGTGGGGCTGGGGGCTGGACGCCAGCGGCCAGGACAATAAGCCTCAAAAGCTGGCGGACAACGTGCTGGAGGCGTCCTGGAACGTGCTGGTCCGGGACGGCGGCTGGCAAGGCATGATGGAGATGACCGAGGGCTGGCGGTGGACGTACGAGGCGGGTAAGGTCCAGATGACGCGCGTCCCCGAGCTGGACGGCGCGACCCGGGTGGGCTCCGATGCGGTCATCACCCGGGGCGGCAGCCTGTACCTCCTTGACGCCATGGACGGCGAATACAAGCAGGTGATGGACAGGGTAGACTACGCCGACTGCGGGGAGCAGACCACCCTGGTTATCCGTGGCGGCGGCGTGCTGTGGAGCCTCACGCGGCAAGAGGACGGCTCCCTCAAGGAGCAGCGGCTGGGCACGGGCTTTTACGGCGGCACGCCGGGGGATAAGCACGGGCTGGATAACTTCAAAACCGTCAACCGCTACCGGGCGGGCCAGTTCACCGACGTGAGGGCGTCCGACTGGTTCGCGGACAACGTGAAGAGCGCCTATGAGCTGGGGCTGATAAAGGGGAACACCCCCGCCACCTTCGCCCCCAACGCCACCATCACTGTGGCGGAGGCGGTGACGGTGGCCGCCCGGGTGCGGGACATCTACTGGGGAGAGGGGACCGATTTTGCCGCCAAGGCCGGGGCGGCGTGGTACCAGCCCTATGTGGACTACGCCATCGCCAACAGGATGATGGACGCAGCCCCGGCGGACTGTGACCGCCCGGCCACCCGGGCGGAGCTGGCCCGGTGGCTGTACTCCGCCCTGGCGGGGGAGGGGACGGAGCCGGCAACCCAGACGGTGCGCTTCACCGACGTGACCGAGGCCCACCCGGACTACGCCTGCATCATGAACCTGGCCCGGGCGGGCATCATGGGCGGCAAGGGGGAGGGGATCTTCGACCCCGCCGCCCCGGTGCTGCGGTGCGAGGCGGCAGCCATGCTCAGCAGGGCGGCCCTGCCCTCCCTGCGGCTGGGCGCACAGGGCTGAGCGCACAGCCATTGCGCTTTTTCCCCGGATGTGGTACAATAGCCGTACTTTGAATTGCGGCGGACGCGCCGGGGAGGCTTCCATGAAGGCAAAATATCTCATCCAGCGGGTGCTCAACATGAATTACCGGGCTATGCTGGACAAAATCAGCTCCATCCACAAAAAGACGGGCCGCTCCCGCTGGGCCATCTTCCAGGACATGCGGCAGTGCGCGGTGAAATACGGCGCGGGCTATATGGACTACGACCTGTTCGAGATGTATAACCTCACCCCGGAACAGCGGGACACCTACCTCACCCGGGGGCGGAACAACGAGATCGTGGTGAAGTATAACGACAAGGCCCACATGGCGGACTTTGGGGACAAGATCCGCTTCAACGCCCGGTTTGCGCCCTTTCTGCACCGAGACTGGGCGGCGGTGACGGGGGACAACCGGGAGGAGGTGCTCTCCTTCCTGGGCCGGCATCCCCAGTTTATGGCCAAGCCTGCCCAGGGCAGCTGCGGCTGGGGTATCGAGAAGCTCAGCACAGGGGATTTTCCCTCCCTGGAGGCGCTGTATGAGCGCCTGGCGGAAAAGGCCCCCCTGCTGGAGCTGGAGGAGGTCATCACCCAGCACCCGGCAGTGGCGGCCATCTACCCGGGCTCCATCAACACCGTGCGCATGGTGACCATCCGGGGGAAGAGCGGAAAGGTCTATCTGGTTACCGCCATGTTCCGCATCGGAAACGGCAAATTCGTGGACAATTTCAACAGCGGCGGCATGGTGGCCCCCATGGACCCGGTCACGGGAACGGTCATCGACCGGGCGCTGGACAAGCAGAAGAACCTGTACGAAAACCATCCGGCCACCGGAGCGCCCATCAAGGGCTTTACCTTTCCCGACTGGGACAAGGCGGTGGAGCTGGTCACCCAGGCCGCCCAGGTGATCCCGGAGGTGGGCTATGTGGGCTGGGACGTATGCTTTACCCCGGGTGGCCCCTGCCTGGTGGAGGGGAACCAGTTCCCCGGCCACGATATCTACCAGCTCCCGGTGCACACCCCGGACAAAATCGGCATCATGCCCCGGTTCCGGGCCATCGAAGAGGAAGAGGAAAAGGGAAGCCCCGCGCCATAAGCGGGGGCCTCATAGGAAGTATTTTCCTTTGTCTGGGGAATGGGAAGAATACCGCGGCCATCCGGAAACGCTTCTAACAGCGAATGAAACATATAGAGAAGGAGCGTCAGCCCGCAAGCTGGCGCTCCTTTTTTGCCGTATTCACCTGTTGGCACAAAGGCTGGGCATTTTCGCCTAAAACTTCTAAATGGGGCTTGCATTTTCCCCGCGCATAGGCTAAAATCATGGTGGAAGCATAAATGCGGCAGGCCGAGGGGCGCTTCCAACACCCCACGGCCCTGCGCGAGTGACCTGACCACTCAACACAGCAACTTAACGTTGTACCACAGGCTCATTATATCCATTTTCTATCCGTTTTTCAAGGGGGAATGGGTGTAGTGCGCTGTGTTCGCATTGATCTATTCAAGGCGGTGTTGGGTTTTTCAAAACTCGACGCCGCTTTTATGTTTCCAGCAGGGGCAAAAGGCGGGGGAGCCGTCCCCCGCCGCCGCCTGTTGGACAATATTTTATAAGGAGAGAAACGGACATGAAAAAAATCTCGGCATTTTTCCTCGCGCTGGCCCTGTGCCTGGGGCTGGCTGTCCCAGCATTCGCGGCGGATGGGGGCGCACACCTCACGTCCAAAGCGCCGGAAAATTCCGGCACCATTTTTCTATTGCAGAAAATGGCTATAAAGCTCGTTGGCTTTGCGCGGTCTGGCAGCAACAACACCCATATCACCTATGGAACCTTTCAGGACGGTGGGGATAGCGGTTATGTGAAACTTGCTCCCAAAGGGGTAGACATTGTTGTAAGTGGCGTTAAATCCGCAGACGAGATTAGGCTTTGTGCTTTCACTGCCGCAGATTTGGAAGATGGCCCCTTCGAGGAGGGGCAGTTTAAGGATTTGCCCGGAGGCGCGTATCTTTTCGCTCGACTGTTTGTCCAGGAATCCGGGAAGGATATTTCCCTTTTGCCTCTGAACACTGATGACCCGATGGAGTTTGAATATGATGACCCGAAGGACGGAAAAACTCTTGTGGCGGGGAACATTACCCCCGCAGACGCTGGTTTCCAGGTCAACGGGGACGGGGATGTTGTTCTCAACTCTGAGCGTCTGTATGAGCTGCTGGACGAGGGGGATTTGCTTCAAGTCATAGTGGGAAACAGTTTCTGGCTGTATCGGCTTTCTGGCGACCCCCTCCTGGTTTCCGATGTGTTTACCGATGTCGATACCGGAAAGTGGGTTAGCGACCCCGTGGCCTGGGCTCTGATGAGTGACATTACCAACGGCACTGCGGAGGACAAATTCTCTCCCGAGCAGAACTGCACCCAGGCTCAAATTTTGACGTTCCTCTATCGCGCGGCCCGTGAGGAACAGGTTAAATCCTCGTCTGAAGATATGGAGCTGGCGGTTCAGTGGGCGCGGGAGAAAGGCATGATTGATGATAGTTTTGACGGCAGCACGCCCTGCACCCGCGCAACCGCCGTCAGCTACATTTGGCAAGCCTTTGACAAACCTGACGCACAGGCCAGCAGCTTTAGCGATGTGCCCACCGATGCCCCCTATGGCTATGCGGTGGATTGGGTGGTTGAAAAGGGTGTGACCAACGGCACCAGCGACACCGCCTTCTCCCCCGATAAGGTGTGCAGCCGGGGCGAAATCGTGACATTCCTCTACCGGGCCTACAATTAAAAAAGCCTTTTGCCCCCGCCGTTCAAATGAGAATGGCGGGGGCTCTTCTGTGTCACATCTGGAACACGATCCCGGCCGCGGCGGCCAGGGCGATGAAGCAGATGGGGTGGAGCTTTTTCAGCGGGGTGAACTTTGCCAGAATGAAGATGGCGGCGGCCAGGAGAATGGCGATCCAGTCGGGGTAGTAGGCAAAGGCGCTTTCCAGGCCCTGGGCGGGCCGGAGCAAGGCGACCTTGGCCACCTGGAGCAGGGCGGCGGTGATGAGGGCCACCGACGCCGCCCGCAGGCCGTAGAACACCCCGTCCACCGCCTTGGACTGGCGGAAGCGCTGCAAGAACCCGGCGATGATGAGGATGATGACGATGGATGAGGACACCAGACCCAGGGTGGCCGTCACGCCCCCCACCACGCCGGCGGTGTGGAAGCCCACATAGGTGGCCATGTTCACCCCCATGGGGCCGGGGGTGGATTCGGAGATGGCGATCATGTTGGCCAGGTCGCCGGGGGAGAACCAGCCGGTGCGCTCCCCCAGGTCGGTGAGGAAGGGGATGGTGGCAAGCCCCCCGCCCACGGAGAACAGCCCCACCCGGCAGAACTCAAAGAACAGTTGGAGAAGCACCATCATTTCAGCCCTCCCTTCGCCCAGCGCACGCCCAGCCCCGCCGCGCCCGCGGCGATGACCAGGAACACAGGGGAGCTCAGCACGCCCAGCGCCGCCCCCAGCGCGCCCTGGGGCAGGGAGAAGAGGGCGCCGTATCCGGCCAGGATCAACACCACGGCGTAGATGACGCGGGTGGGCCAGTCCATGACGGCGTTTTTGAACAGCTTGATGACGCTGGACAAAATCAGCGCCACCACCCCGGCCCGCACGCCGTTAAAGGCATGGATGACAAATTCAAGGTGCATGAAATTTTGCAGGAATGCGGCGATGACCATAATGATGACCAGGGAGGGGAAGACCAGCCCCAGGGTGGCGACGACGCCTCCGGCGATGCCCGCCTGGCTGCGGCCCACGAAGGTGGCGGTGTTCACCGCGATGATGCCGGGGGTGCACTGGCCCACGGCATAGTAGTCGGCCAGCTCGGTTTCGGTGGCCCATTTTTTGTCCTCCACCAGCTCCCGCTGGAGTATGGGCAGCATGGCATAACCGCCGCCGAAGGTGCACACGCCGATGCGTGCGAAGGTGAGAAATAGGCTGACAAGGATGTTCATGTTAATCTAATCCCTCCAATTCATCCAGCCACAGCTTTGCCGCGGCGTCGCTGGGCATCCGCCTCGTCGGCACAAGCTCCATATCCCTCGCTTCGGCCTGCGGCCAAAGCTCACTCATTTCGCTGTGCCTCCTCTCCCCACAAAGCCGAAAGGCGGCTTTGTGGGGGCCCCATTGGGCGACTTGCTGGCGCTTTGTGTTTTATGAAAGCTCCTCCAATTCATCCAGCCACAGCTTTGCCGCGGCGTCGCTGGGCATCCGCCAGTCGCCCCGGGGAGACAGCCCCACCGAGCCCACCTTGGGCCCGTCAGGCAGGCAGGAGCGCTTGAACTGCTGGGAGAAGAACCGGCGGTAGAAGTTCTTCAGCCACTTGAGCAGAGTCTCCCGGTCATACCGCCCCCCAAAGGCGCAGGCGGCCAGGCGGAGCACCTTCCGGGGCGGGAAGCCCCAGCGGACGGCGTAATACAGGAAGAAGTCATGGAGCTCGTAGGGCCCCACCAGGTCCTCGGTCTTTTGGGCGATCTCCCCGTCCCTGGGGGGAAGCAGCTCCGGGGAGACGGGGGTATCCAGAATGTCCCGCAGCACCTCTCCGATTGATCCGCCCCGGCGCTGCGCCTCCCAGGCCACCAGATGCCGCACCAGGGTTTTGGGGATGGAGGCGTTGACGGCGTACATGGACATGTGGTCGCCGTTATAGGTGGCCCAGCCCAGGGCCAGCTCGGACAGGTCCCCGGTGCCGATGACCAGCCCCCCCCGCTGGTTGGCCAGATCCATGAGCACCTGGGTGCGCTCCCGGGCCTGGGCGTTTTCAAAGGTGACGCTGTGGTCGTCCATGGACTGGCCGATGTCGGCAAAGTGCCGCTCCACCGCCGCGCCGATGTTCACCTCCATAAACTCCGCCCCCAGCTCCCGGGCCAGCAGCTCCGCGTTGGAGCGGGTGCGGCGGGTGGTGCCGAAGCAGGGCATGGTGACAGCTAGAATCCCTTGACGGTCTCGGCCCAGCAGGTCGAACGCCTTGGCGGCGGTGAGGATGGCCAGGGTGGAGTCCAGGCCGCCGGACAGCCCCACCACGGCGCAGGCGGCGTTTGTGTGCTCCAGCCGCTTTTTCAGCCCCAGGGCGGCGATGGTGAGGATTTCCTCACAGCGCTGCTCCCGGGCCCCCGTGTCCGCCGGGATGAAGGGGGTGGGGGAGACGGGGCGGGTGAGGGTGGTTTCCTCCCGCTCAAATTTGCAGTAATCAGAGAAGGTATACCCATCGCCGGGCGGGGCGGCGTAGGTGTTCATCCTCTGCCGCTCATAGGTCAGCCGCTGTACGTCAATCTCGCTGATGGTCAGCCCGGTGCTGAACCGGCCCTCCGCAAGCAGCGTCCCATTTTCCGCGATCATGTTGTGCCCCGTGAATACCAGGTCGGTGGAGCTCTCCCCCTCCCCCGCGTCGGCATAGATATAGCCGCACACCAGCCGCCCGGACTGGCTTGTCACCAGCTGGCGGCGGTAATCCGCCTTGCCCGCCACCTCATCGCTGGCGGACAGGTTCAGGATGAGGGTGGCCCCCTCCACCGCCAGCCGGATGGAGGGGGGCGCCGGGGCCCACAAATCCTCGCAGATCTCCACGCCGATGACCAGCCCCGGCACCGTCCCGCATTCCACCAGCGGATGGGTGGCCATGCGCACCGGCAGTCCCGCCAGTTCAAATTCACAGCCATTGAGCGTCTCGGAAGGGGAGGCAAACCAGCGGGCCTCATAGAATTCCCCGTAATTGGGGATATGGGTTTTGGGGGCCAGCGCCAGGATTGCGCCTTTTTGTATTATTACGGCACAGTTATACAATTTGTTTTGGCATCTGACCGGCAGGCCCAGGGCGGTGAGCATATCCAGCCCCCTGGTCTCTTCCAAAATCCGCGCCAGCGCCCGCTCCGCCCCGTCCAGCAGGGTGGGCTGCAAAAACAGGTCGCCGCAGGTGTACCCGGTGACGCACAGCTCCGGCAGGGCCAGCACCTTTACACCCTGCGCGGCCGCTTCCTCCATCAGGGCAATGATCTGCCCCGCATTGTATTCGCAGTCCGCCACCCGGATTTTCGGCGTACCCGCCGCCGCCTTTACAAAGCCGTCTCGCATCCGTCCGGCCTCCTTAAAATTGTAGTCGGCGGTATTTTACTCCAATCCAGCTAAAAAAGCAACGGGGAGCGTTCACAAAACCTGCGGGCTTTTTGCGGAATTTATATCCTGTTCATTGATTTTTGTGGGAAAGTGGTGTAAACTATATTGAATCATCAAAAATTTATTATGGGAGGGTGCGGCTATGGCGTACACATTTGAGCAATACCGGCAGAGCGCTGATTACATCAAGGAAAAAATCGGGGGATTTATCCCCAAAGTTGCCATGGTGCTGGGCTCCGGCCTGGGCTTCCTGGGCGACGTGGTGGAAAATCCCACTGCCATCTCCTACGGCGAGATTCCCCACTTCAAGGCGTCCACCGCCCCGGGACATAAGGGGCAGCTGGTGTTCGGCGTGCTGGCGGGCAGGAACGTGGCCGTCATGCAGGGGCGGATGCACCACTATGAGGGGTACGGGTATGACGAGGTATCCTACGCCGTACGGGTGCTGCGCCTGCTGGGCTGCGACACCCTTGTGGTCACCAACGCCGCCGGGTGTGTGCGCACCGACTGGCAGGCGGGGGACCTGATGCTCATCACCGACCAGATCAAGCTGTTCTCCGAGTCCCCGCTGCGGGGGGCCAACCTCCCGGAGTTCGGCGTGCGCTTCCCCGACGCCTCCCACCTGTATACCGTCCGCCTCCAGGAGGTAGCCCGCCAGGCTGCCGCGGAGCTGTCCATCCCCCTGCGGGAGGGGGTGTACTTCTACTGCTACGGCCCCCAGTACGAGACCCCCGCCGAGGTGCGGGCCGCCCGGATTCTGGGCGGCGACGCGGTGGGCATGTCCACCGCGCCGGAGGCCATCGTGGCCGGCCACTGTGGTATGGAAATTCTGGGCTTCACCCTGCTCAGCAACATGGCGGCGGGCATTTTGGACCAGCCCCTGTCCGAGCAGGAGGTGCTGGACGCCGCCGCCGCGGCCAGGGACAAATTCTCCCGGCTGGTGCTGGCCTGCCTGGAAAAGCTGTAAAGGGGGAGCCTGTTTATGACTACGCTGTTTACCAACGTCACCGCCCTGCTGATGGACGAGGGGTTTGCCACCCTGCGGGACGGTTTTGTGGCGGTGGAGGGGGAAAAAATCTCCTATGTGGGGGCGGAGCGCCCCGTGGGGGATTTTGACCAGACCATCGACTGCACCGGCAAGGTGATGATGCCCGGCTTTGTCAACTGCCACACCCACGTGCCCATGACCCTCATGCGGGGGTACGGCGGGGGGCACGACCTGCAAAGCTGGCTCCAGGATTTCATCTTCCCCGCCGAGGACCGCTGGGACGACCGCTCCCTGGCCGCCGCCACGGGGCTGGGGCTGGCGGAGATGATCGCCTCCGGCGTCACCTGCATCGCCGACATGTATATGCGCCCCGGGGTGATCGCAAAGCAGGTGCTGGACGCGGGCATTTCCGCCAACCTGTCAGTGGGCGGGGTGTATTTCGACAGCCCGGAGACCTTCTCCCCGGACAAATGTGAGGACTGCGAAAACCACATCCGGCTGTACGAGGACTGGCACAACGCCGGGGACGGCCAGATTCTGGCGGACGCGTCCATCCACGCGGAATATACCTCCTGCGCCCCGGTGTGGGAGTGGGTGGCGGATTTCGCGCGGAGGCACGGCCTGGGGATGCACGTGCATATCTCGGAGACTAAAAAAGAGCACGAGGAATGCAAGTCCCGCTACCACGGCCTCACCCCCATCCAGCTGCTGGACCAATACGGCGTGTGGGACGGGAGGGCCATCGCCGCCCACTGCGTTTACACCACGCCGGAGGACTGGGCGGTGATGGCGCGGAAGGGCGTGTCCTGCGTCCACAACCCCTATTCCAACCTGAAGCTGGGCTCCGGCGTGGCCCCCATCCCCGATATGCTCCGGGCCGGGGTGAACGTGGCCCTGGGCACCGACGGGGTGAGCTCCCACAACAGTGTGGATATGTTCGCGGATATGAAGCTGGCCGCCGTCCTCCACAACGGCGTGGGCTGCGACCCCATGGCGGTCACCGCACCCCAGGCGCTGGAGATGGCCACCGTCAACGGCGCCAGGGCGCTGGGGCGCAGCACCGGGCGGATTGAGGCGGGCCGCGTGGCCGACCTGATCCTGGTGGACATGGACGCCCCCAACCTCATCCCCTGCCATGACGAGGCGGAAAACCTGGTGTTCTCCGCCCACGGCTCCAACGTGGCGATGAATATGGCCCGGGGCCGCGTCATATACCAAAACGGGGCGTTTTTGACGTTGGACCTGGATAAGATCAAGGACGAGGTCAGCCGGTATGCCCTGCCCCTGCTCTTCAAGTGATGGGAAAGGTCTGAGGATATGTCTGCTTCCACCCCAAAAAAGAATTCCTTCTTCGGCGGCGCCGCCATTCTGACGGCCAGCGTCATCGTGGTCAAGCTCATCGGGGCGCTGTATAAGATCCCCCTGGGCGGAATTTTGTCCGACGCGGGCTTTGCCGACTTCAATACCGCCTATAACATCTACTCCCTGCTCATCATCATCTCCACCGGCGGCCTGCCGGTGGCCCTGTCCAAGATGGTGTCCGAGGCCAACGCCGTGGGCCGGGGGAACCAGGTAAAAAAGGTGTTCTCCCTGGCCCTGGCCACCTTCTGCGTGCTGGGCACCGTCAGCTTCTGCATCATGGCCTTCTTCCCCCACCAGCTGGCCGACCTGATGCGGGACAGCCACGCGGCCTACAGCATCCTGGCCCTGGCCCCGGCGGTGTTTTTCATCTGCCCGCTGTCCGCCTTCCGGGGATATTTCCAGGGCCACACCCTCATGACCCCCACCGCCGTGTCCCAGGTCATTGAGGCGCTGTGCAAGCTGGTCATCGGCCTGGCCCTGGCCTCCCTGTTCATGAAGCGGGAGCTGGGGGAGTCGGTGGCCGCGGCCGGGGCCATCCTGGGGGTGTCGGTGGGCTGTATGCTGGGGGCGCTGTACGTGTACCTCTGCTACCGGGGCCACGTGCGCACCCTGCCGGAGAGCGGGGACGAGCCGGAGGCCAGCCGTGACATCCTGTTCACGCTGGCGCGGCTGGCCATCCCCATCACCCTCAGCTCCTCCGTCATCGCCCTGACCAACATCCTGGACACCAGCATCATGCTGGGCCGCCTCCAGGACGCGCTGAAGCTCACCGAGGACGCCGCCCGGGACATGAAGGGGATGTACGACAAGGCCCTGACCCTCTATAACCTGCCGGCCTCCTTCATGGTGCCGCTGACGGCCAGCGTCATCCCCCACGTGTCCGCCGCGCTGAAGGTGAAGCGCCGCCGCCAGGCCGCCCAGATCAGCGAGACCACCCTGCGCACCACCGCCCTGCTGGCCATACCCGCCGGGGTGGGGCTGTTTGTGCTGGGGGAGCCCATCATCCGCCTGCTCTACCCCTCCACCGACGTGGTGCTGGCGGGGTGGATGCTGTCCGTGCTGGGCATCGCCTCCGTCTCGGTGTGCTTTATGCTGGTGAGCAATTCCATCCTCCAGGCCCACCAGATGGTGGCCCTGCCCATGGCCACCACCGTCATCGGCTGCGCGCTGAAGCTGGCGGTGGGCTATGTGCTCATCGGCAATGAAAACGTGGGCATCAAGGGGGGGGCCATCTCCACCGTGGCCTGCTTCGGGCTCATCGCCCTGCTGGACATGTTCATCATCAAGCGCACCCTGCCCCGCTCCCTGAGCATGGCCCGGGTGTTCGTCAAGCCGGTGGGGGCCGCCGCCGCCATGGGTCTGTCCGCCTGGGCGGTGAACGGGCTGATGACCAAGGCGTTTATGGCGCTGAACATCTTTGTGACCGAGACGCAGGAGCTCCTGCCGGACGGGGCCGCCGTGGTGGAGCTCAGCCGCACCGGCGCCGCCCTGTCGGTGTTCGGGGCAATCGGGGTGGCGGTGGTGGTGTACCTTGTCCTCATCATTTTCACCCGCGCGATCTCCAAGGATGACCTGGCCCTCATCCCCAAAGGGGAGAAATTGGCCCGGATCCTCCGGGTGGAGTGAAAAAATGATGGGAATTTATTGTAAAAAACTGCACGGGGGCGGAATAACTCTTGCAATTCAGGTGATAGTATGGTAAATTGGACGGTGAAAAAAAGCTATGACTGCCGGGATCTGGCGGAGATCGTCCGCATTCTGCGCCACCCAGGCGGTTGCCCGTGGGACCAGGAGCAGACCCACCAGTCTATCCGCCGCAACTTTCTCGAGGAAGCGTACGAGACGGCGGAGGCCATTGACCAGGGCGATACGGACGGCCTCAAAGAGGAGCTGGGGGACGTGCTGCTCCAGGTCTACTTCCACACCTCCATTGAGGAGGACGCGGGCCGGTTTACCCTGGACGACGTGGCGGACGGGGTTTGCAAAAAACTCATCTACCGCCACCCCCATGTGTTCGGAGATGTGAGCGTCGGCTCCACCGGGGAGGTTTTGTCCAACTGGGAGGAGCTGAAGAAGAAGGAAAAGCACCAGTCCACCCAGGCCGACGTGCTGGACGCGGTGGCCCGCAGCCTGCCCGCGCTGTGGCGGGCGGAGAAGGTGCAGAAAAAGGCCGTGCGCGCCGGGGCCCCCTGGGACGGCTGGGACGCCGCCATGGACAAGCTGTCCGAGGAGCTGGGGGAGGTCAAGGCCGCCGCGGCGGGGGAGGGCGATTTGGCCGAGGAGCTGGGCGACCTGCTGTTCGTCACGGTTTGCGCCTGCGCCGCAGCCGGGGTGGACCCGGAGGCGGCCCTCCACGCCAACATTGAGAAGGATATCGCCCGGTTCCGCCGGGTGGAGGAGCTGGCCGCCGGGCAGGGAAAGACCACGGACAAGCTCTCCCGGGAGGAGTTCCTGGCCCTGTGGGCCCAGGCCAAGGCCCAGCTGAAGCAGACCCATTGAGACGGCTTACTGCGCCACGCCGCGCTTGTAAGTATATACGCGGCGCTGCCGCAAAAGAAAATTTGAGTTTCAGGAGGAATTACGACACATGAATAAAACTGAGCTGATTGCCGCCGTGGCGGAGAAGACCGGCCTGTCCAAGAAGGACAGCGACGCCGCCGTGGCCGCTATGGTGGACGTTATCACCGAGTCCCTGGTGCAGGGTGAGAAGGTGCAGCTGGTGGGCTTCGGCTCCTTCGAGGTGAAGAGCCGCTCCGCCCGCATGGGCCGCAACCCCCACACCAAAGAGCAGATTGAGATCCCCGCCTCCAAGGTGCCCGTGTTCAAGGCGGGCAAGGCGCTGAAGGACACTGTGGCGCAGTAATGAAGCTCACATTCCCACCCCCCTTGGGGTGGGAATTACGCTGTGGAGGGCTGTTTATGAGATTGGACAAGTGGCTGAAGGTGTCCCGGCTCATCAAGCGCCGGGCGGTGGCCAACGAGGCCTGCGACGCCGGACGGGTGAGCGCCAACGGCAGGCCGGTGAAGGCGTCCTACGACGTGAAGGCGGGGGACGTGCTGGAGCTGAAGTTCGGTGAAAAGCTCATCCGGGTGGAGGTGCTCTCCGTGGCCGACATCGTGGGCAAGGCCGGGGCGGAGGCCATGTACCGCCAGCTGTGAAATCAAACGCGCCGGGGTCTCCAGGACCCCGGCGCGTTTTTTCGGCGCTTACAGCTTTTTCATGTGCTGGGCGGTGAATTTCAGCATCAGACGCTTGGTGCCCACGCCGTCGAAGGCGATCTCCAGCAGGGTGTCCCCTCCCACCTTCTGGGTGGACAGCACCATCCCCCGGCCAAAGGCCTTGTGCTCCAGCATGTCTCCCTTCTGGTAGTCGGGCAGGGCGGGGCCTGGGTCGGACAGGGCGGAGCGGAACACGGGCCGGGGGGCGGGCTTTTGCGGGCGGGGCGGAGTGTAGGCGCTGCGCCGCTCCCCGCCGCCCGGGGCGCCCTGGGGGGCGCCGCTCTGGCGGTAGGGCTCCCGGTAGGTGGACATGCGGGGGGCCTGGCTGAACTCCCAGTCCTCCCCGCCGGCCGCGGGCGCGGGGTCTAAGTAGGACCGCCCGGACTGGTCCAGCAGCTCCGGGGGGATTTCCCCGGCGAACCGGGAGGGCCGGTTGGAGCTGGTGCGGCCGAAGAGCATCCGCTGGCCCGCGCAGGTGAGGTACAGCCGCTCCTTGGCCCGGGTGAGGGCCACGTAGCACAGCCGCCGCTCCTCCTCCATCTCCTCCGCCTCGCCGATGGCCCGGATGCCGGGGAAGATGCCCTCCTCCATGCCCACCACGAACACCGTGGGGAACTCCAGCCCCTTGGCGGAGTGCATGGTCATCATCACCACCGCGTCCTCGTCGGGGTCGTGGCTGTCCAGATCGGTGTACAGGGCGATCTCGTCCAGGAAGCCCGCTAAGGAGGGTTCCCCCTCGGCGTTCTCCACATAGCCGTTGATGGAGGTGAGCAGCTCGCGCACGTTTTCCAGCCGGGTGCGGCTCTCAATGTCGTTTTTCAGCTGGAGGGCGGCGGCATAGCCCGTCCGGGCCACCACCTCCTCATAGAAGCTGGGCAGGTCCATGGTGCGGGACAGGGCGGCGAGCTCCTCCAGCATGGCGGAAAACTGGGCCAGCTTGGGGGCGGGCTTTTGCAGCTCCGGGTAGGCGGAGGCGTTGGACGCCACCTCCCACAGGGACAGCCCCTCCCGCAAAGCGATGTCCCGGGCCCTGTCCACCGTGGTCTGGCCGATGCCCCGGGGGGGATTGTTGATGATGCGGGTGAGGCGCAGGTCGTCGGCGTGGTTGTGGATGGCGCACAGGTAGGCTAGCATGTCCTTTACCTCCGCCCGGTCGAAGAACCGGGTGCCGCCGATGACCTTGTAGGGGATGCCGCTGCGCTTGAAGGCCACCTCCAGCTGGTTGGACTGGGCGTTCATGCGGTAGAGGATGGCGTGGCTGTTCCACCGTTTTCCCGCGCGGTAGTCCTCCATCAGCTTGTCCGCCACGAACCGGGCCTCGTCGTTCTCGTTCATGGCGGTGTAGAGCTGTACCTTTTCCCCCTCCCGGCCCGCCGTCCACAGCTCCTTGCCCTTGCGGCCCTGGTTGTGGCGGATGACGGCGTTGGCGGCGGCTAGGATGCTCTTGGTGGAGCGGTAGTTCTGCTCCAGGCGGATGGTGCGGCAGCCCTTGTACTGGTCCTCGAAGGAGAGGATATTTTCGATGGTGGCCCCCCGGAAGCGGTAGATGGACTGGTCGTCGTCCCCCACCACGCAGATGTTCTCCCGGCCTCCGGCCAGCAGGGAGGAGAGCAGATATTGCAGGTTGTTGGTGTCCTGGTACTCGTCGATGAGGACGTAGCGGAATTTTTTCTGATAATATTCCAAAACGTCGTCATGTGCCTGGAGCAGCCGAACGGTGTGGAGGATAATGTCGTCAAAGTCCAGCGCCCCGGCCTCCCACAGCCGCTTTTCGTACTCCGTATAGAGCTGGGCGATCCTTTGCAGCCGGAAGTCGCCGGACGCCCCGCACTCCCGGGCAAAATCCGCCGCCAGCTGGAGCTTATCCTTGGCCCGGGAAATTGTGGCCAGCACCGAGCGGGCGGGGAACTGCTTGTCGTCAAAGCGCAGCTCCTTGATGCAGTCCTTCATCACCCGCTGGGAGTCGTCGGTGTCGTAGATGGTGAAGGAGGAGGGGAAGCCCAGCTTCTCAATGTCCCGGCGCAGGATGCGCACGCAGGCGGAGTGGAAGGTGGACGCCCACACGTCCCGGGCGGAGGGGCCCAGCATCTTTTCCAGCCGGGCCTTCAGCTCCCCGGCGGCCTTGTTGGTGAAGGTGATGGCGATGATGGTCCAGGGGGCGGCGGGGTCCAGGGCGCACAGCCGGTCGGCCTGGAGCCGCCCCTCTTCGGCGGGGCGGGCGGCGTAATCCCGGAGAAAGGCCAGGTCGTCCCCGCCCACCCATTCGGGCACCTCCAGGCAGTCCGAGCCCCGGCCGTAACGGATGAGGTTGGCCACCCGGTGGATGAGCACGGTGGTCTTGCCCGAACCTGCCCCCGCCAGCAGCAGCAGGGGTCCTTCGGTGGACAGCACCGCCTTGCGCTGCTCGGGGTTGAGGTTTTGATAGTTTTGGCCGATGACCTCCCGGCGGAGGCGGCAGAATTCCAGTGTCTGTTCCGGCGTCAGCATATGTAATCAGATTCCTTTCGTCAAGTAGAGACATTATACCAGACCGGGCCGGAAAAGTACAGGGGTGTTCTGTTGCCAAAGAGGAACCGGCATGATAGAATGAACGCGAATCAACCGAATGGGAGGCTTGGCCATGGATCAGATATCGCTGTGCGTTATGACGCGGGAGCTCTGCCACCGGCTGTACCAGGGCTGGGAAAACGACCCGGCCATATATATGGACATGGCGCTGTTCTCACCCTATCGGTACGATCAAGAGGCGGTAGACAGGTATTTTGACGCAAAGCAGACGCCGGACCGCGTCCTCTTTGCGGTTTTGAAGGACGGCGTGCCGATAGGGGAGCTGCAATTGAAGCAGATCGACCGGGAGAAACGGGAGTGCACCCTCAGCGTCCATATGCAGAACGACGGGGTAAAGGGCCGGGGCTATGGGACGCAGGCGGAGCGGCTGGCCCTTCGATACGCCTTTGATGTTTTGGGCATGGGGGCGGTCAATGCGGACACCGTGGTTAAAAACACCCGCAGCCAGCACATTTTGGAAAAGCTCGGCTTTCAGCATGTGAGGGACGAGGGGGATTTTCGCTATTATTGCTGCCGGCGGGAATAGGGAGGACGCCGGGGCCACAGGCCCCGGCGTCCTCTTTCCCAACTAAGTAATCACACGCCCTGCTCCAACAGTCCCCGCAGGCGGCGGCACCGCTGCTGGCAGGCATCGGCCAGCTCGCCGTACAGCTCCAGCATGTCCGGGTCCTCCCAGTCGTCGGCGGCCAGGCGGAAGGCGGTCTCCTGGCGCTGCTCCGCCTGGTGGCGGCTGCGCAGCGCCCCCCAGTAGGACGGGATGGCGGGCGCGCCCAGCAGCTCGGTGGGCCAGTAGCGCAGCCCGGTGAGCAGGAAATAGGCGGCCGACAGCTTCCGGGCGTGCTTATGCAGCTCCCCGGCCAGGCTGTTGAGCGCCCTGGCGTCCGTCCCCCGGGCCCGGCGGGCCAGGTGGCGGTAGAACTGCCAGCCCTCCAGCGCGTCCATCACGTGGCGGCGCAGGCGGGCGGCCCGGTCGTCGCCGCCCTGGGGCTCCTCCCAGAGGGCGGGCAGGTCGCCGCCCCAGCCGTTCCCCTCCTGGGGCGGCAGGTCCCCGGCGGGCGGGCCGGGGGGCTGGGGAGCTGGGGCCTCCTCCATGGGGGGAGCCTCCGGGGGGGCGGCGTCCCCGTCGGACCGGCACGACTGGGGCAGGCCCTCCCCGTCCTGGCGCATCAGGTCCTTCAGGCACTGGCAGGATACGTCTCCTCCGCCGGATGGGCCGGGCCGGATGGGGCTGCTGTCCTCCGGCCGCCCCGCCATCACCCGCTGCCACACCCGCTGGAATACCTCCTGGTCCTTCAGCGCGCATGGGATCATATCTTCCATGTGGGTAAACACCTCCTTTGCCCCACATTCTATGTGGGAAGGGAGGCGTTTGCCAATCTATTTGCGCACCAGCTCCTGGAAGGAGAGGATATAGCGGCTGCACGCCGCCTTCAACTCCTCCTGGCGGCCTGCGTAGTAGCCGTCGTACACCCCTACGGCGGTCATGCCCGCCTTTTGGGCGGTGGCGCAGTTGTCCGGGCTGTCGTCGAAGAGGACGCAGTCCCCCAGGGGGACGCCCAGCAGGCGGCCCAGCGCCACAAAGCACTGGGGGTCGCGTTTTTCCAGGCCGATCTCCTCGGCGAAGACAATGTGGCCGAACAGGTCCGTGAGCTGAAACCGGTCCAGAACCGCCCGGCACATGGCGGGGCGGCAGGCGGTGAATACGGCCATGGGGCGGCCCTCCGCCCGGCACTGGCGCAGGTAGTCCTCCGCTCCGGGCTTGAGCCGGGCCAGCTCCCGGTAATGGAGGCCGGCCATGGCGTCCCACTCCGACATGATATCCTGTGGGGACTCGGGCAGATGATAGTACTCCTTGGTGAATTGGGCGGCGAGGGGGAAGATGGACCGCTCCACCACCCGCTGGTACTCAGGGGTGTGGGGCAGGCCCCGCCGGGCCAGGAATTCCCGGTCCACGTCCAGCCAGACGCCGTTGGTGTCGGTAATGGTGCCGTCCAGGTCAAATATGTACATCAAATCCACTCCTTATTTGTCCCCTCAGCATACCAGATCGGGGGGGATTTGACAAGTCCCGTCAGAAAATTCCCCCGCCGCGTTGACTTGGCCCCCCGTTATGGATAAAATAAAGAAAGAGCGCTGGAAGGGAGGGGGAGGCGGTATGCGGAAGCTGGCATGGTTTTCCGGCGGCTTCGCCGCCGCCTGCCTGTGGGCGTGCTATTTTGAGGCGGACGGGCCGGCGTTTTTGGCAGCCGCCGCCCTGCTGGGGCTGGCGTTGGCGGTGTGGCTGTCCGTCCGGCCCGGGGACAGGGAGTCCCCCATCCTTCTGCGCAAGCCCCGGGACAAAGGGGCGCTGTCCCGGTATGTCCGCTGGCAGTGCTCCCGGCGGGCGGTGGCCTTTTGCCTGGGCGGGGTGCTGGCGCTGGGATGGGCCGGGGCGTACTTCGCCCTGTTCCGGGCCCCTGCGGAGGGCTGGGTGGGGGAGGATGTGGCCTTCTCCGGGGAGGTAGCTTCCTATCCCGTGCCCACCTCCATCGGCGGGTATTCCGTCACCGTCCGCCTGGACGGCGGCTTTTTCGCGCCGGACGCCCTGGCCTACGGCCCGGAGGACTGGGGCGGGCTGAAGCCGGGGGACCGGCTCGCCTGCTCCGCCCGGGTGCGGCTGTCCGACCGCGCCTACGGAGACGAGACCACCTACTATACCGCCAAGGGGGTATACCTGCTGGCGTATTGCGGCGGGGATGCGGACATTGAGGCCGCCGGACGGGTTCCCCTGCGCCACTGGCCTGCTCTGTGCGCCCGCGGGCTTAGGGACGGCATTTATGCCGCCTTTGACGAAACCGCCGCCCCCATCGCCGCCGCCGTCACCCTGGGGGACAAAACCGGGCTGGACGGGACGCTCTATTCCGCCTTTAACCGGGCGGGGCTGATGCACGGGCTGGTGGTGTCCGGGTTCCACATCTCCTTCCTGGTGGGGCTGGGGCTGCTGCTGTGCGGGAACAATCGGAAAACCGCCCTGGCCATGGCCCCGCTGCTGCTGTTTTACGCCCTGATGGCTGGGGGAGCCCCGTCGGCCCTCCGGGCGGTGATCATGCAGTGCGCCCTGCTGGCCGCGCCCCTGGCGGGGCGGGAAGGGGACGGGCCGTCCGCCTTGGGGGCGGCGCTGCTGGTGCTGCTGATCCAAAACCCCTTTGCCGCGGCCAGCGTGGGCCTGCAATTGTCCTTCGCGTCGGTGGCGGGCATCCAGCTGGCGGCGGAACCCCTGTTTCGCTGGATGTACCGTCCCCTCAGGCACAAGCCCCCGCCCAAGGGGGCGTGGGGAAAGCTTTTGCTGTGGAAGGCGGGGCGGATGGCGCTCACCAGCGTGTCCACCGCCCTGGGGGCGATGCTGTTCACCGTCCCCCTCATCGCCCTGTACTTCGGGCAGATCCTGATTTTGTCGCCCCTGTCCTCCGTGCTGGCGCTGTGGGCGCTGTCTCTGCTGATGGTGTGCGCCCTGGCGCTGGGGACGCTGGCGGTGTTCCTCCCCGGTCCGGCCGCTGTCTTGGGGGCTGCCGCCGGACTGCTGGGCCGGTACGCCCGGTGGGTGGTCCTGCTGCTGGGGAAGTTCCCTTTCGCCTCGCTGGGGGCGGACAACCCGTACTGCATGATCTGGCTGGCGGGGGCGTATCTGGCCCTTCTGGCGGCGACTGTGGGAAAGCAGCGGCCAAAGCGGCCCCTGGTTCCGGCGCTGGCGCTGGCCCTTGCGCTGTGCGCCGCCATCGGGTTGGGACGGCTGGAGGCGGAGCGCGCCGGTCTGACAATCACCGCCCTGGACGTGGGCCAGGGCTCGTCCACCGCGCTGCTGTCGGCGGGGAGGGCGGCGCTGGTGGACTGCGGCGGAAACGGCTCCCGCAGCGCCGGGGACACGGCGGCGGACTATTTTGCCGCCATGGGCCGCACCCGGCTGGACGTGTTGGTACTCACCCACCTGGACACGGACCACATCAACGGGGTGGAGCAGCTCTTTTACCGCATGAAGGTGGAGCGGGTGGCAATTCCCGCGGAGGAGGGGGAAGCGGACGCGCTGGGCCGCCTGCGGGCGCTGGCCCGGGCGGAGGGCGCCGAGGTGGTGCTGGTGGACGGCACGCAGACCCTTCCCCTGGGGGAGGCGGCGCTGACCCTGTACCCGCCCCTGGGCGCGGGGCGCTCCAACGAGTCGGGGCTGTTTGCCCTTTGCAGCTACAGGGACTTCGACGTGCTCATCACCGGGGACGCCGACGCCTTTGTGGAGAAAATGCTGGTGAAATACCAGCCCATCCCGGACGTGGAGGTGCTGCTGGCGGGCCACCACGGCTCTAAAAACTCCAGCTGCGGGGAATTCCTCCGGGCCGTGTCGCCCGAGCTGGTGCTGATCTCCGCCGGGGCAAACAACGCCTACGGCCACCCCGCGCCCGAGACGCTGGAGCGGCTGGAGGCGGCGGGGGCGGCGGTCTACCGCACCGATGAGGACGGCTCGGTCACCGTCCGGGTGCGGGGGGACCGGGTGGGAATTTACACGACGAAAGGGGGCGGTCTCCATGCCGCCGAAAAAGGATAAAGCGGACAACACCGCCATGCGGGAGCTGAAGCGGGCCATCAAGGAGGGCGCGCCCAAAAAGCTCTACCTCTTCCACGGGGAGGAGGCGTTTTTGCGGGAGTACTATCTGGGGCAGCTCAAGCAGGCCCTGCTGCCCGCCGGGCTGGAGGAGTTCAACCTGCACGCCGCCCAGGGGAAGGACTGCTCGGTGGACTGGATCGAGCAGGCGGCGGACTGCCTGCCCATGATGAGCGGGCGCACCCTGGTCATTGTCACCGACTTCGACCTGTACGGCCTGGGGGAAAAGCCCCGGGAGCGGCTGGTGAAGGTGCTGGAGGAGCTGCCGGACTATTGCTGCATGGTGTTTGTATACGACCTGCTGCCCTACAAGGCGGACGGGCGGTCCAAGCTGGCGGGGCTGCTCAAGCGGGAGGGGGCGGTGGTGGATTTCCAGCGGCAGAGCCAGGGGGATCTGACCGACTGGATCTGCCGCCAGTTTAAAAAGGCAGGCAAGGGCGTGGACACCGAGGACGCCCGCTACCTCATCTTTTTGTGCGGCGACTTGATGAACACCCTGTCGGCGGAGATCGCCAAAATTGCCGCCTATTCCCCTCACACCCGGGTCACCCGGGAGGATATGGACGCGGTGACCATCCCCCAGATCGACGCGGTGGTGTTCCAGATGACCGACGCCATGGCCCGCAAGGATTTCGACAAGGCCGCCTCGGTGCTGGCCGACCTGCTCCACAGCCAGCAGCCTCCCATCATGATCCTGGCCGCCATGGGCAAGTACTTCCGGCAGCTGTACACCGCCCGGCTGTACCTGGACAGGGGGAAGGGCCGGGGCGAATTCATGGAGCTGTGGGGGATGAAGTCGGGCTACCAGGCGGACAAGCTGATGGACGCCGCCCGGCGGTTCTCCCTGCCCTGGTGCCGGTACGCCGTGGGGCGGTGCGCCCAGGCGGATATCGAGCTGAAATCCTCCTACGGCCAGGAGCGGGAGCTGCTGACAGGGCTGCTGATGGAGCTGGCCTCGGGCCGGAGGGCGGCGGTTACTGTTTCTTGAAAGAAAAAGTAACCAAGCTTTAAGCTCGTGACCGGCAAAGCTGTGAGCGTTCTATTTCTGGCCGGCAACGGAGCTGCTTTGTATCTGGGAGATTACTATGAGAATTCAAGAAGCTATTGTAGTAGAAGGCCGGTACGACAAGGCCGCAGTGGCGGCGGTGGCGGACACCCTGATTTTGGAGACGGCGGGCTTCGGGGTGTTCAAGGACGCCGAGCGGCTGGCGCTTCTGCGCAGGCTGGCCGAACAGCGGGGGCTGATTGTGCTCACCGACTCGGACGGCGCGGGATTCGTCATCCGCAGCTACCTGAAGGGGGCCATCCCCAGGGGACAGGTGAAGCACGCCTATATCCCGGACGTGACGGGCAAGGAGCGGCGCAAGCGCGCCCCGGGAAAAGAGGGCAAGCTGGGGGTGGAGGGGATGAAGCCCGATGTGCTGCGGCAGGCCATCCTCCGCGCCGGGGCCACGGTGCTGGACGGCTCCGCCCCCTGCCGCCCGGCGGGAGACCTGACGGCGGCGGACCTGTTTGCGCTGGGGCTGTCCGGCGTGCCGGAGGCGGCGGCGCGCAGGGCGGCGCTCCTGCGGCGGCTGGACCTGCCCGAGCACATGAGCGCCAAGGCGATGACGGCGGCGCTCAACGCGCTGTACACGCCGGAGGAGCTGGACGAAGTGTTGAAGGATCTGTAAAAACGGCGCCTCCCAGGGGGAGGCGCCGTGAGCTTGTGGAAAAAGCCTCGCAGAGTTCGCGCCCGCAGGCGCGAAGAAAATGAAAACCGTTTTCCCCGGCGACCTGTGCGTCGGAGAAAACACTTCTCGGCCGAACAGTGTGCGAGTTGGCCGCCTCAGGCGGACAACGAGTGCGCGCATGAGGCCGCAGCTTTTCCCGTCGGAAAAGGCAAAGCCTTTTTCGACGGACTGACGGCGCCTCCCAGGGGGAGGCGCCGTTTGCTTCTGGTTCAGTTTTCCAGCGCCGTCACCTTGTCCACCCGGCGCTGGTGGCGGCCGCCCTCGAACTCGGTTGCGAGGAACACGTCTAAAATCCGTTCCGCCAGCGCCTCCCCGGTGATCGCCGCGCCCATGGCCAGCATGTTGGCGTCGTTGTGGCGGCGGGTCATCTCGGCGGACAAGGGCTCGTGGCACAGGGCGCACCGCACGCCCTTCACCTTGTTGGCGGCGATGCTCATGCCGATGCCGGTGGTGCACAGCACCACCCCCCGCGCACAGCTCCCGTCCGCCACCAGCCGGGCGGCGGCGGCGGCAAAATCCGGGTAGTCGCAGCTTTCCGCGCTGTGGGCGCCGCAGTCGGCGACATGATGGCCCTGCTCCAGAAGGCGGGCCTTCAGCCGCTCCTTGAGCGCATAGGCCCCGTGGTCACAGGCGATGGAAATGTTCATATGGGTCCCCTCCCTTGGAAGTGTGTTTCACGTGAAACGTCAGTTCTAGGCTATAGCTCGTGGAGCACAGGGCGGCGGCGCACATAGGTGGCCACGCAGCCGAAGCCCGCCGCCTTTATCATGTCCAGCGCCTGGGGGATGCCCTTTGCCACATCCTGGGGGCGGTGGGCGTCCGCCCCCACGGTGACCAGCTCCCCGCCGCACTGCTTGAACCAGGTGAGCAGAAGGGGCCAGCAGTCCAGGTCCCTGCCCCGGCAGGTGTTGATCTCAATGGCGTGGCCGGTGGCGGCCACCTGGGAAAAGATGGCCCGCACCTGTTCCTCGAAGCCGGCCAAGGTCATCTCCACCCCGTCGCGGCGGATGTAGCGCAGGGGGTAGACGATGTGGGCCAGGCTGTCGTAGCAGTCGGGGCACTCCTTCACCAGGGTCCAGGTGTGGGCCAGGGTGCTCTCCACCGCCTTGCGGGCCAGCCCCGGGGTTTTGCCGTAATCTGAGAAATAGAGGTCCCGACCGCCCTGCGTGCCGATCCAATTGTGGAGGGAGCCCAGGACAAAGTCCAGCTCCTCCCCGCCCTGGGCCAGGATCGCCCGGGCGGCGGCGGGGTCATAGGGGGCGGAGCCCAGCTCCAGCCCCAGGCGGAGGGCGAGCTTGTCCCCCAGCTGCGCCTTTACCGCGCGGTACTGCGCCTTGGCGGCAGGCCAGTCAAAGGGCGGGGCGGGGCGGCCGTCGAAGTCCAGCAGGTCGTGGTGGTCGGTGACGCAGAGCTCCCGGAGCCCGGCGGATATGGCCGCCCGGGCCATATCCGCCAGCTCGGCGGTGCTGTCGTGGGAGACCTTGGTATGGCTGTGAATGTCGCACAAATACATTTCGGATCACCTCTAAAGAAGCGGGTTCGATTTGGAATTGCAGGCGCAGCGAAATGAGCGAGGTTTCGGCAAAGCCGGAAGCGAGGGATATGGAGCTTGCGAAGGAAAGGCTTTTAAACCAAATCGAAGCCCAGCGAAGCGGGTTCGATTTGGAATTGTAGACGCAGCGAAATGAGCGAGGTTTCGGCAAAGCCGGAAGCGAGGGATATGGAGCTTGCGTCTACAAGGGCCAGCTGGGCAGCCACCGCAGGAAATACTGCGCGTACCAGGTGGGGACGTACAGCCCGATGAGCTCCGGGTAGAACACGGCGTACAGCGCCGCCGCGCAGCCGGTGAAGCCGTACACCGCCAGCCGGCAGCCCTTCCGCCGCCGGGAAATCATGTCATCCATGAGATAGGCGATTGCAAAGCACAGGAAGAGCGCCGTGGGGAAGTAGTGATAGGCGAACAGGATGCGCCCGATGGGCAGCCAGGGCACAAACTGGGACAGGATGGCGATGAGGATAAACAGCCCCCTGCCGCATTTGCGGCGCACCGTCTGGACGGCCACGGCGAAAAAGGCCGCCAGCCCGGTCCAGGACACCAAGGGGTTATTGAAGGAGGCGAAAAGGCTCTTCATTCCGGGCACGTCCAGGTCGCGGTAATACAAAATGGGCCGCCCATCGAAAATCCACTGATACCAGTAGGACGCGTAGGGGTGGGGGGTGTGGACGCCCTGGTGGTAGGTGAGCATGAAGTGCTGGTTTTTCAGCATGATGTCCACCGGGTTGGCGCTGTCGCCGGGGATGGCCCGGAAAAAGCCGTCGATCTGCTCCAGCAGGCCGGGGGTTGCGGCGGCCTGGGCCGTCTGGGCCGAGAGCCGTTCCAGGTGGGCGGGCAGGGCGGTCCACAGCCAGCTCAGGGACTCCCGGGCCATGCCCCAGAAGCCCGCCTCATTGCCCCGGGCCAGGGCGTAGGGGAAGTAGGACACGGTGTAAATACACAGCGGGATGAGGACGAAGAACACCACCGACAGCCCGATGCTCCCCCACACGTGGACGGCGAAGGAGGGCACGCGGGGGGGCTGCCAGGGGGGCGTCTCCTCCTTAAAAAGGGCCTCCGCCACCTCCTGGCGCAGTTCGGGGGGCGCGGGCTGGGTGCGGGCGCGGTACTCCGCCTCCCGCCAGTCCCCGGCCTTGAAGACCATGCCCAGCAGCCACAGCAGGGCCAGCCCGGCCCCGGCATACACCACCGTCCACTTGGAGGCGCAGCCGACGCCCCAGAACAGGCCGCTCAAAAACAGGGGCAGAATATAGTGCCGCAGCTTCTTCCCCGCAGGGACGGCCAGCCAGCGGTACATGAAATAGTAAGACACCAGGATGAAGAACACGCCGTAGGTGTCGATGGTGGCGATGCGGGTCTGGACCAGGTGCATGAAGTCGAAGGTGAACAGCGCCGCGCCGCACAGGGCCACCGGGGTCTTGCCGAACAGGTTCTTCAGGAACACGTAGAGGATGGGCACCATCAGCACGCCGAACAGGGTTCCCATAAACCGCCAGCCGAAGGGCACCATGCCAAACATCATGATGCCCAGGGACAGAATGAGCTTGCCCAGGGGTGGGTGGGACACCTCGTAGGGGTAGACGTTGTTCAGATGCTCGTAGGCGGTGCGGGGGTGGTAGATCTCGTCAAAATAGGTGGAGTTCATATAGGTGTACTTGTCCGTCCACAGCTCGTATTCGTCGAACAGGGCGGCCGCGCCCTCGTCCACGTGATCCGGGACGGGGTGGAACATGGGGCCTGTCTCCTCTTTGCCGATATCGATTTTGGTATACGTCCCGCCCCGCAGGGCCAGCTCGGACAGCCACAGCCCCTCGTCCCGGGGCGCACTGGACGCGGTGATACGGAAGCGGGCGGCGGTGATGGAGCCCAGAGGCTCCGCATCCAGATTGTTGTTATCCTTGGTGATCTCCAGGCCGTTTTGATCGATATTGCGCCCCAGATCCAGCACCCTCCACTTGAACAGGGAGTTGTAGGGCTGATCCAGCCGCAGGCTGTGCCATGCTCCGTCCTCCCCCTCCCACTCCAGGGTGTAGTACCCGGTGCCCAGGGAGGTATAGTAGGAGACGGTGTCCACGGTGACGGGCTGGCCGTAGGAGAACTCATAGCTGTCCCCCCGCTGGAACTTTACCGCAGACTGGGGGGCGTTGAAGTCCCCCAGCTGGAAAAAGGCGGTGAGGGCGTACACCGCCGTGAGCAGCAGAAGGGGCAGCACATCCCGCCGCTCCATGGGGTGGCAGGGCAGGGTGAGGGTCATGCGGCGGGGCTTGGCGCGCTCCTCCGCCATGGCGATCCATTCCAGGCTGTGGGGCCGGGGGCGCAGGCAGTGCCAGTAGTACACGAAAAAGGCGGCGCACAGGGCGATGCCAATAACCGCCCAGGCAAAGGCGGGGGACAGGTTGGTGAAAAACCAGGTGACGCCGTACGCCGCCGCGTCCCAGGCCGCCCGCAGGGTGTCCCCAAGGGCGGGCGGGGCGCTCCCCTCCGGCGCGGGCGAGGCGGTCAGAGCCAGTGTGTTGATCATCGGGGCCTCCTATTCAGACGCGCCTGGGCGCGGCTCATTGGTCAAGATGGGCAAAAATGCCGATACATTTGATATGATACTACGAAGGCCGGAAAAAAGAAAGCCCCTTTTTCACCTTTGCACGGGGACGTGCCACAGAGGCTTAGCAATCCGGGATGGGATGTGCGAAAATAAGGCGGAATTTTGGCATTGGGGCGGGGAACCCTGGGATTCACATTTAATTTACATCTGGGCTATTGACATTTTGAGGGGGTGGTGGTAGATTATCATTAGCACTCAGGAATGATGAGTGCTAAACCTCTGGGAAGGAGGCGGCCCATTGGAGCTGTCCGAGCGAAAGAAGAAAATTCTGCGCGCCGTGGTGGAAAGCTACATCCAGACGGCGGAGCCGGTGGGCTCCAAGGCGCTGGCGGAGCTGGCGGGCGTAAAGGTCTCCTCCGCCACCATCCGCAACGAGCTGGCCGAGCTGACGGAGCTGGGCTATCTGGAGCAGCCCCACACCTCCGCCGGGCGGGTTCCCTCCCCCCAGGGCTACCGGCTGTACGTCAACGAGCTGATGGAGGAGCAGCGGCTGAGCCTGGAGGAGACAAAGCAGATCAACGAGGCGCTGCACCTGAAAATGCGGGAGCTGGACAAGGTGATCGACCAGGCGGGACGCATGGTGTCCCAGCTCACCAACTACCCCGCCTTCGCCCTCACCGAGGGGGCCAGGCGGCTCACCATCCGGCGGTTTGATTTGATCCTGGTGGACGAGGCCTCCTTCATCGCCGTGGTGATGACGGACAGCAGCGTGGTGAAGAACAAGCTCTTCCGACTCCCGGCACAGCTGAGCGAGCCGCAGCTGCAATTGCTCACCACTCTTTTGAATACCGCGTTTGTGGGCAAGACCCTGGACCAGCTCACCCCGGAGCTGATGCGGGTGGCGGAGCACGCGGCGGGCAGTTCCTACGGGCTGATCTCCCTGGTGGTGTCCTTCGCCATGGAGGTGCTGGACGCCCTGGAGAGCGGCGCGGTATACACCGCCGGGACCAGCCACATCCTGGACCACCCCGAGTACCAGGACGTGGGCAAGGCCCAGAAGCTGATGAGCTATCTCACGGAGGAGCGTTCCCTGGCCCAGGCGCTGGCGCTGCCCGCCCTGGAGGGGGACGACACAAAAATTCTCATCGGCCCGGAAAACGTGGCCGACGAGCTGAAGGACACCAGCGTGGTGCTGGCAAGCTACGACATCGGGGACGGGATGAAGGGGGTCATCGGCGTGGTGGGCCCCACCCGCATGGATTACGCCAAGGTGGCCGCCAAGCTGTCCTATGTGGCCGACGGCCTGTCTAAATTGTTCGGGCAGCCGGAGCTGCCCCCCGGCACGCCGGAAAAGGAGGAAACATAACCCATGGCGAAGGAAAAGAAAAACCAGGAGCCCATCCCGGAGGAGGTCCCCGCCCAGGCCGGGGAGGCCGAAGAGCAGGTCCAGGACGCCGCCCAGGAGACGCAGGCCCCCGCCCAGGAAACAGTCCAGGACGACAAGGGCCAGCTGCTGGCGGAGGCGGCGGACAAATACCTGCGGCTGGCCGCGGAGTACGACAATTACCGCAAGCGCACCGCCAAGGAGAAGGAGTCGGCCTGGAGCGAGGCAAAAGCCCAGACCGTGGCCGCGTTCCTCCCGGTATACGACAACCTGGAGCGGGCCCTGAAGCAGCCCACCGCCGATGAGGCGTATAAAAAGGGCGTGGAGATGACCATGAAGGGCCTGTGCGACGTGCTGACGGGGCTGGGGGTGGAGATGATCCCCGCCCTGGGCGAGAGCTTCGACCCCAACCGCCACAACGCCGTCATGCACTGCGACGACGAGGAGGCGGGGGAGAGCACCATTGTGGAGGTGTTCCAGCAGGGCTTCCTGTGCGGGGACAGGGTGATCCGGTTCTCCATGGTAAAGGTGGCAAACTGAGAAGCGCGGAGAAGCGGACAGTGAGGAAGCTTGGACTGGAGCGAGGCCGGGCGGAGGACGGCGCAGCCGCCCGCAGACCAGGCCGAGCCGGAAGGAAAGCGGCCGAGCGTCCTGACCGCTTCGCCGCGTGACAACAAAGCATTCCCCAATTTCACATTGTAAAAATACACTTTTCATATAACAGGAGGAAATCATTATGAGCAAAATTATCGGTATCGACTTAGGCACGACCAACAGCTGCGTGTCCGTCATGGAGGGCGGCGAGGCCGTCGTCATCCCCAACGCCGAGGGCAACCGCACCACCCCGTCCGTGGTGGCCTTCTCCAAGGACGGCGAGCGCATGGTGGGCCAGGTGGCCAAGCGCCAGGCCATCACCAACCCCGACCGTACCATCGCCTCCATCAAGCGGGAGATGGGCTCCGATTATAAGGTGAATATCGACGGCAAGCGCTCCACCCCCCAGGAGATCTCCGCCATGATCCTCCAGAAGCTGAAGGCGGACGCCGAGGCTTATCTGGGCCAGACCGTCACCGAGGCGGTGATCACCGTCCCCGCCTACTTCACCGACGCCCAGCGCCAGGCCACCAAGGACGCGGGCAAGATCGCCGGGCTGGAGGTCAAGCGCATCATCAACGAGCCCACCGCCGCCGCCCTGGCCTACGGGGTGGACAAGGAGTCCGACCAGAAGATCATGGTGTACGACCTGGGCGGCGGCACCTTCGACGTGTCCGTCCTCGAGGTGGGCGACGGCGTGATCGAGGTGCTGGCCACGGCGGGCAATAACCGCCTGGGCGGCGACGACTTCGACAAGTGCGTCATGGACTGGATGGCCGCCGAGTTCAAGAAGGCGGAGGGCATCGACCTCACCGGAGACAAGGTGGCCATGCAGCGGCTGAAGGAGGCCGCCGAGAAGGCCAAGATCGAGCTGTCCGGCGTGACATCCACCACCATTAACCTGCCCTATATCACCGCCGACGCCACCGGGCCCAAGCACCTGGACCTGACCCTCAGCCGGGCCAAGTTCGACCAGCTCACCTCCCACCTGGTGGAGGCCACCGCCGGCCCCGTGCGCCAGGCCATGAGCGACGCGGGCCTGAGCGGCAACGAGATTGAGAAGGTGCTGATGGTGGGCGGCTCCAGCCGCATCCCCGCCGTCCAGGACATGGTCAAGCGGCTCACCGGCAAGGAGGGCTTCAAGGGCATTAACCCCGACGAGTGCGTGGCCATGGGCGCGGCCCTCCAGGGCGGCGTGCTGGTGGGCGACGTGAAGGGGCTGCTGCTGCTGGACGTGACCCCCCTGTCCTTGGGCATCGAGACCATGGGCGGCGTGATGACCAAGCTCATTGACCGCAATACCACCATCCCCGCCAAGAAGTCCCAGACCTTCACCACCGCCGCCGACAACCAGACAAGCGTGGAGGTTCATGTGCTCCAGGGCGAGCGGGAGATGGCCCAGTATAACAAGACCCTGGGCCGGTTCCACCTGGACGGCATCGCCCCCGCCCGCCGGGGGGTGCCACAGATCGAGGTGACCTTCGACATTGATGCCAACGGCATCGTCAACGTGTCCGCCAAGGATCTGGGCACCGGCACCGAGCAGCACATTACCATTACCTCCTCCACCAACATGTCCAAGGAGGATGTGGACAAGGCCGTGCGGGAGGCGGAACAGTTCGCCGCCGAGGATGCCAAGCGCAAGGAAGAGGTGGACACCCGCAACGAGGCCGACCAGATGGTGTATCAGACCGAGAAGATTCTGGACGAGATGGGCGATAAGGTGGACGCCGCCGACAAGAACTCCATTGACGCTGCGCTGAACAAGGTGAAGGAGGCGCTGAAGGGAACCGACACCCAGGCCATCAAGGACGCCACCGAGGAGCTGAAGAAGGCGTTTTACGCCGTGAGCGAGAAGCTGTACGCCCAGCAGGGCGGCCAGCCCGGCCCCGGCCCCGACATGGGCGGCGCGGGCTTCAGCGGCGGCCAGCCCGGCGGGGACAACGTGGTGGACGCCGACTATGAAGTGGTTGACGACGATAAATAAGAAGCGTGGACAAGCGGACAGCGAGGAAGCTTGGAGCGGAGCAAAGGCAAAAGCCCAGGGCCCACAATGTGGGGCCGGGTTTTGCCTGAGCCGCAGCGAAAGCGGCCGAACGTCCTGGCCGCTTCGCAGCGCGGCAGCAATGTGGCAAACAAGCGGAAAACAGCGGGGCGTTGCGCCCCGCCTTTCCCGCGTTTAAGAGGTGATTCCATATGGCGGAGCAAAAACGCGATTACTATGAGGTGCTGGGGGTGGCTAAAACCGCCTCCGACGACGAGCTGAAAAAGGCATACCGCAAGCTGGCCAAGCAGTACCACCCGGACATGAACCCCGGGGACAAGGGGGCCGAGGCCAAGTTCAAGGAGATCAACGAGGCTTACGAGGTGCTCAGCGACAAGGACAAGCGGTCCAAGTACGACCAGTTTGGCCATGCGGGGGTGGACCCCAACTTTGGCGGCGGGGGCTTTGGAGGCTACGGGGATTTCGGCGACTTTGGAGATTTCGGCTTCGGCGATATCCTGGGCGACCTGCTGGGCGGCGGCTTCGGGGGCAGAAGCGCCAACCGCAGCGGCCCCCAGCGGGGGGAGAGCCTGCGCGCCGGCATCACCATCAGCTTTGAGGAGGCCGCCTTTGGCTGTGAAAAGGAGATCAGCCTCACCCGCCTGGAGAGCTGCGAGAGCTGCCACGGCTCCGGCTGCGCCCCCGGCACCACCGCCGAGGTGTGCCCCGACTGCCGGGGCTCGGGCACGGTGCGGGTGCAGCAGCGCATGGGGGGCATGGCCTTCACCAGCTCCGCGCCGTGCAGCCGCTGCCGGGGGACGGGCAAGATCATCCACCAGCCCTGCAAGAGCTGCGGCGGCGGGGGCAATGTGAGGAAGCAGCGTAAGATCTCCGTCAGCGTTCCCCAGGGCAT
Organism: uncultured Oscillospiraceae bacterium; assembly: GCA_910587255.1. GTDB lineage: Bacteria > Bacillota > Clostridia > Oscillospirales > Oscillospiraceae > Enterenecus. The sequence continues at coordinate 59,007 of CAJUKT010000091.1, forward strand.
CAACGATAAGCAGGCCATCTCCCTGCGGGGACAGGGGAACGCGGGGGCCAACAACGGCCCGGCGGGCGACCTCATCGTGGAGGTGCGGGTGAAGCCCCACCCCTATTTCCAGCGGGAGGGCACCTCGGTGCTGTACGAGTGCCCGGTGAGCTTCTATCAGGCCGCCATGGGCGCGGAGCTGGAGATTCCCACCATCGACGGTAAGGTGAAGTACACCCTGCCCGCCGGCACCCAGCCGGGCACAACCTTCCGCCTGCGGGGCAAGGGTATCCCCGAGCTGCGGGGCAGGGGCCGGGGCGACCAGTACGTAACCGTCCAGGTCAAGGTGCCCGCCAGTCTGACCAACCAGCAGCGGGACGCGCTCCAGGCCTTTGCCGAGGCCATGGGGGAGTCCACCCCCGCGCCGGCCTCCGGCTCGCCGGTGAAGGAGTTCTTTAAAAAGAAGAAAAAATAGAGGAAATAAGAGGAGAGGACGAAAGCCAGCCGCTTTTGTCCTCTCCTTTTGCGCCCCGCCTGTTATGGCGGCTTGCGCTTTTTGTTTGTCACGCTGCGAAGCGGTTGCGTTCGCTCCGCGCCGGCTTCTAACAGTCCACCGTGATGTTATCCGTCCCGTGGGCCTCAAATTCGTCAATGTAGGCGTCGATGCGCTGGGCGAGCTCGTCGTAGTTGGTCTCGTCGATGGGCACATCGTCCATGTCCCGCCGGGCCAGATCCTCCGCCAGAATTTCGAAGAACACGTTGTTTTCATACTCCATGATGGCCTCGTGGATGCCCCCCTCGGCAAAGGCACGGGAGGGGATCACCTCCCCCTGGTAGGTCTCAGCCAGGCTTGGCATACCCTCCTGGGCGGCATGGGCGAAGAGAAGGCTTTCCACCTCGTCGTAATCCTTGAAGCGGTCCTCTCCCCGGGTGGAGTTCAAAATCCAGTTGCCGATATACACCATGTCCAGCAGCCGCCGAAGCTGCTTGCGCGTCAGTTCCAGTTCCATCCTTAGCCCTCCTTCGGCTGGGTTCATCCCTATATTATACCGCGCCGCATCCCGTTGTCAATGGGCATACTTGGCGGGCGTGCCTGGGGAAAAGTGGCATACCCGGCGCGCCCCGCTCATATAGTCAAGGCAGGATGGCAATTGACATACGGAGCGTGATTACATGGACGAGTACAGGGGAGAAAACAAAATCGTGCTGCGGGGACAGGCCGCGAGGGCTCCCGTCCCCTCCCATCGGAATCATGGGGTGGACTACTACCTGGTCCCCCTGCGGGTGCCCCGGCTGAGCGGGGTGGACGACATGCTGAACGTGGTGAGCGCCGACCCGGCGTTGTGGACGCCGGGGGAGTGGGTGAGCGTGGCGGGAGAGGTGCGCTCCTATAACAACCGCACGGGGACGGGGAGCAAGCTGGTCATCACGGTGCTGGCCCGGGAGGTAGCGCCCTCGCGGCTGGAGGAGGGGGAGAACCGGCTTTCCCTGGGCGGGGCGCTGTGCCGCCGGCCAACCCTCCGGCGCACGCCGCTGGGGCGGGAGATCTGCGACTTGCTGCTGGCCGTCAACCGGCCCTACGGCCGGGCGGACTACCTGCCCTGTATCGCCTGGGGTTCGCTGGCCGCCCACTGCGGCGCGCTGGACGTGGGGGACCGGCTGCGGCTGGAGGGGCGGCTGCAAAGCCGGCAGTACCACAAGCTGGTGGACGGGGAGCAGGTGGAGCGCACCGCCTTTGAGGTGTCGGTGATGAACCTGCTGGATAGCGCGGAGCCGTCGTGAGCAGCGCGGGTGGAGCGCAGCGAAAGCAAAAGCCCAAGACCCGTCGAACGGGGCTGGGTTTTGCTTGAGACGGAGCGAAGCCGCGCGTCGCGAACAGGCGCAGCGTGAATGGGATAGCGCGGAGCCGTCGTGAGCAGCGCGGGTGGAGCGCAGCGAAAGCAAAAGCCCAAGACCCGTCGAACGGGTCTGGGTTTTGCTTGAGACGGAGCAAAGCCGCGCGTTGCGAACAGGCGCAGCGTGAATAGGACAGCGCGGAGCCTCAGCCATAGGCCTCCGGGCAGACCTCCCGTATTTTTGCGCGGATGGCCCGCAGGTCGGCAAAGGTGTCCGGCTTCTTGGAGGGGTCCCGGAGCAGGGCGGCGGGGTGGTAGATGGCGGTGTAGAATACCCCGTCCTTCTCCAGCCAATGGCCGTGCTCCCGGGTGATCTTGTAGTCCGGCTTGATGAGGCGCATGGCGGCGATGCGCCCCAGGCACACCACAATCCGGGGCCGGAGCAGCGCCATCTGATCCCACAGGTAGCCGATGCAGGCGTCCTGCTCGGTGTTCAGCGGGTCCCGGTTCTTGGGCGGGCGGCATTTGACGATGTTGGTGATGTAAAAATTCTGCTCCCGGCTCAGGCCGATGAGGGAGAGCATCTCATCCAGCAGCTGTCCGCCCCGGCCCACAAAGGGCGCCCCCTGAAGGTCCTCGTTTTCGCCGGGGCCCTCGCCGATGAACATGATTTTGGCGTCCCGGGGACCCTTGCCGAACACCACGTTGGTGCGGGTGTCCGCCAGGGCGCACCGCTGGCAGCCCATACAGAGGCGGTGTAATTCTTCCCAGTTTGTCATGGGTCCATCCCTCCCGTCGGTTTTCTTCTCGGATATTGTACCATAATTTTTTGCCGAAATCCAGGCCGGTTTCGGGGAATTTCCAATTGGCAACAGCGGGAAAAAGGCTTCAGCCCCGGCACTGCCGGGGCTCGGGGGAGGTCCCTTGCCGGAAGGACAGCGCGGGTGGCGCCGCGGAATGATAACAATTTCGTACCGGGCTGCACGCTATGCCAAATTGAAAAGGAGGCGGACCGCTGTGGAAACAGCGGTCCGCCCGTTTTTTGCGCCGCTTTTAATATTCATGGCCGCTCCGCCGGGCCGCCCAGCGCCGCAGGCAGCCTTTGGGCCGGGGGGCGCAGGGCCTGTCGGGCAGCTCGATGAAGTATTTTCCAGAGGCGTTTACCACCGTGGTGTCCCCATATTCCCGGACACGGGGGAAGCCGGGGGCGTATTGCAGGTGGACGTGGCCGTGGAGGTGGTAGCGGGGCTTGAAGCGGTCCATCAGGCGCTTAAAGCAGGCGAAGCCCTGGTGGCAGGCGTCGTCCATGTCGCCCACCCCCTGGGAGGGGGCGTGGGTGATGAGGATATCCACCCCGCCCCTGCGCAGGGCCCGGCCCAGCTTGGCGATGCGCCAGCGCATCTGGCGCTCGGTGTACTGGTGGACGCTGCTGTTATACTTCATGCACCCGCCCAGACCCAGGATGCGGTAGCCTTTGAACTCAATCACCCGGCCGTCGATGCAGTCGCAGCCCTCGGGGGGCTGCTGCTCATAGCGGGTGTCGTGGTTGCCGTGGACATAGAACAGCGGTCTGTTGGACATGGTGACCAGAAAGGTGAGGTAGCTGGAGGGCAGGTCGCCGCAGGAGATAATGGCGTCCGCCCCCTGGAGCTTTTCCTTGGAAAAGTAGTCCCACAGTCCCTGGTCCGGGGCGTCGGAGATGACCAGCAGCTTCACGGTTTTTCCTCCTCCGGCGGGATGCTCTCCCGGTCCACTCCCAGCCGGCGCACCGTGGGCTTGGCCACGTCCAGCAGCTCGTCAAAGGCGGGCAGGGAGCCGTCGATCCGGTCGCACAGCCAGTTCATTTTCAGGATTTCCTCCATGGAGAGGTCCCGGGAGCCGTCGTTGACCACACGGCCCGCCTGGTCCCGGATGAGCCGCTGGAAGGGATGGATGGCGCCCGTTCGGATACCCTGGCGCAAAATCTCCGCCAGTGAGCGCACCCCCTCGGGCAGGTGGGGGCTGAAGCGCAGGTCCACCACGCCGCTGTTCATCCCCCACCAGTAGTTGATGGCGCGGCTGGCGTCCTCCGCCAGGGGGATGGCCCTGGGGTCCCGGAGCATCTCCCGGACGATGCGCACGTAGAATTCCCCCCAGTGCCAGCTGGGGGAGGCCAGCTGCACCAGTTCCCCGTCCGGCTCCAGCCGGGCCAGGCCCTGGGCGCCGTCGGGCTGCTCGGAGATGAAGTCGCGGTCGCTGACGATCTGGATGCTCTGGCGCTGGAACTCGCCCATATAGTTTCCCGGCAGGCAGTGCCAGCGCAGGTCGATGCGGGCCTCCGGGTTGGTGAGCGCCGCCCCCAGGGCGAAGGCGTTGATGCTGGCGGGCACTCCCAGGATGGGATAGCTGCCCACATAGCCGATGCGCCCGGTCTGGCTCATGGCCCCGGCGATGGCGCCGGTGATGAACTTGCCCTCGTACACCCGGCAGTAGTATGCCTTCACATTCACGTAGGGCTGGTCGATGGAGCAGTTCATAAAGCGCACCTTGGGGTACTTCACCGCCACGCGCAGCGTGGCGTCGATCAGGCTCACCGACGTGGTGAAAATGAGCTCCGCGCCCCCCTGCACCGCCTCGCAGATGGCGGACTCCGTCCCATGGGGGGAGACGCCGTAGTAGCTGATGACGCTCACGCTGTCCCCCAGGGTCTGCTCCAGGTATTCCCGGCCCTTGTCGTGGGCGGCGGTCCAGCCGCTGGTGCTGGGGGTGCCCTGGAACAAAAAGGCCACCCGCAGCCGCTTTTTTGTCCCCAGCAGGGCGGACATAACGCTCTTTTTCTCCTCGCCGGCGGCGGGGGCCAGGCTCACGGCAATGGGGTCCGGGGAACCGTGGAGACACAGCTCCTTCCAGATGGCGGACAGGGTTCTGCGGTACTCCCCCTCGCCGATGGAGGAGAGGAACTGCTGGGCGTCGTAGAACTCCAGCCAGCGCAGCAGCGCGTCCCCGGCGGTCAGCCCCAGGCCGCCGCCCCCCAGGCGGTAGAAGCTCTCCCGGAAGCTGAAATACCGGGCCTTGAATTTCTTCTGGAAATCCTCCGGCCAATCCTCGTCGCGGGCAAAGCCCAGGGCAGCCTGGAGCTTGGCGTACCCGCCCAGGTCGCTGAAATGCAGGCCCCAGCAGCGGCTGTGCCTGAAAAAGTCCAGAAATTCCAGATAAATCTGGGTGGTGATGTCGTCCGACTGCTCCGGCATCAGCCGGATGATGTCCGCCTGCACGATGGCCGAGCCCATGCTTTTGAGCACGCTCACCCGCTTGTTCCCCTCCTGGACGTAGAACCGGCCCAGGTACTCATAGCACTTGATGGGGTCGTGTATGCCCTCGCTGAGCTGGGCGGCGCACAGGTTGACCCATTTCGTGGCAAATTCCGACTCCGGCCCCATCAGGGGGAAGAACCCGGCGGAGAAGGAATTGCACCGGGCCTCCTCCGTGGAGCCCACCACCAGATAGATGGGCACGTCCATCACCCCCAGATTTACCTGGGAGAGCTGGAGCTTGTCCGGTCCCAGGGCCTGGATGTTGGGGGCCAGCCCCCGGTGGACACAGTTTTTATATTCCCGCTGGCCCTGCTTCAGGGCCGCCAGATAGTATTGCAACGCCTCGGCGCTGGACATAAAACCCACTCCTTTCGGTGGTTAACCGCCAGTATTGTATCAAATGCCGCTGTCGGATGCCAGTATTTGGGGGAAATTTCCCTTGTGTGGATCGCTGAAAAAAGGGCGTGCCGCGCCCGGTCTTTTGACGCTTTGCCCTCCCGGGGCCGGAGAGACGGGGGAGGGGAAAAGAGAGGGGCGAAAAGCGCGCTGTTTTCAGTAGACAAGTGGGGAGCGCAGGTGTATAATAGGTGCGCCGCGCCGGAGGGGCGCGGGGAATTGCTCGAAAGAAGGAATGCTTGGATGAAGCAACAGAAAAAAGGGCTGGCGGTGTGCCTGGCGGCCGCAGTGCTGCTGCTCATCGCCGCGCTGCTGGCGGGCTCGCCCGGCCCGTCGGAGAGCGTGCAGGAGGCCATGCGGGACGCGGTGCTCCACGGCACGGGGCAGGTCAGCCTGTTCGGCCTGATGACGGTGAACCCGGGGATGATCTCGGCGCTGCTGGTGACGGCCTTCCTGCTGCTGGCCGCCGTCCTGATCCGGGTTTTCGCCATCCCCCGGTTCCAGTACCGGCCGGGGAGGCTGCAGCTGGCGCTGGAGGAGCTGGTGGGTTTGTTCGACGGCATGGCCAGGGAAAACAGCCCCCACCGCAACCGCTTTTTGGGGGCCTACCTCTTTGCCGCCGGAGCGTACATTTTTGTGGGCACCCTGTCCGAGCTGCTGGGGCTCCAGGCGGTCACCGTCCACGGCCATCCCATCACCCTGCCCGCCCCGCTGTCCGATGTGAACGCCGCCATCGCCATGGGCACCCTGTCCTATCTGGTGATCCTGTCCGGCGGCGTGGCCGCCAACGGCCTGGGCGGCGTGGGAAAGACCCTGAAGGAGTTCTCCCTGCCCATATCCATGAGCTTCCGTCTCTTCGGCGCGCTGCTCAGCGGCCTTTTGGTGACGGAGCTGGTATATTACTACGTGGCGCTCAGCTTTGTGCTCCCCGTGGTGGTGGGGGTGCTGTTCACCCTGCTCCACGCCCTGATCCAGACCTACGTGCTCACCATGCTCACCGCGCTGTACTACGGCGAGGTGTCCGAGCCCTCTCACAAGAAGGAGAAAAAGAAAAAGCTCCAAGCGGAAAACGCCTGAGCGCATAAAAACATAAATGTGGAGGTCGTTACCTATGAATAAGCTGCTGAAAAAAATCCTTATCCTGGCCGGTGTGTTTATGCTAGCCCTGTCCCTGGCCGCCCCCGCCTTCGCTGCCGGCGCCCCCAGTCAGGGGGAGCCTGCGGCCCAGACCGAGAGCGATGAGGGCTCCACCATCGGGCTGAAGGCCATCGCGGCGGGCATCGCCGTGGGCATCGCCGCCGCCGGCGGCGCGGTGGGCATGGGCCTTGCCACAGCCAAGTCCACCGAGAGCCTTGCCCGCCAGCCCGAGGCGGAGGGCAAGATCCGCACCACCCTGATGCTGGGCCTGGTCTTTATTGAGACGGCCATCATCTATGCGCTGCTGGTGGTCATCCTCATCATCTTTGTGCTGTAACGGCGGGAGGGCTTTGTCATGCCTCTGAATATCAATTTGCAGCAGATCCTGCTGCACTGGATGAACCTGTCCATTCTGACGGGGGTGCTGTATTTCCTCCTGTTCAAGCCGGTGAAGCAGTTTATGGACAAGCGGGCCGCCTATTACCAGCAGCTGGAGGAGCAGGCATCGGACAAGCTGGCCCAGGCTGAAGCGCTCAAGGCCCAGGCCCAGGCCAAGCTGGAGGCGGCGGACGACGAAATCCACGACGAGCGGATGCGCGCCCAGCAGGCGGCATCCGACGCCGCCCAGGAGCAGCTGGCCCAGGCCGAGGAGCAGGCCCGCCACATCATCGCTAAGGCCCAGGCCGAGGCGGAGCAGTCCAAGGAGCGGGCGCTGCGGGAGTCCCAGCGGGAGCTGCGGGAGCTGGCCGCCCGGGCGGCGAAAAAGCTGGCCGCCAAGCCCGGCGCGGATTTCTTTGACCAGTTCCTGGACCTGACGGAGGGAGGCGGGGCGCATGAGGGACGCTAGAAGCCGCCTCACCGCCCTTTTGCGCAGCGCCGACCAGCCCACCCAGGAACAGCTCCAGCGATTTGAGCAGTTCCTCTCCCGCACCTACAAGCGGAAGGTGCCCCTCCACTGGGATTATGACGAGACCCTCCAGGACGGCTTCCGCCTCCAGGTGGGCTCGGACGTGTACGACTGGACCCTGGACGGACGGGTGAGGCAGTTCCAGGACTACCTGCGCAGGCTGGAGCCGGGACATAACGACATCGTTCCCCTCATGCGCCAGGCGGTGGAGCGGTGGGAGCCCTCCCCCGCGCCGGAGGAGATGGGCGAGGTGCTGTCGGTGGACAGCGATATCGCCGCCGTAGGCGGGCTGACCCACGCCCAGTACGGGGAGATCCTGGTGTTCGAGGGCGGCGTGAAGGGCATGGTGCAGGACCTGCGCCCCGAGGGGCTGAGCTGCATCCTCTTCGGCGACGGCGAGGAGATCCGGGCGGGCAGCATGGTCCGCCGCACCCTGAAAACCGCCGGTATGCCGGTGGGGGAGGGCTACCTGGGCCGGGTGGTGGACGCCCTGGGCCTGCCGCTGGACGGCAAAGGGTCCATTGAGCCGGAGGGCTACCGCCCCATGGAGACCCCCGCCCCGGGCATCCTGGAGCGCCAGCCGGTGAACACCCCCATGGAGACGGGGCTTTTGGCCATCGACTCCATGTTCCCCATCGGACGGGGCCAGCGGGAGCTGATCATCGGCGACCGCCAGACCGGCAAGACCGCCATCGCCCTGGACACCATCCTCAACCAGAAGGGCAAGGACGTGGTGTGCATCTATGTAGCCATCGGCCAAAAGACCAGCTCGGTGGCCCAGCTGGCGGAAAATCTGGCCCGCCGGGGGGCTATGGAATACACCACCATCGTCACCGCCCCCGCGGGGGCGTCCGCCGCCTTGCAGTATATCGCCCCCTACGCCGGGTGCGCCCTGGCCGAGCACTTCATGTACCAGGGGGACGACGTGCTCATCGTGTACGATGACCTCAGCAAGCATGCCATCGCCTACCGGGCGCTGTCTTTGCTGCTGGAGCGCTCCCCGGGGCGGGAGGCCTACCCCGGCGACGTGTTCTACCTCCACTCCCGGCTGCTGGAGCGGTCCGCCCACCTCAGTGATGAGCTGGGGGGCGGAAGCATGACCGCCCTGCCCATTGTGGAGACCCAGGCGGGGGACGTGTCCGCCTACATCCCCACGAATATCATCTCCATCACCGACGGACAGATCTTTTTGGAGAGCGACCTGTTCTTCTCCGGCCAGCGCCCCGCCGTCAATGTGGGCTTGTCCGTGTCCCGTGTGGGCGGCGATGCCCAGACCAAGGCCAAAAAGTCCGCCGCCGGGGCCATCCGGCTGGATCTGGCCCAGTACCGGGAGATGGAGGTGTTCACCCAGTTCTCCAGCGACCTGGACGAGGCCACCAAGCGCCAGCTGTCCTACGGCCAGGGGCTGATGCGGCTGCTGCGCCAGCCCCAGTACGCCCCCCTGTCCCACCACCAGCAGGTCATCGTGCTCACCGCTGCCATGGGCCGCGTGATGCAGGACGTGCCGCTGGATCAGATGGACCGATTCCGGGCCGGGCTGCTGGACTGCGTGGAGGGGGAGGGCGCCGACCTGTGCGCCCGCATCGACCAGACCGGCAAGCTGTCCGAGGACGACCGGGAGGAGATCCTGGACCTGGCCCGGGCATATCTGGCCCGGTTCCAGGGCGGCGGAAAGCAGGGCGGTTGATATGGCCGGGACCAAGGAGATCAAGGACCACATCGACAGCGTCCAGGAGACCAAGAAGATCACCAGCGCCATGTACCTCATCGCCTCCACCAAGCTGCGCCGGGCCCGGCAGGAGCTGGACAACACCCGGCCCTACTTTGAGGCCCTGCGCCGGGAGATCAAGCGCATCTTCCGCACCGTGGGCGGGGAGGTGGTGGACAGCCCCTACTTCTACCCCCTGGAGGGGGAGGCGCCCCTGGATAAGCCAAACGCCTGTCTGGTCATCACCGCCGACAAGGGGCTGGCGGGGGCCTATAACCAGAACGCCATCAAGGAGGCGCTGAAGCTGCTGGACACCCACCCGGACACCAAGCTGTATGTGGTGGGGGAGTATGGGAGGCGTTTTTTTGCCTCCCACGGCATCCCCATTGAGCACAGCTTCCTCTACACCGCCCAAAACCCCACCATGGCAAGGGCCCGGGAGATCAGCGCGCTGCTGCTGGACGGCTTTGAAAACGACCGGCTGGACAAAATCTACGTGGTGTACACCGACATGGGGAACGGCATGGACTTCCAGGCCAGGTGCACCCGGGTTCTGCCCTTCCACCGGACCCATTTTGCCGACTCCGCCCGCATTGAGCCGCCGGTGACCACCCCCGTTGAGTTTCTGCCCAGCGTGCAGGCGGTGCTGGACAGCATGATGCCCAGCTATGTGTCCGGCTTTATCTACAGCGCCCTCATCGACAGCTTCTGCTGTGAGCAGCAGGCCCGCATGACCGCCATGGACAGCGCCAACCAGAACGCGGAGAAGCTGCTGGGGGAGCTGTCGCTGGAATTCAACCGGGTGCGGCAGTCGGCCATCACCCAGGAAATCACCGAGGTGTCCGCCGGGGCCAGGGCCCAGCGGAAAAAGCATCAGAAAGAAGGTTGTTGATGTTGGAACGTGGGATCATCACGCAGATATCCGGCCCCGTGGTGGACGTGGAGATCATCGATGGCGAGCTGCCCCGCCTGCGGGAGGAGCTCACCGTGGAAAAGAACGGGGAGGAGCGGGTGATGGAGGTGGCCCAGCATATGGACCACAAGACGGTGCGGTGCATTATGCTCTCCCCCAGCGAGGGGCTGGCCCGGGGGCTGGCGGTGGATGTGCCGGGCCACACCATCCAGGTGCCGGTGGGCGAGGCCACCCTGGGGCGCATGTTCAACGTGCTGGGACAGCCCATCGACGGGGCCGGGCCGGTGCCGGAGGGCACCCCGGTGCGCTCCATCTACCGCAAGCCGCCCGCCTTTGACGAGCAGAGCCCCTCCGTGGAAATCCTGGAGACCGGCATCAAGGTCATCGACCTGCTGGAGCCCTACCCCAAGGGAGGCAAGATCGGCCTGTTCGGCGGGGCGGGGGTGGGCAAGACGGTGCTCATCCAGGAGCTGATCCACAACGTAGCCATGGAGCACGGCGGCTATTCCATCTTCACCGGCGTGGGGGAGCGCTCCCGGGAGGGGAACGACCTGTGGCGGGAGATGCGGGAGAGCGGCGTGTCCTCTAAAACCGCCCTGGTGTTCGGCCAGATGAACGAGTCCCCCGGCGTGCGTATGCGGGTGGCCCTGTCGGGGCTGACCATGGCGGAGCACTTCCGGGATAAGGAGCACAAGGACGTGCTGCTGTTCATCGACAACATCTTCCGCTTTGTCCAGGCGGGCAGCGAGGTGTCCACCCTGCTGGGGCGGATGCCCTCCGCGGTGGGCTACCAGCCCACCCTGGCCAATGAGATGGGGGAGCTCCAGGAGCGCATCACCTCTACCAAAAACGGCTCGGTCACCTCAGTGCAGGCGGTGTACGTCCCGGCAGACGATCTGACCGACCCGGCCACCGCCACCACCTTCGCCCATCTGGACGCCACCACCGTGCTCAGCCGGAAGATCTCCGAGCAGGGCATCTATCCGGCGGTGGACCCGCTGGAGTCCTCCTCCCGGATTTTGGAGGCGGACATCGTGGGGGCGGAGCACTACCGGGTGGCCCGGAAGGTGCAGGAAATTTTGGAGAAATACCGGGAGCTTCAGGATATCATCGCCATCCTGGGCATGGACGAGCTGAGCGACGAGGACCGCAAGACCGTGGCCCGGGCCAGAAGGCTCCAGCGCTTTCTGGCCCAGCCCACCCACGTGGCGGAGAAATTCACCGGCATCCCCGGCGTGTACGTGCCGCTGAAGGATACGCTGGAGAGCTTTGCGGCCATTGTGGACGGCGAGCTGGACCAGTACCCGGAGGCGGCGTTCTACAACGTGGGCGCATGGCGCGACGTGGTGGAGAAAGCCAAAAAGCTGGAGGGCGGCGTGTGATGGATACCTTTCAGGTCCATATTCTGGCCGCGGACCGAACGCTGTACGAGGGGCCCTGCGTCAGCCTCACCATCCCGGCCAGCGACGGGGAACGAGGCATCCTGGCCCATCACGCCGGCATGATGGCCGCCATTGTGCCCGGCACGCTGCGCTACCAGCCGCCGGGGGAGGCGGTCCGGCTGGCGGCGGTTTCCCCAGGTATGGTGAAGGTGGAGGCGGACGAGGTGCTGGTGCTGGTGGACTCCGCCGAGTGCCCGGAGGAGATTGACGAGGCTCGGGCCCGCCGGGAGGCGGACCAGGCCCGGGAGGCCATTTTGCAGAAGAAGAGCCGCCAGGAGTATCAGCTGGCCCAGGCGACCCTGGCCCGGGCGCTGAACCGCCTGCGGGTAAAGGGCGGGAGCGGTATGTGAGACATCCTCCCCTGTGGGAGGCTGGGCAAAAATTTTTTTCAATTGCTACTTTACAAATGGGACAAACCCTGCTATACTATACGGGTATCAGAGATGCGCCCGTAGTTCAATTGGATAGAGCGTCAGATTCCGGTTCTGAATGTTGGGGGTTCGAGTCCCTTCGGGCGTACCACAAAAACCGCTTGAATGGTTCATTTTATGAACTTTTCAAGCGGTTTTTGCTTTATGTCCCTCAAATGTCCCTCAAATTACCACCACGTCTTCTCAACGAACCATTTCTATCCAGCTTGATTCGACCTAAAAAGTAACGAATCCATCACCTGACCCAACCTGTCCATGTCGCCACCCAACACATGGCCGTACACATTCAGCGTCGTGGTAATATCGCTGTGACCCAGCCACGCCTGGATATCTTTTGCATCGCACCCACCTTTACGCAGTGCGTAGACTGCGGAATGGCGCAAGTCGTGGAAACGGATAACAGGAAGACCAATTTCTTTTAACCTCCGTTGAAAGTGCGGGGTCACGTAGTCTGGCCTGATGGGAGCTCCGTTAGGATGAACGCAGACATAACCGCTGTCAATATAGGCGTCACCAAACAGCTTTTTATTTTCTGCCTGCTGGTACTGCACCTTTTGCAGATAGGTTCGCATATTGTTGGTAAGTGGAAGGACTCGGTTGCTACTGTCGGTTTTTGTGCTGTCCGAGTACACTACCTTGCCTTTATTCATAACAGCGGTGTGGCAGATATGGATCGTGCCAGCGTCAAAATCAATGGCTTCCCATCGGAGGCCGCAGACCTCAGAGCGGCGCAAGCCGTAAGTTACGGTGAGCTGCACCGCAACTTCCAGCGGTTCCCCACGAAATAGGCGTAAAAGTTTTTTCAGCTGCTCGGGGGTGTAAGCTATCGCGCCTTGATACTTCCGCTTTGCAGGCAATTCAGTCATGATGGAAGGATTGAGGGTGATTTTTCCCATGCGAACGGCATAATCCAAGCATTTGTGGATGTTTGCGTGGTGCTTACGAACCGTGTTTGGAGACAGGCCTGCTTTCAGCTGAGCGTTATAGTAGCTTTGGAGCAAGGCTGGGGTGAGTTCCTGGAGCTTGACACCATGGAAGGGCTTATACTTTGCGATGTAGGTGTTAAACACATAGAGATACTGGGAAAAGGTACTGATCTTGACTTTATGCGATACGACATCATTGAGCCAATCAAGCATAAACGTAAGAAACAAAATGTTTTTGCTTGCGAGCGTTGTCGTATATTGGTTAGCCAACTCATCCAGCCGCTCATTCAGTATCTGCTGTGCCCTGCGTTTGTTACCCTTCTCCGGTAAACCTGTGCTTTCTGAGCTTTGGTGCCGCTCGCCGTTTTCGTCAAAATAGTAAAACACGATTTGCCAAATACCACGTTTGAGACGTACATAGCCTGTTGCTTTCATTTTCTACTCCTTTCCCGCAACAGGACAGATTCATTTTCATCTATTGATTATTATAGCGTATTCTTGTCATACTTGCAATGAAACCACGAGAACTTGTTTACAAAATTAAACCACGTCGTCCATGTTGCGCTATTTATATACGGTCTATAAAACTTCTCCATTATTGTGCAAAGAATTTTGATTTTCAACAAATTCCTTCACATATTCTCTCGGAACGCGGATGCTTTTCCCGATACGGATAGAGCGGATTTTCTTTGACTGAACCAAGCGATATGCGGTGTTGCGCCCGATCCGCAATACTTTTTGAAGTTCAGGTATTGTAAGGACATCGGGCACATTTTCAAAATCTATCATAGTTCTGCTTACCTCGGTTATAAAGTCCTTTTGAAATATGTCCCTGTCTTCGGCCCACTTCCTGCGCTCTCGTTTTAGACCGCGTATTTCCAGGTTGCGCTGTGCGCTGATTGTGCGGTGGGCGCGCCGATGCGCACTATCCGCCGCTCCTGTATGACTGCCGGGACAGGGTGTGGGCTTGCGCCATTTGTCAAGGTGCAAGAGCCTTTTAGGCTTCCATATAATAAATAGTAATTTGATATCCATTTTTTTGCAGAAAGTAAAAATTTTCCGAAAAATTTTTTTGAAATACAAAATGTGCGGAGATGGGATTGACAGCTACAATATATTGTGGTATCATTCCTTTGTAATTGATTCTATGTGCGTTTCCTCCCCTTCGCGGGAGGGCAGGCTGGGCACCATCAGTCTGGGAGCGAAAGGTTTCGCATTGCACACGTTGCGGAAATCGCTGGCCCTGTTGAAAAAGCAGCAGGGATGATTTGTGAGGCGTTTTCCGGGTTTGTTGGTATCGTCAGCGGGAGAAGTCTGCCCATCTGCGGCGGCATCCGCTGGCGATTTTGTTTTCAATACGGGGGAGACACTCCCCGCCGCATAAAGCGGGAATGACTGAGGCTCATCTGTGGGTGAGCCAAGCCGGCAATGCCGGTCATTCAGTTATTCCCGCTTTTTTTGTTTGCCCAAACGCCGCAAGGCTTTGAGGATAAATCTACAAAAGAAAGGAGTTCGGACATGAAGTATCACGCAGTATGGAAACCAGGAGGCCGCCCGCGCCGCGGGATGGGCTCCATGAAGCCGAGGCGCAGGCAGCTCCAGGCCCTCAAGCCCAGGGGAACCATCCTCGGAGAGGGGGTGGAACACCTTGAGCGGAGAGCAAAGAAAGCCGCCTAATGTGCTCACCCCTACCGCAGACCTGCCCCGGGAGAAATGGCTGGCATATCGCCGCCAGGGCATCGGCGGCAGCGACGCGGCCGCCGTGCTGGGCATCTCGCCCTTCCGCACCGGGGTAGACCTCTACTACGACAAGCTGGGCCAGCCGGTGGAGGACGATGAGCAAAACTGGGTTGCCAAGGAGGTGGGCACCCTGCTGGAAGACCTGGTAGCCCGCATCTTTGCGAAAAAGACCGGCCTGGAGGTCTGCCCCATGCCGGTCATGTTCCAGCACGCAGAGCATCCCTGGATGCTGGCCGATGTGGATCGTTTGGTAAAACTGCCGGACGGAAATACCGCCGTCCTGGAGTGCAAGACCACCAACTACAACGCCCGGGACAAGTGGGAGTACGACGGCAAACCCATCGTGCCGCAGTATTACGAGGCACAGGGGCGGCACTACATGGCCGTGATGAATCTGAGCCGGGTGTACTTCTGCTGCCTCTACGGCAACAGCGAGGACGAGGTCATCATCCGCAGCATTGACCGGGATTTGAAGTACGAGGCGGAGCTGATCGCCCTGGAGGAGAACTTCTGGGTGAACCACGTCAAGGCCAAGGTTCCGCCGCCCTACATTGAAGACGACGGTGCGCTGATCATAGAGAGCCTGCGCCGCTGTCTGGGCCCGTCCTATGCGGATATGCCCCCGGCGGCCTTCACCGAGGCCCAGTCCGAGAATGTGCGGCGGTATGTAGAGCTTCGGGATCAGAAGGGTGCCCTGAATGCCGATGTGAAGAAGCTGGATAAGGAGATGGAGCGGCTGAAAGCGTCCATCGTGGCCGACATGGCTGGGAGCTGGTCTGCCTCCTACGAGGATATGGCCGGCAGCTATACCGTCACCATGAAGCCCAGCCGGCGGCTCAGTATTTTGAAGGACGACCTGCTGCGGCTGAAGGACGCCCACCCGGACATCTTTGACCAGTATGTCTCAATGTCCGAGAGCCGGACGTTCAACGTGAAATTTACCGCCGCAGAAGCGGCGGCATAGGAGGCGATGTCATGAGCAGTATTGTGGCGGCGTATGACAAAACGCTGTACTACAACGAGGCCGGAAAATACTGCGTCCTGCGTCTGAAGACCGCCGATCCCATGGTGCCGGAGGACGCACGGGACAAGTACAAATTTGCGGACCACCTGATCCGCTTTGTGGCCGTGGGCTACGACCTGCCCCGGACGGGCGCCATCAAGATGGAGCTGGACGGGAACTGGGTCAACGGTAAGCACGGCCCCCAGTTCCAGGTGGACAGCTGGCATGAGCTGGTGCCGCCCACCATCGAGGGCATCCTGGGCTACCTGTCCTCCGGGCTGTTGAAGGGCATCGGCCCCAAGACCGCCGGAGAAATCGTCCAGCGGTTCGGCACAGATTCGCTCAATGTCATTGAGAATCAGCCGGAAAAGCTACTGGAGATCCGGGGCATCACTGAAGAGAAGCTGGAGGAAATCAAGGCGGGCTATGCCGAGAGCAAGGCCGTCCGGGATCTGATGACCGTGCTGGCCCCCTTCAAGCTCACCCCAAAGACGGCCATAAAGATCTATTTCCATTTTGGCCCGGACGGGGCCGCCCTGCTGCGCAAGAGCTTTTACCAGCTGTGCCAGATACCCGGGTTTGGGTTCAAGCGCGTGGACGCCATCGTGGTCAAATCCGGCGGTAATCTCAAAGACCCCATGCGGGTGCGGGGCGCGCTGTTTTACGCCCTGGAGAAATCCCGGTCGGAGGACGGCCACCTCTATCTGGAGGCGGAAAAACTGCTGGGCGAGGCCCTGGCGCTGCTGAACGAAAAGATCCCCCAGCTGGATCAGCGCCTGCAGCGGTCCCAGTTGGAGCAGGAGCTGCGCGCCATGGTGATGAACAACGTGGTGGTGTCCAAGAAGGGCAATATCTACCTGCCCCATGTGTTCAACCAGGAGAGCGAGACCGCCCGCAAGGTGGCGGAAATGCTGCTGGATCAGCCGGAGCCGGTCAATTTGGCCCCCGTCATGGAGCGCATCAGGGGCAAGCTGGGCATCACCCTGTCCCCCATGCAGTACCGGGCGGTGGAGATGGTGTTCCAGCACAACCTGTCCATCATCACAGGCGGGCCCGGCACCGGCAAGAGTACCATTTTGAAGGCGGTGATCGAGGCATACCAGGAGCTGTACCCAAAGGCCACCATCGCCCTGGGCGCGCCTACCGGCAAGGCCAGCCGCCGCATGGCGGAGACCACTGGGATGGACCGTGCCGCCACCCTCCACAGCCTGCTGGGCCTCCACGGGGAGGACGCGGGCTGGCAGGAGAAGAAGCCGCTGGAAGTCGATTTCATTATCATAGATGAGGCATCCATGGTAGATATGTGGCTGGCCTATCAGCTGTTCGCCCGGTTAAAGCCCGAGACAAAGGTGCTGATCGTGGGCGACGCCGACCAGCTGGAGAGCGTGGGCCCGGGCAGCGTGTTCCGGGAGCTCATCCAGTGCGGGCTGGTGCCGGTGACGGTGCTGGATCAAATCTTCCGCCAGGGGGCAGACAGCCTCATCGCCTACAACGCCAAGTTTATCCGGGAGGGCAGCGGCCAGCTCCACTATGGCCGGGATTTCTCCCTCACCGAAACGGAATCCCAGGAGGAAACGGCGGCCCTGATCCGGGTGCTCTACCGGGGGGCGCTGAGGCATACGGCAATGGAACAGGTGCAGATTCTCACACCGTACCGTTCCACAGGGGAGGCGTCGGCCAACAGCCTGAACGCGGCCATCCAGGCCGAGATCAACCCGCCGGATATCAGCAAGCCCGAACTGTCCAACGGCGGGCGTCTGTTCCGCCTGGGCGACCGGGTGATGCAGACGAAGAACGACTACGATATCACGTTGTATGATGACGATTTCAAGCAGGTGGCCGCGGGTGTGTTCAACGGCGAGGTGGGCATCGTGTCCGGCATCATACCGGGTATGCTCACCGTCTGCTTCGATGGGCGGTACGCGGACTACCCGCTGGAGAGCCTGGGCGAGCTGGAGCTGGCCTACGCCACGACCATCCACAAGTCCCAGGGCAGCGAGTACGACACGGTGATCGTGCCCATGCTCCCGGCCCACAGGATATTGCTGTCCCGGAACCTGCTCTACACGGCCATCACCCGTGCCAAGCGGCGGGTGGTGCTGGTGGGCATGAAGAAGGCCATTTTTATGGCGGTGGGCAAGTGTAGCACGGGCAAGCGCAACACCCTGCTGGGGGAGCGCATCCAGCTGTATTACCAGGCGCTGGGCCGGAGGAATACATCGGCCGGCGAGGAAGAATTGAAAAATGCCAGTTGATTTGAGGTGACACGCAAAAAAATGCGGAGTCATCTCCTATTTATTTATGGAAGGGAGAATGTTCAAATGACCGACGAGAAAAACATGACGGCAGGCAGCCCCTATGCCCCTTGGGATCTGCGAAGGCTTCCGAACTTTGATTTTTCGGAGTATCTTCGTGCGGTGGAAAAGCCAGACGGCAAGGGCCAGACGGCTGAGATGACCCTGGAGGGGACCAAAAGGTGGTTCCGGCTGGCCTGCCCGAACGGCGGGCTGGTGCTGAACGCCCTGCGGGTGACGGACGCCATGGCCATCTACGAGGCCCGGGTGTTCGCCGATGCGGCGGACCGCAACCCCCTGGCCAGCTTCACCGCCACCCAGAGGGCGGACAAGGCCAAGGGGGACGCCTACATCCGCGCCGCCCAGGACGCCGCGCTGGAAGGGGCATTAAGAGCCTCTGGGTTCAGCCTTGAAGTTTCGTTGCTGGCCCGCACTGTGGGGATTTCGGCAGCGGCGGCCCAGTCTATCCAAACGGATGGCGGTGAACAGCCTGCGGAAAAGCCTGCTCCGGCGCAGACTGACACACCTGTGCAGAAGGCCGCAGGCGGTGCTGCCCCGGCTGCGGACAAAGCGGCCCAGCAGCCTAAGCCTGCCGCTGATACCGCTCCCCGTCCCGCCCCCGTAGGCCCGCCGCCCCATGCGGCCCCGCGCCCCGCGCCGGTGGGTTCCCAGTCCGGCGCATCAGGCGAAAACCGTCCCGCGCCGGTTGGCCCCCAGCCCCACGCTGCCCCAAGTCAGGAAAAAGGGAAGCCTGCCCCGGCTGTGGTGAACATCGGCGATGCCCGCCAGACTGTGGCAGCGGAGAACAAGCCTGACGGTCAGGCTGGGGCGGACACCCCGCCCGCGCCCGAGACCGGCCCTGCCCCCGAGACTCCCCCTGCGTCTCATGCAGCCCCTGCGGCTGCTCCTGCCCCGGAAGCCGCAGCGGGAGAACCCAAGCCCGCGCCGGCGACCTATACGCCGGATATGCCGGTAGAGGAGATATGCCAACGCATGACGCTGGAGCAGGCCCAGAACCTCAAGGTGCTGGACGGCACCTGCAAGGGCTGGACACTGGCACAGGTGGCCAAGGACCGGCCCACCAGCCTGCGGTGGCTCCAGAGCGTCTGCCCCTTCGCGGACAACGAGCTGAAGGCGGCGGCCACCATCGTCCTGAACGATCTGGAACTGAAATTGGCCGGATGAGCTGTTCCCAGCCGGAGAAGGAAGGAGCTGACCCCCCGTGGCCAGTGGGACAGATTTTCCATTTACTATTATGGACATAGCCGGCCTCCTCCGCCTGAACATCAGGCGGAGGGGCGGCTCACGTGTGGCCTACGCCGACTGCCCCATCTGCGGCGACCGCCGGGGGAAGCTGGGCCTGTACCCACAGATCAATACCTGGCGATGCTACCACTGCGGTGAGTGCGGCGGTATGCTGGCCCTCTATGGGAAGGTGCATGGTGTCAGCAATTCGGACGCCTACCAGGAGATCTGTGACGCGCTGGCGATTGGAGCCCCCGGACGGGAGTACACGCCCAAAGCCAAGGAAGCGGCAGCCCCGGACGAGCCACAAACCCAGCGGGCCAGTCCCCAGGAGATCCACCGCACACTGACGGCGCTGCTGGCTATGCTGACCCTCTCCCCTGCCCACCGGGAGCATCTGCGCACCAAGCGGGGGCTGGCGGATGGGCAAATCCAAGGGTTTGGGTTCAAGAGTACGCCCCCGGCCTATCAATGCCGCGCCATCGCGGCCCAGCTCTTGAAGCAGGGCTGTATCGTGGAGGGTGTACCTGGTTTCTATCTGGACAACGGTGGCAGGTGGCGGGCGAAGTTCCACCAGCGCACCTCCGGCATCGTCATTCCCCTCCGGGGCGTGGACGGACTGCTCCAGGGTTTGCAGATCAGATTGGATCGTCCCATCAAAAAGGAGGACGATCCTCCAGAGAAAACGGGAATCAAATATCTTCCGTTTACCTCCACAGGCAAGCCCCTGGGGGTGACGTCGGGGAATCCCATCCACTTTGTGGGCGATCCCAGCTCCCGGGTGGTCTATGTGACCGAGGGCGCACTAAAGGCGGACATTGCCCACGCGCTCACCGGCCGCACCTTTGCCGCCACGGTGGGGGTGAATAACACCATGGGCATGGACGAGCTGTTTGCCTTTCTGCGCCGCAACGGTACGGAGGAGATCATCGAGGCCGAGGACATGGACAAGTATTGCAACCCCAACGTCAGCCGGGGGGCCTCCAAGGTTCACCAACTGGCGGTGAAGAACGGTTTGCAGTGCCGGCGGCTGGTGTGGAACCCCAACTACAAGGGGATCGACGACTGGCTTTTGGCGCTGCGCCGCAAAGAAACGAAGGAAAAGGAGCGAGAACACATGAATTTCAAGGAGATGTACCTCAACGGGATGTGCCCCTTCGGCTACATCGACAGCTGCGCCGACCAGTGGCGGAGCAGGCCGAATATCGGGGTGAGCGCGGAGGAGTTTCTGGGCTTGACCTATGAGGAGTACCAAATGTACCTGCAAACGGAGCCTGGGGCTTCCCTCAAAAAGTGCCTGGACAGCCAGCGGAGCACCCAGAAGTTTCGGGTGTACCAGCTGGGCCTGGAAGGGATCGAGGCCCACCCCTTTGCCTTCCGCAGTATGGAGATCATGCTCAAGGCGGGCTATCAGCAGCCCCCGGCGGGCAGCTACCGGCTGGTCTACGACGGGGAACTGATCCATCCCAGGGGGTGGACGGAACAGGCGGTCATGCGGCGCATCCGTGAACACTGCAACGACTACCTGCCCGAGGGCTATCAGGGACACAGCATGACCATGTCCGACATCCTGGAGCTGTATGACGGGGACAACCGGGACTTCTTCTACTGTGACGAGGACGGCTTCACCCCAGTGCGGTTCGACGCGGAGCAAGCCGCGCCCATGCGGGAAGCGGACGGGGATGAATGAGCGGATGGCGCAGCTTGACGCGGTAGGCGATGCCTGCCGGGCGCTGGGCGCTGAAGTGCGCCGTCCGCCGGGAGAGCGGTATCTGACCGCTATGGTATGGGACGGCTGGGGGTGGCCCTACGACGAGGGCCGCGCCCTGGCCGTCCAGCAGGAGATCAAACGAAAGACAGCCCAATACCCGGGGCTGGTGTGCCGCTGCGTTGACCCGTTCAGCACACTGGTGTACGCGGTTTGAGCAGGACAAAGAAGGGACGCAGGTTCGGCCATGGCCGGACTGCGCCCCTTTTTTTGATTACACGATTTAGGAGGATTTGTAAAATGGGAGCTTATTCTGAGCTGGATGCCGCCCTGCGTGAGGGCGGCGATTTTGTGGACGATGACGCTTTTGCGGAGGACAACGATTCGTGTGCCCCGCCCCCTGCCAGCACGGGCAATGTACTGCGGGCGGAGCCTGTCTCCGTCTCCCCCGCCCAGCCTGTGGAGCCGCAGCCTGCCGCCCCGGCGCAGCCTACCGATGAAAAGTCGGGCAATGGCGCACAGGGGCAAGCTGACGAGGATGCCAGGCGCAAGGCCCATGAGGAGGCCGAAGCCCAGCGAAAGGCCGAGTTCGACGCCCGGCAGACGGCGAAAAAGGCCGCCGAGCAGGAGCAGCTGGCCAAGCTGGAGGCCATGAGCCCGGAGGAGCTGCTGGCCGCGTCCCTGAAGCGGGTGGGCGACGATACCGAGAAGCTGACACGGAGGAATATGAAGGAGTGCGTGGCGGAGCACATCCAGACCCTGTGCCTGTCTGACCCTGCCTTCGCCCGGAACGTGATGCACCCCCGCAAGAGCATGATCCACTGCATTTGGTACATCAATCGGAAAGCCAGGGAGTTCGTTGAACAGGAAATGAAGGACAATGATTTCCCCAAGGAAAACGGTGTCTATGGCAGCGATGTGCCGGATGATCTGTGCTACCAGTGGGCCGTGGACTATTTCAATGATCCCAACGCCAAAGAAGACGAGGAAAAAGAGGAAAAATTTGTACCGCAGCCCTACCGTGGTGCGGGTACTGCTTCCTCCAAGAAGCCCGCGGCCTCCAAGGGGAAATCGAAGGGTAAAGGCGCCGAGAAAAAGGACAAAGGAGCGGCAAAGCCAAAGGCTGCGGAGAAGGCCAAAGGTGACTCCGAGGGTCAGATGAGCCTTCTGGGGGTGGCGTGATGGAGCGGATCGACAAAAAAGCGTGCCGCCTGTTTCTGGAGCCTGTAATTCCGCCCAACTCAGATTGCGGACTGTTCCTGGTTCAAAACCTGAAATACATCGTGCGTACCGCCGTCAAAATTGTGGGACACCGGCGTCTGCTGATTTTGTGCCTGTACGCCCGGGGCGATACCCCTGATGACAGGCCGAAGCTGTCCTATACCATGTTCCAGGCCAGCGACAGCTTTGTCACCTACGACCATGACCCAGGCAGCAAAACCAGGTGGCGGACTGCCATGTTGGAAAACCTGGATAAGGAGTATTGCTTCTCCTCCAAAAAATGCGCGTTCTATTCCCGGCCGGACGAACAGCGGGTTCTGAGTTTCTGCAAAGGACATTCCGAGGATGGCTTTGACGCCCTGGGTTGGGTCCAACTCAACATCCGTGAAAAAGAGTGCCGGCTTCGCATCCGGCGGCGCCAACAAAAGGTAGTGAATGAGTTTCGGCCGCTGCGCCCCCTCCCCGGAGATCTGCGCGCGTGGCTTGGCCGGAATATCATGCCGGCCTATTTTTACTACGACGCGAAAAAAGGCACGAAGAAAGTTCGGGGCGTTTGCAGCGCCTGCGGCCAGGAGAGCGGGCTGGAGGGCGTGCGCCACAACGCCAAGGGTGTGTGCCCCTGCTGCGGGCGGGAACTCACAATGAAATCCAACAAAAAGCATGGCCTTCTCTATGACCGGGTGACGGCGTCCGTTGTCCAGCGCCTGCGTGATGGCGAGTTGGTTGTGCGGATCGTCAAGGCGTATCGCAGCCACCGGCGGGGAGAACCTGTGCTGCAGGACTTTTACGAGGAGACCCGTGTGATCGTCCGGCAGTCTAAAGACGGGAAATTTGAGGCGATCCCCTACCATAATTCCGATTATGACGTGGTGCTGACCCCGTGGAAAAAGGGATATCCCCCCGTGATGTATCTATATGGGCCGAATTTTAACGCGGAGACCTGCGGGTACCTTTACACCAGGAACCTGAAGCGCGAGTTGAAAGGGACTCCCTGGCAATACTGCCAGCTTGAGCCGTTCTACCGAGGCATCCAAGATCAGATGGAGGTGGCCCCCTATTTGACAGCCTTCCGTGAGCACCCGGCCATAGAGTTCTTTGTCAAGCTGAAGCTGTTCTGGCTGGCATCCCAGATCGCGTACCGGGGCAATTTTAAAGATGGACACGAGCTGCTTAATCTCCAGGGCAAAAATCTGCGGGAAGTGCTTCAAATTGACCCTTCCGATCTGCCCTGGCTTCAGCGGCCCGAGAGCGGCGTCCGGGATCTGCTCCTTCTGCGCGTTCTGCGCAGGGAGGGTCATCAGCCCAGCGAGGAACTGTTTTCATGGCTGAATGCCCACAGTGTTTCTGAAACGGGTTGTCTGGAGCGGGCGCTGAAATATGCCACGCCCCACAAGCTGATTCGGTATCTTAATCTGCAATTTGAAACGCATTCACTTAACAAGTATTCGGGAAAGAGCGGTACACTGTCTGACTACGAGGATTATTTGGAGTTCTGTGAAGAACTTCAATATGATTTGAAAAATGAGTTTGTACTGTTTCCAAAGCATCTGAAACAGGCCCATGACGAGGCCCAGAGCCGTATCAAGCAGAAAAACGTGGAACAGTACGACGCGCAGATTGCGGGCGTCCGTGAAGGGCTGAAGCGGCAATACCAATTCAAAGCCAACGGGCTGGTTGTGATGCCGCCCCGTTCCGCGCAGGAAATCGTCATAGAGGGACAGAAGCTGCACCACTGCGTAGGCGGTTACGCGAAAAATATGGCAAATAATGTGTGCACCATACTCTTTATTCGCCGGGAAAAACGGAAAAGCAAGCCGTTTTATACGGTGGAAGTCCGTGGCGACAGGATCATCCAGGTGCGCGGCGTCAACAACTGTGCGCCAACGCCGGAAGTGGATGATTTTTTGGAGGCATGGGAAAAGAAGAAGCACCTGAAAGGTGCAGCCTGATACTATTGGCGGGGCGTGTCCACCGGGCACGCCCTGCCTGCAAAAAGGAGAAATTCATGGAAGAAAACTATCTGTCCCGCCCTTTGATCGACGGGATATCCTACGAGATTTCGGATACGCGCATTGCAATCCAGTCTTCGTGTACTTGCTACATCAACTGCATGCGGCCCACCCGCATGGACAAGGACGCGCTTCTGCGCCAGTACCGCAATGTGTTGGCTATGGCCAAGGCGCAGGGGATAAGGATCAAATATGCCAAACATGTCCGCAAGACGATTCAGCAGCTTTGGCCGGCATATGAGGCCGACTTCGCGGAGCAGGAAAAGTTGTTTGACCGGCTGGTGGAACTGGCGTGGCAAGTAAAGGCCCGGGGTATCCACTGGAGATCCGTAGATGATGAGGTACTGTCTACCCTGGTGAAAGCAGGCTTCCAGCTGGCAGCTTATGGATATGGCGGCACCCCTACGAGCGGTATTGAAGACATCAGAAGTTTCCTTACCAGCCATGAGCGGTCACTGTCCCGTGTAAATGATCCGTGCAGCATGATTGTGCTGTGACAGCAGGCTTTTTAGGAAAACTCTGAACAATGGGAACTGTGTCTGTCAAACAGCGCTGCCAATGCGCTGTTTGACAGACATCCCTGTTGAAAATGAACATTTCGAGTTTAAGGAGGCTTTTTGTAAATGAAAGAACTCGGTAATCTGGCCATCGTGTGCGCACAGCGCCCCGATGTGCTGATGCAGATACATGGCGGCGTGGTGGCTGTCTATGTGGGAGCCGGCTGCAAACGGGCCGCCTTACATAGTGCCTGGGGCAACGACACGGGGATCTGCCGCATCGTCCATGAGTTGAACTTTGGAAAGTACGCCGAGGGGAGTGCTGAACCGTGAGCGCAATCAAAGAAAAAATTGCCAAGCTGCTGGCCCTGTCCGCCAGCCCCAACGAGAAGGAGGCCCAGGCGGCGCTTTTGAAAGCCCGAGAGCTGATGGCAAAGCACAAGCTCCGGCCGGAGGAATGCCGGGAAGGTCAGGCAGACAAGGTGGTCAGGCAGACCATCGGTGTGGAATGTACCAAAATGACGGATGCCTGGGTCCTTGAACTGGGCGCTATCATTGGGAACCGATACTGCTGCAGGGCGTACCGCCAGCGGGCAAAGCGGGCCAAAAAGGTTATGTTGGGGTTTGTCGGCCTGGAGGACGATTTTGAGGTCTGTCGGCGGATCTACTTATACGCCTATGAGTGCGTAAAGGCCCGGTGCCGTGATATCCAATCCAGGCATCGGGATTGGAGTACCGGGACAGAACTCCGGGAGATGTGCAACGCCTATGGCTGGGGCTTTTGCAGCGGTTTGAACGCCGCGTTCCAGGAACAGGAGAAGGAACATCAGGAGTGGGGGTTGGTACTGGTCGTACCCCAGGCCGTAGAGGACGCCATGAGCCGGATGGGTAAGCCAACCCCTTATGGCAAGGCAAATGTCGATGGCTGGCGAGCAAAGTATGCCAATGCCGGCTATGCGGAGGGCAAGAAGTTTGTTCCCGAGCAGCAGTTGGAGCCGGGAAATAACAAACAGCAGGCTTCGGCCTGATGACAAGGAGGAAACAACATGGAACAGGAAAACATGAAACGCCTGCGGGAATTGACCGATCTGCTAAACCAGTACCGCCGGGAATACTACGACCTCAACGCCCCCTCGGTGGATGACGGGGAGTTTGACCGCTTGTTTGACGAACTGGCCCAGTTGGAGAAAGCCCTGGGCATCCAGATGGGCAATTCTCCCACCCAGACCGTGGGCTGGCCCGCCAGGGACGGGTTGGACAAGGTCGCCCACACCACTCCCCTGCTGTCCCTGGACAAGACCAAGCAGGTAGACGAGCTGTGCGCTTTCATCGGCGAGCAGCCCGTGATGCTGATGCTCAAGCTGGACGGGCTCACCATCAAGGTAACTTATGAACAGGGCATGATTTTGGAGGCGGCCACCCGGGGCAACGGCGACGAGGGGGAAAATGTCACCCACAATGTCCGGGGTATCTCGGGCATCCCGTCCCGAATCCCATACAAGGGGCGCCTGGTGGTGACGGGTGAGGCGTTTATCCGTCCCAGCGATTTTGAGGTTTTGCAGGACACCCTGGTGGACAGCAATGGCCAGCCCTACAAAAACGGGCGCAATCTAGCCGCCGGGTCTGTCCGGCTTCTGAAATCCGAAGACTGCCGGGAGCGCCGGGTGACCTTCATGCCCTTCAACGTGCTGGAGGGGTTCGACGAGCTGCCTGCCAAGTCGGAGCGGCTGAAGAAGCTGCGGGGGCTGGGCTTCCATCCCTGCTACTATCTGCTGTCCAAGCACAGCCCCTCCCCCCAGGGAATGGAGGCCGGCATCCAAAAGCTCCGGGACTATGCCCGGGACAACGATATCCCCATCGACGGCATCGTGGCCACCTATAATGATGTGGCCTTTGCCAAAATCTGCGGGCGCACCGGGCACCACTATAAGGACGGGCTGGCGTTTAAGTTTGAGGACGAGCGTTTTGAAACCAAGCTGATTGGCATTGAGTGGAACCCCACCCGCACCGGGATAATTGCTCCGGTGGCCATCCTGCGTCCTGTCCAGATCGATGGCGCCACCGTGTCCCGGGCCAGCTTACATAACCTGTCCTTCATTGAGGCGCTGGAGCTGATGCCGGGGAACCGGGTGCTGGTGTCCAAGCGGAACATGATTATCCCCCACATCGAGGAGAACCTGGATCGGGGCGGTTTTGATATGGGGCGGGTGACCCTGCCCTACTGCCCCTGCTGCCACCGGCCAACCCGCATCCAGGAGGAGAACGGCGTGAAACGGCTGTTCTGCGACAACCCGGACTGCACCGCCCGCCGTCTGAGGCAGTTCGTCCACTTCGCCGGGAAGAAGGCCATGAACATTGAGGGGCTGTCCGAGGGCACCCTGGAAAAGCTCATCGGCTGGGGCCTGCTCCACAACTTTTGGGACATCTACGAGCTGGATGAGCACAGAGAAGAGATCGTGGACATCGACGGCTTCGGGGAGAAATCCTGGGAAAACCTGTGGGACGCCATCCAGCGCAGCCGGGACACCACCTTCACGCGGTATCTCATCGCTATGGACATCCCGCTGATCGGCCGCACCGCCAGCCGTGCGCTGGCCCAGCGGTTCCACAGCAGCCTGGAGGAGTTTGAGAGCGCGGTGATCCACGGGTTTGACTTCACCCGGCTTCCCGAATTCGGGGAAACGCTGCACCAGAACATCCACCAGTGGTTCCAGAACGAGGATAACTGGTATTTCTGGAGCGAGCTGCGCAATCATGTGACCATCGCGGCCCCATCTGCTGTCCAGAAGGCCGCTGCGCCGGACAGCCCCTTTGCGGACAAGACGGTGGTGGTGACGGGCAAGGTGGAGCCGTACACCCGGGATGGCATCAACGCCAAGATCGAATCGCTGGGCGGCCACGCCGGTAGCTCGGTGAGCAAAAAGACGGATTACCTGGTGTGCGGTGAGAACGCCGGGAGCAAGCTGTCCAAGGCCAGGGAGCTGGGGGTGACGGTGCTGACGCCGGCCCAGTTCTTCCAGATGGTCGGGGAGTGACGACATGGGGGAGGGCCGGAAGGCTCTCCCCCGCACAAATATGTGAGTTTGTTTTTATAAGGAGCTAATGACATGAACAAATATGAGGAATACCTAAAGACGAAAAATTGGGACATAAAATTTCGCTATATGTTGCTGGATCGAATGCGCTCAAACTGCGACTATTTTTTAGGGTACTATGACGCCACGGCCTGGAATTTCATCCGCTTTCGCTGTGGGCCATATAGCTGGCTCATGAAAGATGGGGATCTGTATCAGATCTATGAATGAAAAGGCGGGCGGGGGTTCATGGAACCTCCGCCCGTTCTGCATTTTATGGCTATTGAATGGCGTCCTTCAACGCCTTGCCGGACTTGAACACCGGCACCTTAGAAACGGGAATTGCCACGGGCTCTTTTGTCCTGGGGTTCAATCCGGTGCGGGCGGCGCGGGCCTTCACCTCAAAAGAGCCGAAACCCACCAGCTGCACCTTATCCCCTGCTTTCATCGCCTCGGCCAGCGTGTCGGTCAATGCGCCCAGCACGGCCTCGCAGTCTTTTTTGGACAGGCCGGATTTCTCAGCCATGGCCGCCACTAATTCCATTTTGTTCATGTCAAAACGTCCTCTCTCAAAATTTACTGGGTTATTATAAACTTGCCCAGCCAAAAGTGCAAGGCAAAGCTCTACGCATAGCCGTTTTTTTATTGGAAATTCTATAAGAGCTGTTGAACTGTACGTATTCCAACTGTATAAGGATAGCATAAAGGAGGCAAACACCATGTTAATCGCAGTTGACCACGGGAATAAGCTCGTGAAAATTCCAAATCACGCGCCCTTCACCTCCGGCCTTCAGGAGAGCGACGCCCCGCCCTTCGGTGGGGAAACCTTGAAGTACCAGGGGAAATACTACACCCTGTCTGAGAAGCGCATTCCCTACCACCGGGACAAGACGGAGGATGACCGCTTCTGGGTGCTGACGCTGTTCGCCACCGCCTATGAGCTCCAGGCGGCTAAAATGTACTCCCCGAACATCATGCGGGTGCAGCTGGCGGTGGGGCTGCCCCCGGCCCACTACGGGGCCCAGCACAAGGCATTTACCAACTACTTTACCGGACGGGGAGCGGTGCAGTTTGACTTTCAGGGCAAAACCTACTCCATCTACATTGAAAAGGTGATGTGCTTCCCCCAGGCCTACGCCGCCGCCGTGACCATGCTCCAAAGCCTGCGGGACAAGCCCAAAGCCCTCATTATCGACCAGGGCGGCATGACCACCGACCTGCTGCTGCTGAAGGACGGCGTGGGAGACCTGTCTGTGTGCGAATCCCTGGAGCATGGGGTCATCACCCTGTATAACCAGGTGAAATCCAGGGTGAGCGCGGAGCTAGACGTGCTGCTGGAGGAATCGGAAATAGATGCCATCCTCCTGGGCAGGAAGGAACACGTCCCGCCCCAGGTGGCCGATATGGTGGAGCGTCAGGCCCAGGCCTTTGTCAATGATCTGTTCAGCACCCTGCGCGAGCGGGGCCTGGAGCTGAAATCCGGGGTGGTGGTGTTTATGGGCGGCGGGTCGATCTTGCTGCGCCGGCAGATTGAGACTTCGGGCAAGGTGGCTCATCCCCTGCTCGTGGACGATATCCGGGCCAACGCCAAGGGTTTTGAACAGCTGTACCGGCTGGCCCAGGAGGGCAGGTAATGGCGATGGACGGCAAAAAAGATCCCGGCAAGTTCACCATCCGCTTCAATCTCGCTGATCCCCAGCAGCGTCGGGCGGCTGAGCTGGTGAACCGCCAAGGGCGCTCCAAGGCCCAGTTTATCGCAAATGCGGTACTGTGTTACGCGGACGGCCAAGCATCAGCGCCACAGGGGGCTTTACCGGTGGACAGCGGACAGGTCAGGCAGCTTGTGGAGGAAATCCTTTCCCAGCGGCTAAACTTACCCCGGGAGGAACCGCTTCCCGCGCCCATGGGATCTGCTTCGATGGACAATGATGCGCTGAAGGATACAGAACGAAGCCTGATTTTCAAGACGCTGGAGGCATTCCAGAAGCAATAAGAAAACGAGGTATAGCATTGCTATGCCTCGTTTTCCTTTTCCAGCGCAACAGCCACAAAGCTGTCTATCGCGTCCTCCAGATGGCGGTATTGACTAGGGGATAGCTGGGAAACCTTCTGGGAGAGGATGGAGAGGTCTTGGGAGGAGATGTGCCCAAAGAGCAGGTAATCTGCGCTGATATCTAGCGCGCCGCACACCCGGATGATGGTGTCCGCCCGCATGGCCTTTTTGCCCAGTTCGGCGGTAGAAATGGTCTGGGCGGTGATGCCGACTCGCTCTGCCAATTCCTCCTGGGTCATACGAAGTTGCTTGCGCCGTTCATAGAGCCGTTTCCCAATTTGCTGTAGTGTGATATCCATACGCCACCCTCTTTCCGTGTTATAGCTTTAGTTTATCTGCTTTAGCACGGATTATTAAGAGAACGAAGTTGAATTATATAATCTTTAGCATTATAATAGAGAAAGCAATCTGTTGGGGGTGCTTGTAAAAATGGAAATCTGCGCCATTACCGGCCACAGGCCAACGCGGTTCAAGTTCAAGTACAATGAAAACTATGCCGGTTGCAAGCGGTTAAAGAAGCGCCTGCGCGACCAGTTTATCCTGCTCTATGGTCAAGGCGTTCGGCGGTTCCTGGTAGGCGGAGCCCTGGGCGTGGATATGTGGAGTGGGGAGATCCTGTTGGAGTTGAAGAAACAGCCGGAGTACAGCGATATTGAGTTGGTGATCGTGCTGCCCCATCCGGACCACGATGCACGTTGGGACGAGCGGAGCAAAAAGCGGATGGCGTTCCTGTTGAAGCATTGCACGGAGCATCTGACCATTGGGACGGATGCCAGCCCGGAGAGTTATTATAAAAGAAACCGCTACCTGGTAGACCATGCGGACTGCCTGGTAGCGGTGTATGACAACAACAGGGCTGTGCGGAGCGGAACAGGAATGGCAGTGCAGTATACGGAAAAGTTGGGGAAGCCTGTGGTGCTGATTCACCCGGACACGGGAAAAATCGTTAGTCTACCTAAAACCAACTGAGTTTTTAGTTGGCATCACAAAGAGGGACTCCACGATGAACAACTTTTCTTTACTAGACCTCTTGCGAAATTTAGCTAAGCGGTCAAAATTGCAGATACCAGCAATCAAGGAAAAGCGGAGAGCAAAACGCTTTCTCCGGTTACGGTAACGCTCCGAGAGGATAGGGAGAACCCGGGCGAGCACAACCTCTCCGCTTATATAGCCAGTTGCCACAACTTTCGACATTTACATTTGAATAAAAGTGTGATATCATTTTGTAAAAATATTTTATAAAAAAGGCGTGTGCAACTATGTCAAATACCCCTCCTAAATCCACGGCCGAAGTTCGGCGTCTGAACCGCAACAGAGTATATCGGTATTTATACTCTGCCACTAATGCCATTACAAAGCAGGATCTTGCATATGAGCTTTCCATGAGCATGCCAACTTTGACACAAAACCTGAATGACCTTCTGGCCCAGGGGTTGATTGATTATTCCGGTACTGCGGACTCTACCTGTGGACGCAGACCTAGGATTATATCGGTTGTTCCGGGAGCCCGCTATGCGATTGGTGTGGAACTCACCTCCGGCCATATTCGCATCGTTGCAATCAATTTGCTTGTTCATGAGTTAGCAGCTCAAACAGTCACAAAGGCATTTGACCCTAGTGAAGAGTATGCCATAGAGCTTCAGAATTTGATTGAGCGATTCATTATGGAAAACGGCATTGATCCCGCACGCCTTTTGGGTGTGGGAATCACAGTACCCGGCATCGTGGATAACAAGCAGGAAATCATTTCAAACGCGCCCACTCTACACATCAAACACCTTAGTACGAAGCTATTGACAGACCATATTCGGTATCCGGTCAATCTCACGAATGACGCTACTGCGGGGGGCTTTGCGGAGTGGTGGAACCGAACTGATATTGGGGATATGGCGTATCTTTCGGTGGGACGCGGGGTAGGAGGCGCGATCTTGATCGCGGGGGTACCTTATTTAGGTCACTTTTCCCGTTCCGGCGAGTTTGGACATATGTGTATTCATCCTAAAGGTCTGAAATGCAACTGTGGGCGCCTGGGATGTTTAGAGGCCTATTGCTCAACATCCAAAATTTCAGATGATCTTGGCATTACTTTAGAGCAATTCTTTCAAAGTTTGGAGGCGGGAAATCAGGAATATAGTCAATTATGGGATTCCTATCTGGACGATCTTGTCATTGGAATCCGTAACATCAATTCTACTTTGGATTGCGGCATCGTTTTGGGCGGTAAACTTTCACAATTCCTGGCGGGGCATTTAACAGCCATTGACCAGCGCTTGCGTGAAACCGACCCCAATTACCGGGAAGTACCTTACTTTTCCATTTGCCGCTATCATACCCAGGCAAGCGGCATTGGTGCAGCGCTCTATTTTGTGGATCAGTTTATTTGCCAAATCTGACTATATCGATTTTGAAAACGACAAATACAGTTGCTACCCTGCAACTGTACTTGTCGTTTTCATTAATACACGGCGATTATGTTTAGCAAGCACAGAAATATAAAGATATTTAATAAAATATGTTGACGCAACTGGTGCCCTGTGCTATACTAAGGGCAGTTTAGAAAATATATTTTATAAAACTATTTATCCGAACGGAGCGTGAAAGAATGGGCCAAGCTGTCAATCCTTACCTCCCGAGCTGGGAGTATATTCCCGATGGAGAGCCGCATCTCTTTGGGGATCGGGTCTACGTCTACGGATCACACGACAAATTTAACGCGCCTATTTTTTGCGTCAATGACTATGTGTGCTGGTCCGCCCCGGCAGATGACCTGTCCGACTGGAGGTATGAAGGCGTCATTTACCGCAAAAAACAGGATCCCAGGAATAAATTGGGCTTGAGATTGCTGTTCGCCCCCGATGTATGCCAAGGCCCCGATGGGCGGTATTACCTCTACTACGCTTTCGACTTTATGGGCATCATGGGTGTCGCCGTCTGTGACACCCCGGCGGGGCAATACCAATTCCTGGGCCACGTGAAGTATCCGGACGGCACCATCTGGGGCCGGAAGAAGGGCGACCAGTTCCCCTTCGACCCCGGGGTACTCACCGATGATGACGGTCGGGTGTGGCTCTATTCCGGGTTCTACACCCCTACCCCCGCCATCGTCACCGGCGGGGTGAAGCTCCGCAATGACGGCGGAGCGGTGGTGGAGTTGGAGCCGGACATGGTGACTATCAAGGGCAAGCCAAAGGTCATCTTCCCCAAGGAGGGCCCTGGTTCCTTCCCCAACCACGAGTTCTTCGAGGCCAGTTCTATCCGTAAGAACGGAGACACCTACATATTTGTCTATTCCTCCCGTCATAATCATGAGCTGTGCTATGCCACCAGTAAGCGTCCGGATGGCGGTTTTACTTTCGGCGGTACGCTGGTCAGCCAGGGGGATCTGTTTCTGGATGGGCGTACAGAGGAAAAAGAAGGGCTGAATTACTTAGGAAACACTCACGGAGGTCTGCTGAAACTGAAAGAGCAGTGGTATATTTTCTACCATCGCCAGACCAACCAGCACTCCTATTCCCGACAGGCCTGCGCAGAGAAGCTGGAGCGCACGTCGGAGGGAGGGTTCCGGCAGGCAGAGGTGACCTCCTGCGGGCTCAACGACGGGCCGTTAAAAGGTGAGGGGCGGTATGAGGCCCGGATTGCCTGCAATCTGTGGTTCAAAGACGGTGTGGGCCGATATGATGGCCCCAGTCCTCGCAAACGGTTGAAAAACCATCCCTATTTTACCCAGACTGGCGGCGACCGGGAGGAGCGGGGCGACCAGTACATCGCCAATATGCGGGATGGCGCGGTAGCCGGGTTCAAGTATTTCCAGATCGAAGAACGGAGCAAGATTTCATTGGAAACCGGCGGTAGTGGAAAAGGTGTTATGCAGGTGTCGGACACACCGAACTTCGCCCGTATCTGTGCGGAAATGCGGGTATCTCCTGGTATCTCGGAGGATGCCCGACTGGATATGGGGCCTGGTGTGCGGGCGCTGTATTTCCGCTTCTGCGGAACAGGCAGCGTGAATTTCCATGCGTTCACTCTTTCGCCGCTATAAGGGGGGCAACATAATGCGTGTTATCAAACGCTGGGAGCAATTCGCGGAGCAGCACCCCTCCGCTGCCAAGTGGGTGCGGGAGGGCGGCCTGTTCGTCATCGTGTGCAATCTGGTGACGGTGCTGAAATATTTCATTCTGCAATTCCTGCCCTATGCCTTCCGGGATCTGGCGGGGGTGGAGTTCGGCTGGCCGGGCATCCCCGTCACCCTGTTTGGGGTGGATTTCGATTGGAACATCTTCGGCTATGCGGTGAAGTATGAGGCAGGGGAAGTGGCCGTTGGCGGCGGCTTGGGCTACTTCTGCGCCTATATGATTGCCATGACCATCGGGGAGGCCATCAACTTTCCCATTCAGAAGAATTTCTAGCAACCTTCAAAAATGATGTCAGTAGGAAGAAGCAGCAAACCAATGCTGACAGTCCAGAGGAGAAACACAAGCAAGAGCCGCACGAATTGCGTTAGGGAGAAGGTCCAGACTGCGGACTTTCCATTTACGAAGGATTGCTTTGACCTTGGACCACATTTTCTCGATGGGGTTCAGATCAGGGCTGTAAGGCGGAAGGTACAGCAGTCCTATACTTTTCGTTTCCAGAATCTCCCGGACGGCTTTTACATGGTGAGAGCGCATATTATCCATCACAACGATGTCGCCCGGTCGAAGAGTTGGAAGTAAAGTCTCCTTCAAATATTGGACAAAACGTTCCCCTGTTGTTCCTCCCTGATAAGTTGTAAATGCTTTTTCTCCATCAAAGCGAATGGAAGAAAGTATAGTCGTTGTCTGCGGCGTATTCAAGGGGGCGTGATCAACTGCCCTCTGGGATGAAGGTGCCCGTCCATAAAGGCGGGTCAGATCTGTATTAACACCGCTTTCGTCCAGAAATACCAGGTGTTCCACCATGTCAGGTTTTATACTCTCATTCCATTCCCTGCGTTTTTCCTGTACATCGAATACGGTCACGCTCGCTTGCATAGAGTGATTTCTTTTTCAGGGTATAGCCCATTGCGGCTATCGCACGCTCCACTGTGGAATAACTGGGAGACAGTTTCAACTGCTCCCGAATTTCTTCGATTGTGATATCAGGCTTCTCGTCTATGCAGCGGCGGATATCTTCCCGGTCCTCTGCTGTCAGAACTGACTTTCGGCCACGCTGGCTGGTTTGTACAGCTATGCTGCCTGTTTTCCGCTTCTGGCTCACCAATCGGTACACTGTCCTTTGGCTCACCGAATATGCTTTGGCTATCCCTTCCGCATTATGGGTCGCTTCATATCCCCGTACCAGTAACTCCCGTGCTTCATTGTGTAACATATTCTCATCTCCGCTATTTGTTATACTACCTCTGTCAACTACTGCTGCTATTTTTGATGATTGCTATCGTATTCCGAAGCAAGGGAAATTTGGGCAAACAGATCGCCTGGTATGTGGTGGCGTTCGTCATCATCAACTGCATCGTCAACTCCATCAACTGCGTATGGGTGGCGGTGGCTGGGCTGTTCGTGCCGGACTGGCTGTATAACATCGGCACCACTGTCCTCCAGGGCGGTATTTCCATGGTGGTGTTCTTTTTCGTCAACAAGATTATTTTCCCCGAGGGGGAACAGAACAAGCAGGCCGCATAGGCGGGAAGGAAAGGTTCAGATGGGATTTTTATTGGGGATTGATTTAGGCACCTCCGGCACCAAGACGGTGCTGTTTGACACGTCGGGCACGCCGGTGGCCAGCCACACGGTGGAGTACCCCCTTCACCAGCCACGCAACGGCTGGGCGGAGCAGGATCCCCACAACTGGTGGCGGGCGGTGCAGGAAACTGTCCGGGCGGTGCTGGCCCAGAGCGGCGCGGCGCCCGCGGACATCAAGGGGGTTGGGCTCTCCGGCCAGATGCACGGCCTGGTGATGCTGGACGGCCAGGGCCACGTCCAGCGCAATGCCATCCTGTGGTGCGACGGGCGTACCCGGAAGCAGTGCGATGAAATCACGGAGCGGGTGGGTGGGGACAAGCTGCTCAGTCTCTCTGCCAATCCGGCGCTCCCCGGCTTCACCGCCGGAAAGATTTTGTGGGTGCGGGAGAATGAGCCGGAGATTTACGAAAAATGCCGCCACATCCTGCTGCCCAAGGATTACATCCGTTATAAGCTCACCGGGGAGTTTGCCACCGAGGTGTCCGACGCCTCCGGCATGAACCTGCTGGACGTACCCAAGCGGCAGTGGAGCAGCGAGATCCTGTCCGTGCTGGACATTGACCCCTCTCTGCTGGGGCGGATGTACGAGTCCTGCGAGGTGACGGGGGCGGTGACCTGTGCCGCTGCCGAGGCCACCGGGCTGGCCCCCGGCACCCCTGTGGTGGGCGGAGCCGGGGACAACGCGGCCGCCGCCATCGGCACCGGCGTGGTGGAGAAGGGCAGGGCCTTCACCACCCTGGGCACCTCCGGGGTGATCTTCGCCCACGCCGACAAGGTCACCATCGACCCGAAAGGACGGGTACACACCTTCTGCTCCGCCGTACCGGGGAAATGGACGGTAATGAGCTGCACCCTGGCGGCGGGGCTGTCCCTCCAGTGGTTCCGCAACCAGTTCTGCGCCGCTGAGCGGGAAACCGCCGCCGGCATGGGCTGCGATACCTACGAGCTGATGACCGGCCAGGCGGAACGCAGCCCCATCGGGGCCAACCGCCTGCTCTACCTGCCTTACCTCATGGGGGAGCGTTCCCCGCTGCTGGATTCCGACGCCCGGGGCGGTTTCATCGGCCTGTCCGCCATCCATACAAAGGGTGATCTGATCCGCGCCGTGATGGAGGGAGTGGCCTACTCTCAGCGGCAGTGCCTGGACGTGTTCCGGGAGATGGGGGTGGACGTATCGGACATGGCGGCCTGCGGGGGCGGCGGGCGCAGCCCCTTCTGGCGGCAGATGCTGGCGGATGTGTATGGCTGCCCGGTGAAAACCATCGCTTCCGCGGAGGGCCCCGCCCTGGGGGTGGCCATCCTGGCGGGGGTGGGCGCGGGGGTATATGCCAGCGTGTCCGAGGGCTGCGCCGCAGCGGTGCGGACGGGAGAGAACCAGCAGCCGGTGCCGGAAAACTCTGCGGCATATGAGCCGTTTTATCAGCTTTACCGGGAGCTGTACCCTGCCCTGCGGGACAGCTTCCACACCCTGGCGGCGCTTTGAGGAGGCGGCAATATGGAGATCAAAAGCGTATTGGACAAGGAGTTTGCCCCTTATGGGCGGATCCACGAGGGCTACGACCTGGACGGCCTGCTGGTAGCAATGGACGCCATCCCCCTGCCGGAGGAGGGCACCGCCTACCAGCCCTCCATGGAAGGCCTGGAGGCCCAGCCCGTGTTTGGGCAGCTTGAGGGCTGCGCCTACGGCGGGATGCCTGTTCAGCTGGGAATGTGCTGGGGCCGCAACACCCGGCTGAACTGCCTGGAGTACCACCGGGACAGCGAGTTCAACGTGGGGACTGACGATTTCATCCTCCTGCTGGCAAAGCAGGACGAGATCGTGGACGGCGCGCTGGACACCGCCAAGGTCAAGGCGTTCCGGGTGCCCGCTGGGGTGCTGGTGGAGGTATACGCCACCACCCTGCACTACGCCCCATGCCACACGGACGAAAACAAGGGCTTCCGGGTGGCTGTGGCCCTTCCCCGGGGCACCAATGGCCCACGGCCGGAAGTGGTGGAGCTGGCCGCCGAGGAGGATCGGCTGCTATGGGCGCGTAACAAGTGGCTGCTGGCCCACGCGGACAGCGCCGAGGCCGCGCAGGGCGCTTATGTGGGCCTGAGCGGTGAAAATATCGACATCAAAGACCAGATTTGAGGAGGAACGCACCATGAAAAACATCCCTGATGTAAAGCTGGGCCTCATCGCCGTGAGCCGGGACTGCTTCCCCGTGGCCCTGAGCGAGCGCCGCCGCGCCGCCATCAAAGCGGCGTATGCGGGCGGGCTGTACGAGTGCCCCGTGACGGTGGAGAACGAGCTGGATATGCTGAAGGCCGTGGCCGATGTAAAATCCCAAGACTGCAACGCCCTGGTGGTGTTCCTGGGCAACTTCGGCCCGGAGACGCCGGAGACACTGATTGCCAAAAACTTCGACGGCCCCTGTATGTACGTGGCCGCCGCCGAGGGGGACGGCGACCTCATCAATGGCCGGGGCGACGCCTACTGCGGGATGCTGAACTGCTCCTACAACCTGGGGATGCGGCATTTGAGCGCCTATATCCCCGAGTACCCGGTGGGAACGGCGCAGGATATCGCCGCCATGATCGCGGACTTCGTGCCCATTGCCCGGGCCGTCATCGGCGTGAAAAACCTCAAGATCATCACCTTCGGCCCCCGGCCCCAGGACTTTTTTGCCTGCAACGCCCCCATCAAGGGCCTGTACGAGCTGGGCGTGGAGGTGGAGGAAAACTCCGAGCTGGATCTGCTGGTGAGCTACAAGGAGCACGCGGGCGACCCCCGCATCCCCGGCGTGTGCGCCGAGATGGCGGCGGAGATGGGCGAGGGGAAATATTATCCCGAGCTGAACGAGCGGATGGCCCAGTTTGAGCTGACCCTGCTGGACTGGGCGGAGAACCACAAGGGGAGCCGGAAGTATGTGGCCTTCGCCGACAAGTGCTGGCCCGCGTTCCCGTCCCAGTTCGGCTTTGAGCCCTGCTACGTGAACTCCCGGCTGGTGGCCCGGGGCATCCCCGTGGCCTGCGAGGTGGACATTTACGGGGCGCTGTCCGAGTACATTGGCACGTGCGTGTCCGGCGACGCCGTCACCCTGCTGGACATCAACAACTCCGTCCCCGCCCAGCTCTGGGAGGAGCAAATCAAGGGGAAGCACGACTACACGCTGACCGACACCTTCATGGGCTTCCACTGCGGCAATACCCCCGCCTGCAAGCTGTGCGCCGATCGGGCGGTGAAGTACCAGCTCATCCAGCACCGGCTGCTGGAACCCCAGGACTCCGAGCCCGACTTCACCCGGGGCACCCTGGAGGGGAACATCGCCGCCAGCGACATCACCTTCTACCGCCTCCAGTGCGACAGTAACGGCGATCTGCGCTCCTACATCGCCCAGGGCGAGGTGCTGCCGGTGGCCACGGGCAGCTTCGGCGGCATCGGCGTGTTCGCCGTCCACGAGATGGGCCGGTTCTACCGCCACGTGCTGATCCAGAAGCGCTATCCCCACCACGGCGCGGTGGCCTTCGGCCACTACGGCAAGGCGCTGTTCGAGGTGTTCAAGCTCCTGGGCGTCCGGGATATCGCTTACAACCAGCCCAAGAGCCTGCCCTACCCCACCGAAAACCCGTGGAATTGAGGCGGCAGCATGACGAAAGCAGAAGAAAAAGCCCTGCAAGCGATGGCTTGCAGGGTGCGGATGGGCGTGCTCACCGCCACCCACGGGGCCAAGGCGGGCCACCCCGGCGGCAGCCTGTCCGCCGCCGACGTGTTCACCTACCTGTACTTTAAGGAGCTCAACATCGACCCCGCTGACCCGAAAAAGCCGGATCGGGATCGTTTTGTGCTGTCCAAGGGCCACACCGCCCCGGGGCTGTACGCGGCCCTGGCTTACCGGGGCTTCTTCCCGGTGGACGACCTGCCCACCCTGCGTCACATCGACAGCTATTTGCAGGGCCACCCCAACATGGACACCGTTCCCGGCGTGGATATGTCCACCGGCTCGCTGGGACAGGGGATCTCCTGCGCGGCGGGCATGGCCCTGGGGCTGAAAAAGCAGGGCAGCGCCGCCCGGGTATACACGCTTCTCGGCGACGGCGAGATGCAGGAGGGCCAGGTGTGGGAGGCGCTGATGTTTGCCGCCCACTACAAGTTGGACAATTTCTGCGTCATCATCGACCACAACGGCCTCCAGATCGACGGCCCCAACGAGAAGGTGATGGGCCTGGGCTCCATCCCGGACAAGCTGCGGGCCTTTGGGCTGGACGTGTTCCAGATCGACGGCCACGATTTTGAGGCCATGGAGGGCGCGTTCCACGCCGCCCGTCAGGTGAAGGGCAAGCCCTGCGCCATCGTGCTGGAGACAACGAAGGGCAAGGGCGTGAGCTACATGGAGGGCCAGGTGGGCTGGCACGGCAAGGCCCCCAACGATGAGGAATACGCCCAAGGTATGGCGGAACTCAGCGCCCAGCTGGCGGAATTGGAGGCAGTTTAAATGGCGGACGTGAAGAAGATCGCCACCCGGCAGAGCTACGGCGAGGCGCTGAAGGAGCTGGGCGCGTCCCATCCCGATGTGGTGGTGCTGGATGCCGACCTGGCCAACGCCACCAAGACCGAGATCTTCAAGAAGGCGTTCCCGGAGCGCCACTTCGACTGCGGCATCGCGGAGGCCAACATGATGTGCGTGGCGGCGGGGCTGTCCACCACGGGGCTGGTGCCGTTTGCCAGCAGCTTCGCCATGTTCGCGGCGGGCCGGGCCTTCGAGCAGGTGCGCAACTCTATTGGCTACCCCCACCTGAATGTGAAGATCGGCGCCACCCACGGCGGTATCTCTGTGGGCGAGGACGGCGCCTCCCACCAGTGCTGCGAGGACTTTGCCCTGATGCGTTCCATCCCCGGCATGGTGGTGATGTCCCCCGCTGACGATGTGGAGGCCAAAGCCATGGTGAAAGCGGCCTATGAGCACCAGGGGCCGGTCTATATGCGGTTCAGCCGCTACGGCGCGCCCGTCATCCACGACCCGGATCGCTTTACCTTCGAGATCGGCAAAGGCGAGGTGCTCCGGGAGGGCACGGACGTGGCCCTCATCGCCAACGGCCCGCTGGTGGCGGAGGCGCTGGAGGCGGCGGAGCTGCTGGCCGCCCAGGGTATCTCCGCCCGGGTGATCGACATGGCCACCGTCAAGCCGCTGGACGAGGCGCTGGTGCTGGAAGCCGCCCGGGAGTGCGGGAAGATCGTCACCTGCGAGGAGCACTCCGTCATCGGTGGGCTGGGCGAGGCGGTGTGCGCCGTCATCGCGGAGCACGGGCTGGCCTGCCCGGTACGCCGGGTGGGTGTCAATGATGAGTTTGGCCACTCCGGCCCCGCCGGGGCGCTGCTGAAGCAGTTCGGGTTGTGTGGGGAGCGCATCGCAGACGTGGTAAGACGGATGTACAAGTACTCATGAGAAACTGCCTATGGCAAAAGGGCAAATATTGATTATGTCAAGAGATGCGATACTTTATACCCCCATCCAACCTAAACTGGAACACGACGCAACAGAAGTTCGCTATGCTCTATCTATTTCTATAACAGTTGGCTGTATTATGAGGACAAAGTACTGACTGACTATGCTCGATCTACAATTGTCAGAGATGGATAAATCAGAAATGATACGCATCATTCGGATCATGCAGCATATCCCGGTTGTTGTTATAAGTGAGCATCTCGAATCTGCCGAAGTTATTGCGCTATATCATATCGGTATGGATAGCCAGATGTGTTTGGCTCTGCGCTGCCCACAGATGATACCTAAATCAAATGGTTCATATATTACAGCTCCCGTGAGGTCAAAAAATCGTTTTACAGCAGAAAAAGATCTGCGGTTCCTGGGCCAAAAGGGTATTGTTGACGAGCGAAAAAGCGTTTGCTGCAGATGAGGCGGGGCAAATGCGGATGTTCAGCGTATCGACTTAAAAATTTGAAAAGCACTTTATAGATTACAGGGCGGGCCTCACTAAGGTTCGCCCTATTCCTTTTACCTGTGCATATTTAAAAAATAGTGATTGGCAATGCAGAATTTGTCCTGTGAATGACCAGTTAGCCCAACTGGAGGTGCTTCCAATATTACGCCTGTTTATGTTGTATAAACGCAGTGACCTGATTTCAAAGCAAGGCTACAGTGCGGACGAGGTTTATATGGTGATGGGATTATTGCGCTATCGGGCTATTTTGACAATACGCAAACAGCCGCCGGATCGTTCAAATCCGACGGCTGTTTAGAGAAGCTGTTAAACTGATATGCTAATTATCAGGCACAGTGAGTCGTTTGGAGTATCTGCACTCAACATTAAATTCGCGACATACAAAGCATTACGGCTCATAGTTCCCAGTAGTGCCAAGAGCAGTTCCCCACGTGGTGGCATCACAGGTGAAATCACGACTTACCCGCTCGTCGATTGCTGCTACAAAATGCAGGCTAAGCGCATGTGTTTCATCACCCTTTTCAGCAGTGGTTACCTTGCCGTTGAGGTTCGTCAGAGTAAAGGCCCAGTCCTTCCAACTCCACTCGCCGTTTTCTACCAAACCCGCAGTGACAAATGTGAACTGATAGGTTCCGTCTGCATAGCAGTCAAGGAGATAGTTTTCAGAATCGGATACAAAGCTAAAGAGCACAGGTGTTTCGGCTCCAGGTTCATAATTCCCCGTTGTGCCCAGCGCAGTGCCCCAGGTGGTGGCGTCACAGGTAAACTCACGATCTACCCGCTCGTCAATCACGGCCACGAAGTAAAGGCTAAGCGCATGAGTTTCATCATCCTTCTCAGCGGTGGTCACCTTGCCGTTAGAGTCCGTCA
Organism: uncultured Oscillospiraceae bacterium; assembly: GCA_910587255.1. Classification (GTDB taxonomy): domain Bacteria; phylum Bacillota; class Clostridia; order Oscillospirales; family Oscillospiraceae; genus Enterenecus. Next base: position 101,351 of record CAJUKT010000091.1, read on the forward strand.
GAGTAAAGATCCAGTCCTTCCAACTCCACTCGCCAGTCTCCACCAAGCCCACAGTAACATAGGTAAACTTGTAGGTTCCGTCTGCATAGCAGTCAAGGAGATAGTTTTCGGATCCGGAATCGAAGCTGAACAGCAGCGTATCTTCAGCCGCAGGGCCGACCGAGGGTTCCGGGGTATCCATGGGCACCCAGCCCTTCTCGCGGAGGAAGTCATCAGCAGAGGCATAGTTTACGCTTCCGTCGCTGCCAAGGGGCATATTGCGGATAAATTGACCGCCATCAGCAAAGCCAAGCGCGATATTGAGGGTAATCTCATCGAAGTGGCCGGTGAGGTCATAGGAGTAGTCGATGGTGCATACTCCGGGGACGCCTTCCATTGTATAGCAGGTCACACAGAACCAGAGGTATTCGTCACCTTCGTTGGTCCAATAACCATAGTAGTTGGCGCGGCGGCCTCTGCCATAAACACTCAGTACGCTTTCGCCGTCCTCATAGAGATTGAGAATGGCACAATAGGGCAGATCCTCACCGCCGCTGCTTACCGTTCCCTCTCCAAGAACCTGATACATAATTTTTTTTGTGGAAACATCTTCCGCGAGATAGTCCTCCGGCGTATAGTCCTGCCAGACATCCTCTGCCAGAGTGGGAGACTTGTAGTTTGTCGTATCCTGCGGGCCATCCGGGTTGCCTACAGGATCGGACGCTGAGCTGTTGGGATTGTCTGCGGTGGGGGTCTCAAGGCTGTTCACAACCGCGACGCTGCAAAGAACCGCCACCAAAAGTGCCATGGGAAGTACGACTTTCAGATCCGCCGTGCGGAAAGAATACTGCTCCTCCTCTTCCTGCTTGCAGATTACGGCAAACAAGGTGCAGATCATTGCCAGCAGGAACAGAATCAGCGCCGCCACTAAGTAAGGAGAAAGCCCGGTGTTCATCACATCTCCGCTGAAGTAGAACGCAAGATAGCTGACACGGCCCTCAATCAGGGAGAAGAACAGCGCTGTGGTGACAGCATATGCCGCAATGGAGGGTACCTTGGCATAATCCTTATAGGTTGCAATGAGATCCAGGAAAATGGCACCGAAAGCCAGGCCAATGATCAGAACAGGTCGTTCGGACAACTCTACCGAAACGGTCGTAAGAATACGGAAAAAAATGAGGCCGATCACCGTGAAAAGAAGCGCCGCTAGGGAAAACAAATAGCCTTTGCCCTTTTTGGAAAAGAACTCTTTCATTTTTCAGATCCTCCCTTGACTTTCTTGTTCGCGTTGAACAGATAGAGCGCAGTTGTTACCGCCGCAGCTGTGGCAAAGATGATATCAAGAGTATTGAGCAGCGGTTTCCACCAGGGGGTGATCAGGACAACCCTGGATTCCGCATCAATTCCATTGACCGTACTGGAATGGATAAAGTTATAGAGGATACGATGGCAGGCATCCCGGACAGCAGACAACAGCACCGGATCGGCTTTGATGCTTTCCACAGCAAGGGTTTGGTTCACATGAGCTTTGGATGTATCGTCGTAAACGCCATTGTTCATCATTGTGCTGACACCAGCTACAATGGCGGCGTTGCCGTCATAAAGCCCTGCCGTGGGAGAACCCAAATCAGTGATAACATATGCCTGAGAGCCCCACTCCTGCCGAAGCGCTACTGTCAGGAGATCATACTCGGCACTGGTAGAAATCAAACCGATTCGGTTATAGGAACTCATCATACCGCGAGCCTCACCATAGGTCATTACACCCTCAAAGGCCCGCATATAAACTTCACGGAGAGCCTGCTCATTGGTGAAAGTAGCCACACCGATGCGGTTTTGTTCCTGATCGTTAATAACGAAATGCTTCACTGTGATAACTTGGCCTTTTGCGTTGGCAGCTTTGGTGACTTCAGCCAGCATAAGGGAGGTATGCACAGGATCGGCGGAAACATATTCGGAATGTCTGCCGCCGTAGGGAGTGCGGTGCATATTGGCACCAGGTGCATAAGTAAAGCCGGCACTGCAATACAAGCCGTCTTCACCCCAGAAGTCACCCTGCCGATAGGCCAGTGATTTGTTGAAGGTGGCACCCAAAGTCGATTCAGAGGAGAACATATTTGCGTCTAATGTGCCATCCACAGCCACCACGTCACCGGTGATGCCGTCTGTCATGGTGTAGCCGGAGGGGAGCGCGTTTTTTTCGCCCGATGTAGAATCAATGGAAAGGTTCAAATATGGGATATTGAGTCCAATAGGAGAATCACTCCCGTTACTGCCCGGGAAAGTTACAGAGGGGGCAGTTTCAACGTGGTAGCGGCCCTGAGCAACGATACGGCTCATCTCATAGATGGACAGATTGTCAAGAATCTCATCCCATCCTTCATCAAAGTAATCCTTGCCCCACATACTCACCGCGTTTAGAGGGGCCATACCCGCGTTCACGGCGTCGAGAGTGGTAAAGTCTTTATATGCGACATCCTGGGGCTGGATACGGCTGGCGGAATCATTCCACTGACCGTTTTCATACTTTTTGGTATCATTCAGTGACGCAATCATGTTTGCGGATGCTTCGAGGGAAAGCGGTTCCGGGTAAGTACCCGCCCAGTCGCTCCTGGTGAGATAAGTCATGCTGTCAGGACTCCAATAGTTGATGTCAGCATCGGCAAAGGCGTTGGTGATGTTGCTTCCGGTATATACCGAATTGGCATAGGTGGTAGTGTCCAGGCTGGACAGCGTCCACTTATAGATTAAGGCGGGATCGCCGTCTGTGGTCATACCGTCCGCAGTGGTTTTTCCTTTTGCAGCGAGGATGTTGTTCACGGCCTCATGGGCGTTTCCACCGATAGAGAGGTAGTAATCTCCTGCGTCCATGATGTAGGTCTTGGCATTCACGTAGTCATAAGAGGCCAGCCACTGAAGATGAAGGGTAATTTCAAGATTTTCAGACTCGCCAGGGCCAAGTTCACCTGTCTTTTCAAAGCCCATAAGCTGCACAGACGCCTTCTCTACCTTGTTTTGAACATCGTAATCGGTATAGGGTGACTGAGCGAACACCGTGACGACTTCCTTACCCGCGACAGAGCCTGTGTTGGTAACCTTCACCGTGATGGTGGCGGTGTGGGCAGAATCATCGAATACAGGCTCATCTACCAGTTCCTTTGAGAATGTGGTGTAGCTGAGACCGTAACCAAAGGGATAGATTACTTCGTTGGCATAAGACCAGCCGCCATTTCCTGCATAGGCCCCTGCGTTGGAGTTTGCAAACCCTTGCCCAAGCACACAATCCTCATATCTGGTCTCATAGTACCTGTAGTCAGTGTAAATGCCCTCAGCATAGGCCACATAGTTCTTTGCCTGCGAGGCCTTGATCTTAGAGCCGTTTGTATAAGTATAGTTGCCGAAGTTCATCATGGCAGGGGTGGACATGGTGTCAACGGCATAGGTCTCCACTAGCTTGCCAGAGGGGGAAACCACACCGGTGATGACATCCGCCACGCCATAAGCACCCCTGTAACCGGCGTTACCAAGGTGGAGAATGGCCGATACACCATCGTCATGTTCCAGTCCCGCAATCTCGACAGGATGATCGCCGCTGATCAAAACTACAACCTTTGCCCCAGAGGCTTTGGCGGTATTGATGTGGGCCAGCTCATTGTCGGTTAAGGTCAGGCCGCCCAGGGCCATATCTTTGCCTTCGCCGGCCATTCGACCAATGACCACCAGGGCCATATCACAGCCTACCGGGTCATCCGTCACAGTGAGCCCGTCCTGGCTTAGTGCGCCGGTAAGCGTGGTGCTCCTTGCCTTCATCTCTGCGGTAAAGGAACCACCGCCTGAGTTAGTGGAGAAAATAAAGTCATCCTCCCCCAATATGGCGATTTTCCCGGTGCGCAACGGTAGGGCACCGTCATTTTTCAATAAGACAACACCCTCATCGGCAATCTCCCGGAGTAGCTGCACTTTGGCTTGATACATCTCCTCAAGGTCGGCGTAGTCAGAGATATAATAGGCCGACTGTCCGTTTCCACCCTCCACCCGGCTGGTCTCGATGTCAAGTGCTTGGTTCAGTATGGAGCCATAGGCCGTCGCGATATTGGTGCCTACCATACATACAATCAAAAGAAAAATCGTGACTAGGGACAGGGCTTTCCAAACGTTTTTTTTCATGATATCTCCTCCTTTTATAAGATTGGCTAACTTCTATTTTAGCCAAATATTTGTAACAAAAAAGAGATAATTCGCAACCTGCCACTTTCAGGCGCAAATTATCTCCTTATTTCATATTTGGTTGTTTTCAAGGCATGGATGGTAAGTCAGAAGATGAACATACAAGTAAGGCAGAACAGGCCATTCGTTGCATTCACGTCCATTTCTCCACCGTATTTTTTTACAATGTGGCGCATACTTTTTATGCCGAACCCATGATACAACTTGTTTTCTTTGCTGGTTTGCAATTCTCCGCTTGCAAAGTCCGGTCCGTTGTAAGTGTTTTCCACCCGGACGAAAAGCATATTTCCAATATCTTTTATGCTGAGGCGAATCAAACGGCTGCCCTTCGGAAGTCTTTCCTCATATTCGATAGCATTGTCTATGGCATTTCCAAACAGAGAGTAAATATCCGATTCAGACAACTTTGATAGTTTTTCCCCCTCTACCAAAGCGGCAAATTCGATTTCTTTGGCTTTGCAGGCGAGGTACTTTTCGCCGAGTATGATATCCAGCGCCGGAAATCCCGTATTGGAGTAACTTTCATACCGGGAAATGCTGTCCTCTAACTCGGTGATTGTGTCGGCCCGTATGGTTGACACCTGCTTTAGCTGATGTATCTGGTGTTTCAAATCATGGCACTTAATATTAAGGTAATCGACACCGTCCCGAAAAGACTCAAATTGTTTTCGCTCCTGCTCCAAAATATATTCAATCTGTTCGTTTTCTTGCTCTATTTCCCCCCGTTTAAAAATACTCATTTGCAGGGATAGAAGAAATATACCGCAAATCATACCGTAGCCCACGGAGGCGATTTCACCCAGAACAGAGACGGGAGATAAATCACCTGCAAGGGCGTTGATCACAATCAAACTTACTACAGTGAGGATATTAACAGTAGCCGTATCGTCAGCTTTGAGTCTTGCATCATCCTGTTGCTGGAGCCGTCGAATCACAAGGAAATAGGCGCAGGTGTAGCACACTGTAAGAAATCCCACATAAGTGACCACTAAAACGGGAATGGATACCCGATCTATATACAGGGTTTCAATAAACTTATAGAGCTTGATTGTCATATGCTGAATAGCATAAGCACCAGCGCATATAAAAAAAGATGCTCTGAAACTGAATTGAAACAGAAAGTATACAGTCAAAGCAACTGCTGAAAAAATTGCTGTATATCTTAGTACATCAATTGCTACAACTGCGAGTCTTTCCCATTGATGGTATCTGATCAGCATCGGTGAGGTACAATAAGAAAATACGTAACATACCGCAAGGCATATGGGCAGCTTCAGCCAAAAATGGCGTCTGCGCTCATATGGCAAAATGTAGAGTGCGACAACTGTAATGAGCTCAGTTAGAAATTTTACGGAAACGTATGATGTGTGATTCATGATAATCTATCTCCAAAATAGCGCATTACATTTAAGATAAACTCTTTTTTTCGCGCACGGCTGATAGGGACGGTCTCTGTCCCCACCTGTACATAATTTCCTACAATGCCCTTAACAAATTTGAGATGTACGATAAAGCTATTAGACGGCCTTGCAAAACTGCTCTTGGGTAAAACTTCCTCCAATTTGGAAAAGGATCCGCTGGCCTCTATAGGGCCTTTCTCGGTTACATATTTAATGCTGTGACCTGATATCTCAATATACATTAACTCAGCGTAGGGGATTACCTGGATACCGTTCCGCAGGCGAATCACCAGTTCACAGTCTTTGTCCCGCAGGTCAGTGCGCATGAGTCGATCCATCAGAGTAAAAAAACTGAGATAACTTACGGGCTTGACCAGAAAGCCGGAGGCTTCCACCTCATAGCCGCTGGTCGCAAACTGGGTATGTCTTGTGACAAAAACGAGCCGAACCGTGGGATCCAATTCACGCAACCTCTGTGATGCCTCAAAGCCGTTGATATGTGGCATCTGAATGTCCATAAAAACGATATCGTAAATTGGCTGATACATAGTCAAAAAAGTTATTCCATCCGAAAAAAGGGCAATGTCATATGAGAAGTCCTGCCCCAGCGCATACCGACTAATATAGCCGGAAAGCTGCTCAGAGTATTCGCGCTCATCTTCAACGATGGCAATTCTAAACATAGCGATCACCTAAAGCAACGTAGTTTTTATCCCAAACATATAAATTGGAAGAATCATTTCGTATACAAAGAATTTCCCAAATCTCTCCTGGACGCATCGCCTCAGCGCACTTTTTATGTAGCAAGGCCCAGGGCCTTGCTACCAGCTTGTAGAAAAAGTCCATTTCCAGCAATTAAATGGGACGGAAAAGTTGCGATTTTTAAAATGCACTTCTAAGATTTTATTCCCAAAAGCACTTCATATAGTTTGAAAATGACGAGTATTTCTACAATATGCGCTTGTAACGAACAGACCGAATGCTAAAAACCGCCGCCGAAAAAAACGATTGCAGTTAGAACATTTTGAGCGTATTTTCTTTTCAAAATCACTTTATCGACAGACTGGTAGCAAGGCCCAGGGCCTTGCTACATAAATAAGGCAAACGTTCTGAGCTATGGCCTATCATCAGTCTGCCTGGAGCCTGCGTACTGATCAAAGTCTTGCATAAAACGCTTTTTGCGGGGTTGGCTGATGCGCAGCTCCTCCCCAGTTTTCAAAAACAGGGTATACCCTTTCACCCGCTGGGCGCAGGCCAGGTTGACCAGGCAGGAGCTGCTGCACCGGGCAAAGCCCTGATTGCCCAGCTCCTTTTCCAGTTTGTTCATGGTGCCAAGGCCGGAGTAGGGACCATCGAAAGTGTGGTAGGTGAGCAAGTGATCTTGAATCTCAATGTATTTAACATCGCACAGGTTGATTCGAACGGTTCCGATGCGGGTAGAGATATCAATGGGCACCTTTTTCCCGTAGTCGATACGCCAAACAGCCCGAGACAGTTTAAGCGCAAAGCTGTAATACTGCACCGGCTTGAGGATATAGTCCAGTGCAGACACCTCATACCCCGCGATGGCGTACTGGGCCAAATTGGTAACGAAGATCAACAGCACCTGTTCATCCAGGGTTCTCAACCTCCGGGCGGCCTCCATCCCGTTGATGTCCGGCATCTGGATATCCATGTAGATGATGTCGTACACCGGCTTATACCGTTCCAGCAGGAGTACAGGGGAGGAGAAGGTGTCAATTGTGAAAGAGACATCATTTTCTTTAGAAAATCGTTCCAGATAGTTTTTCAGCGTGAGGACGGCATCTTCCTCATCCTCCACGATTGCTACATGAATCGCCATACTTGGCCCCCTCCTTTGTTCTGTATAATGTCATCCTATCAGATAACAGGGGAGGAGAGAAAGGGGAATTGCGTACATTGAGAAATGATTTCGTAGATTAAGAAGAAGCCCGTGCTGTGGGGATCGGAATGGAAATATGGAGGTTATAAATATCTTTGCGGAGCTGAACCGATAGGACACCGCCATAGAGCTGAGCGATATAGCGCATAGACTTTGTACCGAATCCGTGGAGGTGGCGGTCCTCTTTGGTGGTATCCCAAGCTCCCGGCAGGCAGCCGTCAAAGAAGTTGAAGATCTCAATTTCCACGGTCTCTCCTGCCTGTTTGACGGACACGCTAATGACCCTTTTGTCCGGGTTGTCCAGCTTGCGCACTGCCTCCATGGCGTTGCTGAGAGCGTTGTTGAACAGGGAATAGAGGTGCCGGGTCTCCACAAAGCACAGGGCCGCCCCGTCTGCCAGGACGGTAAACTGGATGCCCTCCTTCTGGCAGGCCATAGCGTTGAGGTGGAACACCACATCCAGCACCTCGCTGCCCGTTTTGATGGTGCTGTCATAAATGCTCATGGCAGAGCGCAGGGAGCCGATCTCCTCATCGGTGAGCCGTCCGGAGAACTGCTCGAGCCGATGGCGGAGGTCGTGGCAGAGGATATTGATGGCGTCAATACTATCCTTTAGCTGATGGTACTGCTTGCGTTCCTCCGAGAGAACCTGATCCATGACGGCCATATTGATGCGGTAGCGGCTCTGGAATTCAATGCTGCTGCACAGGGCCAGGATAAATACGGCCAACACCAGCAGATAGAGCCGGTTCACCAGGAACAGCGGGTAGCTGACCATTCGGTATTCGTTGCTCATGCAGTCCGGCACGGTGAGGAACACAAGGCAGGCCAGGGTGAGCGCGGTGGTGAACACCCGGCTTCTCCGATCCAGCTCCTCCGCGCGCCGGAAGTTGGCCAGCCGGAACAGGGCGAGGTAGATGGCAATGTGGATCGCAAAGTAAAACAGCCAGTCAAACACGCTGGTAGTGGTCCGACCGAGGTCGAAAACGCGGATGCTAACCCGCTCATCGATGCCCATGACAGCCAGCAGTAAGGAGGTCAACGAGGCGGCAATCTCCATAGCGGCAATTCCAGCACACCAGGTTTTCAGCCGCCAAAAGACGTCTCCTTGGCAGCAGAGCAAGATAACCGTCAGCGGCATGACAAACTGCACAAGCCTCATAAGAAAACGCGTTGCCAATCCGGCGTAATGTAGGCGCATCTGGGCCAGGGCCACCGTAAGCCCGATGCAAACCAGAAGGGACAGTACCAAACGAAGGGGATACCATCGCTTTTTGGGCAATGCGGCGCCAAAGATGAGCCCCGAGATCACCAGTTGGACCATCATATTGAGCTGCATACTCATTTCGCGCAGAAGGGGGTTCTGCACGTGGGCGGCGGCCTCCAAAATGTCAAACAGACGCCCCATCTGTGATGTCACCTCCCGCTCTTTTCATCAAGAATTATAATACTGCCGCCAAATGCTGTCAAGGAATTGTAGAAGGCTACAATTTTTAGTTTACGAAACGGTTTCTTAGAGTACGTATATTCTCTTGCCATCCAGAAAAAAGGAAACTATAATGCGCTCAACCACGGGGGAAACAAAAAATTTTAAGGAGGATAATCGGATGCTGAAAGAAAAGCGAACTCTCTTGACCCTGGTTGGCGCAGCGTTGAGTGCGGTGACTGCCGTACTATATGCAGTGTTCTACGGTGCGGCCAACACCAGCATGAACAGCATGTCCTGGCCCGCCTTTGGAGTGCTGCTGGCTGGGGCGGCGGCAGCCCTGGTGCTGCTGTTTGTGCTGAAGCGGCCGGCCATCGGCGCGTGTGTGGCGGCGGTGTGCCACCTAAGCGCCTTCATGCTGGCCATCTACGCGTTCTACCCCTACATATCCGCCGCAGTGGTGGGCATTGACTCCACCTGGGAGGCCACCTTCTTCGTGGTGATGGCCCTGTTCCTGGCGGGACTGGTGGTGAACGACCTGGCCGCCATGATGGGCCTGCCCTTCAAGGGCCTGCCGGTGAAGATCGCCCTGCCGGTGTGCCTGTTCCTGTTCGGCGCCATCATGGCCGGCGGCGTGATCGCCAACGAGAACGCCCCCCAGATCTCCAGCGCCCTCAAAACCCCCAGCTTCGTGGAGGTCTCCACCGGGGATCCCAACGAGGACACCCAGTACTACAAATCGGCCTATCAAAATCTGGACGAGTTGATGGCCGCCGGCCGGGAGAAGGCTGAGGAGGCCATGGCCGAGGGCATCGTGCTGCTACGCAATGAGAACAATGCCCTCCCCCTGGGCAGCGGCGAGCGCAAGATCAGCCTGTTCGGCGTGTCCGCAGTGGATCCGGTCTACGGCGGCACGGGCAGCGGCAACGTGGACACCTCTGCCGCCCCCACCTGGCGGGACGCCTTTGAGCGGGGCGGTGCGTTCCAGGTCAACGGCGGGCTGTGGGACTGGTACGGCGCGGCGGAGCAGGAAGGCTACCGCCGGACCACCGGCTCCACCGGCCCGGGCGTCACCGGCGCCAAGAGCATCGGCGAGGCCCCCTGGTCCGCGGTGAAGGGCGCCAACGGCTCCACCTTCGCCCAGTACGGCGACGCGGCGGTGGTCATTATCTCCCGTCTGGGCGGCGAGGGCAGCGATATGCCCAGGGGTACCCTGGCCCTGAGCCAGCTGGATGACGTGGACGGCTCCCTGGGCGATACCGACAGCGGCGACTACCTGCGCCTGTCCCCTCGGGAGAAGGATCTCCTCCTGGGGCTGAAGGCGGAAAAGGACGCGGGAAGCATCAAAAAAGTGGTGGTGCTGCTCAACTTTGCCAACCAGGTAGAGGCGGACTTCATCGATGACGAGGCCTACGGCATCGACGCCTGCCTGTGGATCGGCACCCCCGGCCAGGTGGGTATGTACGCCGTGGCCGATGTGCTGTCCGGCGCGGTGAACCCCTCCGGCCGCCTGTCCGCCACCTTCTGGCGCACCCATGACCAGAACCCCTCCATGGCCAACTTCGGCGCCACCCCCTACGCCGGGGCGGACGGCATTATCAACACCGACGGCTCTCCCCAGCAGGACAAATACTACGTGGTCTACCAGGAGGGCATCTACCTGGGCTACCGCTACACCGAGAGCCGCTATGAGGACTACGTCATGGGCACCCCCAAGACGGGAACTTTCCAGTACGCCGATGCGGTCAGCTTCCCCTTCGGCTACGGCCTGTCCTACTCCGACTTTGCCTACTCCAATTTCAAGGTGGAGAAGTCCGGATCCGGCGCGGACGCCGCCTACACCGTGACGGTGGACGTGACCAACAACGGCTCCCAGCCCGGCAAAGAGGTGGTGCAGATCTACCTCCAGAAGCCCTATGGCAGCTACAACAAGGATAACCATGTGGAGGCCGCCTCCGTGGAGCTGGTTGGTTTTGCCAAGACGGATCTGCTGGATCCGGGCAAGACCCAGACCGTGTCCGTCACCGTTATGGAGCGGCAGTTTGCCTCCTATGATTCGGAGAACGCCAAGACCTACGTGGTGGTGGACGGGGACTACTACCTCACCGCCGCCAAAGACGCCCACGACGCGGTGAACAACATCCTGGCCAAAAAGGGCTTCTCCCCCGAGACCACCGATGGCCGGATGGACGCCCCCGGCAACGCCGCCATGGCCTCCGACGCGGTGACCCTGGCCTTGGATCAGGATACCTTCTCCACCTCCGCCGCCACCGGCGCGGACATCACCAACCAGTTCGAATATGCCGACTGGAACAAGTATGAGAACCGGGGCTCCGATGAAGTGACCTATATGTCCCGCGGCGACTGGGAGGGTACCACCCCAAAGGGCTGGTCGGACGGCGTGGTGCTCCACTGGAACGACCAGATTGCCATCGACCAGGACTCTCTGGGCCGCCAGGGAGAGACCAAGCTGCCCACCGTTCCCGACGAGTATCCCAAGTATGACACCTTCAAGAATGGGGAGGTGCTTAGCCTCATCGACCTGCGGGTAAACGAGGACGGTAGCGAGATCCCTTATGACGACCCCCGGTGGGACACCCTGTTGGATCAGTTGAGCTGGAAGGACTACACCGACGTAATCCCCTCCGGGATGCGCCGCACCGGCCCGGTGGTGTCCATCAACAAAAAGGAGACCTTGGATCACAACGGCCCCAGCGGTCTCACCCAGCCCTACAGTTCCGGCCCCTTGGGTCTGGCCGCCACCACCAACGACCCTAATAAGAACTCCAAAGCCATGTGCTACCCCAGCGGGGGCATCCTGGCCGCCACCTTTAATGTGGATCTGCTGTACGATGTGGGCGACTTGATTGGCGAGGACGCCCTGTGGGCGGGCTATAGTGGGCTGTACGGCCCCGGCTCCAACATCCAGCGCACCCCCTACTCCGGGCGTAACTTCGAGTACTACTCTGAGGACGGCTATCTGTCCGGCATGATCTGCGCCTATGAGTGCGCCGCCATGGAGGGCCACGGCCTGTACGTCTACAACAAGCACGTGGGCCTTAACGACCAGGAGGATCTGCGCCGGGGCATCTGTACCTGGGCCAACGAGCAATCCATCCGGGAGATTTATATGCGGGCCTTTGAGCTTCCCATCACCATCGCCGGAACCCAGTATGAGCGGGACGGTGAGAGTGTCACCCTGAAGGGCGCCAGCGGCGTGATGCTGGCTTTCAACCGCATGGGCCTGCACTGGAGCGGAATGCAGAAGGGAATGGTCACCAACTTCCTGCGGGACGAGTGCGGCATGACCGGCATTGTGGTCACCGATATGTGGTACGGCACCGCCTCCCCCTACATGAATCTTCCCGCCCTGCTGGTTGCGGGCGGCAACCTGGTGGATGGTATCATGGATGTGGCCCATCTGGACGCCTCCAGGCCCGGGACGGGCCACGCCGACGTAGCCTGGGCCATGCGGGAGGCCATGCACCGCATCCTGTACACGGTGGTTCACTCCAACGCCATGAATGGTACCTCCGTCCATACCCGGATTGAGAAGGTCACCCCCTGGTGGCAGACCGCCATCCTGGCCGCCAGGATCGTCACGGGAGCACTCACCCTGGCCTGTCTGGCCTGGTGTGTGATCAAACTCAAAAAGCAAAACCCCAAGAAAGCGTCAAACTGACAAAACGGAGGATGAAAACGATGAAAAAAGTACGCAAACTCCTGGCCATCGCCCTGACGGCGGCCACCCTGTGCACCCTGCTCACCGCCTGCGGCGGGAAAGACGTGTCCGGTACCTACACCCAGACCATCAATTCCAAGACCTACTTCTCCGCCCAGGAAGTCAAAAACGATATGCCCGAGACGGAGAAGCGCCCCGACGGCAGCGAAGCTATGGTGGCTTTCAACCGACTGTTCGGGATGCTGGACAGCCGGGTGGCAGAGGACGTGGCCGGCACCTCCTCTGCCGCTGGTGTCAGCGATTACTATAAAGTCAGCCTGGAACTGTCCGGCGATAAGTATAAGCTGACTAAAAGCTTCAATGTGGACATGGACTATGTTTCTGATCAGGTGAAGGGAATGATGGGCGGCGAAGCCGACAAGCCCACCATCAGTCTCACATTCACCGGCACCTACACTGCCAAGGACTCCACTGTTACCCTGGAAGTCCCCACTCAGGTGGATGCCCAGGTCAGCCCTGTTGCCGGTATGGCCGACAGCTATACCCGCTTCGGCGGCACCTACATGAACACCAGTGAAACGACCGCTTCCACTGACGGTTTCCCCGGCCGCTTCTTCAATTATTTCAACACCCTGTATTTTGTGGAGAGCAGCGGCACCTCTGCCATGACCGTCACCGTTGACAAGAACGCCGGAACCTTCAGCATCGACTGAGAACAGGCGCACAGACCATCAAAAAGAAACGGCCACTGCCGCAAGCAGCGGCCGTTTCATTCATATAGCTGCCCTTTTCAATAAAGTAGGAGGTAAGTTATGAAACCAGACAAGAAAAAAATAATTGCCGCTGCGGGCACTGTCATCATTCTTATCGTCGCAGCTGCCGTTGTTGTCATGATAAAGAGCAACAATAGCCAACCGAAGGATGCTGAAATCGTGGACTCTGTTTATGTTGCCCACCAGCCGGATCGGCTGGAATACATGGAGGGCGAGGAATTCGACCCCGCCGGAACGGTCATCAACGCAAATATGAAGGACGGCAGCATAAAGGAAAACGTCCCTTATGAAGTAAAATGCGCCAGCCCGCTCACGTACAGCGGCTATTCCGTGACCTTCACCTATGAGGACAAGAGCGTGTCCATCCAGCTGAACATCACCAAACGGGGTAACGCCGCGGAATACTCTGTAGAACAGACCCCGGAAAACGCGGACAGCCCCCTGAAGGGGAAAACCTACTTTTTCCTGGGTTCCTCTGTGACCCGGGGGGAGCGGTCTGAGGGCGAGTCCATGGTGGACTTTGTGGCGAAGCGGAACGCCTGCCAGTGCATCAAGGAGGCGGTGTCCGGCACCACGCTGATGGACAACGGCGAGACCAGCTATGTCCAGCGGCTGGACGCCTATCTGGCCGATGGCAACCGGGCAGATCACCTGGACGCTTTTATCTGCCAGCTGTCTACCAACGACATCAAGTACCCGGATTCCTTCGGTGAAGTGACCGGGGCGGACCGGCGCTCGGCAGAGGATTTCGATCGCGCCACCACCAGCGGCGCGATTGAATATATCATCGTGAAGGTCCGGGAGACCTGGGACTGCCCAGTGGTATTTTACACCAACAGCGACTTCCACAACGAGAACTATGAGACCATGCTGGCCCTGCTGGATCAGGTGGAGGAGAAGTGGGGGGTCGAGGTGATTGACCTCTACCGGGACGAGGCGTTCAACGATATCTCTGATGAGGACAAGGATCTGTACATGAGTGACACCACCCACCCCACTAAGGCGGGCTACCGGGACTGGTGGACGCCCAAATTCGAGGAAAAACTGGCATCCCTGTCCACGAAGGAGGTGGATCCCCAATGAGGAAGCAATGGGTAAAAGCCCTGCCAGCGCTTTTGCTGGCGTTGGCGCTGGGCGGCTGCGCCTCCAATCCGGTTCCGCCTGCGCCCACACCTTCCCCTGAAAATACCGGGACGCCCTCTACGGGGCAGCTGAAATTTCAGCTGATTGGGGCCGATGGCAACGACAGCGCCTACGACCAGAAACTGGTTGCCCCCATTGAGGACTCCCCGCTGAAGGGCAAGGTCATCTACTGGCTGGGTTCCTCTGTCACCTACGGATCGGGTTCCAACGGGCAGTCCATGGCCCGGTTCATGGCGGCGACGGACGGCGTGACCAGCGTGGTGGAGGCCGTGTCCGGCACCACCCTGGCCACATCGCAGGAGAGCGGGGAGAACTCCTATGTCTCCCGTATGCTGAACGGCGAAAAATTCTCCAAAGACGACAAGGTGGATCTGTTTGTCTGCCAAATCTCCACCAACGACTGCAAGCAGGCAAACCTGGCGGCGATGGGGGAACTGACCGCCGACGATGTGATCGAACTGGAGCAATTCGACCTGGCCACTGCCGCCGGCTCCATTGAGTACCTGATTCGCTATGTCCATGACACCTGGGGCTGCCCCATTTACTTCTATTCTGGCGCATTCTTTGGGGACGGGGACGATGGCCCGCGGGTCAATGACGACCCGTGTGGAAGCGACTATGAAAAGCTGGTAAACCTGACCCTTGCCGCCGCGGAGAAGTGGAACAAGCAGGACGGGTACCGCGTCAACGTGCTTGACCTGTTCCACGATGAAGGGTTTAACAACCTGGTTTCGGATTCGGACTATGCATACCTGATGCGCGACGCGATACACCCCCGAAAAGCGGGCTATTTGATTTGGTGGCTGCCGGAATTTCAGGAGGCATTTTACCGGGAGTTCTCCTGATTGTCCGCAGCCGTAATGGGTTTGACGCTACTTTAACGGAAATGAGGCTGATTATGAGAAAAAAGATGCTGCTCAATCAGGCTGTTTGGCGCTTCACCGATATGGACGGCTCCACACAGGAGGTTGCCCTCCCCCACACCTGGAACGCCATCGACGGCCAGGACGGGGGGAACGACTACTGGCGGGGGACGTGCGTGTATGAAACGGCATTCCCCAGGCCGGAAATTTCGGCGGACGAGCGGGTGTACCTGGAATTCCAGGGGGTGAACGCCTCAGCCAAGGTGGTGCTCAACGGCGCCGAGGTGGGCAGCCACGACGGCGGCTATTCCACCTTCCGCTGGGATGTAACAGACTTCCTCCAGGATGAAAACCAGCTCACCGTCCACGTGGACAACAGCGTCAACGACCGGGTATACCCCCAGAAGGCGGACTTCACCTTCTACGGCGGCATCTACCGGGACGTGCTGCTGGTGATCGTCAACAAAGACCACTTCGATATGGACTACTACGGCGGCTCGGGCCTGAAGGTCACCCCCACGGTGGAGGGCAAGGACGGCCGGGTGCGGGTGGAGGCATTCCACAACGCGGGGAACGCCCGGGTGAAGGTGAAGCTGCTGGACGCGGACGGCAGCGCTGTGGCCGAGGGGGAGGGGGCCGGCCTCACCCTCACCATCCCCGGCATCCGCCTGTGGGACGGCGTGAAGGATCCCTACCTCTACACCTGCCAGGCCACCCTGGAGGTGAACGGCGCGGATGTGGATCAGGTGTCCGCCCGGTTCGGCGTGCGCACCTTCTCCGTGGACCCGGAAAAAGGCTTTTTCCTCAACGGGCGGCCCTACCCGCTCCGCGGCGTCTCCCGCCACCAGGACTGGAAGGGGCTGGGCAACGCTATCACCAAGGAGCACCACGACACCGACATGGCCCTCATCCGGGAGATGGGCGCCAACACCATCCGCCTGGCCCACTACCAGCACGACCAGTATTTCTACGACCTGTGCGACCAGTACGGCATGGTGGTGTGGGCGGAAATCCCCTACATCTCGGAGCATATGCCCAACGGCCGGGATAACACCATCTCCCAGGCAAAGGAGCTGGTCATTCAGAACTACAACCACCCCTGCATCGTGGTGTGGGGCGTGTCCAACGAGATCACCATCTCCACCAGGGACAAAAAAGATATGCTGGACAACCACCGGGCCCTCAACGACCTGTACCATCAACTGGATCCCACCCGGCTGACCACCCTGGCCTGCTACGCCATGTGCGGGCCGTTCAACAAGTCGGCACATATTACGGACGTGGTGTCATGGAACCTCTACCTGGGCTGGTATGTGCCGGGGCTGTTCCTCAACGACCTCTGGATTGATTTCTTCCACAAATGCTACCCTGACCGTCCGCTGGGCTACTCGGAGTACGGCTGCGAGGCCATGCCCAACCTACACTCCTCCAAGCCCCGCCGGGGGGACCACACCGAGGAATACCAGTGTATCTATCACGAGTATATGCTCCGCTGTTTTGAGCACCGCCCCTTCTTGTGGGCTACCCATGTGTGGAATATGTTCGATTTTGCCGCCGATGCCCGGGATCAGGGCGGCGAGCCGGGGATGAACCACAAGGGGCTGGTGACCTTCGACCGCAACACAAAGAAAGACAGCTTTTACCTTTACAAAGCCTGGTGGAGCGATGAGCCCTTTGTCCACATCTGCGGCAGCCGGTACGTGGACCGGCCTGAGGCGGTCACCACGGTGAAGGTGTACTCCAACCAGCCTAAAGTTGCGCTGTACGCCAACGGGAAGCTGGTGGAGGAGAGGTCCAGCAGCAAAGTATTTGAATTCAGGGTGCCGCTGGAAGGGAAGGTGGAGCTGAGGGCCGAGGCGGGCGGCTGCGCCGGCCAGTGTACCATCCGGAAGGCAGACGTCCCCAACCCGGCGTACAAGCTCCAGGGAAAAAGCTCTAACAGCGCCAACTGGGTCTGAGAAAAAGGAGGACAATGAGTATGAACCAAGAACCGACAACCACCCTGAACCGGGCAAAGCCCTACCAGCTGGTGCTGTTTCCCCTGAACAACGGTGCCACCAATGTGTATTTCGTCCTGATTTTGTCCTATGTGGCCCAGTTTGGCGACAATATCCTGAAGCTGGGTATCTTTGCTTCCCTGATGGTCACCATCATGCGGGTGGCTGACGCCATTACCGACCCCATCATCGGGGCCATGATGGACCGCACCAGCACGAAAATCGGCAAGTTCCGGCCCTTCATGATCCTGGGCAGCGCCGTCATGGCGGTGAGTGTGGTCTGCCTGTATATCCTCACCCCGTTCATCCCCGAGACCATGATGTGGCTGCGCTACGTGGCCTTTGTGGTGATCTATTTCGTCTGGGTCATCGGCTATACCTTCCAGACCTCCTGCACCCGGGCGGGCCAGACCGTGCTCACCAACGACCCCAACCAGCGGCCCATGTTCACCATCTTCAACACGGTGGGCTCCCTGCTGGGCATGGGTGTGATGCAGTTCATGATCCCCCTGGTGAAGGGGATGTACGATGTGAAGGACGCGGCGGGCAACGTCATCGTGTCCGGCTACTCCGACCCCACGGTGTTCCGCATCATTACCCCCATCGGCATCGCCATCTCCGTGCTGCTCACCGCCCTGGCCATTATCGGCATCGCCGAAAAGGACAACCCCAAGTACTACGGCATCGGCGGCGCCCAGGAGAAGGTGAAGATGTCCGAGTATGTGGAGATCATCAAAAACAACAAGCCCATGCAGCGGCTGATGGTGGCGGGTGCGGGATGCAAGCTGGCCCTGGCCATCGCCACCAACACCACCGTCCTGCTGGCTCTGTATGGCATCCTGATGGGCAATTACAACTCCCTGTACCTACCCATGATGGTGCTGGGCTACGTGTGCGCGGTGCCCTTTTTTATCCTCTCCATGCGAACCTCCCAGAAGCTGGGGCAGAAGGCATCCCTGGTACGGTATGTGTCTGTGGCGCTGGTCTGCTACGTGGGCGTACTGGCCCTGCTGCTGCTGAGCAGCCACGGAAACCCGGCCCGGATGCTGTCCTTCCCCTTCCAGGGGGGCGGGGCCATCAACCTGTATACCATTTTGTTCATCGTGTGCTTTGGCATCGGCTACGGCGCCTACTACGCCACCGCCGATATGCCCATCCCCATGGTGGCCGACTGCTCCGACTACGAGACCTACCGCTCGGGCAAGTACATCCCCGGCATCATGGGCACCCTGTTCTCCCTGGTGGATAAGCTGGTGTCCTCCCTGGCCCAGACCCTGGTGGCCATCATCTTCCTGATCTGCACCGGGGTGAACGAGCTGCCCAACGACGCCACACCCTACACCGGGGGCATCAAGGTGGCGGTGATCGTGATGTTCTGCGTCATCCCCATGCTGGCCTGGGCGGCCACCCTCATCGCCATGAAGGGCTACTCCCTGACGGGGGAGAAAATGAAAGCCATCCAGAAGGTGAACGCCGCCCGGAAGGAGGCCGTGGCAAACGGCATGAGCTTGGAGCAGGCTATGCAGGCCATCAACGATGACACCGTACAGAACGTGTGAAAGGGGGATTTTCCATGAAAATGACCTGGCGCTGGTACGGCGAGGGCAACGATCAGATCAAGCTGTCCGACATCAAGCAGATCCCCGGGGTGGAGGGCATTGTCTGGGCGCTCCACGACAAGATGCCCGGCGAGGTGTGGCAGCCCGAGGAGATCGCCAAGGTGAAGGCGCAGCTGGACGAATACGGCTTCAACATGGACGTGGTGGAGAGCGTGAACGTCCACGACGACATCAAGATCGGCCTGCCCACCCGGGATCAGTACATCGAGAACTACAAGCAGACCATCCGCAACCTGGCCCCCTTTGGGGTGAAGGTGATCTGCTACAACTTCATGCCCGTGTTCGACTGGACGCGGACGGATCTGTTCCATCCCGTCGGCGACGGCTCCACGGCGCTGTACTACGAGGCGGCCAAGATCAAGCAGGATCCCCGGGAGATGGCGGACTACGTCATGTCCTTCACCGAGAAGTACCATATGACCTTCCCCGGCTGGGAGCCCGAGCGGATGGCCAAGCTGGACGAGCTGTTTGAGAAGTACAAGCCCGTCACCAAGGAGAAGCTGTGGGACAACTTCAAGTACTTCCTGGAGGCCATTATGCCCACCTGCCATGAGTGCGACATCAAGATGGCGGTGCACATGGACGATCCCCCCTGGGACATCTTCGGCCTGCCCCGGCTGCTCACCAGCGGGGAGGCCATTGACAAGTTCCTGAAGATGGTGGACGATCCGTATAACTGCCTGACCCTGTGTTCTGGAAGCCTGAACGCCGACCCCAAGAACAACGTGGCGGACATCGTGCGCAAGCACTGTGACCGGATCGCCTTCGCTCACATCCGCAACGTGAAGCACTTCCCCAACGGGGACTTCTCCGAGGCCAGCCACCGGGACTGCGATGGGGACACCGGCATCCTGGACATCCTCAAGGCCTACCACGACTGCGGTTTCGACGGCTATATCCGGCCCGACCACGGCCGGCACCTGTGGGACGAGGTTCCGGGGAAAGTCCGCCCCGGCTACGGCCTGTATGACCGGGCGCTGGGCGTGATGTATATGCTGGGGGTTTGGGATTCCCTGGACAAGTTTGACCACAAATAATTAACAGGAGGACGCAATGATGATGGATTTACCTTTGAAAGTTGATTTTTCCGGCAAGGTGGTTGTCGTCACCGGCGCGGGCGGCGTGCTGTGCGGCACCATGGCCCGGGCCTTCGCCCAGGCGGGGGCCAAGGTGGCCGCCCTGGATCTGAACGAGGAGGCCGTGAAGGCCCTGGCTGACGAGTGCAAGGCCGAGGGCTTTGTCTGCGAGGGCTACAAGGCCAACGTGCTGGAGCCGGAGGCCCTGGAGGCCGTCCACCAGCAGGTGCTGAAGGATCTGGGCCCCTGCGACATCCTGGTGAACGGCGCGGGGGGCAACAACCCCCGGGCCACCACCGACAACGAGTACCAGCACGAGTGGGCCGAGGGCCAGAAGGGCTTCTTCGACCTGGACGCGGGGGGCGTGGACTTCGTGTTCAAGCTGAACTTCCAGGGCACCCTGCTGCCCACCCAGGCCTTTGCCAAGGACATGGTGGAGCGCAAGAGCGGCTGCATTTTGAACGTCAGCTCCATGAACGCCTATATCCCGCTGACCAAGATCCCCGCCTACTCCGGGGCCAAGGCGGCGGTGAGCAACTTCACCCAGTGGCTGGCCACCCACTTCGCGGGCACCGGCATCCGCTGCAACGCCATCGCGCCGGGGTTCCTGGTGTCCAACCAGAACCGGAAGCTGCTGTTCAACGAGGACGGCACCCCCACGGCCCGCTCCGCCAAGATCCTGAACGGCACCCCCATGGGCCGCTACGTGGAGAGCGAGGAGCTGCTGGGCGGCGTGTTCTTCCTGTGTGACGACAAGGCGGCCTCCGCCATCACCGGCGTGGTGCTGCCCATCGATGCGGGCTTCGCCGCCTACTCCGGCGTGTGACGAGAGGGCCTGGGATGAGAGCGTTTATGGATCAGGATTTTCTGCTGAAGTCCGAAACGGCCAGGAGGCTGTACCACGAGCACGCGGAACAGATGCCCATCATCGACTACCACTGCCATGTGGATCCCTGGGAGATCTTTGAGGATCGCCGGTTTGAGAACATCTATCAGATCTGGCTGGAGGGGGATCACTACAAGTGGCGGGTGATGCGCTCCAACGGGGTGGAGGAGCGGTACATCACCGGGGACGCCCCGGAGCGGGAGAAGTTCCAGAAGTTCGCGGAGGCGCTGCCCCGGGCCATCGGCAACCCCATGTACCACTGGTGCCACCTGGAGCTGCGCACCTACTTCGGCTATGAGGGCGTGCTCAACGGCGACACCGCCCAAGAGGTCTGGGATCTGAGCATCAAAAAGCTGGCGGAGCCGGACATGAGCGTCCGGGGCATCCTCCGGCAGAGCAACGTGGCCATGGTGGGCACCACCGATGACCCCACGTCCGACTTGGCGTGGCACAAGCGCATCGCGGAGGATCCCACCATCTCCACGGTGGTGGCCCCCTCCTTCCGGCCGGACAAGGCGCTGAACCTGGAAAAGCCGGGCTGGGCGGACTTCCTGGCCCAGCTGGGCCGCAGCGCCGGAGTGGAGATCACGGATCTGGACAGCCTGGAGCGGGCGCTGGAGCAGCGGATGGAGGCCTTTGACCAGGCGGGCTGCCGGGCCGCCGACCACGGCCTGGACTACGTGCCCTTCCGAAGCGCAAGCCGGGAGCAGGTGGACGCCATCCTGAAAAAGGCCCTGGCGGGCCAGGGCGTCACGGTGGAGGAGGCCGAGCGCTTCAAGACGGCGCTGCTGCTGTTCTGCGCCCAGCGCTACAGCGCCATGGGCTGGGTGATGCAGATCCACTACAACTGCATGAGGAACCCCAACAGCGCCATGTTCGCCAGGCTGGGGCCGGATTCCGGCTTTGACTGCATGAACAACGTCAACTGCGCCGGGCCGCTGTACGCCCTGCTGGACGCGCTGTACGCCCAGGACGCCCTGCCCCGCACCATCCTGTACAGCCTGAACCCCGGGGAGAACGAGCTGCTGGACACCATGATCGGCGCGTTCCAGGGCCCCGGCGTCCCCGGCAAGCTCCAGCACGGCAGCGCCTGGTGGTTCAACGACAACAAGACTGGCATGAGGGAGCAGCTCACCAGTCTGGCCAACCTGAGCCTGCTGGGCAATTTCATCGGGATGCTCACCGACTCCCGCAGCTTCCTCAGCTACACCCGGCACGCCTATTTCCGCCGCATCCTGTGCGAGCTGGTGGGCGGCTGGATAGAAAACGGCGAGTATCCCGCTGATCTGGAGCAGGCGGGCGGGCTGGTGGAGGACATCTGCTATCACAACGCGAAGCGGTATTTCCGGCTGTAAACGCACAAGGAGGAATGATCACCATGAACATCAACGAAACAATCAGCGGCATCGGCGTGGTGCCCGTGATCAAGCTGAACCACCCGGAGCGGGACGCGGCCCCGCTGGCCCACGCCCTGTGCGCCGGCGGGGTGCCGGTGGCGGAGGTCACCTTCCGGGCCGCCGGGGCCGCCGCCGCCATCAAGCTGATGGCCGAGGCCTGCCCGGAGATGCTGGTGGGGGCGGGCACCGTGCTCACCACCGATCAGGTGGACGAGGCGCTGGCGGCGGGGGCGAAATTCATCGTCACCCCCGGTCTGGATCCCGACCTCGTAAAATACTGCCAGAGCAAAAACGTGCCCATCTACCCCGGCTGCACCACCCCCACCGACTACCACACCGCCTACAAGCTGGGGCTGGAGGTGCTCAAGTTCTTCCCCGCCGAGCAGTCCGGCGGGCTGGCGAAAATCAAGGCCATGAGCGCGCCCTTCCCCATGTTCAAGGTGATGCCCACCGGCGGCATCTCCCTGAAGAACCTGGCGGAGTACATCAAGGCTCCGGTGATCTGCGCCTGCGGCGGCTCCTACATGGTGACCGCCGACCTCATCGACAACAACAAGTGGGACGAGATCACCGAGCTGTGCAAGAAATCTGTGGAAATCGTAAAGGAGGCCCGCGGCAATGGCTAAGGTAGTGACGTTTGGTGAGCTGATGATCCGGCTCCAGCCCTACAATTATGAGCGGTTTGTCCAGGCGGATCACCTGGAATTCTCCTTCGGCGGCGGCGAGGCCAACGTGGCCGTCTCCCTGGCCAACTACGGCCTGGACGCGGCCTTCGTCACCAAGCTCCCCGCCCACGCCATCGGGCAGGCGGCGGTAAACTCCCTGCGGCGGTACGGCGTGGACACGTCCATGATCGTCCGGGGCGGCGACCGGGTGGGCATTTACTTCAACGAGAAGGGCGCATCCCAGCGAGGCAGCGTCTGCATCTACGACCGGGCCCACTCCGCCATCCAGGAGGCGACCACCGCCGACTTTGACTGGGACACCATCTTCGAGGGCGTGGACTGGTTCCACTTCACCGGGATCACCCCGGCTTTAGGCCCCAATGTCGTTGAAATCTGCAAGGAAGCCTGCAAGGCCGCCAAGGCCAAGGGCGTCAAGATCTCCTGCGACCTAAACTACCGCGGCAAGCTGTGGACAAGGGAGCAGGCCCGGGCGGCCATGACCGACCTGTGCCAGTACGTGGACGTGTGCATCTCCAACGAGGAGGACGCCAAGGACGTGTTCGGCATCGAGGCGGAGGCCACCGACATCTACGCCGGCGAGATCAACCGGGAGGGCTACAAGTCCGTGGCCAAGCAGCTGGCGGACAAGTTCGGCTTTGAGAAGGTGGCCATCACCCTGCGGGAGAGCCACTCCGCCTTCGACAACGGCTGGAGCGCCATGCTCTACGATGTGGCGTCCGGCGAGTACTGCTTCTCCAAGAAGTACGACCTGCACATCATTGACAGGGTGGGCGGCGGCGATTCCTTCGGCGGCGGGCTGATCTACTCCCTGCTGACGGGCAAGAGCACCCAGGCGGCGGTGGAGTTCGCCGTGGCGGCCTCCGCCCTGAAGCACTCCATTGAGGGGGACTACAACATGGCCACCGTGGCCGAGGTGGAGAAGCTGGCCGGCGGGGATGGCTCCGGAAGAATTCAGCGGTAATATCATAATAGATGCTCCAGAAAAGACAATTGGAGAGTTTTCCGGTTTGCGGAAGGGTGGATGCCTGTGCTATGCAGACAATTGTTAATTGTAATGGATGAACTTGAAGTCAGCCAGTCTATTTTGAAACGCCTAGAGAATCCGACAACAAAAGTCGATTGTGTGGCATCCTTGTCCGAGGCGCTGGAGTGTGTGATCCGGAAAACCTACTGTCTGCTCATTATAGATTTCCACATTTCAAATATAGACAACACTGAGATAGTCCGAATCCTCCGGGCCGCAAAGCACACACCAATTTTAGCTCTCACCGAAGCGTTAGCTTCACAGGAAAAGATCGACCTTCTTCATATGGGCGTGGACGTGTTTCTGGAAAAACCGGTTGACGCAGGGGTCTGTGCGGCACAGGCCATTGCGTTGATTGAACGGTACCTTAATGTGGATGAAACTTTAAAGGCACGGGTTCCTATTGCGTTTGGTACTTCTTTGGTAATTGCCCCACGCTATCGGCAGGCGTTGGTTGACGGAAAACCGATTGAATTAACGCGGATAGAATACGATCTCCTGTATTTCATGGCCAGGCATCCTAATCAAGTGTTCAGCCGGGAACAGCTCTATCAATATGTGCGGAATGACTGTTTTGATCTGGGCGGAGATGAAGCAATGAGGTCACATATTAAAGCATTACGCAGAAAACTCGCCGGACTGGAGCGGGAAATAATTGAAACTGTCTGGGGTGTAGGGTATCGGTTTATCCCGCCTGCATAACATAAATGGAGATGCTGTCATCAGCGTCTCCATTTATGTTATATGACTGTTCAGAGTGAGCTTGATTAGCAAGATACACTTCCGCTGTGTTTCTCATTCACCACATAGTAGGCCGTGCGCTCCTCCGGCTTGACATACAGCTTCAAATCTGTGATGGGGGTGCGCTTCTTGACTTGCCGGAAGTCGGCCCTTGCCGCCTCCACCAGCGTACCCAGGTCTACCTCGGCACCCTGGAACTGCACAATGACAGTGGGCTTGAGGCTGTCCGCCTTGACCTTACTCTCAGCACGGGCCTTGGCCGCCGCGGCCTTTTCCTCTGCCGTCATGGGCTTTCTGCCGCCCCGCTTTTTGGGCGCCTGCTCGATGGCTTCCCCAGTCGTTTTTACCTTGTCCATAGTAGTCACCCCTGCTTTTATAATTGATTGGGACAGGACTCCATCAAATTATATATGATCATGGTAAAAAAACAAGGAATACGCCTGTTGTTCTTCTGCAAGGTTTATGTCGCCTTGCGGGGAAGAAGTTGCCCGATGAATTGGGGCTTATAGTTCAAGCCCCATCAGGATCACTTCCTCCTCTTTTTTGAACCCATACTTCTCATAAAACTTCGGCAGTATGCCTTCGCCAACGGTGATGAGATGCACGCCCGCCATGCCCTGTCTCTTGATATCTTCCAAACATTGTTCCAGCAGCTCTTTCGCGATCCCGCGACGCTGGTAAGCTGGATCGACGGCTAAATCGTTGATTTCAAAGGTCCGGCCATAGTGAAACAGCATGGATGTCCCCAAAATGAAGCCTACAACCTGCCCGTCTATCAAATATTCAAGCCCATAGGCCTGTTTTGATTCCAGCAATTCCTTGACATGGACAATGGCATCCTCCGTCCTCCAGGAATCGTTCCATGGCTCCCCAGAAAAAGCGGCGGCGTAGATCTCCCCATACCGTTCAAGGTGTTCCATCCCGCAAGGCTGAATATTCTTATCACGGTTCATATTGTTGCCTCCCCAAGCTTCATTTTTCACCGTCATTGCCGGAATTCACCCAGTCCACCGGCATCCCGTTCACTTCCAGCCCCTCCCCGGCGGGGATAAGGAGATACTTCTTCCCGTCGATCACCCGCGTCTCCACCAGGTAGCTGTGCTCCGGGTCAATGGAGAGGGCGGCGTCCGCCGTTTTCACCTCGAACCGTTTGCTATCGATGAGGTTGGCAGGACTGAGGGCCGTGTCCTCGCCGAACAGCTCCCCGCACTTCCCGCAGAAAGCGGCGATCTGCTGTTCCTCTGCGCCGCAGTCCCGCAGGATGGCGGTCACGTCCTTCGCGGTGACGGCCAGGGGCTCCGGGTCTTTGGCCTCCCGGTGCTCCTCAATTTTAGCGGTCAGACGTTCATGGACGGCCTGCACCACCTCCAGGCCGCAGGCTCCCTCCAGCCCCTCCCGCAGGGCGGACTGGAACGCCTCCCGCTGTTCCCCGGCGGACATGGGGGGTTCGGTGTGGAAGATGGCGTCCAAGAACTCCTGGTGCAGCTCGTCCGGCTTGCGGGCGTAGGCCAGGGCGTTGTAGATGTTGGCCGCCCTGTCGTCAAAGGCAGGAAACAGGAAGCCCAGCTCCGGCGGGGAGACGATCTGGCTGGCGGCGCAGTTGTGGAACTCGTTCTCCCCGGGGCAGTAGCCCAGCTCCAGCTTGCCGTCCTTCACCGGGCAGATACAGCACACGATGTAGGAGAACACGGTGTCGCCCTCATCCGCGCGATCCTCGCCATCCTTGCCACGATGGGGTACATCGTAGGCGTCGTGGGCCAGCAGGATGAGGTAATTGCTGTCCCCCATGTCCAGGCTGTCGATGACCGCCTGATAGAACTCCTGCCGCACCTCGCCGTCCTTCAGCCTGGAATCCCGCAGGGCCATGAGGCGGCGGTGTTCGTCGCTGTCCGCCACCTGCTGGGTGGAGAACACGATGTCGATGAGGTTCCGGCCCAGGGCGCCGGACAGGGCTTTCTTCAACAGGTTTAAGTATTTCTCCGCCTCCTCCTCGGGCATCCGATCCAGGGGCTCGTTCAGGTAGGAGACGATCTCCTTTTGGCTGTTCACATAGCAGCCACAGATGTGGCTGATGGCGTTTTTGCCCAACTTGAAGCGGCGTTTCAGTTCGCTGGTCTCTTTCTGATTCATGGTAACCTCGCAGTTTCAAATGTATTTTGCGCGGGTGCCGCGCAATCAAAGCAGCCGCTTCATTATAGAGGAAAGCGGCAAAATTTACAAGCCCTGCCCTGGCGGCGCCTGGGCTTCGATCTCCAGAATATCCTCAACGGGGATGGCTGTCCGGTCCGTGAGAATGACCTGCCCCTCCAGCGGATCAATTTTTTTGATTGTCCCCACGGTGGTGACGTAGGCTCCGCCGTCCTTCCGTTCATCGGGCAGGAACCAAGTGAACGCACCCACTCCGCCTGTCTCCAGCAGCAGGCGGAGTTTTTCGTCCAAAAGGGTCTTTTCCTCCTCCGTCAGTTCTATTCTTTGGTCAGTGAGCCGGGCCGTTTCCTCAATGGCGGCACCGTGGCCGACAAGTGCCGCGAACGGAGAGAAGATGGCCGCCCGATCCGCCAAAGGCATACGGGGATGCTTGGCCGAGGTAGGGTGGGGCAGATTGATGATATCGTCATATGTGCCGCTCACGCCTTATGCCCTCCAATTCTACCGTTACGATCTGCGGCGGTGGCGCCGTCCACAAGATTCGTCCCCTTCAAAATGGCGTTCTTGCCGTATTTGCTTTTGATGCCCAGCATGGCCTCCTGGAGCTTCCGCTCCCGGGCCAGCTCCGCCGTCTCCGCCTCCTTTTGGGCCTGGGCGGCGGCGTAGTCGGTGAACAGGTCAAGCTGCTCCATGGCGGGTTCGGCGGGAACGTCAGCTTCAGCCGTTACCCGGTTGGCGGTGAGGTACATCCGCCGGATCAGCAGGTTCTTGTCCACGATGCGGTCATACAGCTCCAGGATCGCCGCCGCAATTTTCTTGGAGGAGGCGGTGTACCCCTCCAGATTGGCAGTGCCGTGGGCGTGCTTGGGGATCTGCCGCCCGTAGCGGTCTGTCTTGACCTCGCCGTGGTACTGCTTCCGGCGCTGGGAATCCCGGAGGTTTTCGATGTCGTAGCCCACGGTGAGGGTAAGCTGGTTGGTGGTCAGCCGCTGGCCCACCAGATCCAGGGCGAGCTGATCCGCCATCTCCCAAGCCACCAGCCGGGCCTTGTCACAGGGGTAGGGGGCGGTAAGCACTTGGCCGGAGCCCACGCTTTTGGCCTCCGGCCTGTACGCCTTGATGTCGGCCATCGTCACCGGCTCATAGCCCCAGGCGTGATCCACCAATATCTCCGCGTTCACGCCGAACATCTTGTAAAGCAACTCCTCGTTGTAGTAGTCGGCGGGACTGCCGATGGAGCACCGGGCGATGTCCCCCATAGTGTGCAGGCCCTGGGCCTCCAGCTTTTTGGCGTAGCCCGGGCCCACCCGCCAGAAGTCGGTGAGGGGGCGGTGATCCCACAGCAGGCGGCGGTAGCTCATCTCATCCATCTCGGCGATGCGCACGCCGCTCTTGTCCGGCTTGGTATGCTTGGCCCAGATGTCCATGGCCACCTTCGCCAGATAGAGGTTTGTGCCGATGCCCGCCGTGGCGGTGATGCCGGTGGTGTCCAGCACGTCCAGCACGATCTTCCGGGCCAGCTCCCGGGGGGAGAGCTTGTAGGTGGGCAGGTAGTTGGTCACGTCCATCAGCACCTCGTCAATCGAGTATGGGAAAATGTCTTCAGGGGCCACATACTTCAAATAGACGTTGTAAATCTTCATGCTCCATTCGATATAGTGGGCCATCCGGGGCGGGGCCACCAGGTAGTCCAGGGCCAGCTCCGGGTGTTCCTTCACGTCCGGATCATGCCAGGAGGAGCCGGTGAGCTGCTGTCCCGGGGCCCTCTGACGCCGCTGGGCGTTCACCTCCGCTAGCTTCTGCACCACCTCGAACAGCCGCGCCCGGCCTGATATGCCGTAGGCTTTCAAAGAGGGGGTAACCGCAAGGCAGATGGTCTTTTCTGTACGGCTTTTATCCGCTACCACAAGGTTTGTGGTCAACGGGTCAAGACCGCGTTCCACACACTCCACGCTCCCATAAAACGACTTGAGATCTATGGCAAGATAAATATGATCTTTCATGCACAGCCCACCTCCTGAGCAGAACAAGAACATTTGTATTATATAACTGCCATAGACAAAAAGCAAGAGGAAACATATCCTTATCGTAATATGTCGTATCATGTCGAACGCATTCCCACCCGTTTCACAAATGCTCCACACAAATTACACGCTTCCCCAATAAACTACATATTGTGGCAGAAATAGAAAACCTTGTTACTTGCCCCTATATTTTGCTCTTTTCAATATAACTAAACTCATTCACCAAATGTTTTAAAATTTGATCGGCAAGGCGGCAGCTCATGCTGCCATGTTCCCTAAGTGACCAAGGGGATCGATTCTGTCGCCTGTGTGCCGGCAACAGCAAACGGAAGAAGGTTTCTATGTGATGGATGTTTTATGCCATCGCATTGAGACGGTCCGCCGTTTCCATGTGCCAGGACACACGGATTACAGGGATCTGCGACGTAGTGCTCGACAGCATAGGACGGGAACGAAAAAGCGCCCACGGAGAGATGACGACCCGCCTCCTGCTGAAAGATCTTGCCCTAACGGACCTCCCAATGCCCAACCAATAGCCGGTCTTGTACTTCGGTACGAGGCCGGCTGCTTTTTTGTTTTTGCTTATACTCCCATTCGTTGCCGGGGACCGCCGCCTCTTTGCCTGAGAATTAAAATCAGACAAAGGAGGCTGCCCCGTGAAACGGCAAAATGATGGCAAGGGCGAGATAAATGCCCTGCAGAATCAGTTCACGGCGTATCTGTTGGTTGCAGTGCGGCATCAGAAATACGCCTATTTCAACAGGCAAAGCCGATTGAAAAGCCAGGAAATTTCAGTTGACTATCAATCTGTGCAGTTTACAGATGGAAATACCGAAAGTTCGCATTGGGAGGATTTTCCGTCGATGTGGCAAATGGAGGACACCCCAATGACGCGGGCGCTGGAGCATCTCACCGAGCGGGAGCGTTACATTCTACTAGGGCGTGTTTTAGGGAGCCGAAGCTATAAGGAACTGTCCGGGTCGCTGGGTCTGCGGTATAACGGCACCGCTGCCGCGTACCGCAGAGTCATCCAAAAGCTACGGAAGGAATTGGGAGGCGGCAAACCGTGAATTTCAAAGATTTATTGTTACAGGCCAAAGACGGCAGCGAATCCGCCGTTATAGAACTCCTGGAGCTATACAAACCATTGCTGTTAAAAGAGTCCTTGCATGACGGCAGGTTTGACGAAGACCTATACCAGGAGCTGTGTATCACCTTGCTCGGCTGCATCCGTAATTTCCGCATCTAACGTAAACAGGGCGGGGTCTCACACTGTGAGACCCCGCCCTGGCTTCCATGTACTTATCAGAACCTGCAGAAGGTTATCTTCATTCAAGCAACTGTTCAATCTCCCGTTTCGCATAAATCACGCGGGCCACCGTTACCAGCTTCTTTCCCTCATCTACCCAATAGAACATGATGTAGTTCTGCACCAGCCGTTTTCGATACTCGTGCTTCAGCGGCCTGATTGGAGTATAGGCGGGATTTGCGTAGGGGAACCCCGGTATGCTGTCCCCCGCTTGAATCAGCTCCATGGCCAGCCGCTCCGCAGCAGATGGATTGCAAAGCTCCCGGCTGATATACCGCACAATGTCTACCATATCCTGACGGGCCGCAGGCAAATACTCCAGTTTATACAACCTGCTCCCCTCCAATAGCCTCCCGCATCGCTTGCAGGATCTCTTTTGAAGAGTACCGCTTGTCTGTCAGCTCTGCTTCCCGCTCCGCCGCCTGGAGCTTAAAATAGACTTCGCTCTCAAATTGCAGCGATTCAAAAGCCTCCATGCTCATAACAACCATGTCCCCATACCCGTTTTTCGTCAGAAACACGGGCTGTGCTGTCTCATGAACTGTCTTTGAAATATCGGCAAAGTTGTTCCGCAGATCGGACACGGGCCGTATCATTTTCATAGTATCGCCTCCGATATTTATTTTAGCACAATTACGCTAAAATATCAATGCTCTACTCTTGCTTTTTGCATGGCATATTATCCCGCCAATTTAATGCGCTGAATAGCCGTCCATCCAAGCCACCAGCAGCTGCCGGGCCCGGGCGTCGTCAAAGCCCAGTTCCGGGAACTCTCGCTGCAAATATGCCACAGCGCCAAACATATTCGTGGCGCCGGAATCGCGCAGATGATCCAGATAATCAAAGTATTTTTTCATTACCGGATCCTTCCGTAGGAGCATTTTGCGGCACTTGTCCAGATCGTCCTCCCGAAAGGCTCCGCCGGTGGAATAGTTCCACTCCACGGTTCCGTCCTCGTACTGATGAAGGCCGTGGGCCGTAAAGCTCCAGCCGTCACTCATGCGAACCATAACGGCCTGGTGTTCACCCAGCGCCACAGCCTTTTGCATGGCTTCATCGCTGGGGTAAGCCGTGTTGGAAAGACAGCAATATTCCCTGCCGTTTCGATTGGCATAGACCTGGCCTATGATGGGCGCAATGTAGTTTCCTTGCATTTTGCGGTTCCTCCTTAATATCTTTATCGAGCGTCAAACATCTTCCGCCCAGGATCCATCCCCTGGGGCATCTTTAACCGGGGAGGGCTTTCCCCCGGATTCCTTCTCAGCGGCCTTCCTGGCCTTGGCCTCCGCAGCCTGCTGGGCTTTGAGAAGGCCCATGGTCATGGCCTCGCCGCCCGTATCTTCCTCACGATGCTTTTTCCCTTTCCGCTTTTCACACTGTTCCATAGCGGCATCATAGTCATAACCGATCCCTGTCTGGAACTTGTCCGCGATCTCGCACAGCTTCTCCGCGTGGAACTCATATTTTATACGGTGGAATCCATGCAGATCCCAGGTGTCGCAAACCATGGTCAGAATTCTCGAGTAATCCCGCAGAGCGTTCACCGTTTTGCAGATATCCCCATAGCAAGTTCTAATCTCGTGGTCGCCTTCGATGTCGAACACACTCAGGATGACCTCCGTTCCCATGAACTCCAAGTCTACCGGCCGGGAAACCACCAGCTCATATTCCTCACGGGGCAGATTCGGCCTTTCAGCTGCGTTATTATCATCCATAGAATTGCACCTTCCTTTCTGCAGCGCCGGGGACTATGGGAGCTGACCCATAAACCCCGGCGCTGTATGTCAGTTACTGCTCGGGACCAGGGAACGGGTTCCCGTCCCCGTTCTGCACGTCATAATGCTGGTCGAATACCTTATTGTAGCCTTCCTTGCCGGTGGCACCGCAGCTGGGGCACGTCCACTCATAGACACCGCCCTCATCCAGCGAGATGTCATTTCCATACTCCAACTCGCCGCCACAGATGGGACATATGCCTTCCTCATCCGCATCAGGGTCTTTGATTTCCAGGCTGCTGCGGTGGATGTAGTTCACCAGATCTTTGGCTCCCAGGCCAGCCAGCTCTTTGCAGATCGCTATAATGTCGCTGAGCTTTTCCGCTGTATAAAACTTGCCCAGGCTGGATACGCAGTTCGCAGTCAATGCGGGTACATTCTGGGACTGAATCACTGTACGGCCATTTTGCCACAGCAGTTCCAGCGCCGTGAGCAGGGCCATGCGGTCGGTGCGGGCCAGCTTGTCAAATCGTTCAAAATCCATCGTATACGCTCCTTATGTAGTAAAATCGCAGTAGACGCGCTTGCCTTTATACTGTGTCTCATCAATAGTACAATTTCGTTTGCCAGTTGGGATTGTCCAGCATAGCAGCCGCATGACGACAGGCCAGTTCCGAAATATCCAAGTGGTCGTAGCCAGTACAAGTGACGATCTCCGCACTACCCACGAGATATCTCAGCTTCTCTTGACCCGTCTCCAGGATGATTACCGCGTCACCCTCCCGAATGTGCTGCTGGAGCCCGCAGATGAATTCGTCGTAGGCCGTCTCGCTGACTGTCTCCGACGAATCCTCCGCCGCATCCCGCAGGCCGCTAATTCCACCATAAGAGCCAAATCCAAACACGATTTGGCCGCAGGTATCTTTTTGCTCCCAAAGTTCCACAGAACTTTCCGATCCGTAGACACGCGCCATAAACTCCCGGAACACTGCCGGATCTTTTACATGAAAATAGTTCGTCCTGATGGCGCATTGATAATTTGCCAAAGGAATCCCTCCACATCAAAATTTTGCCTATCTGTCATACATACAAATGGCTTTTATTAAGCCGCGCTGTCTCTCGGAGCGTCAGCAGGCCGGGACAGACCGGCCGCAATCATTTGCACGGCGGTGCGGAAGCCGGACTCATAGGCCATCTGCATATCAACGCCCTCGCGCATGGTCAGGGTGTCCTGATACTTCATCAGCTTTTCGTGGCAGCTTTCGGGCAATGCGGCCTCCAGATCCTTGTGGGCCGCGTTGACGGCCCGGGTGATTTCCACCCCCTCCGGGGTCTGCCGGAAGGGCGCGGACTCATACTCGCCCAAATAGAGCTTGGACATAAATTCCGGGTCGGCCTCCACCGGCAGGGCGACAGCCTGCACTGGCTTGTCCAGTGCGATGGTGAGGGCCTGGATGGCCTGGATCAGCTGGGGAAGCTGGTGCTCAAAAAAGGTATGCCCCATTTTCGTATCATGGAAATTCATAATGTTCCTCCAAATAAGTAGTATGGTTCATCTCATATGTTAGCGGGGACAGGGCGGTCAGGCACGGTCACCATACGCTGCGCCACCCCGGCGCTCCGATCTGTTCAGCCAGCGCCGCCTGACGCAGCTCTCCCTCGCTGAGGCCGCCCTCCTCCTGGATATCTGTCAGATCCAGGTCGTAGACCTCAGCCCAGACATCCGCGTTGGCGTAGATGTTCTGCACCAGCCCGCTCTGGACTTCAACAGCCACTTGGACGTCCAATTCACGCTCCTGGATGCACCAGGTATAGGTATGTGCCCCATCAATGATACTGGCCAGATCCTTCTCACAGGAGCAGCGGTGCCAGTCAGTTTGCAGGGATACATCAAATGGGAGCACCGCAAGTTTTCGCTCATAGGCGGTTTTCATTTCCGCCAGCGCCATGTCATGATCCAAAAACAGATCCACTGTGGCGTTGCTTTTGGAGGGAGCGCTCTGCGTTGAAAATAAGCAGTAGATTTTCATATCTGTGCCCCCTTGTCAATGATAATAGAACACAGCCCCAAAGTAATAGCGTTGGCCGGGCTGGGCTTTGCGCAGAAATTCCTCAAGGGGGGTGGGCGTCATATCGTCGCCCCACAGAACATAGTCCCCATACTTTGAGGTGAACGCCTCGCCCAGCTTGTCAATCAGCGCCTGAACCCAGTCATGGTCGTGGATAAATTGGATCTCGTTCAACTCCTGTAAGGCCGAAACGGCTTTCTGGAATGAGGCAAAGCGGCCCTCGAAGTAGCGGTCGGCGGCCTGCCGGTCCACAAGGAACATCTCACCCATCCACAGGCCAAGCCGGCGTTTCTCCAGCCATGCGCCAAAGTGGGCGATCACCGCGTCCCGATTCGCCGCCAGTACAACGCGCTCGGCAATGGGGAACGCACTGGGGCTTTCGTCAAAATCGTACTCCGTGGTCCATTCCTCCTCGGGGCGCGGGGCCTGGAACAGTTCGTAAATATAACTCATAATTACCTCCAAGAAATGTGGGGGACGGCTGAATATACAGCCGTCCCCTTTAAAATATCGCGGCGCATGAAGGCCCTTGCCCTCACGCGCACACCGTTTCATCAGCTTTTTCCGTCAGACCCTTAGAACGGTCTAACAGGAAAGTGTTTTTCTTATAGCTGCCCTCCGAGGACACCTCCGCTTTGCCGCCCAGGCTGTCCAGATATTGCCCGCCGGCTTTGGACGCCGAGATGTAGAGATGCAGATAAGTTTGGGCAAAGCCCTCCTTGGCGGCATCCAGGTAATCCAGGCTCAACACCATCATAGCACCCAGTGCGTCGGCCTTTTGCCGAACCAGCTTGATAAAGAGAGCTTCCACTTGAAGCTGCTCCGCCGGGTCAACACCGCTGATGTATGGGCGCTCCAGGAACAGAGCCAGGGTTTCGCCTTGGTGCCGCGCCTCCGGCGGGTCGTTCACGTTCTCCAGATCCACAAAGCTGAATTTCCCGGCGGGCTCCTTCCGATTTTTCGGCTCACCGTTCAGACAGCATTTGGTCAGGCGGATACAGGCCCTGCCCACGATTTCGCCGTTCATTTCCGCATACAGCACCTTTTTGTTGGAATCAAAGCAGGCCAGAAGACTGCTGCAATAGGCGCCGTCGCGGTAGGACAGACAAGTGGAGTAGGGCTGTGTGCCCAGCAGCATGGTGGAAAAGAAATCGTCCCGCTCCCGGGCTTCGATGCCCCCTTGCGTCAGCGTAAGGTTCTCCCGCCATTCCACTTTCGCTTGGGTGCCCAGCGGGTAGTCCAGCTCCTGCTCCAGGTCGCCCGCATGGTATTTCAGGTCATTGAACTGGCCCATCAGCTCCGCCTTCACCACCCGGTGGAATGCCGGGTGCAGCTCTTCGGTAAGATAGTCCAGATATGTCCATGCGATCCCGGCCCCGTCCCGGCACAGGAACTTGACAATGTCCTGCTGATGCCGTTCTTTAAAGTCGGATGTCAGCTCCATAGCGTCCGCCAGCTCCTTCCAATACTGATCCACCTCCAGCAGGTTGGCTTTCAGCGCCTCTATGCTGTCAAACTGGTCGATATGTTCCAGGCAGCGCAGGGCCAGCATTACATCGGCCCTGCATTGGATGCTGGTGAGCAGGGGGCGCAGCTGGTTCAGATGGATCAGCATTTGGGCGGCGTCTTCCGCCTGGATATCCCTGATGTGTCCAAACTCACCCTGCCGCCAGTCCGCCAACGGCTTTTGATCCAGCCTCTCGGCCAGGGCGGTCAGTTCGGCCTCGCCGGTGATCTCGCGCAGGACGTTTCGCTTCCGAAGCTGGCGCAGCACCTTGATCCGGTCGTCCAGCCTGGGGCCGTGCAGCTTGTGGTACAAGGTGATGTAGGCCTCGGGCGCGTCATACAGCAGCTTCAATTCAGGGAAAGTGTACTGGCAACTGCTTTTCAGGAGATTTTTGGGCAGATTTCTCCGCACCATCCAGCTGCAGTCGTCCAGATCCTTGGCGGTTAGTTCATTCAGATTAAAGTGTTGGCGGTACAGCGTTTCGTAAAAGAGGATGGACCAGCTGGTCAGCCCTAAAAATTTTTCCGCGTTTTCGTCTATCAACCGAATAAAGTGCTTTTTGTCATGTGTAATGGCATAGAGCAGGATCGTTTTCTGATAGCTGGTCAGGCCATTGAGGGAAATGGTTTTGAACCTGCTTCCATAAATCAAGTTGACATACCCTGGATAGCTGGAAAGGGCGGCATCCAACTCCCCGGCATCAACCCTTCCCATCCGACGCTCCATGCGGTGCAGTTCGGACAGAGCGCAGTTGTTTTCCTGCCAATGGTGAAGGAACCCGCTGGCGGCAGTGGCACTTAGGCGCTGGAGCACGAGGGTCAGCAAACGGAGATATTCCGCCCCGTCCTCCGCGAAATACTGGTAGTCCGTCATGGACAGGCATTCGTCAATACCCCTCTCGTGGAGCAGACGAGCGATATCCGTCAGTGTGGGGCAGAACTGGAACAGCGCCCAGACGTCCTCAAAATTGGCTGACGTAAACAGGTAGCGAGTGGCCACAAAGGGCTCCGCCAGCAGCTCACGGTGGCCGTCGTTCAGAGTGATGGGCACTGTGTTACAGGCGGACAGGCTTTTGATAACCTGCTCTTTGGCCCCGTCGTCTATTGCCGTGGCGGCAAAGCTCTCCAGATAGGCCAGCCGCGCGTCTGCGGTCAGGTCGATCTGCTTCAGCACAAATAGAGTATCTTCCTCCGAATAGCTGGTGACGGATTTTTCGCTGCTCCGGCAGACTTCCAGCAGCTTGTCGAGCCGCCATACCAAGGCATCCCAACTGGGCGGGGCATCTTCTACTCCGGCATCTGCGGCCGCTTTCCCGACAAGAGCCATCAACTGGGCAAGCCAAGAGGCAAACTCCGGACTGCAAATCAGTTCGCGCTGGACGTTTTGGGAAAAATTGATCGTGCAGTCCAGGTGCTCTATCATCCTGTCACAGCAGGAAAGGATCTGCTTCGGAGAAAACTCCGCAGCCCAGTCCAAGTCCAGCCGGACGGCCTCCATCCGCAGGATGCAGGTGATATGCTCACGCATCATCTGGCCCAGCTCATTCGTCTGGATCGCTGTCAGGATCATCACACTTTACCTCCTTTACCTTTAAGATATAGGATTGTAGCTCGGCCCAGTCTATGGTTCCGCTGGAAAACAGCTCCCGGCAAACAACTAAGAACCGATTTGTCTCCACAGCAGACAAGACATACTCGTTGTCGTACAGAAGCTGTTCCAATCTATCGCGAACCGTGCAGTAGGCAATGGGCCGCTGGTCGTCGTTGTAACGGTATTTATCAAGATACCGCATAACAAATCCAAATGTGCCGTCATTAGAATTGGCGTAATAGTCTTCAACTTCCCGGATCGCGGTCAAACGTTTCTGCCGTTCTCTTTCCGCTCTTTCCGCTTCCTTTGCCTCCTGCTCAGCCTGTCGTTCCTCCGGCGTCAGATAACGCTGCTTCAACTGGCTGGCATCATAGGAGGACAGCTTCGACTGAGAGATCACCGCGTCAAACAGCCCGCGCCGATCCTCTGGGGAGAGCAGTGCGGCCGCATTTTCATCCTTCAGCACGGCTATCGCAAAATCGAGATAACTTTTTGGCTTATTTGTAAAGAAATACTCATCCACCCAGTGGAGCAGCATACGCTGCCCCGCCGGATCATCCGCCAGAAAGTCCCTGTGGAGCCTGAGGGTGACCTCGCCGCTGCCGTAACTTGCTTGTTCCCACAGCTCGCGGCTAAAGCCACACCAGTTGCGGTCAAAATACTGTTCCATCCCCTGATACCCGTACTGGTGTAAAAACTGCTTTAGAAACTCAAACGCCTGGATTGTCTCGACACTGCGGCAATACTCTTTGATATGCTGCAACAGCTTGGGCTTGGATATGGCGCCATCTTCGGACAGGCAGCTTTGAAACGCCGCCCACAGGTCGATAATGCCAGTCTTGACCAGGAGAGGGAACTTGTCTATGTATGCGTTCTCACTGTACCAGGTCAAATAGTCCTTTTGGGTGAGGGCGCGATAGCGATCCTGGCGTTCCTGGATCTGTGTGGCGTTCATATCCTCACTCAGACAGTCTGTAAACAGCTTTTGGTATGTTTCCACGTCCAAACTGACCGCCAGGACGTCCCACTTGGACTCCATGATATCAAAACTGGTGGTGGCCGGGTGCAGGGCGTCGCCGCAGCAACGGATGAACCAGGCCATTGTCTCCGGGGTTTGAATTTGGACACCGTCCCGCAGGGTATCGGCCAGCCGGTATTTCCCACAGCATTTGACATCGAATTTCGCGTATATCTGATAGATTTGGGTGAGCTGTTGATAGACCTCAGTGGGCAGGGCCTTGTCATAGGCCAGCACCGTGCGAAACAGCGCCACGATGAGCTTTTCCGCCGTAAGGGACTTGCGCCCAGGGCCGCCGGGGACGCACTGGCTGCACAGGGCCGCCGCATTGGCGTATACGATTTCCATGGCCGTATAGCCATGCTCCAGCAGCCAGCCGTGGTGCTTGCTGCCCGCCTTGACGAAGGACACCGGCAGGGACAGCAGGGCCCGGAGTACATCCATGCGCCGGGCCTTCATCTGCTTTTTCAATGGGTACAGCATGGCAAAGGCGCAGTTGAAAATGTCCGTGTTGCCGAAGACGGGGAGGGTGCGTCCCTTCCCCAGCAGGTCTATCATCTGGCCGCCAAACTGGGCGAAAGCCTGCTCCTTGTCTGGAAACAGGCTCACGGCGAAGATCAGCTCCTCGGTCTTGGTGTACGTCCATTTCTTCAAATGGTCTTCGAGGATTACCGCAGTGCACTCTTTCCTATGGATCAGATAGAGGGCCCCGGTGAGGTAGATGTCGGGTTCCGCGTCCGCGTGCCGCCGCACCGCCTGGATGAAGTCGCCCTTCTGGCTCCCCACGAACATCTCAGGGGTAGTGATATCACTGGTATAGCCCAGGGCCAGGGCAATGGCCCTGTGATCCGGGGGTGTCATGCCAAAGCGTTCCTCATACCGCTCCAGCAGCTCGCCCAGGTACAGGAAGCCGTACTCCCGCTGCATCGCGGAGGCTGCGGGCTGGCCGGGGGACAGGGGAAATATACACCTGGTGCGCAGTTCCTTCTGCTGGGCGGCATTGGCTTTGGCTGCGTTGACGACAAAGATGATGATGTCGTTCAGCAGCTTCAAATTGATCTGCGCCGCAAAGACGCTCATATTGGATAAATTCATTCAAGAATCACCTCCTACAATATAGTTACGGTGAAAGGCACGGCAGCCAGCCGTGTCTTTTGTCGTCTCAAAGCTGAAGCTGTAGAATGGGAGAGTAAATGGCCTGACGCAATCACCTTGGGCTGACACGCCCGCTTCGGAGTCCGTCAGCCGTCTCTCTCATTCGCAGCATTCGATTTGCGCAGGTAGAACCATCATCATTTTGGTGCGTTCGCGTCACCCAGGAGATTGAACAAGCGGCGAGAAACAGAGACGGGAGCCATATCCAATCACACAGGAGGAAGCTATGAACGCAGTAGGAATCGATGTATCCAAAGGGAAAAGCATGATGATGGCCCTGCAGCCGATGAATAAGGTGGTGCTAAAGCCGCGGGAATACCCCCACACCGAGGTTGGCTTGGAGCAGATGGCGCTTGCCATCCTGAACCTGGGGGAAGATACTCGGGCAATCATGGAGGCCACGGGCCGGTATCACGAGCCGGTGGCGGCAGCTCTGTACGAGTATGGGATCCATGTCACGGTAATGAATCCACTGTTCATCAAACAGAGCGGCGGGGGCTCTATCCGAAAGGTCAAGACCGACAAGGCGGACGCCAGGAAAATCGCCAAGTACGCTCTTGACAACTGGGCGGATCTGCGGGAATATACACCCATGGAAGCAATCAGGGAACAACTAAAGCTGTCCTCACGGCAGTACAATCTGTACATGAAAACCGTGGTGGCGTTGCAAAACAACCTCATTTCTCTTACTGACAAGGTGTTTCCGGGAGTGAACGAGCTGTTCTCCAGCCCGGATCGTGCCGATGGCAGCCAGAAGTGGGTTGATTTTGTCATGACCTTTTGGCACTGTGAGTGTGTCAATCTGGCCAGTGAGGCAGCTTTTACCGAACGCTATCGCAAATGGTGCAAGCGAAAGAACTACAATTTCAGCCAGCGGAAAGCAGCGGAGTTGTATATGGACAGCATGGGCCATATCACGACCCTGCCCAGGAACAGCAATACCAAGCTGCTGATCACCACCGCCGCCAAGGAGCTGGCTTCGGCTAAGGCTACGTTGGCTGTTCTGCGCACTGAGCTGGACCGGCTGGCCCGGCTGCTTCCGGAATATGATACGGTCCGTGCCATGTACGGAGTGGGCGAGAGGACTGCCCCGCATCTGATGGCGGAGATCGGCGATGTGCGCCGCTTCCCCCGCCGCAGCTCCATCGTGAGCTTCGCCGGCGTTGATCCGGCGGTGGATGAGTCCGGCAAACACGTTTCCAAGAGCAATCCAACCACCAAACGCGGCTCACCCCATCTTCGCAAGACGCTGTATCAGATTGTTTGCACCTACCTGAAAAAGTCTCCTGCCCATGAGCCGGTGTACCAGTTCCTGGACAAGAAGCGGGCGGAAGGCAAGCCCTATTTCGTTTACATGACCGCCGCCCAGAACAAGTTCCTGCGTATCTATTACGCCCGCGTGAAGGAGTGTCTCACCGCCGCTGACGCGCGGGAACTTGGCGAGAATTAACCTGCTCTAAAATCTTCAACTTACATGGTCTGCAAAAATTCTTCTTTTGCAGGCTTGGTTTGTTGTACCCTTTTCATCTGCTTTCAAATTTTTTCATTTTGGGGCTTGACTTTTGTTTGCAGGACTCCAAAAATGGAAATTTGTTCTTCTGCCTGAGGCGGCGAAAAGGCCATGCGCTGTGCCCTACGGGATTTCAGCTCCCGGCGGTGCGCCTTGTCCGCCCGCTTTTTTGCGGCCCTGGCTTTGAGCTGGTCAACGTTGTGGACGACCTCGATGCCCTCAGCGGCGTCCCGCAGATCCTGCAAAAGATCCCGCTGCTCGCTCCGGGCAATGCGGATGTTCTCCACCGCATAGTGGAACTCAAAGTAGTCGTATTGATTGTCATAATGCCGGTGCATATGGGAGAAATACTCCTGGCGGCGATCCTCCAGCGTTTTCTTTGGATGCTTGATCACGGAATAGCCATTCAGCGGGCTTGCCTCGTGCTCCTTGATCTTCAGCCAGATCTCCGCGTCTGTCCGGGCCACAGAGTGGTCAAAAACCTTCAGCCCTTTGGTCACCGTCACCTTTTTCTCCTCCAGGAAACCCCGGCGGGTGATCCAGGTTCGGCGGACGTCATAGAAAATATTGACCTTTTTCAAGTCGCGGGGCTGCTTGCGGATAACGCAGACGGCATTTTGACAGCCGCAATGAATGCACTGCTCCACGTCGTATTTGACCTCGTACCAGCCACCCTCGTAACCGTTGCCGCCCACCACGCAGGCGCAGTAGGCGCCGCCTGTGAGTTCCATGTACTGCTTATGGGCTTCCCTGGCGTTCTCCGCTTCTACTTTTTCCACGCTGTGTTCATAATCATAGGGCCTGTCCGTTTGATGGCAGGGGCACATGATGAGTTTCAATCCCTGTGGGATATGCTGGCAGTCTTTTCGATAATAGGGACAGCGAAGCAGGGGGTTGTCGTTCTCCGGGCAGTACCAAATGTGTTGATGGAAGCACTCAGAAATGGCCACGCTTCGTCCCGCATTGCTTTCCCCTTGGACCAGCAGGCCGCAGGGGGTCTCCCAGGTGAAGCCCAGCATGGTTTCCCACTTGTAGGAGAAGTTCTGCCAGTCGCCCCAGCAGACCGTATCCGGGTGGTTTTCCCTGGTATAACCTTGGGCATAGAGCCGCTGGGTCAGGGTGTTCAGTTCATTGCTCATATTCCAGGACACGGGATCAGGCCAAAATGCTCTTTCATCGTGTCTCTCAGCTCCTCCACTTCAATTTGATATTCTTCGGCGATGCAGTCCTCGCACACGATCTGCTGATAGCCCAACGCTCGGCTGCACCGTTTGTCCCAGGAGTTCACCTCTCCGCCGCAGACGGGACAGGAGAGGTTCGGAAGCCAGTGCAGCTTGGCGGGGTTGGAATACTTACTACTGCCCATGGCCAACCGTAATGTCCAGCAGGCTGCGAATGTAAAGGGGCCTGATTTGCCAGGAATCACTGCATTTAATCGTGGAGGCGTGCGCGTTGTCTTTTTTTGCGTAGAAGCAGTCTCCAGTTATTTCGCAGTTGCTCCTGCGGTACTCTTTTCTCAGCGGATCGGGATCAATCCCGAGAAATTCGGCTATTCGGGACAACATTTCCTGCTGCGCCATCTCCATGGTGAATACGATCCTGGGAGTTTCGATGCCGCAGTCACTGTGTTCCATCAGCATATAACCAACGATGCAGCACTCCTCCACGACCCAGCCGTTTTTCCCGCCACGCTCCTCCGCCATGTAAGCCTCCAGGCGAACGCAGCGGTCGGTGCCGTCCAGGCAGCTCCCGAAGATGGAGTAGCCGCCCTTATTGGGCTGGAACGCCTTGTTGTCGCTGGAAACGATGTAGGTGCGTGTTTCCCAGGGGTATTCCTTTGTGTTCTCCGGCCCGAACGAGGAAAACGTGATATAGGCCGTCAGGTGGGTGGAAGGATCTTCACTCTCGTGCTTACAAAACAGCGTTTTCAATTGGCTGTAATTCATGTGTCACAACTCCTTTTTATTTGCGAAAGACCGCCCCTCAATTACGAGAAGCGGTCTTCCTTGTTCTCAGGCAGACTTCATCAGGGGTTGGCCCGTACCCACGATGGAACCGGGTACAGCCACCACCCGCCAGTCCTTGGGCCGTGGCTGGCCTGCCCGCACCCGATCCAACAGGGGGCGGTTCCCGCAGACGGCGAACCGCGTCCAACGGCGGTCTATCCGCCGCTCCAGCGCATACATTGCTCAGCCCTCCTCCGTTTTCTCCCGAAGGAACTTTTCCAGCGCCGCCACGTTGCTCATATACTGCGGCAGAAAGGGTTCATCCAGATCATAGTTATAGTAGCGGTAGTGGAGGATCTGGAACAGGCCGGCCTTGTCCTCGTTGAAGTTGACGCCTTGAAGCAGACGGCCCAGCTCAGGCACTACGGCAGTCTCAGCGGTCATGATCGCGCGGCGCTCTTTGGAAAAATTCTCATGGAGCCAGTCCTTCACCAACACCTTGCCGTCGGCGAAATGGGAGGTGTGGCTGTCCATGCACTGGAATACCTCAAGGGCTTTCCCCCGCTCGCCTGGGCACGCGAAAAACGGGTAGATCCGGCACATCTGCGGCCTGCCCTCGTAGACAGAACACCGCCCGTCCTTCAAAAAGATACAGGCATGGTCATCCCCCACCGTGTTCATCAGGTAGATGGGCAGGCGTCCCTCCAGAAGGTCAACCGTAGCGTAGCGTTCATATACGTCATGGATGGAGTCGGCCCTGCCCTGCGCCCGGAGAACCCGGGCCAGGTCGTAGGCGTCCGCAGGCTCCAGCATCAAATTACCGTCCAGGCCGCGGCAGCAGTTCCCACAACGGGTGCAGTGGAAGCACACCCAGTCTTTGGGCCGGACAGGTTTAACGGCGCTCATGCGGCCGCCTCCTTCACCCTCAGGACCCGGTAAATGGCCTCCCGGTTTTGACGGCACTCTTCCTCGGTGGCCCCGCCCTGGGTGATGGTGGTCCAGTCCAGGCAGACCGCGCCGGCGGTGATCCGGCTGAAGGTGCATCCATCCAGGGTGGAGCCGGCATAATCCACGTTGTCCATGGTGCAGTCAGTGGTGCTGCAATGCTTGAGCGCAGCGCTCTGCATCATCACATGGGACAGCTCACAATCCTGGAAGCGGGTGTTTGCCAGCGTGGTGCTGTAGAAATCAGCATGGCTCAGAATAGACGAGTAAAACTCCGTATCATAGATGCGGCTGTACCCGAAAGAAGTTCCCTTGACGCGACACACGGCGAACTTGCAGTTATGCAGCTCCGAGCCATAGAAATCCACACCGTCCGGCAGACAGTAAAAGGTCACATGGTCAAAATAGGACTCCCGGAAGAAATTGATCGGAAAGCCCTCCTTGGCCGCCCGGTCATACAGCATTTGGTCGATAACCTTCAGCTTGCGGCCATCTGAGACAGAACAGGATTGGAATGTGAATGGTTTCCGGCTGGCGCGTTTGACATAAGGCGTCATAAGCAGCTCCTTCTGCCGCAGAAAGTTTCGGACAGCCTGGAGCAG
This sequence comes from uncultured Oscillospiraceae bacterium, assembly GCA_910587255.1. Lineage (GTDB taxonomy): Bacteria > Bacillota > Clostridia > Oscillospirales > Oscillospiraceae > Enterenecus. The sequence goes on from CAJUKT010000091.1 coordinate 145,711, forward strand.
CGGCACGATATGATCCCCACATTTCTCCAGCTCCGCTAACAGTTCATCCACAGACCGCGTAGATCGCCCCTGCAAAATGTCATTGATGGCCCGGATCGCGCAAATCCCTTCGCCGAACTGATACTCCCTGGGTGCGGCATCCTCCAGGCATTGCTTGATACGGCAGCTGAGTTCCAGCCCACTGGGCACGGCTTTGTACTCGATCATGATGTACTCCTCCTATAAAATGAGCGCGGCAAAAGATCGTGGTGATCCTTTGCCGCGCCGTTTTATGTATCAGCCGTCCTGTTCAGGCGGCCATCGCCAGGGAAAAGCAGTCCGCCGCCGGTTCGGAGCAGGGCCCCGTCAGCAAACGGTACTGGGTGTTCAGCGTCTCAAACCGGATCTCATCCTCCGTCCGGCTGTGGATCTCCACCACCCGGGACGTCAGCGTGATCTGCCCCTGATGGAGGATGACGGCCTTCGCACCCACGGCCAGGGGCCGCAGCAGCGTGCCGGTCATCGTTTTCATTGCCTTTTCTTTCTGAACCATTAACTTTGATACCTCTTTTCTATTCAAGCCTCAGCGTTTGATAGTCGCTGCGCAGTTCCTTTAAAAGTCTGCGTGCCCGCTTGACGCCCATACCCTGGGCTTGGGCCGCTTCCGCCAGGGAACAGCCCCGGAAGCGCAGCAGCGCCAGCCGATGCTGTTCCTCGCTGGCCCCGGCCATCAGGTCATGGAAAAGCAGCTGGTCTTCCAACCCGCTGTAGAGATTGGACGGCCTGACCCGCATGGAATCCAGATACCGCCGCTCCGCGTTCCAGCGGCGTTCCTCTGTCCGATGTTCTGTTGCCACGCCCCGGCCCATGGCCCGCCACGCGACAGTGGGGAAGGCATACCGCCTCAGCCACGGCTGGGTGAGATACCGCTGTACCGCCTGGAGAAAGCCCAGGGCGGCGGCGTCATAGTAATCGGCGGCGTTATGGCCCGTGTCGCGCAAGAAAGCGTAAATCAAGCCGTGATGCTGCTCCGCAAAGTGTCGCTGTTCCTCTGTAAGCGGCGAGAGCGGGGCAGGCTGTCCCCGTACATAAGGCGGGAACAACCTGCTCTGCCGCTCAACAAATCGGATTCAGGCGGGCAGAAGCTCCCGCTCACCGTCCAAGGTGCCCACAGCAAAGTGCTCATCGTTGTCGGGCAGCTCCAACGGTCTGCTGTCCGCCTCAATGATACTGGCAGCAGCCTTTGCATGGGCATGGGCCTGCTGCTCCAGCATTTCCCTGACCATTTTGCGGAAGCCCTCGGCATAGGTCTTGACCGCCGCCAGCTCATCGCCGGCAAAGTCCCGGACCCGGTTAAACACGGCCACGCTGTAGTCGAAACCGTTGCTGCTCACCGGCTTCAGCGTGATCCTGACCAAACTGCCGTAGACAGGCCGGTTGCGCAGGGCGAAGGCCATGTTGACAAAGTTCTTGTAGGGCTTGATGCTGGTGGGGGGCAAAGCCAGCTGAAGCGGCATATAGACCCCATCCTGGAGGATGTAAAGCATCCGCATATTCTTGCACAGCTTGCCCTTGCCGCTGCTGCCGAACTGGTTGTTGCCGCAGGCCTCGCACAGCAGGCCGGGATTGCCATAGCCCTGTATACCGTCCATGGACTGGCACTGGGGCGGGGTGTTATCCTCATACTCGCTGCCCTCCGGCCAGCAGGCGTTGGCGGAATGGTTGTAGAGGATGATGCCCTCGATCTCGCCCACGTAGGTGGGGTGGTCCGGGTCCTCGCCGGGCATCTTGAACTGGGGCACGCCGCCGCCGGGGATCTTCACCCGGGGGAAGGAGAGCTCCAGACCCTCCAGATCCTCCGCCACATCGGCGGCGTCAAAGCTGGCGTCCATGGGGGCGGGAAGGGTAAAGGGCTTGTACTCCGCCAGGGTGGTGACATTCTGCTGGTTACTCATGAATAGTTCCTCCTTTTTATTGGTTGGATATCTGTTGGCATGGCACGCTGTTACGCGGCCATGGCGGATGCTTGGTTGATCTGTCTGAACATAGCCTGGGGCATGGTCATGACGTTATAGCCGATGACCTCCAGCTTGGAAGCCCGGTCATAGTCGTCCACGTCCTGGCTGAACCGGGTGACGGCGTTGGCCAGACCGTAGAGGGTATAGTCCGCGTCCTCCAAAAGGTGCTGGAGTACGCCCTTGCCCTCTGCGTCGGTGAGACCGAAATTGCTGCCGGTGAGCTTCACCAAGGCGGGGATGTCGCTGGTGTCCAGCTTGGCCTGGGTGCTTTCCTTCATGGTGTCCAGCACCTTGGCAAACCGGGCCTCATCCACGGCTGCTTTCACTGTGTCCTGTACCTTCATCATGAACGCCTTGCTGTCCTGTTCCAACGTTTCTTGGGAGTACAGGGCAAAATTTTCGTCCGTGCTGTTGGCCCGGCCCACATGGTTGCGCCGCGTCCGGGTGCTGGCGTCGTTCACCACCATGCCGTTGAGGCAGGCCAGGCGGTACACCAGGGGCTGGACGTTCACCGCGCCCAGGCCGGTCTCGCTGTTGGAGATGACGATGCCCGCCTGTACCACGTCGCCCACGCGCACCTCGCCGGTGAGCCTGGGGTTGACCACCTTGATGTAGAGGTAGTTCTCGCTCAGATTGCAGCTCTCGAACCGGGCCCCCTGCATCTCCATGATGATGGGCAGTACCGCCGTGGCGATCTCGAAGTTGTCGATGAGCCGGTAGCGGTTGCTGAGGAAGGCCCTGGCCCTGCCGTCCATGGTGCGCAGCATACGCGGGGCGGGTTCTCCCCGCTGGAACCAGTGGTTGACGTTGTAGGACAGCAGGCCGGGCTCTTCCTGGAGCATTTTCTCGTAATACTTCCACGGGATGCCCAGATGGGCCCCCATCTGGCGGTGGGCCGTCTCCTGGATGGACAGCGGCTCCAACAGATCCACGCCGCCGTCCAACACCCGGAGCATGGGCGAACCACCCATGGACTCCATCTCCAGCTTCTGCGGGTTCACCAGATAGTCCACTTTGGCAGCGGCTTGGCGTTCGATTTCCGCCGCCATCTCAGTGATGGTCAGTCCGGCTTTCATGTCGCGTCCCCCTTTCTACCAGGAAACGGCGATGTGGTCGGCCTGCACGTCGGCGGTAAGCCCCTCCTGAGCCAGCACGTCCGCCAGACGGGGCCAGTACACCTTCTCCGGGAACGAGCCAAAGGCGCGTTTCGTGGCCTTGGGGCCGCCCGCCTCGGGCTGGAAGGAGATGCTGCCGTCCTCGTTCAGGGTGAGGCCGCTGTGCCCCCGGGAGCGCAGGTCGGCAATGATGCTGTCCAGCACATCCCGGCCCTCCAGCTCATACCACGCCGAGGGGTCGAGGGCGGGCTGGCCGGACGGTGCGCCCTGGCCGCTGTCCCCTACGGGGACGATCTTCACCATGGAGCAGTCCAGACCGCCGTTTTTGTCCAACGTCACGTCGGCATACTCGTAGTCCGGCACACCATAGACCCGGATGCGCCCGGTGCCGCCCTGGGCGATGAACAGTACCGGGTTGGGCATCATCCACTCCCAGCGGGCGTCGGGGTAGACGCGCTTCAAGTAGTCCGAGACACGGTAGTTCACATGGGTCAGCAGAAGCCCGGACAGGTTTTTGCCTGAGAGGGCGTTCTGCTCCTTGGCGATCCGTTCCTCCCGGCGGCGGTAGTCCCAGTTGGCCCGCCAGGACGGGCGCAGAAGGGCAAGCAGCACCCACAGGCCCCACAGGGCGAAGGTGACCAGCAGTAGGACGGTCTGCACCGGCCCGTGCAGCAGCGCCAGGATGGCGATGACCACGCCGATCAGGATGGAGATGCTGGAAGCGAGGGAAATCTTCTGTTTCATTTCGTTTACCACCTTTCGTTTTTTCTGAAAAGACAAAAAAGAGGCGCTGTCCCCATGTCCAGAAATTCTTTCGAATTATCCGAAACGTTGGAAACAGCGCCTCTTTTACTTGTTGCCGGAATCGCTATTCCGGCAGGTCTTCCCGCTCCCCGTCGATGGTGCCCGGGGGCGGGATGCTTTGGTCTTGGCCGGGTTCGCCCTGGGCCGGCTGGCCGGGGACAAGTCCCCAGTCCTTCAGCTTAAGCTTCAGCCGTTTGTCGCGGGTTACGCCGTCTTTTTTTGCGTACTCCTCCAGCTCCAGGGAGCCGGACACCCACAGCACGCTGCCTTTGCCCACGCCGTCGCCGACAAGCTGACGCGCCATGGCGCCCCAGGCCCACACGGAGATGTACTGTGTGTGGGCGGTTTTGCCGTACCCCACGCGCTCGGCGATGGGGAAGCAGACGTAGGGCACTTGTTTCGCGCTGGTTTTCAGCTCCAGTTCGGACACGACCCGGCCTGTGCAGTACAGTTGGGACATATCGCTCCTTTCCGCCTTTTCAGGCCATGATGTATATATAAAAAGAGCCAGAGGGCAGACTGATCCCCTAACAGCATAGGGGCCAGCTTTCCACCGGCTCTTGCGTACAAACCCAGGAAACGCCTCGCAGAGCATCCCTGCTGTTTTTCAACAGGGCCAGCGAATCCTGCAACGTGTGCAATGCGAAACCCTTCGCTCCCAAGCCGGTAAGCCGGCCTGCCCTCCCGCAGAGGGGAGGAAACGCACATAGAATCAATTACAAGGGGATTGTACCACAAGATATCGGTGGTGTCAATAGCAAAAACACAATATATTGATTATTGAGGTTTTAAAATCACAAGAACTTGTGCCATATGTCATAGAGGGATGGGGGCAGGGCGTGCGCTCCTACCCCCGCATTTTCTACGCTTCCACAAACAGCCCCACCGGGCACACGTCCTCATAGCCGGGGGTGGAGATGTACCAGCACCCGGGGCCTGTGATCTCCCAGGCCACCTCCAGCGTGATATCATGCCAGCCGTCCGGGAACCGGGCCCGGAAGCATTGACCGGCGTGGATGCCATCGCCGTCCATCAGCAGGCGGGGATGGGGGTCGCGGTCATTGGGGCCGGGGAGTTTGATCTGACGGATCTTCTTTTTCATGGCGGACCTCCTTGTGATGTGGGTTATTCCGTACATAAAATAAATAGGGAGCAAGTGCCGGTTTTTTTGCAGCTCCCGTAAAAATTTTTTATTCCCTCTCGAAAATGATCTGCTTGCGAAGGTAGAGGCTGGCCACCGCCATGGTGATGGGCGTCCGCTGCTCCGCCTCCAGCATCTCAAAGACAATGCTGTCGCTGGTGGTGTAGTCGTTGTCGATGAGGGCTTTCATCAGCTTTTCGTCGGTGGACACGTCGGTGGCGCCAACCTCGGCGCACTTGATCAGCTCGGCGGTGGACAGCAGCGCCTGCCGGGACAGGGCCAGCACCTGAACCTCCCGCGCACTGGGCCTGTCCTTTTGGAACAGCTGACGGGCTTTGGCGAAGGGCACCCCGTCCAACAGCAGCTTCCAGAACGTTGCCAGCCGCAGGGGCAGGCTCTCCGAGAGGGGAACAACATAGAGCCCGCCCAGCAGGTCGTACAGCGCCTCAAAGTCGGTGTCGCCCACACCCCGGGCGATCAGCCCCCGCATCTCCAGCCGGTTCAGGCAGGTTTCCAGCGTCCGCCGGGCGGGGGGCAGTTCCCCGGCAAGCTGGCCGTACTTCATTTCAATCTGTTCCAGGTGCAGGAACCGCCAGTTGAGGACAGTCCACACCGCCATCTCCTGCATATCCACCATGTGTTCCTCCTGGTTCACCAGGATCACGGGATAGGTGCGGCCATTGGCGTCTGTCTTGCGGCAGAAGTGGCCCACCGCGGTGTAAAATATACTTGTTCTCTCAGTGTGCATAAACTCGCCTCCATGTTTCTTGATAAGATAGCCCATACTATCTTTTACAAACGAGACAGGCACTTTTCAACACAGAAAACAAAGAAATCCCGATTACTCTTGATAGCGTTCAAGAATGATCGGGATTGCTTTATTTAGAAAATGCTTTACCTTATTTTTCTCTGCTTATGTTCTACGACTTATTTACAAACCTCTGCTGATGGTGCTGTAAACAAGACTTTTTACGGTAGGATTTAGGCATCTGCCTGTTAAATTTCCCTAATATACCTATGTGTCTTCTTTTCCTAGCATTTCACATGGCAGTGTCAATGGAATATCTTTTTTAATAACCTCTTTTAGCCCACGGAAAATATGTCCATTGGCAATTTCCACGATGGCCCGCGCCATGTTCATCTGCATCCGTCCGCCACCACTCTGGATAAGGGCGCGGGAACAGTTGCGGGGAACCAGATTCATCACAAACTGCTGATTTTTCACCATCACGTCTTTTTCCGGGCCTTCCGGCATGGCATCCAGCTTTTTTTGGTTGCCTCCTATGCCCTTCATAAACCCGTTATAGAGTACCCGCCCCATAAAGCTGGTCTGATAGTCGCTGATGGGGGATTCCACGGTGTATGGACGGATGAGCGGTTCAGCGGGAATGGGGCGTCCAATTGTTTCAGTAAAGACGCCGTCCGAGATGGCGCTTTTTGCGATTTCCAGATAGGCGGCTACTGTTCCGGCAGAATAAGGAGCGGGCGCGTCCTGATGCCCTGCCACTGTGATGCTTCCCTGGAGCCGTATATCCTGGGACGAGGCGCCCACAAAAATCGGATATTCCCCGTTTTCTATCACCCAGGAATGGGCCTTGGTGTTATAGTAGGCCAACTCCTGTTCCTCAAAAACGAGGGTGACAACCCTTCTCTCACCAGGGTTCAAATAGATTTTCTGAAATGCTTTCAGTTCTTTTTGCACCTTGAACACCGCGGTGTTTTGGTTCCGGCCGGCGTAGAGCTGCACTACTTCGGCCCCCGCCATCTCCCCGGTATTCTCCACCGTCACCGTGACCGTGATTTTGCCGTCCCGAAGCTCCGCGGCCATGTCGGCATAACGGAAGGTGGTGTAGGACAAACCGTGGCCAAAGGGATAGCGCACTTTTTCCAGAGTTTCATCAAAGTAGCGGTAGCCCACAAAGATGTTTTCCCGGTACAGTTCGATCTTGCCCTTGCTGAAACGCTCCCCGTAGGGGATGTCGCCGCAGGTTTTCATCCACGTCTCGCTGAGCCGCCCGTTGGGGCTGGCTTCGCCCCATAGCAGGCGGCGGCAGGCCTCTCCGCCGCCCTGCCCAGGCAGGGCCATGTGGAGGATCGCGGTCACATGATCCGCAAATGGCAGTTCCATGGGGCTGCCGCCAAACAGCACGACCACCACCCGTTTCCCCGCGGCGCACAGCCTGTCGATCAGCGCAAGCTGGTTCTGAGGAATGGAGAGATCGTCCCGGTCAAAGCCTTCGCTTTCAAACAGCTCCGTGAGTCCGCCGAAGAACAGTACAGTGTCCGCTTCCTTTGCGGCCTCCAATGCTTTTTCCTCCAGCGCATGGTTTGGCTCATGCTCCATTTCCCGGTAGCCCTGTGCAAAGGTATATTTGACCTGGGCCTGTTCAAAAGCCGTCTTTGGGCTGGTGAGGTGGGCGGGGTTCAGACCGCTGGAGCCCGCACCCTGATAGCGCATCTTTTCAAACAGGTCGCCCACCACCAGGAGCTTTTCCGTTCCCTTGAGAGGCAGGACACCGTCATTTTTCAACAGCACCGCACAATCAGCGGCAATGTCCGCTGCGAGGGCGCTGTGACGCTCCAGCAGGGCTTTCATATCAGTGGGCCGTTCCATCGTGGGACAGCACCGTTCAATGAGCCGCAGAACGTTGCCCACGGCCTGATCCAGTGCGTCCATGGGCAGTGCCCCGGATTTTGCTGCCTCAATGATGGCCTTTCGGTTCTCCCATATCCCACCGGGCATATCCAGGTCAAGTCCGGCCCGCACACCGGCCAGCCGGTCGCGGGTCGCACCCCAGTCAGTCATCACCAGCCCATCGAAACCCCATTCTGTCCGCAATACGTCTGTGAGAAGCCATTTGCTTTCGGAACAATGGGTGCCGTTGACCTTGTTAAAGGCGCACATCATCGTCCAAGGTTTTCCCTCCTTGATGCAGATCTCAAAGGATTTCAAATAAAGCTCCCGCGCCGCCCGCTCGTCAATGACGGAATCGCTCATATAGCGGTAGTTTTCACAGTTGTTGAGGGCAAAGTGTTTGAGGCAGGCGGCGGTGCCTGTGGACTGGACGCCCCGCACCATGGCTGCGGCCATTTTCCCGGAGAGAAGGGGATCTTCACTGTAATACTCAAAGTTCCTCCCGCAGCGGGGATCGCGCTTCAAATTGAGGGCGGGGCCCAGCAGCACCTGCACATCATAGCCCACACACTCCTCGCCAATGGCACGGCCCATCTTCTCCGCATTCTCCGGGGCCCAGCTGTTGGCAATGGTGACGCTGGTGGGAAACGCGGTGGATGGGTAAGACTTTCCCAGCCCCATGATACCCTCGCCCACATCGTCGACTTTTTTCCGCACACCCACAGGGCCATCCGTCAGATGGAGCGCGGGGATGGCAAGCCGGGGAATGGCGTTGGTCATCCAAGAGTTGTACCCCTCCAAAAGGGCCGCCTTTTCTTCTACGGTCAGCTCTCGCAACAGTTCTTCAACGTTTTTCATCAAATAGTCCTCCCAACACCAGCAGGCTGTCTTTGGGGTGGCGCTCCTGGGTTTCGCGATCCACCCCAATGAGGCCGAAAGTTTTGCTGTAGCCCGCCTGCCACTCAAAATTGTCCAATAAACTCCAGTAAAAATATCCGTTCACAGGGATGCCGCCTTCCCGTGCAGCCAGCACTCCCGCGACGGCTTCCCGGATAAAAGCGCAGCGCCGATTATCATCACTGGTAGCAAGGCCGTTTTCGGTCACCAGCAGTTCGCCGTGAAAGTCTTTCGCCACCCGGCGCAGCACATTTCCGATGGAAGCCGGATAGTCCTCATAGCCCATCTGCGTCAACGGCGTGCCAGGCGCGTGCTCCCGCGCCCCGTCTGCGTCTATGATCTTCCGGGAGTAGTTCTGAATGCCCAGAAAATCGTCATCCTTGAAGTAGGGCAGGTAGAAGCCAAAATCCTCGTGCCAGAGCTTTTCAGCCTGCGCCTGCCCGTCCGCCGTGGGCTGGTAGTCAAACAGGGACAGAGTGAGGCCCGCCTTCGATGCAGGGGAAAGCTCTTTGATGACCTGAACCGCCGCCCGATGCGCCTCCATAACATTTTTTTCCTGTTTAGGCTTTCGGGGCTTCAAGAACGTGTTGACCCCAAATGGGCTGCAATGGAACGCTTTTCCCTGCTCCAGCATCCCCAGGAAGATGGCCTTTAGATTCAGGCCGGTGTTGGTGCCCACCTGGACGCTGCCCTCTTTTTTCTTCCCGGCCTTCATCATATCGGCGGCGATTTTGTTGAGCTGTCCGCCCATATTTGCCTCGTTGATCGTGCAGATATAGGGCAGGCGGTCTCCCAGAGCCTCCATGACATGGCGGACGTACTTGGTAAAGGCGTCTATCACGTAGGGCCTGCACCAGCCGCCTTTGCCAATCAGCCACGCAGGGCTGGAGAAGTGGTAAAGTGTCACCACCGGGGTCAGACCATTGTCGGCACAGCAGTCCAGCACCTTTCGGTAATGGTCGATGGCGGCGGGATCAAAGCGGCCTTCCTCCGGCTCCACCCTGGCCCACTCGATGCTGAAGCGGTAGGCGTTACAGCCAGATGCCGCCAATAGGCGGATGTCCTCGGCATAGCGGTGGTAGTGGTCTACTGCCGCGCCGCTGGGCTCCACAAAATCGGAATGTTTTATGTGTTCCATCATCCAATAGTCGCTATGGATGTTATGTCCCTCCACTTGATGTGCGGCGGTGGCGGCGCCGATTAAAAAGTCATCTAATTGCTTCATGCGCTCATCTCCCGCTATTATTCAGTTGCGAAAATCTCCGCCAGATATGCCTCAAATTTAGGCGTCCACCATTTCAGATACCCTGCCTGGGTCGGGTGGATTGAATCATTCATGTAAAAGTCGTAATCATCGCCGGACACAGCGTTCATATCCGGGTCGTTCCACAAGTCAATCACACCAATGTCCCATTTATCCTGTAAACGAAGGAGAGCATCAACCATGGCTGCGTAGGGCTCACTGCCATACTTTGTCCCGGTGTAAAAGATGACAGGGCAGTCCCATGTCTGCTTCACATACGCGATAATATACTCCATCGCCCCAATCACCGTATTGCGATCAAAGTCCTCCAGTTCGGTGCTGGTGCTGATTTCTCCCAAGACGATTTTCAGTGTTGCATCGTTGGTGGAGAGTTGGCAGATGACGGCATCAAATTTTTGTGAGGTATCTACGTTCAACAGGCGGGAAACATAGGTGCTTGCGCCCATTTTTGCTAAGGTCGTGCCGCTGACGGCCTCCTTAACTACATCGCAACTGTCCAGGACAGCAATATAGTCTGCCATGGAAACGCCCAGCGATGCGGAACCATATGTTACTGACGACCCCAGGAACAACAGCTTTTTCCCAGCAAGCGGGCTGTTTTCCAGCGGTGTTACGTTTTCCAGGTGGTACTCCTCTGCGTTGCCTGGGTCATTCGCTATTTTATTATCATGAATGAATTTTAGCGGACCGATGCCCCCCATAGCGCCAAGAACAATAAGCTGGGCAACAGTCAGAACAGCTATCACGCCGATAACGATGGTCAATACTTTTTCCCTTTTTTCATTGAAATTACCTCCCCAATTTATTTGCGGCCCTTGTTGGCCTTGGTCGCTTCTTTTGCCTTGCGATCCGCAAGTTTTTGTTGGTATTTGGCTTCCTCTGCGTCAAAGCTCAGGCCTTTTTTCACACAGTGGGCTTTCAGTTCCTTCACGCGGTTTTCCTCTGCCACGCGGTCAAGCTCAGCCTGTTCCAAAGCGGCCTTTTCCTCCGGCGATACATATACCTCACCGCGGGCCGCCGACGCATCCTTATGCCGCTGGAGAATGTCCGCCTGCATCTGGGGCAGTTCCTTTTCCACATGAAAGAAACCCAGAAGGAACCCAATCAAGAACAATCCTGCGGCGGGCACAATAAACATCCCCGCAATGAAAAAATTTTGTACGGCGGCGTTCTGAGGTACCCAGCTTCCGTCTGCCATAGGCGCCACATACCCAAGGAAACCCAGCAGCAGGTTAAATACACCCATACTGATGCCGGTGGTAACCGTCACAATGATGCTGTAGATCGAGGAGGAAAAACCGTCACAGCGGAATTTGTTCAGCCACTCCACATGATCCAAAGCGTCCGCCACCATTGCAGTCAACGTATATGTAATGGGAAGGGTGCCGAAGGAGCGTAGGACAAGGCCAATCAGCACCATGCCCATATTCCGGGCGTTTAGGGCGCAGATCACGCCGCCCACAATGCCCATAGCGCACCCGGCTATCATCACATTCCGTTTCCCAAACCGTTTCACCAGCGGCCATAAGATCAGGATGCCCAGCCCTAACGGGGCCTGTCCGATGGCGTTCAGGATCGTCATGGTAGTGCCGTCGTTATAGGTTCCGAGCACCCAGTTACAGTAGTAGATGGTGCTGGTAATCTGGAAGTTGTTAAAAAGCTGGTAAACGATCACGATCCCCATAATGACGATCCAATATTTGCTGGAGAGGCAGCCCTTGATCTGCTGCCCAAATGAAACCGCATCTTCTGCCTGGGTAGAGGCTTGGCTGTCCTCGGTAACACGCTCCCGCGAAAACTTATATTGGATCAGGGTGGCGGGGATAGCGAGCAGACCGATAATCGTCATTACAAGCCCCCATCGGCCCCGGTCTACACCCAAGAAAGGGAGCAGCACCATGGGAAAGAGCATACTGACCAGCACGCCCGGAATCATGGAAATTCCCATGGAGCTTGCCATAGCCAGGGTATCCCTCTGCTTGCTGTTGCGGGTGGAGAGCGGGACAAGCAGGGTGTTGCTGATATTATACATGGTGTAGGAGATGCAGAAGTACAGGTTGTAGCTCACTGTGACCCAGATAATGGTCATGGGCAGGCTGCTCTCCGGAACAGCGAACAGCAAACTCGAGGATATTGCCATCAGCGGCCCGGAAAAGAGCAGCCAGGGACGGGCCTTGCCTTGTTTGGAATTGGTGCGGTCAATGATCCGGCCCATCGCCACGTTGGTGACAGCGTCCACGATTTTGGAGAGTAGGGGCATCAGCGCCAGAAACAGCCCCCCCGCAATGGGGCTGAGCTTCAATACATCGGTGTAGAATTGGTTCAAATAACTTTGCGCGCAGATGGCGTTCATGCAGGCCACTAGCGCCGGGCCGAGGAAATACCCCAGCCACCGCTCGGAGTTCTTCACGTTTTGGGACTTCACATTGGTGCTGAACAGTTTCCCGTCCAATGGCTTAAATTGAATACTTTTCATAATTCTCCCTCCAATTTTGATCTCCAATTTCACTGTTTTCGACGCTGAACACAGCATAACAGAAAAGTTACAAACAGCGTTATCTCAAAAAAGCATATATCTATCTTGAATTTGTCTAATTCTATCAAAACAATAAATTTAGGACAGAAAACACAAAATTACTATATACTGCTGCGTGAAAATATGGTATGCTTGTTTGTGACAAGGAAAGGGGATGCATACTATGCGTCTGAAAGAAAATATTGATTTAGCACAGTTTTTAATGGCAGTGAGTACCTGCAAAGGCGAAGTGAGCTTCACCACGGCAGAAGGAGACGTCTTGAACTTGAAGTCAGCGTTGTCCCGCTATGTCTTTGTCGTTGCCATGCGCCATCCGGAACTGCTGGAAAACGGCCAGGTGGTATGTGAGACAGCGGAAGATGCTGCGGGCCTTACTGATTATGTCATTGCGCCATAGGAGGGGGGTCAAATTGGAGAATGTGGAGCGGAACCTGCACCTGTTTCGGGAACTAATCTCCTGCGCCCATGAGCTTTATTTTTGGACATATGATGCCAGGGGAAACTGCGTTTATAGCAACAATCCAAACGAGCAGCTATTCAAACAGATTTTTGTCTTAGATAAGGGACATGAAATTGTCCAAACTGAAAATTTGAGGAAAGATCGGCCTGTCATTTTGACCAGTGTACTCGGGTTTTTGTGGATCACTGACTTTGAGCCGGATGCGTCGGGAGAATTGCTCTATACCCATGTAATCGGGCCTGCGTTTATTGAAGATGTATCATCGCGGACAATAGAGGGCGCACTGAACAAGCTATGTTTTTCCCTGGCGCTCAAAAAAGATTTCCTTCAACTGATCCAGCAGATTCCGGTCATTTCAATGATGCGTTTTTTTGAGTACGGATTGATGCTTCATTACTGCATCCATGGTCAAAAGCTAACGATCAGCGACCTTCAATACTTTCAGGCCGGGGAACAGCAGCGCACGGATCATGCTTCCCATGCAGATGCCCATGGTACATGGGCAATGGAGCAAAAGCTTCTCCGCCTGATAGAGGAGGGGAACCTGAACTACAAAGAACAAGCGGGACACATGGTGGGGACGGGGATGATAGGCAATTTGGGGAACGGGGATTCGATCCGTCATATCAAAAACATCACCATCGTTTATACCGCCCTGTGTACCCGTGCGGCAATCCGGGGAGGGGTAGATTCGGAAATTGCGTATACCCTCAGTGACCAATATATCAATGCCATTGAAACCTGTGCAAGCCTTTCGGAAATTGCGGAGGTCAACGCCGCCATGCAGGAGGATTTTGTGCGCAGGGTCCATCAAATCAAGAAACAGGACGGAATTTCCCCTCAAGTCAGGAAATGTTGTGACTATATCCAGCTTCATGTAGAGCGCAGAGTGTCACTGACAGAATTGGCGGAGTTTTCCGGCTATTCGGGAACGTATCTCTCACGTAAATTCAAGCAAGAGCTGGGGATGACAGTGGGAGAATATATAATGCTTCAAAAAATTGAACGGGCCAAAATACTTCTGCGTGCTGGTAAGCAGTCTATTCAAGAAATCGCTGAACAGCTGGGGATTCAATCGCAGAGCTATTTTGGACAGCAGTTCAAAAAGGTGACCGGGATGACACCGGGAGAGTATCGGCTAAAGAGCGATGTTGAAGCAGCTGCTTCCATGCGGGAAGATTTTATCTAAAATAGATTCAAATGGGTACCCAAGATATACAATGCTGTAACCATAGACACCGCCGGCAGGAACGCACTCCTGCCGGCGGTGTTTTACTTCTCTGCATCTTTGCCTTTCCGTCTGCTCATTCCATTAAAAATAAGCAGGATTTCTCAGTTAAAAGTCGATATACTGTGTCCCTGCCTCAGCGGTCAGGCATATGAGCCGCTCGGGAGCGCTTTTCAGTTCCATGTTGATGCCCTGCGTATGTAGAAATTGTCCCAAGCCATCGTTCAGTCCAGCCTGTTCCGACAGATTGTGCTGGGCGGCATACTCGGGGAAGTGCTGATAGACTGCGTTCATCAGCGCGGCCCGGTTGACCTCGCAGCACATCTGCCCTTTGGGGATAGCGGAGACAAGTTCAAAAAGCGGGACGCTGCTGTTCGTTTCGATGAAAAACAGGTACCCAGGCATCTCCCCTTCTGTATGGGCAAGGCCGCCCAAGAATCTCTCAGCCAGCCCCCTCGCCCCATCGGACAGATCATCATATTTGGGGCAGGCCACGGCGAGGCCTTGCTGGCACTGCTCTGTTTCCAGCCAATACAGGCCGTTGGCAATGATCTTATGCCGGGTGGTGCAGCCCCATGGGGTGTGAAAAGGGACGGGGTAGCGGCCAAAATAGTCCGGGTACATCTCCGCGCCGGCGGCGGCAATGCTGCGGATGGTTTCACCCTCCGGCAGTGGAAGGTGGTGCAGAATCTGATAGCGGTAAAGCTCGTAGCCGACGATATATCTAGTATTGCCGGTTTCATCTTCCAGGTACAACAACAAGCCGGGATGATCCGGGACAGCTTTCCCGTACCGCTTTGCCTTAGCCGAGATGTCTCCCGCATTGCTTAATACGATAAAGGCTTCCACGGCCAATCCTGTTTCCGAGCATTCCAGAATGGCGTCATACACGCCGGGCATGGCAAGTGCGGCCTCTGTTACCGTGCCCAGATCTCCCAGGTCAAGGGGCAGGTTTCCCAGGCTTAACAGATCCATATCATTATCCATTGGGCTGTACCTCCGGCCTGTCTGCCTGATTGACCAATCCTTCCAGACGTTCAGATTTCCAGGCGGGTTTGAAATCGAGCCTCGCCAGCGCGCCCTGGAACGCCGCATACACCTGGTTCCATGTGGGACCCTTCCGCTCTAATTCGTCGAGGTATTCCTGCCAGGTGAGGCTCTTTCCCTGGTCAAGCAAATGTCTGTACTGCGATGCTTCGGCGTGGAAAAGGAAATTTTCTATGAGGCCGCGCCCTTCCTCTGAAGTGAAAAGGCTTGAGCAGTGCAGTATCTCACTTCCCCCACCCTCTGCATCGGTGTCTCGGAGAAATTTTACGTCTGTCACATCAAAATCGTAATGACCACAACGATAGAACTCTTTCAGCGTTTCACGCACGACCACCATTGCCGCGGCCCGAGCGGGCCTGTGCCCGCGCATGAGCAGAACAAAATTGTCCCATGACAGGCCGCAGAGCAGTCCGCTTTCCTGGCAAACCTGATAAAGATCCTGTTGGACGCGGTATGTCATGTAAATCACGTAAATATTGATCTCATCCTGGTTGGCAAGGGTCATGTAGCGGTTGGAGGTGACAATATCGAATATTGAGAGCAGGTCTCTCAGCGCAGGTATAACTTTTCCTGCTGATTGTTGGCCTTCTGGCAGATTGCGTCCTAAGTCCGACATGAGAATTTCCCCTTTCGTCCAGTAACCATCAAATCATATCATAGCTTATAGATATAAGCAAGTAATTCGAGATAATTTGTTAAAATGAGGAAAACATTTATTTCGGGTGACTGCTATGTCGAAATTATTGGGGAATGAAATATTGGGGGAGAACATAAGGCGGATACGGATTTCCTGTGGACTGACACAGGAACAGACTGTGGCCAAGCTACAGGTATTGGGTTCCCCACTGAGCCGAAGCACCTATTCGATTATCGAAATGGGCCGAGGCAATATCTTTGTAAATGATTTGGTTGGCCTGCAAAAAGTATTCAATGTCAGCTATGAAGAATTCTTTGTTGATATCCCGCCATCCAGAAGTTCAGATTGATTTCTATAATAAAAAGAGCGCCATACCATTGGTAGGGTGCTCTTTTTACATAAGGAAGCACCTCGACCTTACTCCTGTAGAGCAAAGTCCTTTCGGATTTTCCGCGCTGCCCGGGAGATCCACGCCCCCACATTGTTCGGGGTAGTGTGGTAGAGCCGGGCGATGTCCGCTCCGCTTAACCCTTTTATCTTCAGTTCCAGCGCCTCCACCCCTAACCGGGCCACGCCGGTGTACCGCCGCTTGCAGTCCGCCAGCAGGTCATCGGCATCCAGCCGCCCGATCAGCTCATCTACCCCGTCCGGCGTGAACGGTTCCGGGCAGGGCGGGGGTCTGCTGTCATCGGAGCCGCAGTCATCCAGGGACACGGTGGGTAGGTTCCGCTGTCCGGCATTGACGGCCTTGCAGTGGTTGAGCAGATGGTTGCGGATCACAGCGGTGGCGTAGGTGCTGAACTGGGCGGATGTCCCATCATAGGTGGCCGCCGCCTTGCACAGCGCCGCAGCCCCCTCCTGATAGAGATCGTCCGGGTCCAGGCCGCAGACGGCTTCGTTCGTATGGATGTACCGGGAAATCACCTTGTCGATCACCGTCAGGCTGGATTCAACCAGGGCTTGCTGCTCATGGCTGAGGATAAAATCAAATTTCATGGGATTCGCCTCCTCGTTATGATGCCTTGTCCAGCGCGGGGAAATAGTCATTACACAGGCGTATAACCTCCTCGCAGCGGAACAGGGAGAATTTGCCGATGTGAGCCTCACGCTCCGGCAGGCCCAGCTTGGCCTGGAGCCATAGGTACGCCTGCCTTTTGCTCATCAGGCCGCCCTCCCACAGGCGGTCGAGCGCGGCGTGGGCCTGGATGCGTTTGCGGCGCAGTTCCGCATTGGCCAGGGAGCCCATGGGCAGACGGGTTCTTTTATGGGCGGCTACATAGGCGTCGCAGGCCGGAAAGCGGGCGCAGACATAGTAGGGAGCGAAGGGATCTGCGGCCTTCTCCCCATACACCACAGAGGCCGGACGCAGGAGTGCCCGGGAGCCGCAGTAGGGGCATTTGATATTCACTCGTTTCATGGGGATCAGCTCCTTGTTTTGAATTTTGCTGTCATAGAGATTACGCACCGCTCAAGGCACAAAATGGGCCGTCTTTTTTGTAAAATTTTCGTGAACAGCAAAAAAGGCCCGCCCCGGAACAAATCCGGGGCGGGCAGAATGGTGAGGACTCACAGGTCATATGGGCGCAGGCAAATCGCTTTGAGTGAGGGCTGAGAGCGGGTCTGCATCTGCTGATGGGAGGCGCCAGAGGAGGTATTGGGCATACAGAGCTTTGAAGCCCTCCCTGGTAAGCTGTCCGCAGCACTCGGTGGGATCGACCTGTTCGCCGCTGAGCAGCTGGAACGGTTCTACAGCCATCACAATAGGCCGGCCATCCCGGTCTACGGACAGCAGATAGCCGGGGCCATCCGTGGAGATGTAGACGCTGTTGCGCCAGTTTCCCTGGCAGGCGGAGAGGAAGCAGAAAAGCTTTTTGACGGTATGTTCGATGATATCACCTCCAAGTTTTTGACTACTTTTAAAAAAGCAGGCCGCACAAACAAAAAAGTGGTTGCTTTGCCGCCGCTTGCATTGCGGGCAAAAATCAGCTATAATAAAGGTGCAGGGAGGGTATGCTATGGCTGAGATGAAATATACGGCAAAGGACAGCGTGTTCTCATTTATTTTTAAGCAGCCGGAGAATACCCGGCAGCTCTACCTGGCCCTTCACCCGGAGGATACCGGGGTAACGGAGGCGGACTGCAAACTGGTCACGCTGGAACACGTCTTGACCAACGGGATCACCAACGACCTGGGCTTCCAGGTGCGCGACAAGTTGATTTTGCTGGTAGAGGCACAATCCAAGTTCTCCGTGAATATCGCTTTGCGGATGCTGTTGTATCTGGCCGCGACCTATAAAGAATATATCGACGAGCAAAAGCTGGATCTATACGGGAGCAAGCCCGTCATTATCCCCCGGCCTGAACTCTACATGGTCTATACCGGGACGCCCCGCCAGCTGCCGGAGGTCATGCGGCTGTCCGATATGTATGATGGCCCCGGCGCTGCGGAAATTGAGATCAAGGTGCTGCGGGACATGGGGAAAGGGAATATTGTAGATCAGTATATCCGCTTCTGCGAGATATCTGACGCCCAGCGGAAACAGCACGGCTACACCATGAAAGCGGTAGAGGAAACGCTGCGGATCTGCGGCGAGGAAAACATTTTGATGCCGTTCCTGGCATCACGTCAAAAGGAGGTGCGGGACATTATGGTGACCCTGTTCGATCAGGAACGCGTGGCAGAGATTCATGAGTACAACCTGGTAAAGGACGCCCGGCAGGAGGGCCACAGTGCGGGCCGTCAAGAAGGCCGCGAGGAAGGCATCCGTGCCATGGTGCTTACCCTGAAGGAGTTCACGGCGGACAAAGCGGCCATTGTCCAGAAGTTGGTGAAGCAGTTTGAACTGCTGCCGCAGGCCGCCGAAGAAAAGGTGGAGCGGTACTGGAATTCGTAACGCATACAACTGACGCGTTGATCAAGGACGCCCCGTTTGGGGGCGTCCTTTTTGCCGCTGACGACCTAACCGATCAGCCAAAACGGCCCTCCCGCTCCGGCCCGATGTCCGGCCTCATTGAGGATGATGGACAGATCCCACTCCTTCTGACTCCGGGAGGTGCTGGCCGGGTAGAGTAGGGAAGCGCCGCCTTACCGCATTTCTGCGGCAGGTTTGCGCCACCCCCTCTCAGAACCGTGCTTACACCTCTCGATGTACACGGCTCGCCATCATTACTCCGTTTTACAAAACTTTTTTCTATGAATCAGC
>CAJUKT010000092.1 GCA_910587255.1 uncultured Oscillospiraceae bacterium
CAATTATCCGGGAACCCCTGAAGGCGTTCGCATTCCCGGGGGGTGAGCCTTCGGATCAGCAAGGGGGCCTCCACGACCAATTTGTCCGATGAGACATATTGGGCGTTGGGGCCTTTGCTGTCGCTGGTGGTGGGCGCGCCAACCGTTTTCTGATAGATGAGGTCAGTTGCATCCTTATACTGCCGGGCGCTTTGGGTGGATACCACACCGCCCTCATGGAACACATCCACCCGCTGGCGGGAAAACACGGCGTTGGATACGATGGGAGTATTGTTGCCCCCTGTCCCAAATCGGGCGGTTATGGTGGGAGAAACGCTATGGGGGCCGGTATATCTCGCATCGATCCCGTGGTTCTCGAATACGAGCGGCTGGTGCCCGTGTTCCTGGGCCCGCAGGGTGCCGGACACATCTTCGGAGCATTCCATGACGCTGCCGCCCTGGTCGTTGAGGCACAGCACCGATGGCATCATAGCGTCGTCGCAAGCTCCATATCCTTCGCCCCCGCCTGACGGCAAGGGCTTGCTCATTTCGCTGCTTCTCCTTTCCCAACGCAAACCGCTTCGCTGGGTTTGCGCGGGGGCCCCATTCTGTCTGTTCATACAGAGAACCGATGGCATCATATTGCCGCTGGGCGCGGCCTTCAGGGTGGGGGCCAGTTCCTCGTGGTAGCCGATCCCCCCCGCGGACGGCCCCGCCCCGGCGCAGAAGCCAGCGGCAAAGATCAGCCCGCCGGGATTCCGCCCGCCGCAGCCATCGGCCCCCGCCAGGGTGGGCGCGGTGCCCTCCGGCGTAAAGACGCGGGTCTGCTGGGTGTCCCAAGGGGTGAGGCAGTCAGAGATCGGAACGCAGGGATAGCCCTGTCCCGGCATTCCGCCCCCGGCGCTGAGTGCGGTGTGGCGTTCCGGGGTCAGGAAGCAGTCGCCGTTTCCTTTGCTCACGACACCTGCCACAAATGTTTGTTGTTTTATCCCCGGTCGAGCCGCTGGCGCCCCGGCCACATCGTGCAGATCCCGGACTTCATCCCTCTGATCTGCCGCGAAAGCAGTGACGAAGGTCTGCATCTGCATATTGCTGGTGGCCATCAGCGCACCGGCAGTCTCACCCAGGTCGATGGCCTCGTCCCGCTGGTTCATGTGGAATGCCAGGGGCGGTGCCAGCGGCGTGAGGTATACCGTCAGTCCCGCCTGCGCCTTCAGCGCCGCCTCCAGCTGGGGCGGCAGGGGCTTGCCCCGCTCCCGGGCCCGGCGCAAAATACCCAGGCAGGCTTTCCGGCTCAAATAGTATTTGCGGGGCGGTGAGTCCTCCAAGATCCGCGATAAGGAACACACGCGCCCTTCTCTGGGCGAGGCCCCAGTATTGAGCGTCCAAGACTCTCCAAGCCAGGGAGAAAGAATCTCCCAGTATGATTCGCCCAGCAGGTTGCCATGGCCAGGGGTGAGGTCGAGGGACATATACGGGATAGCTACTAATTTTACAGATCTCCTCGAGGACGATCCGGAAGTCCTCCCCCTTGGGCGTGCCCGAGCTGAAGGCGCCGGGGACGTTTTCCCAGCATAGGAATCTCGGTCGAATAGACACGCCTGTCCGTCCGCGTCGTACATCTGCCGCTCTCATCTCCTTTACGATGCGTACTTGTTCCATAAACAGGCCGGAGCGGGCCCCTGCGAGACCGTTCCTGGTCCCAGCCACGCTCAGATCCTGACAAGGCGAGCCCCCGCAGACGATGTCCACTGGGGGCAGTTTTGCCCCATCCAGCCTGGTGATGTCCCCCACGTGGATCATGTTGGGGAAGTGCTTTTGGGTCACCCGGATGGGGAAGGGCTCGATCTCGCTGGCCCACACCGGGACGATCCCATTGCGCACCGCAGCCAAAGGGAATCCGCCGATCCCGTCAAAGAGGCTTCCCATGGTCAGCATAGCGTGGTCATAGAGGGCCAGGGGGGTTCTTCCGTCCACTCCTCCCAAGCCTGCTCATCGGGGGAACGGAATGTGATCTCCTCCATGCTGACGTATTTGACCGGGATATCCTGCTCCTTTGCAAGCTGCTCATCGGCAGCCATGCCAGGGCTGATGACATCGCCGCACAGCCACAGCTCATCGCACAAGGACAGCATCTGGCCGTTCAGCCTCGTTTCCAGTTCCCGCTGGGCAGGGTCATTGCAGTCCAGCAGCTGGGAATACAGCAGGTGAGATGAAAAGGGCGTGTTTCCCCGGGCCATGGCCATCCGGCACGCGTGCCAGGCGAGACTTCGGTCCCGCTTCTCATCGCCAAACAGCGGAGAGGAAATGTATACCAGTTTTCTCATCTATGCTCGTTCTCCTTCCTTAGAATTATTTTCCTCCAACTGCGCTGGCGATGACTTTGGTGGTGCTCACCGCCATCTGGGCGGTGTGGACAGCGGAGGTCAAGCTGGCGCGGGTGGAGGTGTCCAGCCCGAAGGCCCCGGCGATCCGGGGCACCTCGCCAGCGGACAGCATCAGCCCCAGCCCCAGCAGAGCGTGGTCGCTGAACACCATCAGCCCTGCTACCAGGATGGTGGCCTGCAAAAAGGCGGTGAGGCACAGCCCCACGATCTGCTTGCACCACTGGGTGAAGCCGTCTGTATAACCCCGGGGGACGCTGAACATATACAGCGCCCCCACCGCGATCTGGATGAGCAGGATGCCGCCCCGCTTCAGGTTGGCAAAGAACACCTTCAGCACGGCGTAGGCCATCAAGATCACGCAGAACAGCATCATGATGGGGTTGAAAGCGGACCCGCCGAATATGAAATCCACCCCGGAAGCGATCAGCCCTTCCGGGGTGGTGAGCTTGGTGATGATGTTCTGCCCCAGCGCCCCGATGTCCCCCAGCCCGGTGATGCTGGCGGTGAAGGTGGCCTGCAGCGACACGGACAGGGCGTACAGCCGGACGGGGACGGTAGAGAACAGGCTCACCGCCATAAAACCCTTGAGGCAGTTGATGGCGGTGTGGCGGAGATTGCCCCGGCCCGAGGAGTATTCGATGCCGAACTCGAAACAGGCCACCACCAGGCTCACCCCGAACAGGGCCCAGCCCAGCTGGTTGAAAAACGCCACCAGTGCCTGCACCCAGGGCAGGTCGAACAGCTCCACACCCATATTGCCCATCAGGGCGAAGAACGCGCCAAGAAAGCCCACCGCCTGGCTGTACGCCCAGTCCAGCAGCTCGTCCAGGATGGTGGACGCCACAAAGTCCCAAATAAAAATAGTAAATCACCTCGCATTGTGATATAATGATGCCCCTGGCGTTTAGCGTCAGGGGTGTTTTCAAATGAGAAAGCGGAGGCGGGCCAATGACCTACACCCAATTCAAAGATACATACCGCGTCCGCCTGAACCCCCAGCAGGAGGCGGCGGTGCGGCAGACAGACGGCCCCGTCCTGCTCCTGGCGGTGCCTGGGAGCGGCAAGACCACCGTGCTGGTCACCCGGCTGGGGTACATGATCTGCTGCAAGGGCGCCCGCCCGGAGAATATCCTCACCGTCACCTATACCATCGCAGCCACAAAGGACATGAAGGCCCGGTTCGTCCGCTTTTTTGGGGAGGAGCACGGGGACAAGCTCACCTTCCGCACCATCAACGGCCTGTGCGCGGTGGCGATTCGGTACTACGCGGGGGAAAAGGGCACGGAGCCCTTCGCCCTGGTGGACGATGAAGCCCGCCTGAATGCCGTGGTCCGGGAGCTGCTGTCCAAGGGCGGGGGCGGATATCCCCCGGACCAGCAGGTGAAGGAGGCCCGCACCCAGATCACCTACTGCAAAAACATGATGTTTTCGGATGCTGAGGTGGACGCCCACCAGGTGGACGGCATGGATTTCCCGTCAGTCTACAAGGGCTACCAGGCGTTTCTGTTGAAACACCGCCTCATGGACTTTGACGATCAAATGGTGTTCACCTACCGCATTTTCCGGCAGCACCCGGATATTCTGGCCCACTTCCAACACCGCTGGCCCTATGTCTGCGTGGACGAGGCACAGGACACTTCCAAGATCCAGCACGCCATTCTGCGCCTGCTGGCCTCCAAATCCCGCAATATCTTCATGGTGGGGGACGAGGATCAAAGCATCTACGGCTTCCGGGCGGCGTGGCCCCAGGCCCTGCTGGAGTTTGAGCGGGTGTGGCCGGGGGCCAAGGTGCTGATGATGGAGACCAACTACCGCTCCACCAAGTCCATCGTGGAGGCGGCGGATTCCTTCATCCAGCGCAATGAGAGCCGCCGCCCCAAGCATATGCGCACGGACAACCCCCAGGGCGCGCCTATCCGAAAGGTGGCGCTGGCGGACTACAACCGGCAGTACAACTATCTGCTGAAGGTGGCGCAAAACTGCAAGGAGCAGACGGCGGTGCTGTACCGAAACAATGACAGCGCCCTGCCCCTCATCGACCTGCTGGAGCGGGAGGGGGTGCCCTACGCCTGCCGCCAGCGGGAGGGCTTCTTTTTCACCAGCCCCATCGTCCGGGACGTCACCGATATGCTGGAGTTCGCCTTTGACGATGCCAACTGGGAGCGGTTCCTGCGGTTTTACTATAAGCTGGATTTGAAGATCAAAAAGCCCGTCCTGGCCGGGATGCTCCGGGGGATGGGCACGGACGAGTCGGTGTTCGACCGCCTGCTGGGGGGCGAGGGGCTGGAGCCCTGGCAGTACGGGAAGGTGCGGGCGATCCAGACCCACTACTCGAAATTCCCCCAGCTCACCAGCTTCGCCGCCATCCAGCGGCTGGTGAAGTTCATGGGCTACGGGGACTATCTGCGGGAGCAGAAAATGGACACGTCCAAGCTGGACGTGCTGCTCTCTCTGGCCAATCAGACCCCGGTGACAGGGGAGTTCCTCCTGCGGCTGCGGGAGCTGAAGGACACCATCGAGGGCCTGGAGCCGGATCCGGGCTGTCCCTTCGTGCTGTCCACCATCCACGCCAGCAAGGGGCTGGAGTACGACCGGGTCATCCTCATCGACGCGGTGGACGGAACCTTCCCCTCCGACCCCTTCCCCAATGACGATGAGGGACGGGCTGCTTTGGAGGAGGAGCGGCGGCTGTTCTACGTGGGCGCCACCCGGGCCAAGCGGGAGCTGGACCTGCTGTGCTACGAGGGGAAATTCGGGGAGCCCGCCAACGCCGCGCATACCTTCATCAGCCAGCTTTTGGGGGAGGAGCCGCCTGCGGCCCCGGAGCCCCAGTTCAACCCCCAGCCCAAGCCGAAAAAAGCCAGGCGCCCCGCCTATGAGGACGGCCCCACGCCAGCCCAGCTGGCGAAGCAGCAGGAGGACTTCATGGCCGGGGCCGAGGTGGTACACAAGCAGTTCGGAAAGGGCGAGATCCTGGGCCGCCTGGGCACTATCGCGCTGATCGCCTTTGAGGATATTGACGAGGTGAAGCGGGTAGACTTGACCATCTGTCTCAAAAAAGGGCTGCTCCGGCTGGCGGGGCTGTGATCTACAGCCCCACAATGGTCCAGATGTACAGGGGGGCGGTGAGGACGAACACCAGGCAGGCGAACAGGATGACCGGGCCCGTCCACTCAAACTGGCCATGCTTCTTGTAGTCGAAGTAGCTGAGGGCCAGCTTGCCGAAGAAGGCGATGGCGAGGATCATGTCCAGCGCGGGGAAGACCACGTTGTCCACCACGGTCTTGATCTGGCCCGCAGCGTCCTTCCAGGTCTTTTCCACCACGTCGGCCACGCTGGAGCCGCCGTTGGCGGCAAAGGCCGGGGCGATGCACAGGGCGCACAGCAGCAGGGCCAGAATCACGGGGCGAAGGTATTTCTTGCACTTTTTCATGGGGATACTCCTCCTTTAATTTGCTGGGGGCCGCCCTTGCGGACGGCCCCGTTTCTTGTCTCTGTGCTTAATAGCCGGTGGTGGGCAGCTTGGGGGGCTTGCCGTAGACCTTGGTGGTCCAGCGGGTCACCGCCTGAATCCACTGCCCGTTGTAAACGCCGCACACATCGGCGGCGTTGGTGAAGCTGCTTCCGCCCGCCACCGTGGACAGCACCTTGCAGTCCACCTTGGGGGCCTCCACCTGCCGGAAGTTGGCGGGAACCACGCCGAAGACGAACATAAACTCGGTGACGTACTCGTTGGAGGCCAGCCCCAGCGCCGTGGGGGATGCGTCCAGCGTGTAGCTCCTGGCGGTGGACAGGTTGTCGTACATGGTGCGGTACTCGCCATTGCTCAGGTTGGTCTTATATACCACCTTGTAATTGCCGGGGGCGTTGTAGGTGCCGGTGAAGATGCGGTTCAGCCGCACCGCCTGCACCGGCAGCGTGTCCCTCCAGTAGAAGGAGGTGAGCGCGGTGGTGGAGTTGTTGCCGATCTCGCTGAACGTATAGCGGATGTCCTGGCCCGGCATGACCTCAGCGTAGCCGGTCTTTTTGATGCTGACGTTTGTGGACAGGGCTTTGTTGGTCATGGCAACCTTCACGATCTGTCCGGCGTGCTCAATCTCCGCCTCAATGGGTGTCTTGTCCAGGCCGTAAAAATCGGCGGCCTTGGATTCCACAATCTGATAGCGGCCCAGCGGCAGGGGCTTGGACAGCGCCACGCCGTTTTTGTCTGTCCTGACGGTGTCCACCAGGTTGCCGGTGCGGTAGTGGTAGATCTCGAACTCGGTGCCGGGGATGGGGGTGCCCGCGGGCCAGCCATTCATGGGGTTGTAGTCCTCAGAGGTCTTTTTAATTTGAATCTGGCCCGTGATGGGGGTGTTCTGCCACTCCACGAGGGTCACCTCGCCTGCCTTGACGTAGACGGTTTTCATCTGGGTGTCCGGGACATACCCCGGATTGTCCAGCTCCCGCAGGTAGTAGCGGCCACCGTCCGTCAGGCCCTCGATATAGACGTATCCCCGGTCGTCCGAGGTGTACTGTCCAATGGGCTTGTTGGCACTGTCGTAGAGGATGAAGCTCACCCCATAGATTCCCTTGCCTGTCACGCTGTCGGTCTTGCGGATCTGGATGCCGGAAAAAGCCTTGTTTTCCACCGTCAAAGTGGTATTTTTTCCATCCTTCACGTTGAAGGTGTGACGGGTGGAGTCCAGCTTGAATTCCTTGGGACACTCGGTTTCAACGGCGTAGTAATTGCCCGCGTCCAGCTGGAGGGTGGCGCGGCCCTCGCTGTCCGTAGTAATGGTGTCGATGAGGGCGTCGTCATCGGCGCGGCGGATCTCAAAGGTCACATCGGGGATGCGCTTCTCCTTGTTGCCTGCCACTACCTTGATGAGCTCGAAATTCCCGGCGGGGGCGTTGTAAAAAACAAGGTACTGCGTGTCGCCGGGGTTCACCTGCACGGACTGGGTCTGGGTGGCCGGGTCGATGGAGTACCCGGGGATGCTCCTGACCTCCTTGACCACGATGGTGCCCACCACGCCAGAGATCCGGATCTCCCCGTTGGCGTCCGTCTGATACAGCCCCTTGGAGGACAGGTGGCCGTTGTCATAGTCCACGTAGGAGCCGTCCGCGTAGGTCAGCTGGAACTGCACATTGGCCAGGGGTTTCCCACTGACCTTGTCCTTTTTCTGGATGACGAGGGCCCCGGCGCGCTCGTTCCAGAAGATCAGCTCGGGGGCCTGGGAACCCGCCTTGATCTTGACGGTTTTGGGCTCGCCGTCCAGCACAAAGCCCTCCACCGTGGAAATTTCCCGCGCGGTGACGGTGGTTCCCGGCTCCAGGCCCTCGATCACGATCTCCCCCGCCGAATTGGTATAAAAAGTGCCGTCGCCGGGGCCGACGGGGGTGCCGGAGCCCTCGGTGACCTTGAAGCATACTCCGGCCAGGGGCTCCCGGTCAGTGCCCTTGATGTACTTCCGGATGGTCAAGGTCATTTTGGGGTCGTTCTCAAAATCCAGGTTGTTATCGCCGCCCGTGCCGCTGCCGCCAGGGTTGGTCCCCGTGCCGCCGCTGGTGACGGTGTTGGCCCCGCTTTTCAGCACGATGGTCTGGGGCGTGGTGTTGAGGACATGGGTGTCGGGCACCTTGTACTCCGTTACCACCACGGTGGAACCGGGCAGGAGGCCGCTGACGGTGACCGTCCCGTCCTTCCCGGTGGTGTACCGCCCAATCAGCTCCCCGCTGGCGTACTTCACGGTGAAGGTGGTGTTGGGGATGGGCTTACCCGTCACCGAATCCACCTTGGAGAGCGTCAAATGGCACAGGGGGGTGTTATACACGTAGAGGTGCTGGGTGTCGCCGTCCGGGTTGACCACGATGGTCTGGCTGCGGGTATTGGGGTCGATGGCGTAGCCGGGGGCGCTGGACACCTCGGTGCAGACGATGGTGCCCACAATGCCGGACAGGATGATCTGCCCCTCCTTGTTGGAGGTGTACAGGCCGTTGGAGGACAGCTGGCCGCCCGCCGCGTCCACCACTTTGCCATCGGCATAGGTGATACGGAACTGGGCTCCCTCAATGGGGCTCTTATCGGCGCTGGACAGCTTGTGGACGATGAGATTTCCCAGCTTCTTGTTCCTGAATTCCAGCTTTACCGTTTCCCCGGGCTTCGTTTTGATGGTCTGGGGCACATCGTCCAACAGGTAATTGGGCTTGCTGCGGGTTTCCTTCACCACCAGTGTCAGGTTGGGGTCCAGGTTCTCGATCAGGATGGTGCCCGCGCTGTCCGTCACATATTTTCCATTGGCGTTGCCCAGCAGGGCGCCGTCCGAGGTGGTGACCAAAAATTCCACATCACTCAGCGGGGTTCCATCCCGGGCGTCCACCTTCGAGATCAGGAGGGAGGACTTGGGGCTGTTGCCGAAGTAGAGCTGTACCACATCCTGCTGTTTGCCGGAGATGTAGGCGGTCTGGGGCGCGGCGTCCACGATGTGGCCGCTGTCGCTGGCCAGCTCCTCCACGACGTAGGCCCCGGCCTGGAGGCCGGTGACGGTGAAGGAACCGTTGGCCGAGGTCCTGTAGGTGCCGATCACAGTGCCGCCTGTGCCGGAGGTCCCGGACAGATACTTAATCTGAAAAATGCAGCCCTCCACCGGCTCCCCGGAAATTCGATCATATTTATAGACCACGAGTGCGGACAGGGGGGTATTCTCCACC
>CAJUKT010000093.1 GCA_910587255.1 uncultured Oscillospiraceae bacterium
GCCCGCCGCTCCGCCCAGACCCAAGGATTTCCTGGACATGGCCGCCCCCTCGGCGGTGAAATTCAACACCGACCACGCCATCATCGGCTGTGGGTACCACGCCTTCCTGGCCCTGCGGGGCTATGCCGCCTCCACCGAGGAGCTGGCCCTGCTCAGCCGCCTGGGGGCCAAGGACGGGGTGAACCTCTCCCTCTACGCCCGGCAGGTCACCGCCGCCGAGGAGAAGCAGATCATCCAGAACGCCAGCAACAAGAACCGCCTGACCCGCTCCAACACCAACGACCTCCAGCAGTCCGTGGCGGCGGAGAGCGACCTCCAGGACGTAGCCGCCCTGGTCACCCAAATGCACCGCAGCCGGGAGCCGCTGATCCACTGCGCCGTGTTCATCGACATCAGCGCCCCCGACATGGCCAAGCTGTCCACCCTGAAGGACTATGTCACCGCCGAGCTGGCCCGCTCCAAGATCGCCCCGGACCCCCTGCTGCTGCGCCAGCGGGAGGGCTTCCAGTCCGCCAACCCCGTAGGCTTCAACGCCTTTGGCTCCCAGTTTGAACGTGTGCTGCCCGCCGGATCGGTGGCCAACCTGTACTTCTTCAACTACTCCGGCAAGACCGACCCCCAGGGCTTCTATGTGGGCCGGGACCGCTACGGCTCCAACGTCATCGTGGATCTGGACCGCCGCGCCGAGGACAAGACCACCGCCAGCGTCCTGATCTTGGGCAATTCCGGCCAAGGCAAGAGCTACCTGCTGAAGCTGCTGCTCTGCAACATTTTGGAGAGCGGCAAATCCGCCATCTGCCTCGATCCCGAGCATGAGCTCATCGACCTGTGCCACAATCTGGGCGGGTGCTTCGTGGACCTGATGGACGGGCGGTACCGCATCAACCCTTTGGAGCCTAAAGCGTGGAGCGTGGATGGTGAACAGGATACTGAAGCTCCTGAGACCTTCCGGCAAAGCACCCTTCTCAGCCAGCACATCAGCTTCCTCAAGGATTTTTTCCGCGCCTACAAGGATTTTTCCGACGCCCACATCGACACCATCGAGCTGATGCTGGGACGGCTGTACGCCAAATGGGGCATGGACGACTCCACCGACTTCGCCGCCCTGTCCCCCGGCCAGTTCCCCATCCTCTCCGACCTCTATGACGTGATCGAGGGAGCATACGAGCATTATGGGGACGAGGCCAGCCCCCTCTACCCGAAGGAACTGCTCCGGGAAATCCTGCTGGGCCTCCACTCCCTGTGCCGGGGGGCGGAGAGCAAGTTCTTCAACGGCCACACCAACATCACCTCCAGCCGGTTCCTGGTGTTTGGGGTGAAGGGCTTGTTGCAGGCCAGCAAAAATGTGAAGGACGCCATGCTGTTTAACGTGCTGTCCTTCCTCAGCGACAGGCTGCTGACGGCGGGAAACACCGTGGCCACCCTGGACGAGCTGTATATCTGGCTGTCCAACGTCACCACCATCGAGTACATCCGCAACACCCTGAAGCGGGTGCGGAAGAAGGAGTCCGCGCTGATCCTGGCCAGCCAAAACCTGGAGGACTTTGACGTGGACGGCATCCGGGAGCTCACCCGGCCCCTGTTCGCCATCCCCACCCACCAATTCCTGTTCAACGCGGGCAGCGTGGACAGGAAGTTCTACATGGACAACCTCCAGCTGGAGGGCTCGGAGTACGAGCTGATCCGCTATCCCCAGCGTGGGGTGTGCCTGTACAAGTGCGGCAACGAGCGGTATCTGCTGGAGGTTCATGCGCCGGATTACAAGGAAAAGCTGTTCGGAAAGGCGGGGGGACGATAATGACAAAAGCGACAGCAATTAAAATCGGTAAAATTTTCTTGGGGGCTGGTGATTAATATGGAATAGATCGGAAGAGCGTCGTGTAGGGAAAGAGTGTAGA
>CAJUKT010000094.1 GCA_910587255.1 uncultured Oscillospiraceae bacterium
AGCCCTGATTTATCAGCTTGTTTCAGGCTTGACGGACGAAAACGGCAAGTATAATTATGCAAAGGCTGTACACCATTACCCGCCATTTTTCGACATATCCTGTTCGGCGAAAAACTACAAAATCGCATCGGCGCTGACAACCTGAGTTTTATGACCGGCTCAATGAGCTGATCGACGATTTCAACCGCCAGCATAACTACATGTGGCAGGCCAGCTGGAACGGCCACAGCGGCGGATATCTGGTGCTGTACCAGGGCGGGACCGAGCCTGGCAAGTACCGCTCCTACTGTACCAAGTGCGGACAGAAAAATTATTCCTCGGTAGCAGAAACCGGAAAGCGGTGCGGGGTATGTAATGAAGAGACCCGTGTTGACTACATCAAACCGCCCATGCAGATTTTTTCTTTTCCGGGGCGGGGCATTGATATGGACGAGGACTTTGAGGACTGGTCCCTCTATGAACTCCGGCAGCGGACAGAGCTGGTACAGGAATTTGACCGGCTGGCCGATGACATTGTTGCTGAAGCTCTGTATATTGCCCAAAACCACTCGGTGGAGGAGCGGACCGTCTATATGCCCACTACCGAACTGGTACTGGCGTAGGAGGGTGAGATGAAGTGTAAATTTTTCAGACTGATTTATCCCAAAAATGTCGAGGACGCCAAGAGCGGCAGTTACACCGTGGCGCTCTATGTGCCCTGTGAGACTGTACTGGACAGCCAGGGAAACAAGCTGAGCAGTATCACTGTTGTGGGCTACTACCTGCCCATCATGGAACGGATGAAGGTGGACATGACCGGCCGGTGGAAGAAGGATGCCAAATATGGGCTTCAGTTCATGATGGAGTCCTATGAGGATATCATCGAACCTGGCAAGAAGGGGATCGTTACCTATCTCGCCTCCGGTTTGATCCGCGGTATTGGCAAAAAACTGGCTGAGCGCATTTACAATACCTTTGGCGACGATACCCTGGAGGTGCTGGACAACGACCCAGACCGTATCCGAGAAGTGCCAGGCATCAGCAGCAAGCGCTGTGAACAGCTCCGCGACTCCTATATGGAGACCCGGAGTGCCCGGCGGATTATTACCCTGTTGGCTCCGTTGGATATCAATGCCGGGCAGGCCGTCCGATTGCAAAAGGATCTGGGCATCCGAGCGGAGGAACTGCTGAAGGAACGCCCCTATGAGGTGTTTGAACTGGGGCTGTTGTCTTTTGATGCAGCGGACCGGCTGGCAGAACGCCAGGGCATTCCCAAGACAGCCCCGGAACGGGTTGCCGCCGGGTTGCTCCACACATTGGAAGTGGCTGAGCAGAAGGGCCACCTATGCCTGAACAAAGAGCACTTTGTCCAGCAGGCGTTGGAGTTGCTACGTACGCCGGGCCTAAACCGCATGACGGTTGCCAACGCGGCGTTTGAGATGCTGAAAGCAGACCGGCTGGCCCTGTATCAGAGCCATGTTTACCGTCCAGTTATGGCGAAAGCTGAAGACGGTGTTGCCCAGTGTGTTCGAGAAATGCTCCAACGGAGCAGCCTGCCCTATATCGGCGACTTAGACGATGAGATTGACCAGCAGCAGGAGGAACTGGGCTTCACATTGGCGGAGGAGCAGCGGCAGGCGGTTAAGACCGCCCTCGCATCCCCAATCTGTATTATTTCCGGCGGCCCTGGTACTGGCAAGACATCCATTCAGCGTGTTTTTCTGAATATCTACCGTAAGGCGTTCCCGGATGCGGACATTATCTGCTGCGCACCCACAGGCCGTGCGGCCCGACGACTGGAGCAAAGCAGCGGCCTTCCCGCCTGCACGGTCCATAAAGCGCTGAACCTGACTGCCGGTGATACAAACACCCTGACCATGCCGGAGCAGGTAGACGCCGATCTGGTACTGGTAGACGAGATCAGTATGCTGGATATGGCTATGACCTGGTATCTATTCCATGCGCTGCCACCCATGTGCCGGCTGGTATTGGTGGGAGATGCTGACCAGCTTCCTTCTGTAGGGCCGGGCGCGGTACTCAGTGAGCTGCTGCGCTGCGGCAGAATCCCGATGGTGATGTTGGACAAGGTGTTTCGCCAGAGCGAGGGCAGCATGATCGCCGAGAACGCCCGGCACATCCGTCATGGCGATACGGACCTCCAGTTTGACGGAGACTTCCAATTCTGGGGGTCCGCCGATATTCAGCAGTCCGCCGAATGGCTGGAGCGGTTGTATATGCAGGAGGTTCGCCGGTATGGCGTGGACAATGTTGCGCTGCTGACTCCGTTCCGTGCAAAGACCGAGACCGGCGTGCGAAGCATGAATGAGCGGCTGCGGACCCTGGTCAATCCACCGGGCGCAAATAAACCGGAGCTGTCCTTGGGGCAGCGGATCTTCCGGCTTGGTGACAAGGTCATGCAGACCAAGAACCGGGAAGAGGTCAGCAACGGAGACATCGGCTATATCCGCAGAATTGAACGGGATGATGATGGGTTCCTGGTGGAGGTGGATTTCCATGATGACCGCATTGTGGCCTATGAGGACAATGAAAGTCTGAGCCATTTGGATCTCGCCTACGCCACCACCATTCATAAGTCCCAGGGCGGCCAGTATGACTCGGTGCTGCTCAGTATCCAGAATTGCCATGGCCGTATGCTCAAGCGCCCTCTGGTCTATACCGGCCTTACCCGAGCCAGATGCAGAGCGCAGATTGTTGGTGACTGGCAAGCGGTCATCCGAGCCATCCAGACGACGGATACGGAGCGACGCAACACCCTGCTGGCCGCCCGTATTATCCAAACGGCAACATAGTGAAGGGAGGAAACAAATATGGCCACTGTTCTTGAAAACTACTATAATCTCCGCAGCGAGGTAGACCAGCGCATCGCGCAGGGCGGTGCGCCGTCCGATGCAATCTGGTGGCACGGTGAGATCGTGTACCGGATCGGCGTGCTGGAGACCTGCCAGATGTTCTGCAGGACGGCTTCGGTCACCATGGAGGCCCAGTTTTTGCAGGGACACTATAAAATGCTGGACGCCTATGTGCAGTGCCTCGCCCTGGAACGCCGTTATGGGCCTAACCGCGGACCTGACACGCAGAAGGAACGGGATGCTGCCCAGAACAATCTGGGGCGGGTGATTGAAGATTACCGCAAGCGTTTTTCCAGCTTTGCGCCGTCCGCTCCGGAAAGCTACAGCCGGGAGATTGGCAGAGTGATTCAGACGCTGCTTCCCGCATGGCTTCAGTTCCGAAACACATTTGTACCCATTAAAAAGAAGGAAAAGGAGGCGCCTGCGTCATGACTACGGACAACACACAAGCAAAGCAGACGGCCATGGAGGCCTTGCAGAAGATCAACGCTGTGGAGGGCTTCGATCCCTCTGCACTGGCGGTGGAGTATACCGACCTGAACAGCGCCAATAGTGGTGAAAAAAGGCTGCGGCTTCCGGTTATGGTCCAGATCGGCTGGTTCCGGCTGAAATATCCGGAGGGGCGTATCGCGGTTTCCGTTACGGCGGGGAAGGACTGTTTTGTGGCGACAGCCCGGGTCTATCCCCACTATTCCGCACCGGTGGATCAGTTTCTGGCCGAGGCGACTGCCTCCAGAGGTTATCTACCCGATAAACCTACTGTCTCACCCAGAGAGTGGGCGCAGACCGCTGCGGTGGGTATTGCCCTGCGTAATGCAGGCTTTGGCCTCCAGTTTGGGGCCGCCGGTGATTCCTTTGATGCACCGGCTGTGGACGAACTGGGCGGTATTATGTGGAGCGGCAATCCTGTGGATGCCTCCATTGGGAGCGCCCCGCCTGCCGCACCTGCCGCTCAGGCAGCCCCGAAGCCGCAGGAACCTGAGTTGTCGCCTTTTGAGCAGGCACTGAGGGTTTCGTGCCCGATTGCCAAGTACAGCGGGAAAACGCTGGGGGAGGTTATGCAGATCGATCCGAAAGCGCTGTATTGGGTTGCCACCAAGTTTACCGGCAATGCCGAAATTGTGGCTGCAGCCAAGCTGATCTGTGACGAGGCGGTTAAAACTACTGCTTGAATGAAAAGGGGGCCGGTTTTGTACCGGCCCCCGGAAAGGAAAAGGCATGAAGCAAATCATTCGCCCGATTTTCTGTGTCATGGGCATTGCAGGTGTCGTGGCTATCTGGCTGTGGATGATGATTTCGGCGTACAAACCGACCCCATATCCGGTATCCTACTACACACCGGACTATGTGGAATCTTATACTGTGGGGAGCTTTGACCAGCTCCGAATCTGCAAGGTTTACTATCTAGCCCCGGAAGATACCACTGACCGCATTTCCACGGAAGATTTTCAGGTGTATGGACGTTGTTTTTCGCTGTTGGAGCTGACAAAGGCGAGCTGTGACAAGACGGATATCTACATGGCAGTTTTCCAGGAAACAAGGTCTTCCTCGTGAGTTATGGTCGATAAAGCAATCGGCTCGGCGCTGTGTAAAGCGCAGAGGAAAGGGGGGAACCGCAAATGGAACTGCGCTTTCAGATGAATGACATTCTGCCGCTGCTTCCGATTCCACAGCCGCCCATAGGAAGGAGTTCCTATAATATCCCCTGTCCGGTCTGTGACCATGCAGGATCAAGAAAGCGGCATCTTAATATCAACCTCAAGCGCAATGTGTTCCGATGCCCCAAATGCGGCCAGTTTGAAGGCGGTGTCTTTGACCTCTACGCCTACTATACTGGTGTATCTCGGGATAAAGTGCGCCAGGATCTAATGGATCGGCTGGGCAACGGAGAAAGCCATTATTCCAGCAAATCAGGCGGGAAGAAGAAGGCACTGTCCAGGCCAAAACCTGTAGAGATGCCACAGGCCCCGCTGGTTGGTATCGAAACAAGGGACCGCGTTTACCGGGCACTTCTAAGCAAACTGACACTTGCCTCGGATCACCGGGACAACCTGCGGGGGCGCGGTCTGACTAACGAGGAGATCGACCGGCTGGGGTATCGTACAACGCCGCTGGTAGGCTTTCCTGCGTTGGCGAAGGCGTTGATTGCGGAAGGGCATGAACTGTTTGGAGTCCCTGGTTTTTATCGGGACGAGGATGGGCGCTGGACAATGGCGATCTACATGCGGGGTATTATGATCCCATGCCGGGATCGGTTTGGCCGCATTCAGAGCATCCACATTCGCCTAGACAAAAAGATGAAAAAGGGCGGGAAGTTTCTTGCCTTTTCCAGTATAGATAAAAAGGACGGTGTGGGTGCTGAAAACTGGTGTCATATGGCCGGCTCTGTTCAGGAGTGTGTCTATTTGATCGAAGGTTATATGAAAGCGGACATCGTCCATTTCTTCACGGGACAAACAGTTCTGGCTATCCCCGGCGTTACCTCCCTCCACTATCTGGAGAAGACGCTGAAAAAACTGACGGAGCTGGGGGTTCGCCATGTAATGACCTGCTTCGATATGGATTATCTAAAAAACTGGCATGTAGAGGCGGCCTATAGCAATCTGATACAGCTTTTGAGTGGGCTGCCGCTGACCTTTGGTACCTACCTGTGGTCGCCGGACCACAATGGATTGGATGACTTCATCTGGGAGTTTTTCATGGAGAAGCGTCCTCTGGACTGATAGTATCCGATAGTTAAGGAGCGGGACAAGCGTCTCGCTCCTTCTTTATCCAGTTTGTGATTACATGTTTACTTTAGATTTCGATGCGTTTCAATCCTATGCCTCGCTACTGTCAATATCATTCCAGCACAAACGATCCAAATTACCGCATAATTTTTCGTAACCTGCAACCAATGCCATTTGCTTATCGCTTAATTCTAAGGCAGATAGGAACTTATAGACAGAATCATATCGATCCATCCAGTTATCCCAAGCTGTAGTTTTTTCTTCATATGTTGCTTTAGTAGTAACATCAGCAAGTGAAAGATAAGAAAACAACATCATAATTGCGATGACAATATAAAAATTAAGTTTCTGATTTCCAAATGTATAATCATATACGGCTTGAATGCCATCAGAATCTGATAAAATTTCACCATATAACCCAGTAATATCGGGATGCAGTAGATGCCCAAGTTCATGGGAGAGTATAAATACGGTTTGAATCTGTTGCAACATCATTAGTAATTGGTATTGTTCTTTTTTGAACGCAGAAAGCGGGTAAAGTGAAGAGAAAAGGTTTACACTCTGGTTGTATCGGAACTTGTTCAGATAGGCTGCCAAAACAGCACTCGAATCATTAAAATGTTCATCATAGCTGCTGGAACAAAGAGCATTTGTGTTAAGTAAGTCAATGAACTTTATTAAAGGCCACCCTAAAACAATAAATACTTCATCATTTACTGTATCATTTTTAAGGGAAAGTTCACCGGTAACAATGACGTGATAATTTTTCCCTTTGATGGCCTCAAATCTGTTTGCCCTTGACATGATATTTTTGACAATAAAGGTATAGCAAGATTCAATTTCGGAATATGGCGTACGTTGATGAAGTTCACGAATAAATTCCTCATTAAAAATTTTGCGTTCCATCAATGAATTTATCCGAGTAGCCCGTTCTACAGAAAATGCTACATCTTGCTCAGTCCTTTTTCCATCCAAAATTACTTTTTCGGAATAAAGAATTTCAATGAGATCCGTTTCCATCCGGCAAATCCCTTCCACTTTTAGAAAACAGTTCTTCAATTTCTTTGATTTCGTTCATAGAATAGCCTTTATAGGTGTGCTCTTCACTACCGATTTTAATTGTAAGTGATTTGTTGCTATTCCGTTCAAGGTAATTCTTAATTACACTAGCTATGGTTGTTATAATGCCTGGAGCAGCGGCAACGATTGCGACAATTATCTCCGTAGAGCCTAACAGACCAACAGATTTGACAATATTGATGTCGCAATCGTTTGATAACTGCTTTTTTAACTCTACAGACAGATCTTCATTCGTATCTGTCAAAGCAAATTTCAAAACATACATTATCTCGTCCTCCAGTTTTTGGTACATTAATGCTGCGTTAAATTTGTTGAAGAAAAGAAACGGGAGAGTGGACAAGCAAAAAACTTTGGCTTATTATACCAGAATCCATTACTTTCTGCAACGGGAAAATGTCAATTCTCTTTACAAGTAACATAGATCACTCAGCAATTAAACTTTTCTACAAATGCTCATTTTTGTTGCAAATGCGTATAAGTCGCCGTGTAATAAGACATCTGAATGAATAGGAGTGACCATTATGCTATTTGCAATCGACCATGGCAATTCCGCCATCAAGACCCCGAGCTTTGTCTTTACCTCTGGGCTGACGGATTATCCGGTGAAGCCCCCGGTGGAGACAGATGTGCTGGAGTTCGGCGGCACATTCTGGACGCTGTCCGGTGAGCGAATCCCCTATATGCGGGACAAGACTAAGGACGAGCGTTTCTTTATCCTCAGCCTGTTTGCCATCGCCAAGGAGCTACGGCAGCGCGAGGCCCTGCAGCCTATGGTGGAAGCGGAATTGGCCATCGGACTGCCCCCAGAACACTATGAGCTGAGGAATCGTTTTGCGGAGTATTTTAAGCGGGGGACAGTACAATTTAAGT
Source organism: uncultured Oscillospiraceae bacterium (assembly GCA_910587255.1). GTDB lineage: Bacteria > Bacillota > Clostridia > Oscillospirales > Oscillospiraceae > Enterenecus. Next base: position 7,529 of record CAJUKT010000094.1, read on the forward strand.
TTAACGATACTGCCATTAGCCTGATGATCCGTCAGGTGCTGGTCTACCCGCAGGCTTATGCCGCTGTGGTACCCCAGGCTCAGATCATCCAGCAGAACCCCCGTACCTTTGTGGTGGATATTGGCGGGTTCACCACTGATGTGCTTCTGCTGCGTGGTGTCCAGCCGGATATGCAGTTCTGCCGCAGTCTGGAGATGGGCGCCATCCCTATGGCAAACGGAATTATTGGCAGGGTCAGCGCCCTTCACGACATCAAGATTGATGACGACCATATTGCCGATGTCATTCAGGGGCGTCCCACCATCCTGCCTGATGATGTACAGGAGACCATTCGGGCCACAGTGAAAAGCTATGCTGCCGGTATCCTGGACAAGCTGCGGGAACTGCAGGTGGATTTGCGGGCGACTCCCGCCATCTTCACCGGCGGCGGTGCGGCGCTGTTTCGGACTTTCATTGAAACGTCCAGCCAAGTGGCGAAGGCGGAATTTGTTGCCGATCCGAAAGCCAATGCTGTGGGATTTGGGATGCTGGCCACCGCCCAGCTGCGTCAAATGCAGGCACAGAAGGTCGGTGAAGGCTTTGCGCAGGGATGACAGGTTCCGGTTTTCCCTCCAGTGGAGTGCCGATACGGAAGAAAAGGCAAAGGTAGGCGCTCTTTTAGAGCGGTTGGGGAACAAGAAAAGCGATTTCATCGTCCTGGCCGTCGTTGAATACCTTCAGCGGCATCCGGAAATGGAGATGCCTGGCGCAAAAATCAAAATTACCTACCAGCCACTGCATACGAAGGAGCAGCTTCTGGCGATGGTCCGGGACATGGTGAAAACTTCGGTGGGAGAATTTCTGTCAGGAAATACGGTTGCTTCAACACAGAGAAGCCAGCCCCCGGAAATGCCGCTTGGCCCCAGTGAGCAGGACATTGACGCTATGGTAGCAAGCCTCAAACTATTTGACCAATCATAACGAATGCCTCACAGCCCCTGTACGGGCTGTGAGGCATTTTTGCGAAAAATGGCAGGAATGTGGGCAGATTGTGGGCAGACAGTCGGGGATAGGAGTGAAAGGCATGAAAGGCCTTTTGGGAAGGCATCCCTGTACCTTGACAAACAGGCCGCATGGCCTCATAGAGCCAACGGGTACGTTAAGTATATGGCCCAGCCGTATTGGGTAGACCAGAGCCATGATCCCAACGAATGGAAGGAGGAACAGGGAGAGCCGGATGCCGCATACAAGCAAGCTGTGGCAGCTTGAGGCCATGACCCATATACCGAATCATGATACACCACCCTGGCTATGGTCCGAGCGGTAGCCAACCCGCCGCAGGCTGTAGGGGGTGCCGGAAAAGCCGCGGAGGTAAGTCCTGTGGAGCGGTTTAGCCAGCCGCCGCCCGTTGCTCATACGTTCACTAATTCTAAACGGGAGGTATTGAAAACCGCCAATAGGGAGGCGGTTTCATCCTATAATTATGAAAGAAACGAAACGAACCCCATTAGGGGACCGTTATATGCTGACAGTTCGGGAAGCTGCAGAGTATTTCGGTATCGGTGAACATAAACTCCGCGATCTTCTTGACAAAAATCCCGAAAAAAACTTGTCAGTGTGGAATGGAAATCGTCAGCTTATTCGCCGCAAAAGGCTGGAAGAATATCTTGATGATTGCGATTCCATTTGATGATGTGATTCTATTACTTGAAATCCAATGAAGGACGTGGTATAATATTCAAGCCCTGCCATGTCCTTTTCTGAAAGGGGTATCCATGTCAGAAAAGAGACGAGATAGCAAAGGCCGTCTCCTTAGAACAGGAGAGAGTCAGCGTGCCGATGGAAAGTATGAATACAAGTATGTGGATGCGAAAGGGGTGCGAAGGAGCCTATATAGCTGGAGATTAGTTTCAAGCGACAAATTACCGCCGAAGAAGCGTTCCTGTGAAGCTCTCAGGGATATGGAGGCAAAGGTACTCCGTGATACGCAAGATGGTATCAACTCATTTGTTGCCGCCAGAATGACGCTCAATGATTTTTGGGAAGACTATATCGCAACCAAGTACGAGCTCAAGGCATCTACCCGGACAAATTATAAATATATGTACGGAAAGTACATTAAAGAAAATATTGGGATGCGGGATATTGCCAGTATCAGGTACAGCGATATAAAGAAGTTTTATGGCGAACTGCTGAAGCACGGATTTAAGCCAAACAGTGTCGAAATTATCCAGACCATTTTGCATCCGGTGTTTAATGTGGCGGTCAAGGACGGTTACATCCGTATCAATCCTACTGACGGGGTGATCGCTGAGATTAAGAAAAGCCATGATTGGGAAAAACCCAAGCGCCACGCATTGACAGTTCCCGAGCAGGAGGCATTCGTCGATTTTGTGGCACGAACTCCAACGTACCGTCACTGGTCAAACTTGTTCACCGTGTTGCTTGGTACTGGAATGAGAGTAGGCGAGTGCCTTGGCCTTCGGTGGGAAGACTGTGACTTTAAGGGCAAGATTATTAATGTAAATCACAATCTCATACATCGAGTCACAGAAGCCGGAAATATGGAAATCCATATCACAACTCCGAAAACAAAGGCGGGCATTCGCATTATTCCGATGTTCGATGATGTGAAGCGTGCCTTGCTGGACGAGAGGCTGAAGCAGATGGAGCATGGATTTACACGTTCTGAGATTGATGGCTATTCTGGCTTTATCTTCCAGAATCGTTTTCAAGAGGTTCTTATTCCCCATTTGGTAAATCGGGCTATCTGGCGTATCATTCGGGATTATAACATTGAGGCAGAAGAAACTGGAGCAGTCCGGTTACCGCATTTCTCCGTCCACAACCTGCGGCACACTTTTTGCACAAGGCTTTGTGAAAACGAGCCGAATATCAAAATCATCCAGGAAATCATGGGCCATCGGAATATTGAAACGACGATGGACGTGTATAACGAGGCCACCAAAGAGAAGAAGATGGAATCGTTTGCCAACCTGGAAGGCAAAATCAAGATCAGCTGAGTTTTACGACAGATTTTACGACAAATCACCGAATACACTGTGTAACGCTAAATAACAATATGCTGAGAAAGTTAGGAAAACCGCCATGAATTGTCAAGATTTGATAACTTATGTAACGGTGTGTAGAGTGGCGAAACAATTCCCCACCATGAAGCTGCTGGATTAAGAAACTGCCCCAAAAGCATACCGGCACAGCAGCCGGTATGCTTTTGCGCGTTGGGAAAGAGGGGGAAGCTATGGGGAGGGAGATCATTACCAGCAGAACAAATCCCCTGCTCAGCCGGGTGCGGAAGCTGAACAGCCGCCGGGCCTTCCGCCGGGCGGAGGGGGCCTTTGCCGCCGAGGGCCCCAAGCTGCTGGGCGAGGCCCTGCGCTGGGGCGGGGAGCTGGAGGCGGTGATCTGTGCCGCCGGCGTGCCTTTGCCGGAGCTGCCCGCCCAGGTTCGGGTGGCGGAGGTGGGGGATGCCCTGCTGGCCTCCATCGCGGATACGCAGAGCCCTCAGGGGATCGTTTTTATTTGTAAAGGAAAAAGCTTGACAGTACCTGACCGGCTGGCTGGGAGACGTTATCTGCTGCTGGACGGGGTGCAGGACCCGGGCAATGTGGGTACAATTTGGCGCACTGCCGACGCCTTTGGGGCGGATGGGCTCATTTTGTGCGGCGGCTGCGCGGACCCGTGGAGTCCCAAGACGGTGCGGGCCACCATGGGGGCGGTATTCCGGCTGCCGGTGTACGAGTGCTCACTGGAGGAGGCGGCTGGGCGGCTGGCCCAGGCGGGCGTCCCCCTGTACGCCGCCGCTCTTCGGGAGGACACTGTGGATGTGCGGGCTGTCCCCCTGGACAGGGCGGCGGTGGTCATCGGCAGCGAGGGCAGGGGGGTATCCCAGGAGGCGCTGGAGCGCTGCTGGAAAACCGTCAAAATCCCTATGCGGGATCGGTGCGAGTCGCTGAATGCCGCGGTGGCAGCGTCGGTGGCGCTGTGGGAGATGGCGCGAAACGATTAACATGCAGGGAGGAGGCCCGGATATGTCCAATTTGAAGCACTGGATCTGGCTGACCCTCCGCAAGGGGCTGGCGGGGCAGAACGCCATGCGGGTGCTGGAGCGCTTCGGAACCCCGGAGCTGGTTCATGCCGCCGATGAGGAGGCATATCGGATGGTGGGCGGCCTGCCTGACACCGCCATCCGCTCCCTGATGAATAAGTCGCTGGATCAGGCCGATGTGGTGCTGGGTGACTGTGAGCGGTACGGCATCCAGCTGCTTACCCTTCAGGACGCCGCCTATTCGGAGCGGCTCAAGGCCATTGCCCAGCCGCCCCTGGTGCTGTATTGGAAGGGGAGGCAGTTTGCCTTTGATAACGAGGCGGCCATCGGCATGGTGGGCTCTCGGCAGGCCACGCCTTACGGCGTCCAGGCGGCGATGAAGCTGTCCGCCGATTTGACCCGAAAGGGCGCGCTGGTGGTCACCGGCATGGCCCAGGGGATCGACGCCTCCGCTGTTCGTGGGGCGTTGAAAGTGGGCGGGCCGGTGGTGTCTGTGCTGGCGGGTGGAATAGACCGCGTGTATCCCGCTTATCATAAGGATCTCTATGAGGATGTGGCGGCTGTCGGGGCGCTGGTTTCCGAATACCCGCCGGGGACAGACCACGCGGGCGGGCATTTTCCTGTCCGAAACCGCATCATCAGCGGACTGTCTGTGGGGGTTATCGCCGTGGAGAGCGCCCGGGCCAGCGGTACGCTGCTCACCGTGAACCATGCGCTGGACCAAAACCGTGAGGTGTTCGCCGTTCCGGGGCCCATCGGCGCCCCTCAGAGCGAGGGCGTCAACCGCCTGATCCAGGAGGGATGCGCCAAGCTCATCATGGAGGCGGACGATGTGCTGTGCGAGTTTGCGGACAGGTTTCCCGGTCGTCTGCGGCTGGGCCAAAGCGCCTGCCTGCCGCAGACGGCGGCGGAGCAGCGGCTGGAAGGGGCGGCAGCCATCGCCCCAGAGGCGCGGGAGGCTCGCAGGGCAAAGGAAAAGCCGCCCAAGGAGGACGTGGTGTACCTGCGCTGGGCGGACTGCAAGGAAAAGCTGACGGACGACCAGCGCGCGGTACTGCTGGCGCTGGATGGAGGGACGCTCCAGGCGGACGACCTGGTGGAGCGCACCCAGATTCCCGCCCGGCGGGTGCTGTCCGCCCTCACGGTGCTGCAAATCCAGGGATATGCGGCGGAGGAGAGCGGCAAGCGGTTCCGGGCCGCCGTCAAATTGAAAATGGAGTAGTTGAGGAACATGGCAAACACAAATTTGGTCATCGTGGAGTCGCCCGCTAAGGCGAAAACCATTGGGAAATATCTGGGCCCCGGGTTCGAGGTAAAGGCTTCCATGGGGCACATCCGGGATCTGCCAAAAAGCAAGCTGGGGGTGGACGTGTCCACCTTTGAGCCGGACTACGAGAACATCAAGGACAAGGCGGACGTGATCCGCGACCTGCGCAAATCCGCCAAGGCCAGCGACAGGATCTATCTGGCCACCGACCCTGACCGGGAGGGGGAGGCCATCTCCTGGCACCTGCAAAGCGTGCTGGGGGTGCCCAAGGAGAAGACCTGCCGGGTCACCTTTAACGAGATCACCCAGAAGGTGGTCAAGGAGTCCATCGCCAATCCCCGGGACATTGACCAGGATCTGGTGGACGCCCAGCAGGCCCGGCGGGTGCTGGACCGCATTGTGGGCTATCAGCTCTCACCCCTGCTGTGGAAAAAGATCCGCCGGGGCCTGTCTGCGGGGCGGGTGCAGTCGGTGGCCACCCGGCTGGCGGTGGAACGGGAGGCGGAGATCCGGGCTTTTACCCCCCAGGAGTACTGGTCCATCACCGCGGCCCTGTCCCGGGTCGCCCCCAATCTGGGAGGGTTCCAGGCGGAGTTCTATGGCCGGGAAAAGCGGATGGAGCTGACCAGCGGGGAACAGGTTCAGGGCATCGTAGATACCGTAAAGGGTTCTCCCTTCACAGTATCCGGCGTGAAGCGCCAGGATAAGCACCGCTCCCCCGCGCCTCCCTTCACCACCTCCACCCTCCAGCAGGAGGCGTCCCGGAAGCTGAACATGATTCCCAAGCGCACCATGTCCATCGCCCAGCAGCTCTATGAGGGCATTGACATCCAGGGCGTGGGTACGGTGGGCCTTATCACCTATATGCGTACCGATTCCCTGCGGCTGTCGGAGGAGGCGCTGTCGGCGGCAAGAACCTTTATCCAGAGCCGCTACGGCAAGCAGTATTACCCGGAAAAGACCCGGCGGTTCAAGTCCAAGGGCGGCGCCCAGGACGCCCACGAGGCCATCCGCCCCTCGGACGTAAACCTGACCCCGGAGGATTTGAAGAAGAGCCTAACCGCCGACCAATACCGGCTGTACAAGCTGATTTGGAGCCGTTTTTTGGCCTGCCAGATGGCGGGTGCGGTGTATGACAGCGTAACCATTGAGGTGGAATCGGCAGGCTATCGTTTTCGGGCCAGCCACTCTTCTGTGAAGTTTAATGGCTTTACGGCAGTATATGAGGAGAGCCGGGATGAGGACGAGGAAGCGCCCCAATCGCCCCTGCCCGATTTGAAGGAGGGGGAGGCGCTGAAGCTGAACGGACTGACCCCCGGCCAGCATTTCACTCAGCCCCCCGCCCGGTTCACCGAGGCCACCCTCATCAAGGCGCTGGAGGAGAAGGGGGTGGGCCGTCCGTCCACCTATGCCCCCACTATCTCCACCATCACCGACCGTCAGTACGTGGTGAAGGAGGGCAAGTACCTGCGCCCCACTCCCCTGGGCGAGGTGGTCACCGGGCTGATGAAGGAGAAATTCCCCGACATCGTGGACACGGACTTCACCGCCCAGATGGAGAGCCGTCTGGACAAGGTGGAGGCTGGCGAGGCCCAGTGGAAGCAGGTGCTGGGCGAGTTCTACAACGGCTTTGACGCGGAGCTGAAGAAGGCGGAGAACGAGCTGGACGGGGAGCGCATTAAGGTGCCTGATGAGGAATCGGACGAGGTGTGTGACCTGTGCGGCCGGAAAATGGTGGTGAAAATGGGCCGGTTTGGACGGTTTTTGGCCTGTCCTGGCTGGCCGGAGTGCACCTTCACCAAGCCGCTGGTAGTGGAAATGCCCGGGCGGTGCCCTAAGTGCGGGGGGCGCCTGGTCAAGCGCACCGGCGTGAGCAAAAAGAACAACAAGCAGTACACCTATTACTGCTGTGAGCACTTGAACAGCAAGGTGGAGGCCAAGCGGTGTGATTTCATGACTTGGGAGGTGCCGGTCAAGGACAACTGCCCCATCTGCGGCTGGACCATGTTCAAACTGTCCGGACGGGGCTTCAAGCGGCCCTTCTGCATCAATTCGGACTGCTCCAACTTTTTGCCGGAGGATAAGCGGGGCGGCTTTAAGAAAAAGACCCAGGACGCGGCGGAGGGCGAAAGCGCCGAAAAGAAGCCCGCTGCCGGGAAGGGCGGGGCGAAAAAAACGGCGGCAAAGAAAACAGCGGCTGCCCCCAAGACCACAACGGTAAAAAAGGCTGCGGCCTCGAAGAAAACCACAACAAAAAAGGCGGCAGCGGCCAAAAAGACCAAGAAAACGGCGGCAGAGTGATAGCCTAGCCATGTCCATGGCGGGCCGGAAGGTGCGGATTCCGTGCTGCGCATGTGAATGTATGTCGAACAGATTGAATATGGCGTAAAACGCCACAAACAAACGTTCCTTGAAATAGAACTTGCGTTTCACGTGAAACGTACAGAAGGATGATGCCCATGTGTGTAACCGTCATTGGCGCAGGATTGGCCGGATGCGAGGCCGCCTGGCAGCTGGCCCAGCGGGGAATTTCCGTCAGGCTGTGCGAGATGAAGCCCCACAAAATGACCCCCGCCCACCACAGCCCCGGCTTTGCCGAGCTGGTGTGCTCCAACTCCCTGCGCTCGGATCAGCTGGAGAACGCCGTGGGACTGCTTAAGGAGGAGCTGCGCCGGTGCGGCTCGCTGATTTTGCGCTGCGCCGACCAGACGAGGGTGGAGGCGGGGGGTGCCCTGGCGGTGGACCGGGAGGGATTTTCCGCCGCCGTCACCGCCGCCGTGCGCAGCCATCCCAATATCACAATTGCCCAGGGGGAGGCCGCGGCCATCCCGGACGGAGAGGTGGTGGTCGCCTCCGGGCCGCTGACCTCGGACGCCCTGTCCCAGGCCATCGCCGGGCTGTTTCCCGAGAACCGCCGCCTGAATTTTTTCGACGCGGCGGCCCCCATCGTCACCTTTGACAGCATTGATATGGATCACGCCTGGTTTGCCTCCCGGTACGACAGGGGGACGGCGGACTACATCAACTGTGCGCTGTCCGAGGAGGAGTACCTGTCCTTTTGGCGGGAGCTGTGCGTCGCCCAGGAGGCGGAGGTTCACGGCTTTGAGGACAAAAACGTGTTTGAGGGCTGTATGCCGGTGGAGGTGATGGCAAGGCGTGGGGTGCAGACCCTGGCCTTTGGGCCGCTGAAGCCGAAGGGACTGCCCGACCCGAAGACCGGGCGGGAGCCCTATGCCGTGGTGCAGCTGCGCCGGGACAACGCCGCTGGGACGCTCTACAACCTGGTGGGCTTCCAGACCCATCTGAAGTGGGGGGAGCAGAAGCGGGTGTTCTCCATGATCCCGGCCCTGCGCAATGCGGAGTATGTGCGCTATGGGGTGATGCACCGCAATACCTATCTGAACTCCCCCCGGCTGCTGGACCGCTATTACCGGGTGCGAGGGAACGGGCGCATCGCCTTTGCCGGGCAGATCACCGGGGTGGAGGGCTATGTGGAGTCCACCGCCTCCGGGTTTCTGGCGGGGGTGGAGCTGGCGCGGCGGATGCTGGGGCAGGGGCCGCTGGACTTCCCACGGGAGACCGCCATCGGGGCGTTGGCGGCCTACGTCAGCAATGAGGGCGTGGCCGATTTTCAGCCTATGAACATCAATTTCGGCATAATGCCCTCCCTGAACCACAGGGTAAAGGGCAAGCGCAATAAAAACGCGGAGCTGTCCAAACGTTCGCTGGAGCTGGTGGACAAGCTGAGAGAGAGATTGTAAAGGAGGCCGACGGAATGCGCATCATCGTGGATGCAATGGGCGGGGACAACGCGCCCCAGGCGCCGGTACAGGGCGCGCTACAGGCAATTAAGGAGTATGGCGTGGAAGTGGTACTGGTGGGCCGGGGGGAGGAGATTTTGGAGGCCCTTCAAAAAGAGGGGGTGGCCGAGCTGCCCCAGGGCCTGTCCATCACCCACGCCGACCAGGTGGTGGAGATGTGCGACAATCCTGCCACCGCCTTTAAAGAGAAAAAGGACTCCTCCCTCACCGTGGGCCTGAACCTGCTGAAAAGCGGGGAGGGGGACGCCTTTGTGTCTGCTGGGTCCACGGGGGCGCTGCTGTCCGGGGCGACGCTTTTGGTAAAGCGGATCAAGGGCATACGCCGGGCGGCCATGGCGCCGGTGGTGCCCACCGGCGGGGGCGGCTCGGTGCTCATCGACTGCGGGGCTACCGCCGAGGGCACGCCGGAATTTCTGCTCCAGTTCGCCTTTATGGGCAGCTACTACGCAGAGCGGGTGCTGGGGCGGCCGGAGCCCCGGGTTGGGCTGCTGAACATCGGCGCGGAGCCCTCCAAGGGAACCGGCCTTCAGCGGGAGGCGTACCAACTCCTCCAAAAGGCCAAGGAGGAGGGCCGCATCAACTTCGTGGGCAATGTGGAGGCCCGGGAGGCGGTGGAGGGCGCCGTGGATGTGATTGTGTCGGACGGGTATTCGGGAAATATCTTCCTCAAGGCGGTGGAGGGCGCGGGACTGTTTCTCAGCCGTGAGATGAAGAAGATGTTCATGAAAAATTTCAAGACCAAGATTGCGGCCCTGCTGATGAAGGACGGACTGCGGGACTTTAAAAAGCTGCTGGACGCCAACGAGGTGGGGGGCACGGCGCTGCTGGGCATTTCCCGGCCGGTGATCAAGGCCCATGGCTCGTCCAACGGCTACGCCATGAAGAACGCCATCCGCCAGGCGGTGGAGTTCAGCCGCTCCGGCATCGTGGAGGACATCACGGAAAATGTGGAGCATATGCGCCTGACTGCCCGCTCTGCCGCCGCTGACGGAAGCGGAGAATGACGCGACAAAAAAATTGTCAAAAATACTATTGACAGTGGGCCGCAAAGCCCCTATTATGATGATGATTAAAGCAACATAAAGGAGCTGCTCAAAATGTTCGAAAAATTGTGTAAGCTGATCGCCGAGCAATTCGGCGTAGACCCTGAGACGGTCACTGCCGACTCCGCCTTTGTGGACGACCTGGGCGCGGATTCCGTGGACCTGATGGATTTATCCATGGCCTTGGAGGAGGAGTTCGGCATGGAGGAGATGGACAGCGAGGACATTGAATCCATCGTGACCGTGGGCGACCTGTACAAATACATGCAGGAGTACTTGGATATTTGAGAAGCTGTACCAATAGCCTCAGCACCCAGCTTTACGGCCAAAATTGCCGCTGGCTGCGTTGAAAAATCTTGAAATACACAAAGTATTCCCGTGATTTTTCGCCTTGCTACCGGCAATTTTGGCTCGCGAATCTGAATACTTCGGTTATTCGTACAGCTTCTGAGCTTACAATTCTGAGAGAAAAAGCCCCGCCGAGGCGGGGCTTTTTCCGTGGTGGGGGATATTTATGGACGAGCTGGAGAAAAAACTGGGCTACCGCTTCCGGGACCGGGGGCTGCTGGGACACGCCATGACCCACAGCTCCTACGCCAACGAGCACCGGGGGGAGGGGCTGACCAGTAACGAACGGTTGGAATTTTTAGGCGACTCCGTGCTGGGGGTGGTGGTGGCGGACTATCTGTTCCACGAGCACCCGGACATGCCCGAGGGGGAACTGACCCGGACCCGCGCCGCCCTGGTGTGTGAAGGGAGCCTCCACGAGGTGGCCAAGGGGCTGGAGCTGGGCCGTTACCTCCGCCTTGGCAAGGGGGAGGACGCGGGAGGGGGCCGGAAACGGCCCTCCATATTGGCGGACGCCACCGAGGCCATGCTGGCCGCCGTCTATTTGGACGGGGGGATGGAGGCGGTGCGGCCCATCATCCGCTGGCTGATTTTGGACAAGGAGCAGGAAAAGGCCGCAGACCGGGACTACAAGACCGCGCTCCAGGAGCTGGTGCAGCGCACGCCGGGGGCTGCGGTGGCATACCGCCTGGCGCGGGAGAGCGGCCCGGACCACTGCCGCAGCTTTGAGATGGAGGCGTCGGTGGATGGGAAGGTGATCGGATCGGGCGTGGGGCGGACCAAGAAGGAAGCGGAGCAGATGGCGGCAAAGGCGGCGCTGGAAAAGCTGAATGGATAGGGGATGGCAATGAAGGCAGAGCGGCAATGGGGCAAGGGCGGCTATATTATGCGGCTGGCGAGGCCGGATGACGCGGAAAGATACTATGCCCAGAATTATGATCCCTTGGACCCGGAGGTGGCCAGATTGACGGGCTGCAAGGAGAGCTTTTCCAAAGAGGAAGTGGTCTCCTTCTTTATGAAGTCAATTGAGGACGGCAGCCGGTATTTTTTCCTGGTGATTTCCCCTGACGGCGACATCATTGGGGAGAGTGTAATCAATGAGATTGACTGGGATTTGCGGTGTGCAAATTTTCGCATCGGCATTTACCAGGCGACCGAGAGAGGAAAAGGAATCGGGACTTGGATGATAGAGACGACCCGTGATTTTGCCTTTGAAGAATTAAAGCTGCACCGCTTGGAGCTGGACGTATATTCCTTTAATCCCAGGGCGGAAAGGGCGTATTTGAAGGCCGGGTTCAAGAGGGAAGGGGTGCTGCGCGACGCGGTCAAAAGCGGGGGAGAATATGCGGATGATATTTTGATGGCAATCCTGGAAACAGAATGGAGAGAGATAAAGGGGTTGCAGTAATCGGCTGAACCTGCCGTACGGAAATACTATCCCTTGTTTTTTGCGAAAGAATTTGCTATAATATTCCTGTTATGGAAGGGAGGGGAGCCATGGAAGCCCCGATCTACCACCTGGACAAGGTGGTGAAGGCCAAGCAGGAGGATATGGAGGACTTTGACGGCCCCCTGGATTTGATCCTTCACCTGCTGAGCAAAAATAAAATTGAGATCCGGGATATCCAGATCTCCGAGCTGCTGGAGCAGTACCTGGCGTGGATGGCCCAGCGGGAGGAGCTGAATCTGGAGGTGGCCAGCGAGTTCGTCACCATGGCGGCCCACCTGGTCTATATTAAAACCCGGATGCTGCTGTCCATTGACGACGAGGTGGCTATGAGCGAGATGGAAGAGCTGATGGCTGCCCTGGAGGAGCACAAGAGCCAGGAGACCTATGTGAAGATCAAGGACGTGACGGAGGAGCTCAATGGACGGTATGAATTCGGCAGGGACTACCTCCCCAAGCAGCCGGAGCCGGTAAAGGCAGAAAATGCCTACCAGTACGTCCATGACAAGGGAGATATCTTGACGGCGATCCGCTCGGTGCTGGCCCGGACGGACAATAAGCTGCCTCCGCTGGCGGCGGCCTTTGAGGGTATTGTAGGCCGGGAGCCCTATCCGGTGGCGGACAAGGCCCGGTCTATATTGGACAGGCTTATCCAGTTTGGCGTGGCCCGTTTTAAGGCGCTGTTCAAAACAAGCCGGAGCCGGTCTGAAGTGGTGGCTACGTTTTTAGCTATTTTGGAGCTGTGCAAGGCCAACCGCATTCATCTGGCAGGGACGGCGGAGGACTGTACCGTAACCAGTACCGTCGATGGCCTGCCGGAGGACGTGGATGTGACGGTGGAGAGCTATTGAGAAGAAGCGCGGAGCCGTTGCGAACAAGCGCGGATGGAGCGGAGAGAGGACAAAAGCCCAGCCGCCGTGCAGCGGCGGCTGGTTTTGTCCGAGACGGAGTGAAGCCGCGCGCGGTGAGCAGGCGCAGCGTGACAAGAAGAAGCGCGGAGCCGCAGCGAACGGCGCGGATGGAGCGGAGAGAGGACAAAAGCCCGGCTGCGAGCAGACGCAGGATAACAACACAAAAGGAGGACGCCCCACATGGAATTAAAAGAGCTGGAGAGCGCCATTGAGGGCATCCTATTTGCGGCGGGGGACCCTATGGGTGTGGAGCGGCTGTGCCTTACCCTGGGGCAGGACCGGGAGACGGTGGACAGCGTGTGCCAGCGCCTGGCGGACCATTACAGCTATGAACGGCGGGGCATCCGGCTGGTGCGGCTGGAGAACAGCTGGCAGATGTGCTCCGCGCCGGAGCAGGCTGGGTATGTCCGAAAGGCGCTGGAAAACCGCAAGCCCTCCAAGCTGTCCCAGCCCGCGTTGGAGGTGCTGGCCATCATCGCCTATTTCCAGCCGGTGACCCGGGCCTATATTGAGCAGGTCCGGGGGGTGGACAGCTCATACACCGTGGGCCTTTTGCTGGAGCGGGGGCTGATCCGGGAGGCGGGCCGTCTGGCGGTGCCGGGGCGGCCTATGCAGTTTAGAACCACCAAGGATTTTCTGCGCTCCTTTGGCCTTGCCTCTCTGGAGGATCTGCCCAATCTGGCCTGCGCCAGTCAGGAAGACCTTCAGCTCACCATGGAAATGGAGTCTGCCCTGCGCCGCCTGCGGGAGGCGGAGAGCGGGCCCGCCCCTGAACCGCCGGACGGGGAGGGGGAGGCATGACCTTTTTGAAGGTGCTGCTGGCGATCCTTTTGGTGCTGTGGCTTTTTTCTCTGGTGCGCATCGGCGGCAGGGTGAGCTATGGGCAGGCGGGGCTGTTCATATACCTTCTGATGGGGCCGGTAAAGCTCCAGCTGTTCCCCGCCGCAAAAGAATCAGAAGGAAATTGGAAGCCGAGGGCCAGGAAGCAAAAAAAGAAAAAAGAAAAGGGGAAACCGCCGGCGGCGGAGGGGCACAAAAAAGAGCCCCCAAAGCCCAAAGAGGATAAGCCGGGCACACTTTCCCGGCTCATGAAGCTGCTGCCGGTGATGGGACAGGCCTGCGGGGCGCTGAAGCGGAAGATACGCGTGGATGATTTGGAGTTGGAGCTGGTCTGGGGCGGCACGGATCCCGCCGCCGCTGCTTTGAGTTACGGCAGGGCAAATGCGGCGATGGGTATGCTCTGGCCCATTTTGGACAATAATTTTAAGGTAAAGCGCCACTCGTTCAAAATCGGCTTGGATTACGGCATCACAGAGCCGATGGCAGAGGCCCGGGCCGCCGTCACCCTGACGGTGGGCCAGATTGTAGCGCTGGGTGTGCACTACGGCGTGAAAGCGCTGGTTACTTGGATCAAAAGCGGAAGGACCCCTAGAAAAAAACAGGAGGCATTGAGTCATGAGTGAAAACAACCATCCCATCAATGAAGTGCTTCACACCACCATGGACAAGATCCGGGAGATGGTGGACGCTAACACCGTGGTGGGCCAGCCCATCGTCACCCAGGACGGGGTGACCCTGATCCCGGTATCCCGGCTGTCCTTCGGCTTTGCCACCGGCGGCTCCGACTTCGGCAAGACCCAGAATGTGCCCAAGAATTTCGGCGGCGGCGCGGGGGCCGGGGTGAGTGTGATTCCCATCGCGTTCCTGGTGGTGAAGGACGGCTGCGTACGGCTGCTGCCCGTGGCGCCCCCGCCGGGGGACACTGTGAGCCGGGTGGTGGACCTGGTGCCGGAAATGTTTGAGCGGGTCACCGGCTATATAGACAAAAAAACCGCCGGGGAGAGCGGGGGAGAAGCCCTGTAACCCCGCGCCCGGATAAGGCCGGGTGGTCAAGGCCATACTACTCCCATCTGACCATTCAGATGGGAGTGACCTTTTTGTGAAAAAATTGACCGTTGTGCTCGCCGCCGCTTTGCTGCTGTCCGCCGCATGTCCCCCGGCCTATGGCGTGGGCTCCCACGCGTCCAGCGCTATCCTTATGGACGCATCAAGCGGCCGGGTGCTCTATGAACACAACATCCACCAGCCCCGGCTCATCGCCAGCACTACGAAGCTGCTCACCGCCCTGGTGGCGGTGGAGGAGGCGGGGGACTTGGATGAAGTAGTGAGCGTCAAAGGGGAGTGGCTGGGTAGCGAGGGTTCGTCCATCTATCTGAAGGCGGGGGAGGAGATCACCCTGCGGGGACTGCTGTACGGCCTGCTGCTTCAGTCGGGAAACGACGCGGCTATGGCCGTCGCCTGCCACACGGCGGGGAGCGAGGCGGATTTTGTGGCGATGATGAACCAAAAGGCGGCGGAGCTGGGGATGAAAAACAGCTCCTTTGCCAACCCCAGCGGGCTCAACGACGACAACCACTACTCCACCGCCTACGATATGGCGCTGCTTGCCCAGGCGTGCCTGAAAAATGAGACGGTGGCGGAGATCTGCGCCACCCGGTCCGTCACAATTGGAAGCCGCACCTTCGTCAACCATAATAAGCTGCTTTGGCGCTGTGAGGGATGCGTGGGGATGAAAACCGGGTTTACCGAAAAGGCGGGCCGAACCCTGGTGTCCGCAGCCACCAGGGACGGCCAGACCCTTATCTGCGTTACCTTAAACGATGGGGACGACTGGAACGACCACTGTAAGCTGATGGATTATGGGTTTCAAACCTATCCCCGGCAGGGGCTTTGCAAAAAGGGCGAGACACTGGGGGCGGTGGCGGTAAGGGGCAGCCTTATCCCCAGCGTGGCGGCAGTGGCGGCGGATGAGGTGGGCTATCCCCTGAAAGAGGGGGAGGCGCTGACCATGGAGGTGAAGCTGGATTCATCTGTCCAGGCCCCCTTTGCGCCAGGGACGCCGATTGGCGAGGCGGTGTGGAAAAAAGACGGCGAAATTGTAGCCCGGACGGATCTGGCGGCCCAAAATGGAGCGCAGCTGGACGTGCGGGAGCCGCTGGACTGGTGGCAGCGGCTGTGGGGCGCGGCATAATAAGCGGGAAGAGGTATCGGTAATGGAGGAACGGCTGCAAAAGCTGCTGTCGGCGGCGGGGATTTGCTCCCGCCGCCGGGCGGAGGAGTACATACAGGCAGGGCGGGTGACGGTGAATGGGAAAACCGCCCGGCTAGGGGAAAAAGCCGATCCCAGCCGGGACCGGGTGGAGGTGGACGGCCTGCCGCTGGAGGCTCCGGCAGGATATACCTACCTGATGCTGAACAAGCCCCGGGGCTATGTCACCACCCTGTCCGACGAGAAGGGACGAAAAACAGTGGCGCAGCTGGTGGCGGACTGCCCCGCCCGAGTGTGGCCGGTAGGGCGGCTGGATATGGATTCAGAGGGGCTGCTGCTGCTCACAGACGACGGGGCGCTGACCCACAAGCTCACCCATCCATCCCATGGGGTGGAAAAGGAGTACCGGGTGTGGGTGTCCGGGAATGTGGACCGGGCCATACCGATCCTGTCGGCCCCGGTGGCGGACGGGGGAGAGCTTCTTACTGCGGACCGGGTGGAGCGGACGGGGGAGCGCACCCTTAACGTGGTGATCCACCAGGGGAAAAACCGGCAGGTGCGCCGTATGTGCGCCGCCGCCGGGCTGAAGGTGGAACGGCTCCGGCGGGTGAGGGAGGGGAAGCTGCTGCTGGACGGTCTGAGGCCGGGCAGATGGCGGCCCCTTACCATGGAAGAGCTGCGGGCGCTGCGGGAATAGTGGGAAATTGCTTCAAAACCCTTGCAATTTCCGGGGCAAAACGGTATGATACACCTATTGGGCGCAGGAATTTCCCTGCGGAGGCTAGAAAGAGAGTAGGGTTGCAGCACTATGAGCCGTGACATTTTGACCACGATTCAGAGCAGAATGGCCACCTTTTCCAAAAGCCAGAAGCTGATTGGGCGCTATATCCTGGATAACTACGATAAGGCCGCCTTTATGACCGCCGCCCGGATGGGGCAGGCGGTTCATACCAGCGAGTCTACGGTGGTCCGCTTTGCTGCCGAGCTGGGCTACGACGGTTACCCCGCCATGCAGAAGGCCATGCAGGAGATGATCCGGGGCAAGCTCACCACTGTGCAGCGCATTGAGGTGTCCTATGACCGGCTGGGAACCCAGGATGTTCTGGACAAGGTGGTGCAGTCAGACATTGAGAAGCTGCGCATGTCCCTGAACGAGCTGAACCGGGAGGATTTTGCGGCAGCGGTGAACGCCATTGTGGGGGCGCGGCGCATCTATGTTTTGGGAGTGCGCTCATCGGCGGCGCTGTCTGATTTTCTCACGTTCTATTTTAAGCTGATTTTTGACGATGTGCGGCAGGTGCAGACCAGCTTAGCCAGCGAGATGTTTGAACAGATGCTCCGGGTGGGAAAAGACGACGTGGTGATTGGAATCAGCTTTCCGCGCTATTCCACCCGGTCCGTCCGGGCCATGGAGTTTGCCCGGGACCAGGGCGCCACGGTAATCGCAATTACCGACAGCGAGATGTCACCCCTGTATGATACGGCAAACTTCCGCCTGCTGGCAAAAAGCGATATGGCATCCTTTGTGGATTCGCTGGTGGCGCCGCTGTCCGTCATCAACGCGCTGATCGTGGCGGTGGGTAGAAAGAAATCCGATGAGGTCACCGCCACGTTTAACCGGCTGGAGAGCATTTGGGACGAATATCAGGTGTACGAAAAGGTGGAGTATGAGGACAAATAGGGTGGTGGTGGCCGGGGGCGGCGCGGCAGGCATGATGGCCGCCATTACCGCTGCCCGGTCCGGGGCGGAAGTGCTGCTGCTGGAACCCAACGAGAAAGTGGGGCGCAAGCTGTACATTACCGGGAAGGGCCGGTGTAATCTCACCAATAACTGTGGGCGGGATGGGCTGATGGCGTCCATTCCCCGCAATGGTAAATTCCTTTACAGTGCCTTTGACCGTTTTGGCCCGGCGGACACCATGGCTTTTTTCGAGGGCTTGGGTGTGAAGCTGAAAACAGAGCGGGGGAATCGGGTGTTCCCTGTATCCGACAAAGCCGCCGATATCGTAGACGCGCTGTTTTTTGAGCTGCGCCGCCAAGGGGTTGAGATCCGGCGGGATCGGGTGACCGGCCTCGTTGTCCAAGAGGGGCGGCTTGCCGCTGTGCATATGGAGAAAGGCCGGGAATATAGAGACTGTAAGGCGCTGATTCTTGCCACAGGAGGGGCTTCCTATCCCCGCACCGGCTCCACCGGGGAGGGCTACGGCTTGGCACAGGCGGCGGGGCACACCATCATCCCGATTCGGGGATCGCTGGTGCCGCTGGAGTCGGGGGACTCCTGCTGTGGAAGGCTGCAGGGGCTGTCTCTGCGCAATGTGGGGCTTCGGATAAAAAATGAGAAAGACAGGGCGGTATTTCAGGAGCAGGGGGAATTGCTGTTCACCCACTTTGGCCTGTCCGGGCCGCTGGTTTTGTCCGCCTCCGCCCATATGGACTTTGAGAAATGCAGGTATACGGCCCATATTGACCTGAAACCCGCCTTGGACATGCAAAAGCTGGACGCCCGCCTTTTGCGGGACTTTGAGGAGCGCGCCAATCAGGACTATGCCAACGCCCTGGGGGGACTGGTTCCCCGGTCCATGGTGTCCGTGCTGGCTGAGCGCACCGGCATCCCAGGGGACACCAAGGTCCACGATATCCGCAGGGAGCAGCGGAAAAAATTGTTGGAGACGCTGAAGGATTTTACCGTTCCCCTCACAGGGACGCGTTCGGTGGAGGAGGCGGTGGTCACCTCCGGGGGTGTGGCGGTGGGCGAGGTGGACCCCAGAACCATGGAGTCTAAAAAGGCGAAGGGACTGTTTTTCGCCGGGGAGCTGCTGGATGTGGACGGCTATACCGGGGGTTTTAACCTTCAGATCGCCTGGTCCACCGGCTATGCCGCCGGACTGGCCGCGGCGGAGCGGCTTGCTACTATATAATAAAGGAAGGGGTTTTCCCATGGAATATCGCAGCATTGCCATTGACGGACCCTCCGGCGCGGGCAAATCCACTTTAGCCAAGCGCCTGGCCCAGGAGCTGGGCTTTTTATATGTGGACACTGGGGCCATCTACCGCACAGTGGGGCTGGCGGCCCGCCGGCAGGGGATAGACCCTGCCGATGGGGAGCGCGTGGCGGCAATGCTGCCAGGGCTGTCCATCACCATGGGCTATGGGGCGGACGGCCTCCAGCACATGTTTTTGGACGGGGAGGATGTGACTGCGGCCATCCGGGAGAATGATATCTCGGCCTGCGCGTCCAAGGCAGCGGCCCTCCCGGCAGTGCGGGATTTTCTGATGGAGATGCAGCGCAGGACAGCCCGGGAGCACCATGTCATCATGGATGGGCGGGATATCGGTACGGTGGTGCTGCCCAACGCCGATCTGAAGATTTTCCTCACCGCCGCCCCCGAGGCGAGGGCCGAGCGGCGGTATCAGGAGCTGATGGAGCGGGGCCAGCGGGCTGACTTCGATCAGGTTTTGCGGGAGGTGGTGGAACGGGACCGCCGGGACACCCAGCGGGAGACCGCGCCTTTGCGCCAGGGGCCGGACGCTGTGCTGGCGGACACCACCGGGCTGGATCTGGAGGAAAGCTTTCAGCTGCTGTTGGGTATCATTCAAGAGCGGCTGGATATCAGGGAGGGGACCCATGAGGAATAAGGTATATTCGGTGATCTACCCCATTATCTGGATTTTTATGAGGATCATCCACCCCTGGAAGGCGGTGGGTGCGGATAATATCCCCGAAGGGGCGGCGGTAATCTGTGGCAATCACACCACCTTGGGAGACCCGCTTTATGTGGTGTGCGCCATGGGTGGAAAGCGGCAGACCCATGTAATGGCCAAAGCGGAGGTTATGAAATGGCCGGTGATCGGTTTCCTGCTGAAAAAGGCGGGGATCATCGGCGTCAACCGCGGCAAGTCCGATATGGCTGCGGTGAAGGAATGCCTGAAAGTGCTGCGCGGCGGGGAAAAGCTGCTTATGTTTCCCGAGGGGACCCGGGTGAGGGAGGGACAGGTCTCGGAGGTCCAGACCGGGGCGGCCATGCTGGCCACCCGCACGGGCGTGCCCCTGGTGCCCGTCTACATTCCGGCTAAAAAGCGGCGGTTCCGCAAGACCACGGTGGTGTTCGGTGAGTCCTATTACCCGGAGTTTGAGGGGCGCAAGCCCTCTGCCGGCGACTACCAGCGCATCGCCGACGACCTGCTGGTCCGTATTCGGGCGCTGGGGGAGCAGGCGGGATGAAGGTAAAGGTGGCCGGGAGCGCCGGGTTTTGCTATGGGGTGCGCCGGGCGGTGGAGCTGGCGGAGAAAGCCGCAGCCCAGGGGCCGGTATACCTGCTGGGTCATATCACCCATAACGACCACGTGATCCGCCGGCTGGAGGATATGGGGGCGGTCACTGCCGCCGCGCCGGAGGAGGTCCCCAGGGGGGCCGTGGTGCTCATCCGGGCCCATGGGGAGCCGGACAGCACATACCGGGCGCTGGAGTCGCGGGGCTGCCGGGTGCTGGACGCAACCTGCCCCAATGTCACCCGTATCCACGATATTGTCCGGGATGCGGAGGCGCGTGGGAGAGTCCCGGTGATCGTGGGAGAGGCCGACCACCCGGAAATTTTGGGAATTTTAGGGTGCACCCGCAGGGGAAGAGTGGCGTCCGATTGGGAAGAGCTGGAACAAATCATGAAAAAAGAGCCGGAATTTCCCGGTTTGCCCCTTACATTTGTGTCCCAAACCACAGCTATTTTGACTAAGTGGGAAAAAATCGTGGAAAACACAAAAAAAGTGTGTACAAACGCGGAATTTTTTGATACAATATGTAATGCTACGTCCAAGCGGCAATCGGAGGCCCTGAAATTGGCCGGTCAATGCGATGCCATGATCGTCATTGGCGATCAAAAGAGCTCCAACACCAGGAAGCTCACCCAGCTGTGCGCCGCCCGCTGCGCCGTCGTGGTGCAGGCGGAGCGGGGGAGCGATATTGACCGGGAACGGTTCGGCCGTATCGGCACGCTTGGAATCACTGCCGGCGCATCCACGCCGGAGTGGATAATAAAGGAGGTCAGCAACAAAATGAGCGACGAAATTATGGAGATTGAACAGTCCTTCGCGGAAATGCTGGAGGAGTCGTTCAAAATTTTGAATACGGGGGATCGGGTCACTGGAACAGTCGCAGCCATCACGCCCACTGAGGTGCAGGTGGAGCTGGGCGTCAAGTACCCCGGCACCATTCCCCTGTCTGAGCTGAGCGACGATCCCGATGTGAAGGTGGAGGATCTGGCCAAGGTAGGCGAGGAGATTGAAGCCATCGTCATGCTGGTCAGCGACAGGGACTGCGTGGTTAAGCTGTCCAAGAAGCGCCTTGACGCGGACAAGAACTGGGAGACCGTGGAGAAGGCGGTGGAGAGCAGGGATGTGCTGGAAGGCGTGATCACCGAGGAAAACAAGGGCGGCTTGGTGGCCAGCGTCAAGGGCATCCGTGTGTTTATCCCTGCCTCCCAGTCCGGCAAGCCCCGGGGCGCCGACCTGGCGGAGATGGTCAAAACCCGCGTGCAGCTGCGCATTACCGAGGTGAACCGCGCCCGCCGCCGTGTGGTGGGTTCCATCCGGGCCGTGGCGGCTGAGGCCCGCGCCGCCGCTGCCGCCGCCATCTGGGATAACATTGAGGTGGGCAAGCGCTACAGCGGCACCGTTAAGAGCCTCACCTCCTATGGCGCCTTTGTGGACATCGGCGGCGTGGACGGCATGGTTCATATCTCCGAGCTGTCCTGGTCCCGCATTAAGACCCCCTCCGAGGTGGTGTCTGTGGGCGATCCCATTGAGGTGTACGTCATCTCCTTTGACCCGGAGAAGAAGAAGATCTCCCTGGGGGTGAAGGATCACAGCCAGGAGCCGTGGAGCGTGTTTACCGAGAAGTATTCGGTGGGCGATGTGGCCAGTGTTCGGATTGTCAAGCTGATGACCTTCGGTGCCTTTGCCGAGATCGTCCCCGGAGTGGACGGCCTGATCCATATCTCCCAGCTGGCGGACCATCGGGTGGATAAGCCTGAGGATGTGGTGCGTGAGGGCGATACGGTGGATGCCAGGATCACGGCCATCGACGAGGAGCACAAAAAGGTATCCCTGTCCATCCGCGCCCTGTTGGAGTCTGCCCCCATGGAGGGGGATGAGGATTCCGAAGAGGCCCCCGAGGAGGAGTAAACTCCCATTCTGAGTACAAAAAGGCTGCCGCAGCTGCGGCAGCCTTTTTCGGTAGAGGTGAAGAATTGTGAAGCCTGAAGTTGTGATTGTCCCCTGTGCCAACTATTCGGAGGAGGAGGCCGGGCCGGCGCTGGAGCGGGTGCTGGGGCCGCTGGGCGGGCTGGATTGGGTGCGCCCGGGAATGAGGATTGCCATTAAGGTGAACCTGGTGACCTTTGCCAAGCCGGAAAAGGCGGCTACCACCCACCCGGGGCTTCTGTGTGCCCTGGTGAAGCTTCTGGCGGCACGGGGAGCGGATGTGGTGGTGGGAGACAGTCCCGGGGGGCTTTATAATGCCGCCTACGTGAACCGGGTGTACGCCGCTACCGGCATGAGGGCGGCGGAGCAGGCGGGTGGGAGGCTTAATCAGGACTTTGGGGAACGGGAGGCCCGTTTCCCGGAGGGAAAGGTATGCCGCCAGTTCAAATACACCGCATGGCTGGGCGATGCGGACGCGATTATCAATCTCTGCAAGCTTAAAACCCACGGCATGATGGCCATGACCTGCGGCGCTAAAAATATGTTTGGCTCTATTCCCGGCACCATGAAGCCGGAGTGCCATTTCCGCTACCCTGATCCGCGGGATTTTGCCCGGATGATTGTGGATCTGGATGAGTATTTCAAGCCCTGCCTGACCATCGTGGACGCGGTGGACTGCATGGAGGGGAACGGTCCCACCGGCGGAACGCCGCGGCACATGGGTGCGCTGCTGGCGGCGGAGAGCCCCCATAAAGCGGATCTGGTTTGCGCCGGGCTTATCGGGCTGAAGCGGGAGGAGGTGCCCACCCTGGAGGCGGCGTTGGAGCGGGGGCTCATTCCCGCCTCGGCGGAGGGGCTGACGGTGGAGGGAGACCCCGCCGCCTTTGCCATCCCGGACTTTCAGCGAATCACCACCGGCAACAGCCATCTATTTCAAGGGGATGGCAAAAGCCTCTTTGGCCGGGTGAAGGGGACGGTGATGAACTGGGCGCTGTCCCAGCGGCCTGTGGTGCGCAAGGCGGAGTGCGTGGGCTGCGGCGAATGCCGGGATGTGTGCCCCGCCAGGGCCATCACGATGGTGGATAAAAAGCCCCGCATTGACCGCAAGGCGTGTATCCGCTGCTTTTGCTGCCAGGAATTCTGCCCTAAGAGCGCGATGAAGGTGCGCCGTACCGCCATTGCCAAACTGCTGGACCACTGAGAAGAACCGGGCGGCCGAAAAGCCGCCCGGTTCTTACTATGCCGCCAGGGTGAACAGAGAGTAGAAAAAGCCCTTTTGCTCCATGAGCTGGCGGAATGTTCCGCGCTCCTGGATCTGTCCGTTTCGCATCACGATGATCTGGTCGTACTGGCCCATAAGTGTCTCCTCCAGCCGGTGGGTGACCACCACCCGGGTGAGGCCGTCCAGGTGAAGGATGGCGTCGGTGACGGCAAAGGCGGTCTGGTTGTCCAGAGAGGCAGTGGCCTCGTCCAGCAGCAGCACCGGTGCGCCCCGGAGCAGGCAGCGGGCAATGGACACCCGCTGGCGCTCACCGCCGGACAGACCCGCGCCGTTTTCCCCGCAGCGGTAGTCTTCCCCGCGCTGAGAGAGCAGCTCTAACAGGCCGGAGCGTTTTACAGCGCTGTCCACCTGGCTGTCCGGGAAGTCCCGGAACATGGTGATGTTGCGGCGGATGGTATCATCAAAGAGGAACACGCTCTGCCCAATGAGGCTCATCAGGTCGTACAGGCTGTCGGTGTCCACTTCCCGAAGCTCCTTGCCGTCGATGGCGATGGAGCCGCTATAGCTGTCGTAAGCGCCCATGAGCAGGTTGAGCAGGGTGGACTTGCCTGACCCGGAGCCGCCCACGATGGCATATTTCTTTCCGGGCTCCAGCCGGAGGGACACATTCTGGAGAACCGGCTTGTTCGGCTCATAGCCGAAGCTCACATGGTCCAGGGAGATGGCGTCGCGGAGCACCGGGGGGATTGCCTCGCCGGAGCGTCCGGCGTTCTCCTCAGTGACCTGGGACAGCTTATCGATGAGGGCCTTGGCGGCCTTGCGGCTGGCCCAATACTGGGGAATGATGTTGATGGGCTGAATTACAAAATTACACAGATTGACGAAGATGAGTACCGTGCCCGCAGTGATATCCCCCCGGATGGCCAGGAACGCTCCCAGGAAAAAGATGCCGAACTGAAGCGTGTCGGCGCACAGGTTCTGGCTCACCGCCGTGAGCAGACATTCCCACCAGTAGCGGCGGCGCTTGCCCTCCTCCACATCGCGGTTGGAGATGTCGAACATCCGCTGGGCCTCGCCCTCGGCCTTGAAGCTCTTGATGACGGAGAAGCCGGACAGCAGATCCTTGAGCTGGGCCACAAAACCCTCGTTCTTGTCGCTCACTATCTTTTCCCGCGCCGCCAGCTCCTTGCCCATGAGCAGGGAACCGGCCAGGGGGAAGAGGGAGAGGACGATGGTGGCGATGGTCAGCACCGGGCTGTACCAGAACATCATGCCCAGGCTTCCGAAAAAGAGCAGGACATAAAAGACCAGCAAAAAGGTGCGCTTGAGATAGTTTTCCTCCACCGAGTTCACATCGTTGGTGAGCACCGAGATGTAGCGGCCGGTGTTTTCCCGGGAAAAGGCGCTGATGCTCTTCTCCGACAGGTTTTGGAAAGCCAGGGACTTGTACTGGGCCAGAGCCCGGTACACAAAGCTGGATTTGGCCCGGTACATGCCTAAAGAGAGCAGAAACATTACGACAAAAAAGATTACGGTGAAAACCAGTGTCTGCCACAGCCAATCCAGATCCCTGGCGGCCACCACGTCGATGACTTCACCCAGCAGCCAGGAGCCGATGAGGTTTCCGGGGAAGGACAGGATGGTCAGGAACATAGCCAAAGCGAAGCGCAGGCGGTTATTTTGGTAGAAGGCCCGGTAATACTGCCGGGCGGCGGGATGCTTTTCCGTTTTCTCACTCATTTCGTTTCTCCTTTGCAGCTGTGTGTATGTGGTGGGGTTGGGGCCGTGGGGGAATCGGCGGATGGTGGAGGCAGCACGTGGGACAGCCGTCCGCATGTGGTGGGACTGGGGCCGCGGGATAGTTCCTGCTCGTTATCGTGGTCGTCCCAGAGCAGGTAAAAAGCATCGTGCTTTTCCAGCAGGCATCGAGCAAAGAGAAGAAACGGGGTAAAGGCCCAGTTCTCATGGACGATGTAGGCGTTGACAGAGCCCGTTTCCATCTCTAACTCCAATTTCTTTACCAGCTTCAGCTCCTCCATACTGGCCAGCAGCTCCGCCGTCTGCTCCGGGGGCTGGTTCAGCTGCTTGGCCAGCACCTCCGGTACATAGTAGCGGACGGTGAGATCGTCATGAAGCCGCTCCATCAGCTCCAAACAGCCGGGCCGGGCCAAGAGGGCAAACAGGCGGCGGCATAGGTCGCGGGGCGCGAAATGGGCGGCATAGCCCGCCTCTGGGCGAGGCCATATGGACATGAAGGACAGCTCCTCCGACCCCACGCCGAAGAGAAGCCCCTCTTTGATGTCCACCGCCACGCGCAGCAAAACATCTTCGCCGCCCACTCGGACGGTGCAGCCCTTGGAGTACTTTAGATCCGGCATGCTGACGGCATCCGTGCGGTCGTGCATGGCAGACCGGGAGGAGGACCAGGTCAGGCGGCACAGCTCGCTGATCCGTTTTTCCTTGGGGAGGGATACGAGCCAGCGGTCCAAGGTGCTGTCCATATCCGTCACGGAGCCCCCTTCCCGGCCAAAGAGGGCGTCGATGGAGACCCCCAGCCGGTCGGCCAAGGCGGGAAGGAGCTCCACATCGGGCGCACCACCCTTTTCCCATTTGCTCACCGCCTGGGCGGACACCCCCAGCGGCTGGCCCAGCTGCTCTTGGGTAAGGCCCCGCTCACGGCGCAGCTCGGCTATGCGTTCACTCAGGATATTGGCCATATGACCACCTCGATTCGCTTAATGGTTGTATCATAGCAAAAATAATGGTTGAATACAATGGCGGATTTTTTGCCAAAAATCAACTATAGATTGAGTTCCGGCAAAAAATCCCCGGCGGGCTGTGAAAACAACCCGCCGGGGATTTTCAGTGCATCTCAGCCCAAATGAAAAATTTGAGCAGCCGGGTCACAAAGAATGGTGCGTTAGTGCAGGCTTCGGTAATGGCGGCGTGGGCCTCAGCCAACGCCTGGTCGCTGAAGCCGTCCAGTGGAACGGGGATGGTTTTCGCGCCGTCCGCAACTAGGCCGATGGCCAAGGGAGCGGACACCACGCCGCCCACCGCCACCTGGGAGGCCGCAACCACGCCGCCGGCGGCGTACACACCCACGGCGCACCCGCCCACCGCAAGCCAGCCAAGGGCGATGCCGCCCCAGGATAAAAGACCCAGCGCCACCCCGCCGATGGACACGCCGCCCAGAGTAACCGCGCCCAAGGCCAGCAGCAGTCCGAAGCTCACTGCACCCAGGGAGAGCAGTCCCGCCGTGATCCCCCCCAGAGCCACAAACCCGGTGGAAATATTGCCGATGGCGATGATGCCCCGGGCCCAGTGATCCCTGCGGCCGATATTGATGTGGACCAGGGGCAGGCCAAAGAGGGTGCACTGGCTTTTATACTCGTAGTGCCAGGTGTCATGGTAGTGGTGGTGAATGACGGTGGTGACGGGCTGGGATGGATTGGCAGGCCCGCTCTCCGGCGGGGGAGGTGTACCGGGGTTCTCCCGGCCCGTCACCAAATAGTCCAGGGACACGTGAAAATAGTTGGCCAGGGCGACAAGGTTATCCATATCCGGGCGGGACGTGCCCGCCTCCCACTTCTGTACCGCCTGCCGGGTGAGGCCCAGGAGATTGGCCAGCTCCTCCTGGGACAGGCCGGCCTGACGGCGCAGGTCAAATAAACGGTCGCGAAAATCCATGAGTGATACCTCCGAAAAAAAGACTGTCCGGCGCCTTTTGGACAGCCTTATCTTAGCAAAAAGCGGCTACTTCTGCAACCAAAAAGGGGATACAATTTGACAACTGCCGGTTGCGGGGCTAAATTAGCGCTGAAAATAGGGGGATGATCTTGCTTTTCCAGCCCGTCCATAGTACAATACAAATATATTATAATGTATGAGGTGATTCCCATGGACAACCAGACCATTTTGAACGCTGTAGACCACACACTGCTTACCCAGACCGCCACCTGGGAGGAAATCAAGCAGATCTGCGACGATGGGGCCGCTTATGGCTGCGCCAGCGTGTGTATTCCGGCCAGCTATGTAAAACAGGCTGCGGATTATTTGGGAGACAAGCTTCCGGTGTGTACCGTGATCGGCTTCCCCAACGGCTACTCCACCACCGCCGTCAAGGTGTTTGAGGCCAAGGACGCCATAGCCAACGGGGCCAAGGAGATTGACATGGTTATCAACATCGGCTGGGCCAAGGACGGTCGGTGGGACGACCTGCTTGCCGAAATCCGCGCGGTGAAGGAGGCGTGCGGCGGCCTGGTGCTTAAGGTCATCATCGAGACCTGTCTGCTCACCCAGGAGGAGAAGGTGCGCCTGTGCCGGATTGTGTCGGAGAGCGGCGCGGATTACATCAAAACGTCCACTGGTTTCTCCACTGCCGGGGCTACCCGGGAGGATGTGGCGCTGTTTAAAGCCAATGTGGCCCCCCATGTGAAGATCAAGGCCGCAGGGGGTATCTCCAGCCTTCAGGACGCGGCGGACTTTTTGGAGCTGGGGGCGGGCCGGCTGGGCACCAGCCGTATCGTCAAGCTGGTGAAAGGACAGCAGGCACAGGGATATTGAGTGGTGCAATTTGTCGGGGTTTGTGAAAAATCCGTGTACAATGCAAATAGTCCTTGTGTTTTGCGGACAGACGCGATATAATGGGCTCGTCCTTTGAGGCAGGGCGCAGATGCTGTGTCCGCCCCATGGACATGGAGTGCGGACGGCGCCGCCGTTCGGAATAGATGAAAAGAAAGGATGAAATTTGCGATGAAAAAGATCCTCGCGATGCTGCTGGCCGTGGTCATGGTGCTGAGCCTGGCTGCCTGCACCAGCGGCAACCCCGATCCCACTCAGACCGCCAGTGAGCCCCCCGCCAGCCAGCCCGGCACGGAGGAGAGCACCGAGCCCTCCCAGGCCCCCACTGAGGAGCCTCCCGCTCCCGCTGGTGACAACCCCGATGACATCGCCGACACCATGACCTCTTCCGACAACAAGTACCAGGTGGCCTTCATCACCGATGTAGGCCAGTTGAAGGACAAGTCCTTCAACCAGGGCACTTTCGACGGCGTGAAGCTGTACGCCGCCGCCAACGGCAAGAGCTACAAGTACTACCAGCCCGCCAACGGCGACGCCGCCACTGACGACGACCGCTACGACGCCATGAAGGCCGCCGTGGAGGGTGGCGCCGAGGTGATCGTGTGCGCTGGTTTCATGCAGGAGGCTGCCCTGAAGAAGGCCGCCGCCGAGTTCCCCGATGTGCCCTTCATCTTCATTGATGGCTACCCCATCGGCCTGGACAACGTGGCGGGCATCTCCTTCCAGGAGGAGCAGAGCGGCTATCTGGCCGGCTACGCCGTGGTGAAGGAAGGCTTTGAGAAGCTGGGCTTCACCGGTGGCGGCGGCGGCACCAACCCCGCCTGCTGCCGCTTCGGCTACGGCTTCGTGCAGGGCGCCAACGACGCCGCTAAGGAGCTGGGCAAGACCGTTGATATCAACTATTCCTGGCAGTACGGCGCTTCCTTCCAGGCTTCCCCCGAGCTGCAGACCATGATGAACGGCTGGTACTCCAACGGTACCGAGATCGTCTTTGCCTGCGGTGGTTCCATGTTCAATTCTGTGGCTGCTGCCGCCGCTGCTAACGACGGCTTGGTGGTGGGC
Source organism: uncultured Oscillospiraceae bacterium (assembly GCA_910587255.1). GTDB lineage: Bacteria > Bacillota > Clostridia > Oscillospirales > Oscillospiraceae > Enterenecus. The sequence goes on from CAJUKT010000094.1 coordinate 36,523, forward strand.
GTGGACGTAGACCAGTCCGCCCAGTCCGAGACCGTGGTGACCTCCGCCATGAAGGGCTTGGCTTCCTCCGTGCAGTGGGCCGTGGCCAAGGTGTATGACGGCACCTTCTCCGAGATCGGCGGCAAGGGCACTTCCCTGGGCGCCAAGGATGACGCCGTGGGCCTGCCCACCGCTACCTGGAGCCTGGAGAACTACACCATTGAGGAGTACGAGGCTCAGCTGGCCGACATGGCTTCCGGTAAGCTGGTGGTGGACAGCATGGTGGCTGAGGAAGACTTCGCCAAGGTGACTGACACTAATTGGAGCAACGTGGCGCTGAACTACATCGGCTGATTTTTGCTTGAAACCCTGCGCGGGCGGGACGCATTGCGTCCCGCCCGTTTTTTCTGTCCTCCTGGAATAAAATTGCTTGTGTTTTTGTCGAGCATCAGGTATAATTGACATAATAGGGCTTTTCACAGGGGCCCGGTACTGACATTTTAGACAGGAAGCGGGATGAGGACGATGGAATCTGAGAACATCATTGAGATGCTCCACATCACCAAGGAATTCCCTGGTATCATTGCCAACGATGATATCACCCTCCAGCTCCGCCGGGGGGAGATCCACGCCCTCCTGGGGGAGAACGGGGCGGGGAAGTCCACGCTGATGAGCGTCCTTTTCGGCCTTTACCAGCCGGAGAAGGGGATCATCAAGAAAAATGGCCAGGAAGTTAAAATCAACGACCCCAACGACGCCACTGCCCTTGGCATTGGCATGGTTCACCAGCACTTCAAGCTCATTGAGGTGTTTACTGTGCTGGATAACATCATCCTTGGGGCGGAGACCACCAAACTGGGCTTTCTCCAGAAGCGGGAGGCCCGGGCAAAGGTGGAGGCCCTGTCCGAGCGGTACGGCCTGAGGGTGGATCTGGACGCCAAGGTGGAGGATATCACCGTGGGGATGCAGCAGCGGGTGGAGATTCTCAAAATGCTCTACCGGGACAACGAAATCTTGATTTTCGATGAGCCCACCGCCGTCCTCACCCCCCAGGAGATCGACGAGCTGATGGCGACTATGAAGGAATTTGCTAAGGAGGGCAAGTCGATCCTGTTTATTTCCCACAAGCTCAATGAGATTATGGCGGTGTCGGACCGGGTGACAGTGCTGCGTAAGGGTAAGTACATTGGAACGGTAGATGCCAAGGATACGGATAAGCAGTCCCTGTCTAACATGATGGTGGGCCGCCCCGTCCAGCTGGAGGTGACCAAGAAGCCCGCCCAGCCGGGAGAGGCGGTGCTGGAGGTGCGGGAGCTTTGCGTTCCCTCCAGGAGCCACAAGAAGAACGCCGTCAACCGCGTCTCCTTCCAGGCCAGGGCGGGGGAGATCCTGTGTATTGCTGGGATTGACGGAAATGGCCAGACGGAGCTGGTCCACGGTTTGACGGGATTGGAGAAGAGCTCCGGCGGGACTGTTACCCTGTGCGGGGAGGATATTTCCCACGCGTCCATCAAGCACCGGGGGGGCAGAATGAGCCATATCCCCGAGGACCGGCACAAGCACGGCTTGGTGCTGGACTTTACTTTGGAGCAGAACCTGGTGCTCCAGCGGTTCAATGAGAAGCGGTTCCAAACCCATGGCTTTATTAACCGGGGGGCGGTGCGGGAGTACGCCGGGCAGCTCATTGAACAGTACGATGTGCGGTCTGGGCAGGGGCCGGTGACCATAGCCCGCTCTATGTCCGGCGGCAACCAGCAAAAGGCCATTATCGCTCGGGAAGTGGACCGGGAAAAGCCTCTTATTGTAGCGGTTCAGCCCACCCGTGGCCTGGATGTGGGCGCCATTGAATACATCCATAGCCAGCTGGTTTCGGAGCGGGATAGGGGCCGCGCGGTGCTCCTGGTCAGCCTGGAGCTGGACGAGGTAATGAGTCTGTCCGACCGCATTCTGGTGATGTACGAGGGTGAGATCGTGGGCGAACTGGACCCCAAGCAGACCACCGTGCAGGAGCTGGGCCTTTATATGGCCGGGGCCAAGCGGATGGATATGAACGGGAAGGAGGAGAGGGGCGCGTGAGTGTGAAATATCCGAATCTCGTCCAAATCTATACCGGTGAGGAGGATGAGGGATCATGAAGGACCAGGGGAGAACTCTACTGCAAAAGGATGGGACCAAGACCGTGCTGGCATCCCTGCTCTCCATTGTCATTGGCCTGGCGGTGGGCAGTATCCTGGTGCTGGTGGTGGGACTGTTCAGCGATAATCTGGGCATGGCAAGCGCCTGGGAGGGCATCCGGCTCATCTTCTTTGGCATACTCAGTACAGGGCGGGACGCATCGGGCAGCCTGACCTGGGGCTTCAATCCACAGAGCATCGGCAATATGCTCTTCCGGGCCACCCCGCTGATCCTCACAGGACTGTCTGTGTCGGTGGCATTCAAGACGGGCCTGTTCAATATCGGCGCGCCTGGGCAGTATCTGATGGGTACCATGGTCACGCTGGCGGTTGCGTTGGGCATTCCTGTCTCTGCACTGCCCAGTCCCGTCATCTGGCTGCTGGCCTTTTTGGGGGGCATGCTGGCGGGGGCGCTTTGGGGCTGCATTCCCGGTATTGTAAAGGCGCTGCTCAATATCAACGAGGTGCTGGCCTGCATAATGACAAACTGGATTGCCGCAAACCTGGTGACATGGTTCTTTGACGCCAACAAGATGTTCCAAAACACCGTAGAGAATACCAAGAGCAGCTATGTGTACAAAACCGCCTACGGCAAAACGCTGGTGGACGGAGCCTGGACTTATGTGGAAGGCAGCGGCGTCCAGACTGCCAAGCTGGGCTTGGATAAGGTTTTTCCCGGGTCCCAGGTCAACGCTGGCATCCTCATCGCCATATTGATTGCCGTCGGGATTTACATTCTCATGACAAAGACCACCCTGGGCTATCAGCTCAAGGCCTGCGGCTCCAACCGCCACGCCGCCCGGTACGCCGGAATCAGCGACAAGCGGAACATCGTGCTTTCCATGGCCATTGCCGGGGCCCTGTCCGGGGCTGGGGCGTCGCTCTATTTTCTGGCGGGCAATACGGAGTTTTTCTGGCAGACCTATCAGTCCCTGCCCGCCGCCGGCTTTAACGGCATCCCTGTGGCGCTGTTGGCGGCTAATAATCCCATCGGCGTGATCTTTACCGGCTGCTTTATGTCTATGCTCAATATTGTGGGCCTGCAGCTGACCAAATTGACCGCATACAACGAGTATATCACCGATGTTATCATCTCCGTCATTGTCTACCTCAGCGCTTTCTCCCTGCTCATAAAAATGCTGCTGGCCAGCCGTAAAAAGGATAAGCCGTCACAGTCTGCGCCGGATGGACTGAAGGAGGACAAGCCCATGGAGGAAGCCTCCGCTGAGAAAGGAGGGGAGCGGGCATGACGTTTCTGATCCAGCAGACCCTGCTTTACGCCGTTCCGCTGATGATCGTGGCGCTGGCCGGTGTGTTTGCCGAGCGCAGCGGCATCATCAACCTGGCGCTGGAAGGCATTATGATTTTCGGCGCCTTTGTGGGGGTGCTTTTTGTAAATATAATGCAGGGGATCGCCCTGTTTCATGACGCCTTTGCCGCCAAAAACTGGCTGATGCTCCAGGGGCTGGAGCTGCTGGCCATGCTGGCGGCCGGTGTGCTGGGCGCGGTATTTTCCCTGCTGCTGTCCTTTGCCTCGGTGAACCTGAAGGCGGACCAGACCATCGGTGGCACGGCCCTGAACCTGATGGCTCCGGCCCTGGTGCTCTTTCTCATCCGTATCATTGCCAACCAAAACACCCTGGGAATGGCGGATGGCAGCGATGCCGCCAGCTGGTTTATGATTAAAAAGAGCACCCTTAGCATTGACCGCAAAACCGACTTGGGCTTCTTGGGGGAGACCTTCATCAACAAGGTATACCTAGCTACCTATGTGTGCATTGTGCTGTTTGTGGTGCTGTCCGTTCTGCTTTACAAAACCAGGTTTGGACTGCGGCTGCGTTCCTGCGGCGAAAATCCCCAGGCCGCCGACTCGCTGGGCATCAATGTGTACAAAATGCGTTACGCAGGTACGACTATTTCCGGCGCCCTGGCGGGCATGGGCGGCTTCGTCTACGCCCTGACCACCGCCAACTGTGCCTCCACCGGCGATGTGGCTGGGTTTGGCTTCCTGGCCCTGGCCGTCATGATCTTTGGCAACTGGAAGCCGCTGAATATTGCCGGATCTGCGCTGCTGTTCGGTCTGTTCAAGTGTATTGCGGCCTCCTACGCATCCATCGACATTAACGGAGACGGCGTGTGTATGCTGGCCAACGCCCCCATCAGCAGCCATGTCTACCGTATGCTGCCCTATGTCATCACGCTGGTGGTGCTGGCGTTTACGTCTAAAAAGTCCCGCGCGCCCAAGGCTGAGGGCATTCCCTACGATAAGGGACAGCGCTGACCATTACAATCGAAAAGAGAAGGGCCCGCCGGAACATCCGGCGGGCCCTTCCTCAATGTGTGCTTTGCTGCCATAGGTCAGCGCTTGGCGCGGGATTTGAGGGCATTTTTGTAGCGAATCAGCTCCTCTTTGGCCAGCGCGGCGGCGGCCAGGATGTCCTCATGACTGACAGAGTACTTCTGGCTCACCTTCAGGGAACCGTATATGTGGCGGAAGCGGCGGCTGTACTTCTCCAGCTGGGCCACCTGATCGCTGTAGCGCTGGCGCAGGGCGGCGGCGCCGTCCTCTAGCCGGTCGCTGAGCTCGGCTTTGCCCAGGGCGGCCTGGAGCTGGAGCTCCTGCCCCATTTGGGTGACGCCCACCACCAGCTTGGACACCAGGGCCAAATGCCGGATGGTGAGCACCGCGTCCACCGACAGCAGTGCCAAAAATGCGCCGCACAGCATGAATTCCAGCCAAACAGGGAGACGCTCCACCAGCTCCTGGATAGGCGGGTGGATGAAAAAGATGACAAGATAGGACAGCACGCCCCAGGTCAGCGCCACCCACAGGCATACCCGTCCCTTGAGGTTAAAACGGAACTGGGAATAATCCCAGTACTTCACATGGGTGGCGGCCTCCAGCACCCAGCCCACCAGATACTCCCAGGAGGTCATGACTGCCACAGCCACCACATAGAAGAGCACCAGATTTTGCTTCAAAGGCGTGAAGAACAGGATCATCAGCACCACGCCGCCGCCGTAAATAGGGCAGATAGGGCCGTAAAGGAATCCTCGGGCCACCAGGCGCCGCTCTACGATGGAGCAATAGCAGGTCTCCATCACCCAGCCCAAAAAAGAGTACAGGATAAAATAGAGGAACAGGCTGGAAATGGGAAAGCCCATAAAATTCACTGCTGCTGCCCCCCCTCATCATCGGTAAGCAGTACGCCCAGCAACCCGTTATACACCCGGTCCGGGTGTGTGAGGAAGCTGTCGGCGATGCGCTGGGCGTCCTCCCTGGTGGGAGAGAGCAGCGTGAGGGAGAACAGGCTCCCCTGATCGTCATCCATAGACAGGCACACGTCACAGCCCTGGGGAGTGTCCTCCACCCGGGCACGGACCTGGGCCTTGCGTTTGAGCGCCTGGTTCAAGGGGGCCAGCCGCCGGTCGCACCGCTGGCGGACAACAGGGGAAAGGCTGCTTTCCCCCGCAGCGCAGGCCCGGCGGCCCTTATCCGTAACGGAATAGGAATCTCCCTGCTGGTCCAGGTGTCCGCTCTGCGTCAGCTCCGCCGCCGCCTCGGCAAACTGGAAGTAGTCCACCCCGCTGTCGCACATGGAAAGGTCGGTGAGGGTGGCGAAATCAATGGGGGCGGCCACACGGTCCATAATATAAAGGATCAGAAGCTTGATATCCAGCTTGTCGTGGATAAATCCAAACCTAGCCATAGAGATCCCTCCTTCTGCCGTCCGGCATGTCAACTCATTATAGCGGATTCCGGCTGGGATGGCAAGAGGGGATTTGACAGCTCAGCTCCGGGTGACTAGGGCCTGATAGAGCTGAACCATATAGGCCCAGGTGGAACGGTCTAAAATGCCGGTGACAGGCAGGCCGGCCAGGCGCTGTACCTCCTGCAAATTTTTATAGGTCTCGCCGTCGTTACAGCAATTCATTTGGCAGGGCCTGAAATTGCTCATCACCTTGGTGAGGGAGCCGAACATGGCCTGGACGATGCGCAGAACCTCGCACTCCTGGCCCTCCACGGCGGTATAGGTGCCGCAGGGCAGCACGTTGAGGGCGGGAGGGAAGCCGTACATCAGCTCCACATGCACATAGGCGTCTCGGATGGCGTTCCAGGTGGTCAGATCCACCACGCCAGTGACGGGGAGATGATTCTCCCGCTGAAACACCATGACGGCCTCCAGGGTGCGCTCGCCGAATATGCCGTCCACCGCGAGACGGGTGAGCACATCGTTGTGGATGGCCAGTTGGTTGAGCATGTATTGAAGGGAGCGGATGGGTTGGCCGCTGTGCCCGGCATCGGAGGGCTCAGGCGGGGTGATGGGTGCGGATGCGTTGGTATTCATAGCAGTTTCCCTTCCTTTCAGGCGTCCTCGCGTCCATAGCTGAGGTCGTAGCCGGGGAACTGACCCGACATGACCCTCTGCTCAATCTGCTGGGGAGTGGTGGGCAGTCCGGCTCCGGCCAATGCGGTACGGGCGATGCCCAGGTATTCATCGTAGATGCCCTGCCAGGTGGCTTGATCCACCACGCCGGTGACGGGCAGGCCCAGGCGGCCCTGGATGGCGTTGACAGCCTGGGTGGTCTTGGGGCCGAAGATCCCATCGATGGCCAGCACAGGCACGGCGGGGGAAAACTGGCCGATGATGGAGATGAAATATTGCAGGGCGGATACGGCCACCCCGGTGCTCCCCTCCCGGAGGGTGACGCCGGGGGCGGGCCCCTGAACCTGGGTGAAGGGCTGGCCCTCACTGACCAGCTCCGACAGCCGGGTGACTGCGCCGTAGAGGGACACCAGCTTATACCAGGTGCCCTGGCCCACAATGCCGTCGGGGGTGAGGTTGAAGATGCGCTGGAACGCTTTGACCGACTCCTCGGTTCTGCTGCCGAATATGCCGTCCACCGGGCTGACGCGGGGAATTGCAGGGTAGTTGCGGGAGATTCGGTTGAGCATGACTTGGAGGACCGTGACGTAGTTGCCGGAAGAGCCGGTTTGAAGGGGATAACCGGGATAGGAATAGGCGATGTCCCGGATCGGGGCATTGGATACCAGCTCAATGTTATCTCCATAATAATGGCGCAGAATATCCATAGTGCTCATGCCCTGCCGGGCCAGCGCCTCGCTGCCCCACTGGGAGAGGCCGTCGCAGGTGACGGTGGTGCCATTGCAGAACTTGGCGGCAAGGGGCTCCACAAAGCCTTTGCGGCGGATGTAGGTGGTGAACAGGTCATCCACTAAATTATCCACGTTTTCAAAGGTGCTGCGGCCCTTGATAAACTTCTGGTCGTTCATAGTGGAAGCGGTGATATCAAAGTCATAACCGCGGCTGGGGTAGTATTCGGTATATACCCGGTTGAGGGCGAAGGAGATTTGAGCCAGGATATTGGCCCGGAGGGCAGCCTCCGGCCATGTGGGGTATATCTCGCTGGAGGCCACGTTTTTGATGTAGTCGGGGAAGGAAACCGTCACATTCTCCGCCCACTGGCTGGCCGGGCCGGTGTGGACGGTGATGGTCTGGGGTATGTAGGGCGTGACTGTAACAGGCATAGAAACCTCCTTACTTGATGCTGGGGCGGCTCACAGCGGCTGGGGGGTGACCACCACCGGCTCGGCGGTGATATCGTTTCCAGCGGGCTGGGGGAGAGGGACCAGGGGGACGTTCTGCACCGTCTCCACGCCGGGGAATACTTGGAGCTTCTCAAAGGTGGCCAGGTAGTACTCCGGGTGCTCCACCACCAGAGAGTAGTCGGAGAAGGGGACGGACTGCCCTGGGCCTTCGCTCAGAGCCTTATCAGGGGCCTCCAGCTGAAAGGGCTGGGTGCCGCCGCTTTCGTCGGTGGTCTGGATGGAAAATACCTTGCGGCGGCCGTCTTCGCTGGGACTGGAGATGATGACGGTGGCGCCGGAGACGGGCAGCTGGGCCTGTGAGGTAAAAACACGCACAACAAGGGAGCCGGTTTGAGGCATGGACTACTCCTCCTTATCAGAATGTAATCCATAATATGCGGCAGGTGAAAAATTGTGAATCCGGGCCTTAGCGGTTTGACAAGCAGATGGATTTGAGGTAGAATGAAAGCGAAATTTTTGAGCAAGGAACGGGTTGCGCATGAAAAAAGATAAAATATCTTCCGCGGTGATCCGACGGCTGCCGCGGTATTACCGGCATTTGGATGATTTATACCGATGTGGGACGGTGCGGATCTCCTCCAGCTCCCTGGCAAAATCCATGGGCCTGACCGCATCCCAGATCCGTCAGGATCTGTCCTGCTTCGGCGGCTTCGGCCAGCAGGGATACGGCTACAATGTGGAACGGCTGCGCTGCGAGGTGGCGGATATTCTGGGCATGAATCGGAATCATACGGTTGCCATCCTGGGTGCGGGCAACCTGGGACGGGCGCTGATGGAGAATTTTCCCTTTGCGGACAACGGTTTTCGCCTGGCGGCTGCCTTTGACGTAGACCCGGAGCTGGTGGGCAGGCAGCTGAGCGGGACGCCGGTGTACCATGTGGACTCGCTGGAGGACTATTTGAGGGATCATCAGGTGAGCGTATGCGTGCTTACGGTGCCGGCGGGGGTGGCGGAGACCACAGCCCGGCGGGTGGCGGCCTGCGGTGTGACAGGGATTTGGAACTTTACCAACGTGGAACTGCCTCAGCAGGATATGCCCGGCACACGGGTGGAAAATGTGCATTTTGCGGACAGTCTGCTGACCTTGAGCTATATGATTTCCGAGGAGGCGCCATGAAAAAGAGAATTCTGGCCGGGGTGCTGGGGCTGACCCTGCTGGCGGGAATCGTGACGCTGGCGGGAGCCGCCAGCCAGGATCGGGCGCTGGTATCGCTGAGCTACCTCAACGGTGCGTTTTGGAGTGATTTGAAGGCCGTGGTGAAGCAGGAGGTAGACCGCGATACCTCTGCCATTTACAGCGCGGCGGCAGGACAGGTTGGACAGGGAGGCGGTACGGCCGGGTCCTTTACCCCGCAGAGCGGGGTAAATGGGGATGTGGTGACTGGAGGCATCGGATGCGGGCTGGTTTGGACCCAGGGCAGCGCGTTGCTGCGCAGCGGGGCACTGGTGGACGCCACCGCTGGGACGGAGGTAGCCGCGAGCGGTGCATTGACCATTGGGCATCGTTATTTAGCCGGGACGGATGTGACGCTGGTGGTTTCCTCCAATGCTGCCCAGTGGATGGCGGAGGGCAGGTGGACGGTGACGGCAGGGGAGCCCCTTCCGGTACAGCTGCCTTTCATTGATGTGTCCAGAAGCGCATGGTACTATGAGGACGTATCCTATGTGTACCAGCGGGAGCTATTTAATGGCAGCAGCCCAACTCAGTTTGCGCCTGAGGACAAAATGCAGCGGTGCATGATGACCACCGTTCTGCACCGCTTAGCAGGGAAGCCGGCTGGGGAGTATTCCGCTGTGTTCCGGGATATCCCGGATGGGCAGTGGTATACCGAGGGTACGGTATGGGCAGGCCGGACCGGGGTGGTTTCCGGGGTAGGGGACGAGCTGTTCGACCCCTTCTCCAACGTAACCCGGCAGCAGATTGCGGTGATTCTATATAACTATGTGGTTCGAATGGGATATGATGTGAGTGTGTCTGCTGAGCTGTCCCAATTTTCAGATGTGGGAGCGGTGGCTTCTTGGGGACGTAGCGCTATTTCATGGGCTGTAGGGGCAGAAATCATTAACGGCAGAGATGGGGCGCTGGCTCCCGATAGCGACGCCACCCGGGCCGAGGTGGCCGCTATGCTTCATCGCTTTACAATTTGGACGGGAAAATAATAAAAACGGGACAGAATACGGCGTATTCTGTCCCGTTTTTGGTGTCTAGAAAAAATTCGAAAAAATTTAAAAAAAAGCTTGCATTTTCCGAAGCAATGTGTTATTATGACTAAGCTGTGAAGAACAGATGCGGCTGTAGCTCAGCTGGATAGAGTGTTTGGCTACGAACCAAAAGGTCGGGGGTTCGAGTCCCTCCAGCCGTACCAAATTAGACAAAACCCGAGTATAGCATGACTATACTTGGGTTTTGCTATTTTTCCAGCAAAATATACAAGGCAGTTGCCAAGCTGTTGTTCAAAATGACTGAAAACAATAAATTATCTGTGTCATGTTCCTATGTTTTATCTCCTGTTCGGAGAAAAGACATAGGAAATTTTATTTTTAAGGAGAATGAAACATGAGAATTCCATATGGTTTTAAGCTGACTTCCATCGGTACTCTTGAGATCAACGAAAACGAAGCTGAAACTGTCTGCATGATTTTTGACTACTACCTTGCCGGGGCCAGTTTAGGCAAGGTAGTGGATATGCTTTTCAAAAAGCAAATTCTCTCCCCAACGGGAAAAGCAAAGTGGACTCGTGCGGCGGTCGACCATCTTCTTTCCAATTCGAAATATATTGCTATCATTGGCTTTGAATCTTTCACAGATGTGCAGTTTGAAAAATCTTCCCAATGCAATATTGACTACGACAAGGCAGGCTCGCCCCGCAGATCAACCCGCTATGTTTCGCCTTCCATGCTTCAAATATAATTTCTATTTCCAATTTCCTAAATATCTGTTACAATAGCCTCAAGAGGTGAGGCGTATGGCAGAGAAAAAGAAGCTCAACCCTGTGGATTTAGTTGGGATCGGTAATCTGCTGGAATACCTCGTAGCAACAGATAATATTACGTGCGAGGAACGAGACAGGATCATGCTGCGAATTGCAAGGAAAAACAACCTTGCTGGGTATATGCTTTCTGACTTCGCCGGTTATAGCCGAAGTAAAGACGACGTGCTGAAGCGTACCACACACAGAAAAATGTCTGTGCAACAGAGCAAGGAGCAGGATGAAAGTTATATTTCGCTGACAGAAATTGCCCAAGCACATAGTGAAGATGCGTCGGGATATGTGATCCAAAGCTGGCTGTGAAGCCGAAACACTTTGGCATTTTTGAATTTATGGGAGAAGGAACACAACCCTGATTATAGTGAAGCTGGTTACATAGAACTGCTGGAGAAAAAGAAAGCGGCTTCATTTACATTGACACCCAAACTCTGGATTAATCGGACAAAAGCAATTGGTATCGTCTCTAAACAGGGGAAATTCGGTGGAACCTTTGCCCATCCCATGATTGCCTGCGAGTTTGCTTCTTGGGTTGCGCCGGAGTTTAAGATGCTGCTGCTGAAACTGTCATTGGATAGAGGGAAGGTGAAGCAAAATGACGCCAATAAATAATCAGATTTCCTTCCTACCATATGATGATTACGCACAAAGCGCAAATACACTTTTTCATTTTATGAAAGAACCAGAATACCTAAATGCCATTCTTCGCCGAAGATCCATTGCCCCGCGTTACTGCATTGAGACTATTGACTACTTAAATATTCACAGAGGCCCACGTGCATTTAACGAAGTTGCTATTTTGCAAAAGTGCTTTTGTGATATACCTTTCCATAAACTTGCAGACACTTTTTCTGTGAATGGTGTTGGAGAAGTCTATGACTCGTTAAGTAAAGATGAACAAGCAGAGCTTGAGAAAAACAACACTCATTTTGCTTATTATGGGGAATATGCAATAGCTTTTTCAAAAAGCTGGGGGGAAAGGAAAAACCTTCAACCGGTTCATTACCTTAACAAGGATTCACAATATGCCAAGGATTTCTCGGCGGTATTTGAGCGTGTCTTCCAAGATGATAATATCCCAGATGAGTATGCTCAGGATGTAATCAATCGTTTGGCATATATCAAACCATTGCGGGGAATCATGCAAAGAAAAATAACACTTCATAGCAATTCAGACCCTGTCGCGGTCAATATATATAAAAACTTTCATGATGAACGGGAATGGAGATATGTCCCAAGTGCTGATATTCTATCTTCATTAAAGACAGAATGCGTAATAGCAAATCCCTACATAATGCCCTTTGCTAACGAAATCAGTGACGGATTAGAGAACGAGCGTTACAGAGAACTCTGGCTGGATTTTGCATATGATGATATACGATATATCATTGTTCCTGATATCCTTGCTCGAATCGATATCATCAAGACAATAACAGAGCTGCCAAACAGTTGTTTTGAAGATCAAAATGATATTCCCGTGCAAAAGAGCGTTCTAATCAGTAAGATTTTAGTGCTGGCTGAAATCAGGAAGGACTGGTAGTATGCCAAACAAAATTAAAGACATTTTTTCTGATGATATGTTTGATATGGGGTGCAATATACAGTTTAGAGATCATGAGGCATGCAAGAAGTTTCTGGAAGCTTTGGAAATTGTGCATACCGAGGGACGCACCGTTCCTGTAGAAGGTGTCGTTGCAATCTCTACAAAAGTTAGTCACGAGGGGACAACGTTTCCGTTAGGCGATCATGGCAGTATATCAAGACTTGTTGTCGGTCCCGCAGTAGAACCAGTCTCTATTCCTCTCAATATCGGAGGCACCGAAAAGGCAATCACACTTTGGCGCAGTGAAATAAAAGACAAGGTAATTTTACGAAACGATCCCGATTCCATAGTTTCTTTTTGCTTTACCTTCTTACTTTCTGAGCATAAGCTCACCATCAACTACACGGTACAATTTGAGAAAGCAAAAAACATTAAAGACGTTGCTGACAGCTTTGGCTTTGCTGCAGCACTTCTCGCATACTTTTATAATGGTAAAGATGAAAAACCATCCGAGAAAGATGTAGTCTCCGTATCCAATATAAAAAAATACTTTCGCCATTATGAAGCCTTTTTTCAACGATTACAAATGGTAGAGAATGAACTCGACCTTTCGGTTTCGCCAAGTCTGCTGAAAAAGTTGTCTCGTGAAGAACAGCAAGATGTTGATGAACTATATTTGCTTCTCTGCAAAAAACGAGTTTTGCGTTTAAATGCTCAGTTGACCGCTACTGATTCAACGACCATGGACATGGACCATAGCAATAGCATACCCAATATAGGTAGCAACATTTCATTAACCTTTTTAAGTACTATAGAGTTCAATTTTTTGGATCAAACAGTTCTATTACATACTGCCAATCTGATGGTAAACGCGCTTGTAAAAGATATTCAAAAAAATGATAATGGAACAGTAAAAATCCTTTACGGGGATACTGATAGTAGGCCTATGTATATAGCCTTTTCTGCATTTAGGACAATAGAAGAAGCAGAGCAGGAAATGAATAATATAATGGCACATAATGAGGTTTACGAAAATGCTCTGATCAGCAACGTATATATTAAGGAATTCTATTCTGATTAAGTTGCTTTGGCACCAATCAAAAGCGAATTTAATCCCTTATTACATACTGAGGCAAATCAAGTCTGAAGAACGGCTTTGCAAGAACTATAGTTTTGTTCTCTTGAAAAAGCGATTTTGCTACATTGGTCCACGCCGAGTGCGCTCATTTTGCTGCGGCTCCTCTCCGAACTGCAACTGCTTCGCTGGGTTGCGGTTTGGTTTTGTACACGGCCTGACCGCAGGGGCCTCTAAAGTGTTCGCCCCTGTCAAAGAACGCGGTCATTTCGATAAGAAATGGCCGTGTTTCTTTGCTTTTTAGAGCAATTTAGGTAGTGTCAAGAGTTATGCGCAAAAGAGGAAGCAGTCTCAAATGAGAATGGGTTAGCCAGCGATAGAAGCATCATCTAAAGCGGTTTCCAGATGCTTCATGTTCATGTACTTCTTATTGCCCCACTGGGTGCCGGCCAC
>CAJUKT010000095.1 GCA_910587255.1 uncultured Oscillospiraceae bacterium
GCGTCCCAGACGGTGACTGTCCTGCCCAACAGCTCCGTGGCCAACACCTTCACCTTTTACAACGAGCCCAGCGGTGGCGGCGGTGGCGGCAGTGGGGAGGGTTCCATCCGCAAGGTGGACAGCGACAACCCCACCGTGGGCATCCCCGGCGCGGTGATCCGCATCACCAGCATCAAACTGGACGAGGGCGGCAGTTTCTTTGGGGAGTACATCACCGGGGACGGCGGCTATATCTCCAAAGAGGATCTGGATTTCTCCAACCTCCCCTTGGGCAGCTTTTTGGCGGAAGAAATCACTCCGCCGGAAGGATTCAGCCTCAGTTCCGACGTTTCCAAAGTGAAACAGCCCTTCGTGTGGGACGGGGAGCATGACGTCAGCCTCGTCTTTGAGAATTCCAGCAAGGTCAAGATCCAGCTGAAGAAAGTGGATGAGAGCGGCAGCCCCTTGGCTGGCGCTATTATTGTGATCCTGCGGGACGGACAGGTGATTGGCACCGAGGAGACCCAGGCCGATGGCACCATCACCGTATCCAACGTGTCCGAGGGATACTTTGAGTTTCGGGAGGTATTCGCCCCGGAGGGCTTCGACTGCGACCGATCCCCTGTGGGAGTTTATGTGGACGCTGAGGACATTCAGGGCGAACAGACCATCGTGGTCACCAAGGTCAACCATTTCAAACGCTCCTTGACCATCACCAAGCGCGATCAGGAGAGCGGCACCCCCATCCCCAACACCTCCTTCCACGTCAGGGGCATCAACATCGGTTATGAGAACGACGTGGTCACCGGGGCGGACGGAAAAGCGGTGCTGGAGGCCCTGCCCAGCGGGTGCTATGAGATTGAGGAAATTGCTGTCCCCTCCCCCTGGATCTTGGACACCAACAACCGTAAGACCGTCTGGATCGATGCCAAGCAGGGTAAAGACGTGGTGGCGGGCTTTGTCAACAGCACCCGGCCCGGCGTCCGGCTTTTGAAGGTGAACGGGCAGACTGGGGAAGTTGTTGAGGGCGCTATTTTCAAAATTGAGGAAGTGAACGGCGGTTTTACCGACCAGCGACAGACTGCGTCGGACGGAACCATCTTTTGGGAGGGGCTTCGGCCCGGGGCGTTCAAAATTTATGAGGTGGCTCCCGCCCCCAATTACGTCCACGATGATACGGTCCACATCGTTCAGCTGGAACCCAACCGCACCACCACCATCGAGCTGACCAACCTGGTCAAGCCCACCCTCAAAATTCTGAAGGTCGATTCCATCACGAAGAACCCCGTGGCCCAAGCCCAATTCAGAATCTGGCGGGCCTCCGGGGACACCAAGACCGGCGAGTACAACGACCTGGGCACCTTCTATTCCAACGAGGCGGGCGAGATCGTCCTCGAGCATACCGACCCGGGCTGGTTCAAGATTCCTGAGCTGGAAGCCCCCTCTGGGTACTCCATCAAGCAGGCGGACCATGAGTTCTACCTGGCCGCTGGCGAAACCAAGACTGTCCAGGTGGAGAATACCCCCCTGTCCGCACTCGTGGTCTATAAATATGATCGAATTTCCGGGGAGCCGGTGGAGGGCTGCATTTTTCAGATTAAGTATCTGTCCGGGACCTCCGGCACAGGCGGTACCGTGATCGGCACCTACCGCACGCTGAAAAACGGTTCCTTCACCGTCACCGGCCTCCAGGCAGGCGCCTATATCGTGGAGGTGCGCCCGTAAGAGCGGCTCATTTGCTGCTCGCGGGCGATAGAAATACCGCTGTGAGCAAGCGGCGGGTAAAGGCATAGCGCGGCTTTAATGCCGCAGCCCGTTGTCCCCCGACTTATCCGAAAAGGGAAACCTGACGGGGAGTGTAGCATGTCGGAGTATGCGGGGCGTTCGAGCTTTCCGAACGTCGGCGCAGAGGGACAAAAATCTGTATATAAGGATGAAAACTGCATTGACTGAATGCCAGCCGGAGGTCGGGCCTAATGTAGTTCCCCGCGTATGAAAGCTAAACCCGCGGGTGCCTTGGCAATGGTGGTTCCTCAACACGCCATTGCGTTATGCTCAAGGCAGACCCAGCCACGGGACAGTGGAAAACGGCGAACGGCGCATCCGAGAATACAGAACGCTCATTTCTATCGTGCTAAACGGGGATTGCCTAAAGCGGAATGCCGCCCATTCGCGGCTATGAGCGCCATGAGAAACGCGGCTCTGAATATCCGCCATGGTAACAGAGCTCCCATAGTAGTCAGAGGACGGGAAAGCCGTCCACAGGGCGAAGGGGAGCAGTTTGTCTGTCAGCACAAAAAGAAGAAAGGTGTGTGAGACATCATGAGAAATCCGATTGCTGTGCTGAAAAGTCTGGAAGAAAAAGCAAAACAGAAGGGGTATGTGTTTGAGCGGCTCTACCGCAATCTCTACAATCCCGAGTTCTATCTGCTGGCCTATCAGAATATTGCCAAATCCCAGGGCAGTATGACGGCGGACACAGATGGAATGACCCTCGACGACATGACGGTGGGGCGCATTGAGCGCATCATCGTCAGTCTCAAAGACCACTCGTACCAGCCCAACCCGGCCAGGCGGGAGAATATTCCCAAGAAAAATAACCCAAGCAAGACACGCCCGCTGGGAATTCCATCCACAGACGATAAGCTGGTACAGGAAGTTGTCCGTATGCTTCTGGAAGCGATTTATGAACCCACATTCTCAACCTATTCCCATGGCTTCCGCCCCAAGCGCTCCTGCCATACCGCGCTGTCCGAAATCAAAACCACCTTCTCAGGTGTCCAATGGGTGATTGAAGGCGATATCAAGGCTTGCTTCGATTGCTTTGACCACCACGTTCTCATCGACATTCTGCGCCGCCGCATCAAAGATGAGCACTTTATTGCTCTTATGTGGAAGATGCTGAAAGCTGGATACATGGAACAGTGGACATATCACCACACCTACTCCGGCACCCCGCAAGGTTCGGGTGTAAGCCCCATCCTCGCCAATATCTATCTGAGCGAGTTAGACCGCTATCTGGAAAAATACCAGGAGCAGTTCAGGGTGGGAACACAGAAGCGGAAAGCGAGCAAAGAGTACGGGCACGCGCGCCGGCAATATGCGGCGCAAAAGGCGCTGCTGAATCAGTCCCACACAAAGGACGCAGTCCGGGCTTTCAAACAGGCCCAGAAAAACCTGCTCGGCACACTATACTATCCCCAGGCCGACCGGGACTACCAAAGCATGCATTTTAACCGCTACGCAGACGATTTTGTGGTGGGCATCATTGGCTCCCGCAAGGACGCGGAGCGGGTAAAGGCAGATATCCGGGACTTTCTGGCGAACACCCTAAAGCTCACCCTGTCTGAAGAAAAGACCAAAATCACCCATTCCAGCAAGCTGATTGACTACCTGGGCTACCAGTTCACAGTGCGCAGGAGCAGGGACGCGAAACGGGACGAGAGCGGGGTGCTCCGCAGGATGTGGTATGGAAAAGTGGCGCTGTATGTGCCCCATGATAAATGGGTTCAGAAGCTGAAAGAGTACCAGGCATTCAAAATCGTAGCGAGCAATGATGGTAAAGAGCGGTGGAAACCGCTCCATCGAGGGAAACTCATGCACAAGGACGCAATCGCAATCATCAGCCAGTTCAACGCGGAGATACGGGGCCTGTATAACTATTACTCCATGGCGGAAAATGTATCGGTGCTCAATAACTTTGCGTTCATCATGAAGGGGAGCTTCCTCAAAACACTGGCCGCCAAGGGCAATACCTCCTGCAATAAAATCCGCAAGAAATATGAGCGGGATGGAGTGATTTCTATACCCTATATGACCAAAAGCGGCCCAAAGCGTTGTGAGTTCTATCATGATGGCTTCACCAAGAAATCGGCCCTGCCACCTCTAACCGCCGACACTCTCCCGCAGTATGTGAAATACGCCAAGCCGAACAGTCTCGCAAGACGGCTGAAAGCTGGCATTTGCGAGCTGTGCGGAGCGGAAACCAAAGAAATCCATATGCACCATGTGCGGCGGCTGAAGGATTTGAAAGGTAAGGACGATTTGGAGCTGAAAATGATGCAGATGCGGCGCAAGTCCATCGCGCTGTGTCCCGAGTGCTACGCGAAAATCAAATATGCTGAATAATTCCAGACTTATAGACAAATGGAGAGCCGGATACATCGAGAGATGTACGTTCGGTTCGGGAGGGGGTTCCGCCGAGACCGCTTGCGAAAGCAAGTATGGCGCGGCGGTGCCTACCTTATGAACTGGCCAGTGACAGCGGCCACATCGTGGACGCCGCGCCCCAGACCGCCTACATCTCCGGCAAACAGCAGGATGTGGTGCAGCTCTACTTCGGTAACAGCCCCAAGTCCTCCCTCCTGATCTCGAAGGTGGACGCGAACGATGGGAGCCCCCTCAGTGATGTGGAGTTTTTGGTCACCACCTCGGACGGCGCCCTGCTGGGCAATGCCAATGGGAAATATGTGACGGACAGCGCGGGGACCATCCTGATCGAGAATCTCGACCCCAATCTGACGCTGGTGGTGCGGGAAATCAGGGCCAAGCCCAATTACCTGTTGGACGATGTGCCCCAGACCATCAAAATGAAGCCCGGGGAGACGGTGAGGCTGGAGTTCAGGAACAAAAAGCTGGGGAATCTCGTGATCCACAAGCTGTCCAGCGCCGACAGGAGTCCCATTGAGGGGGCCCAATTCAAATTGACCTACGCGGACGGGAAAGTGGTGGACGCGGCGGGAGGCCAGTTGTCCTCCAACGGGCTGTACTGGTCCAATGCGGAGGGCCAGATCATCGTCTCCGGCATCACCGGCACCATCGTCTGCACGGAGGTGTCCAGCGCACCCGGGTTCGCCATCGACCCCAATACCCGCACCCAGACCGTGGTAGTCAACCCGGACGGCGACACCCAGGAGCTCTATTTTTACAACACCCCTCTGTGCTCCCTCACCATCTCGAAGGTGGATTCGGTCAGCGGCAAGCCGGTACCCAAAACCACCTTCACCGTGAAGTACGCCAACGGGGAGCTGATCGGGCGCTACACCACCGGGAAGGACGGGACGGTGACGGTCAGCGGCCTCCTGCCCGGCTCCACCGTGGTGGTGACTGAATACAAGGTGCCCGGCACCCATGTGCTCAACACCACACCTCAGACCATCACCCTGAAAAGCGGTTCCAATACCGTCACCAGCGGCGGTACGGGGACTGTCACCCCCGGTACGAACACCGGCACGGGCGGCGGCAACAACCTGGGTTTTGAAAATGATCCCAAAATGACCCTCACGATCCGCAAGTACATCAAGGGCACCAACCGGGAGCCCTTGGCCGGGGTTTGTTTCAAAGTGACCGAGGGATCCGGCACCCCCGTGGGCCCCGGTGACGGCACCTTCTACACCAATTCGGCGGGCGAGATCGTCATTGAGGGTCTGGAGCCGGGAACCACCGTCACCGCGCGGGAGATTTCCACTGTCGAGGGCTTTGTCCTGGACGGCGAACCCAAAACCATCAAGATCAAGGCGGGGAAAGAGGCCCCGGAGCTGATTTTTTGGAACGAGCGCGCCGGGACTTTGGTGATCCAGAAAAAGAGCACCACCGGGGAGCCTCTGAGCGGGGTGCAGTTCCAGCTGACCTACGCGGACGGCTCCTACGTGGACTATGACAACGGCCACCTGTCCTCCAAGGGGCTGTATCAGACGGACGCCAATGGCGAGATCCGCATTTCCGGCGTGGTAGGCACCATCGTGGCCAAGGAGGTCAAGAGCATCCCCGGGTACTCCATCGACCCGGCCACCCAGAGCCAGTCTGTGCAGGTGAACTCCGGCGACACGCAGTATCTCGTTTTTTACAACGCCCCCGCCGGGAATTTCGAGCTGATCAAAGTGGTGGCGGGGAACAAGGAGAAGCGCATCCCCGACGTGACCTTCGAGATCCGCCGCGCCGCTGACGATGCGCTCATCGACACCATCACCACGGACAGCGAGGGCCGCGCCACCCTCCAGCTGGAGGCGGGCAATTACTATGCGGTGGAAACCGCGTGCCCCAAGGAGTATAAGCTGGATCCCAGCCGCCACACCTTCAACATCAAGGATGGAAAAAATACCACTTTGACGGTGGAAAACAAGGCGTTCAGCGGCATTTTGATCCACAAGACCAGCAGCACCACCGGCGAGGGGTTATATGGCGTGAGCTTCCTGCTCTACGACAGTACCAACACCCCCATCGGGCAGTACACCTCGGATGACCGGGGGTACGTGTACATCGAGGGCCTGACAGACGGTGGCCGCTACTACCTGCGGGAGCTGGAAAATCCGGGCTATGTGCCGGATACCCAGATGAAAACCGTCTATGTCAAGGCGGGCGAGGTGACCCTGGTGGAGTGGCAGAACACCCCCATCACCGGGCAGATCCAAGTGACCAAGACCAGCGCCGACTACAACAGCATGAACGGCTGGCCCGCTGGCACCCCCATCCCCGGCACCGAGTTCGAAATCTACCACTACCGCACCGGCAACCTGGTGGACACCGTCCGCACGGACAAAAACGGCGTGGCGGTGTCCAAGCCCCTGCCCCTGGGCCGGTACAAGATCGTGGAATCCAAGGCCGCGGCGTTTTTCGGCCTGGACAAGACCCCCCATCGAGGCGGAGATCGAGCACGCCGGGCAGATCGTGAAGGTGGCCATGACCAACAAGGCGCTGTCCACCAACGTGTCCATCAAAAAGACGGGCTACGCCGAGGTGATGCCAGGCCAGGACATCCGCTATACCTTCGCTGAGATCGGCAACAATTCCACCACCGCACTCACCTCCTTCTACTGGAGGGACACGCTGCCGGTGCAGGCGGTGCGGCTGAACCGCATCTTCACCGGCACCTACAACGCCCCCGGCAATTACAAGGTGGTGTACAAGACAAACCTCAGCGGCGGCGAGTACCGCACCATGTATGACAACCTGTCCACCGCCAAGAACTACACGCTGGACGCCTCCCCGGTGGCGCTGGGGCTGGCCTCCAACGAGTATGTCACCGAGTTTATGCTGGTGTTTGGGGTGGTGCCCGCCAACTTCCACCAGGTGGAGGCCCCCAAGGTAGACTGTAGGGTGCTGTCCACGGTGAAGGGCGGCAGCAGCTTCACCAACAACGCCGACGTGGGCGGGGTGTACAACGGGCAGTGGATCCAGGCGGTGACCCGTTGGACCACCAAGGTGTACGGCAAGCCCCCCAAGCTGCCCACCACCGGGTATTGAGCCCAGAAACGAGAAAATGGAGGGCCGCCTCGTCGGAGCAAGCGGCACATCACTCGCTTCCACATAAGCGTGAAAGCTCGTTCGTTCTGCTGCTCCTCCTCTCCACCCCGCAACCGCTTCGCTGGGTTGCGGGGTGGGGCCCGCCTGTGGCGGGCTTTGGGCAAAGCGGCCCTCCCACTATGAATAGGAGGAAAACAATATGAAAAACTCCCGTATCCGTATTTATCCTATGCTCCTGGCCCTGCTGCTGTGCGCCCTGTGCTGCGCCCCGGCCTTCGCCGCCTCCAGCGGCGGCTCCGGCGTGGCCGACGTGGTGGAGCAGACCTGGCAGGACGCCGCGGGCCAGATCAAGACCGTGGTGAACAACGTGGTCTTCCCCGCCCTGGACATGATCCTGGCCATCGCTTTCTTCGGCAAAGTCGGCCTCGCGTATTTTGATTATAAGAAACATGGCCAGTTCGAGTGGGCGGGCCCGGTGATCCTGTTCGCCTGCCTGGTGTTCGTCCTCACCGCCCCGCTGTACATCTGGACCATCGTGGGGCTGTGATCACTGCCCTGCCAGCTTCATCAGCCCTTTTTTGAGACAGGTGGACAGCTCAATGCGCTTGGTCTCGTCCATATCCTCAAAGGCGATGAGGGCGATATTGCCCAGCCGTCCCAGAATCTCGCCCTTGCCGAACTGCTTATGTACCACCTCGGCCCCGGCCATGAAATCCTCCATCCGCTTCGCCAGCTGGGCCGGGGTGGGGCCGTCCTCGTAAACGGGGCGCTTGGCCTTCTTGGGCTTGGGCTGGGGGTTAATCTGAGGCGTGGGCTGGGGTTCCATAATAGTGGTTTCCTGGCCCAGAAGCTGGTCGATGAAGGTGCGGCCCGCCGCCATGGGTTCACCAAACCGGCTCTCGTAGCAAAGCAGATCCAGCTCCCGTTTGGCCCGGGTGGCCCCCACGTAGAACAACCGCCGCTCCTCCTCCAAAGCGGCCCGTCCCTCGTCATCGTGGGGGAACGGGTCGGATGGAAAAGTGCCGTCCACCGCGTCGATGAGGATCACCCGGTCATACTCCAGCCCTTTGCTGGCGTGGATGGTGGACAGCACGAAGGGGCAGGCCGGGTCTGGCTCCAGGCCCTCGATGGTGTCCTTTAGCTCCCGCAGGCGCAAAAGGAATTCACCCGTTACCGGGGTCTGATTGGCCAGGGACAGCAGTACATCCAGCTTGGACGTGTCCATCTTCTGCTCCCGCAGATAGTCCCCGTAGCCCATGAACTTCACCAGCCGCTGGATGGCGGCAAAGCTGGTGAGCTGGGGAAATTTTGAGTAGTGGGTCTGGAGTGCCCGCAGCTTGCCGTACTGCCAGGGCTCCAGCCCCTCGTTGGCCAGCAGGCGGTCGAACACTGACTCGTCCTCAGCCATCCCCCGGAGCATGGCCGCCAGCACCGGCTTCTTTACCTTGAAATCCAGCTTGTAGTAAAACCGAAGGAACTTTTCCCAGTTGGCGTCGTCAAAGGCGAACTCCAGCATATCGGTGACATCCCGCACGATGGGGCTGGAGAAGAAGAAGCCCTCCCGCTGGCGGCAGGCGTAGGGGATACCCTCCCGCTCCAGCAGGTCGATGAGGGGCAGGGCGCTGTCGTTGTTGCGGTACAGCACCGCTGTCTGCTCCTTGCAGTTTTGCGCCACCTTCAGCAGATAGCGGTACTGACGGTTATAGTCCGCCAGCGCCACCTTCTTCACGGGAGCGCCCTGGGAATTGTCCGTGCGCATATGCTTGGGGCGGCGGCTCTCATTGCGCTGGATGAACGAGTCCGCCGCCTCCACGATGGCCTGGGTGGAGCGGTAGTTGGTCTCCATCATCAGCACCCTGGCCCCCGGCCACACCCGCTCAAATTCCAGCAGGGCCTGGGGCCACGCCGCCCGGAAGCCGTAAATGCTTTGATCCTCGTCCCCCACCATGAAGATGTTCCGGGACTTGACCGCCAGCAGGCGCAGGATGGCGTGCTGGATCTTGGACGTGTCCTGGGCCTCGTCAACACAGAGAAAAGGCCAGCAGCGCTGAAAATGAGCCAGGATGTCCGGGTGCTGCCGGAAAATGCGGTAGGTGAACACCATCTGATCGTCAAAGTCCATGAGGCGGTGTTTCAATAGAAACGCCTGGTAGCCCTTGTAGACTGACGGAAAATCCATGCCGTCCACCTGGTGGGCCTCCACGTCCGCGTCGCTGAACATCATGTTCTTACAGTAGGTGATGTGGGTGCGGGCCTCCTTCACCTGCTGATCTGGAGGGTATCCGCCCCCGCCCTTGGCCAGCAGCTCCCGGATCACCGCGTTGAGCTGGGCCTCATCGTCCGCCAGGGCGAAGGGCTGGGCGCCCTTCTGGGCGGCGTAGTAGCGGATCGCCACCGCGCACAGGCCGTTGATGGTGCGGAAGGTGAGCTTGTCTGCGTATTCCTCGCCAAAAAAGCGCACGAACCGGGCCTTCATGTCACGGGTGGCGGCGACGGTGTATGTAACGGTGAGGATGTTCTCCGGACGGATATTTTTGCAGTAGATCATATACCCCAGACGGGTGACCAGCACGGTGGTCTTGCCGCTCCCCGGCACCGCCAGGAGCAGCACCGGGCCATCCACCTGCTGCACCGCGGCCTCCTGCTGGGGGTTGAGTCGGACGCGGTATAGGGTCTTGAATTCGCTGTAGGTCATGGACTCACCCCACCTTGGAACGTCGATCATGAAGGAAGTGATTATGATAGAAACGATTCTGTTGGGCGACGCGGCGGAACAGCTGCGCACACTGGACGCGGACAGCGTCCACTGCTGCGTCACCTCGCCGCCCTATTACGGCTTGCGGGACTACGGCGTACCGGGCCAGATCGGTCAGGAGACAACCCCAGAGGAGTACATTGGCAAGCTGATTCAGGTTTTCTGGGAGGTGCGCCGGGTGCTGCGCCCGGACGGCACCCTGTGGCTCAATATCGGGGACAGCTACACCAGTGGTGGAAGAAAAACCCGGGATCATGACAAAAAGCTCCCCGCCCGGGCTGCGAACCGACGGCCCAATACGCCAGGGGGCATGAAACCCAAAGACCTGATGGGCATACCATGGGCGCTGGCTTTCGCGCTGCGTTCGGACGGCTGGTACCTGCGCCAAGACATCATCTGGCACAAGCCCCGGTGCATTCCGGAGAGCGTCCGTGACCGCTGCACCAGGAGCCATGAATACATCTTTTTGCTCTCCAAATCGGAGCGCTATTTTTTTGACGCTGACGCAATCAAAGAGCCTGCGGCAGAAAGCACAAAGATTCGAATGGCGCAGGATATCCAGTACCAGGCGGGCTCGTTTCGTCAGCCGGGGAAAACCAACGGCCCGTTGAAACCGGGCGGCGATGGGGAAACCCGAAACAAGCGGAGCGTGTGGAGCGTATGCCCCGCATACTACAAGGGCGCGCACTTCGCGGTGTACCCGGAAGGGTTAGTGGAACCCTGCGTCCTGGCTGGATGCCCCGAGGGCGGAACCGTGCTGGATCCCTTCATGGGCAGCGGCACCACCGGGGTGGTAGCCAAGCGCCTGCGGCGGAATTTCATCGGCATCGAGCTCAACCCGGAATACCGGGAAATGGCGCTGGCCCGGATCGATGCCACAGAAATCGAATATGAGCAGATGAAGCTGCGGGTCGGACCCGGTGCATAAACCGGGTCCGGCTCCGCTTCATTCCACCCAGAACACCCGACCGTCCTTGCGCTCTGCGGCCTTTGGCGCCTCGCCGTCGATATACCCCACCGCGCAATGGCCGATGCCCTCCCACTCGCCGCCGATCCCGAGACTGGACAGGAGCTCCTGGTACTTGACCATCTCAAATTCTTCCCTGGCGCGGTTGATCCAGATGCTCCCCAGCCCCAGCGCGTGGGCCGCCAGCATCATGTTCCCCATGACCAGGCTCCCATCATAGACACGGTTTGGCCAATCCTTTTCCGCCAGGACAATCAAAATGGCGGGTGCGCCGTAGAAGGGGTCGAAGCCCTTCTCCCAGCCGCCGATCTCGCGGTTGTCGGCGGCAATCTGATCCCGCAGTTCCCGGTTCGTCACCGCCAGGGTGAGCGTTGCCTGCCGCCCCTTGCCGTTGGCGGCATAGCGTCCGGCCCGGATGATCTTTTCCAGATCTTCTTTTTTCGGCATATCGGGCTTGAATTTGCGGATGCTCCGCCGCTCCTCCATGGCTTTTAAGATATCATTCATGGTTCAGTCCTCCTCGTCCAGCCGCTCGATTTTGAAGATCACCGGCCTGGGGAGCCGCGCAGTATGCCGCCTGTAATTCTGGGTACAGCTTTTTGTCCAGAATGGTCAGTTTCACTTTGTGCTTCAAAACCATTCCCTCCTGTCAGTATTTTGATGGGTCGATTATATCATGGAAAGAAGGGATACACAATTTTTATTTGGGACTTTGTGGCCTCCACCATCCTGGACGAGCTGCTGGACTGGGCGTACAGCCAGGCGGCGGGCTTCCTGGGGGCATTCTTCGCCCTCATGGGCAACATGGGGGTGGAGCTGTTTGACCTGACCTGGGTGCAGGCCGTGGTGCGCTTCTTCTCCCAGTTGGGCTGGGCGCTGTTCGCTGTCAGCGTGGTGGTGTCCTGTTTTGAGTTCGGCATCGAATATTCCTCGGGCCGGGGGAACATCCGCCATACCGCCATCAACTGCCTCAAGGGCTTTATGGCGGCAAGCCTGTTCTCCACCGTCCCCGTCCGATTGTATGCCCTGTCCGTGTCCCTCCAAGCCAGCTTCACCGCTGGCATCACCGGGCTGGGGGACATCGGATCGCTGGGTCAAAGCCTGATCGCCAAGCTCACCACCCCGGAGGGGCTGATCGCCTCCGGGGTGGATTTCATTTTCGGCGGACCGTCATTCAACCCCATCATGATGCTGTTCTGCGTGATTCTGATGGCCTACGCCGTGCTGAAGGTGTTCTTCGCCAACCTGAAGCGGGGCGGCATCCTGCTCATCCAGATCGCGGTGGGGGCGCTGTATATGTTCAGCGTCCCCCGGGGCTACAACGACGGCTTCACCCAGTGGTGCAAGCAGATCGTGGGACTGTGCCTCACCGCCTTTCTGCAATCCACCATCCTGGTGGCGGGGCTGATGGTGTTCAGCGACCACGCCCTGCTGGGACTGATGCTGTCCGCAGGGGAGGTGCCCCGGATCGCCGGGGCCTTCGGACTGGATACCTCCACCAAGGCCAGCCTCACCTCCGCCGTCCATACCGCCCAGATGGCGGTGAGCACCACTAAAGTCATCGCCAGCGCAGTTGGAGGAAAATAATTCTACGAAGAAGGAGAACGATCATAGATGAGAAAACTGGTATACATTTCCTCTCCGCTGTTCGGTGATGCGAAGCGGGACCACAGTCTCGCCTGGCATGCGTGTCGGATGGCCATGGCCCGGGGAAACACTCCCTTTTCCTCTCACCTGCTGTATTCCCAGATGCTGGACTGCAATGACCCTGCCCAGCGGGAACTGGAAACGAGGATGAGCGGCCAGATGCTGTCCTTGTGCGATGAACTGTGGCTGTGCGGCGATGTCATCAGCCCCGGCATGGCTGCCGATGAGCAGCTTGCGAAAGAGCAGGACATCCCGGTCAAGTACGTCAGCATGGAGGAGATGACATTCCGTCCCCCCGATGAGCAGGCTTGGGAGGAATGGACGGAAGAACCCCCCTGGCCCGCTATGACCACGATATGCTGACCATGGGCTCCCTCTTCGATGGCATCGGTGGCTTCCCCTTGGCGGCGGTGCGCAATGGGATTGTCCCGGTCTGGGCCAGCGAGATCGAGGCGTTTCCCATCCGGGTGACCCAAAAGCATTTCCCCAACATGATCCATGTGGGGGATATCACCAAGCTGGACGGGGCCAAACTGCCCCCAGTGGACATCATCTGCGGGGGCTCACCGTGCCAGGATCTGAGCGTGGCATCCCCCACCAGGGCAGGACTGGCCGGGGCCCGCTCCGGCCTTTTTATGGAACAAATCCGAATTGTAAAGGAGATGAGAGCGGCAGATGTACACAGAGGGAGAACAGCTCGTTTTGTTCGCCCCCGATTTATGGCATGGGAAAACGTCCCGGGAGCCTTTAGCTCGGGCTCCCCGAAGGGGGAGGACTTCCGAATCGTCCTCGAGGAGACCTGCAAAATTAGTTGCGATACCGTATATGTCCCTGGACCTCACCCCTGGAAATGGAAATTTGCTGGGCGAATCCTATTGGGAGATTCTTTCTCCCTCGCCTGGCGGGTCTTGGACGCTCAATACTGGGGTCTCGCCCAGAGAAGGGCGCGCGTGTTCCTTATCGCAGATTTTGGAGGACTCACCGCCCCAAAAATACTATTTGAGCCGGAAAGCCTGCCTGGGTATCCTGCGCCGGGCCCGTGAGCGGGGCAAGCCCCTGCCTCCTCAGCTGGAGGCGGCGCTGAAAGCCCAGGCGGGGCTGAC
>CAJUKT010000096.1 GCA_910587255.1 uncultured Oscillospiraceae bacterium
AACAAGCTGATAAATCAGGACTTGACGGACTTCAAACCGGCAAGTCGGATAGTGGTTAAGGCTGTATAACACCTGTATGCTGTCCTGTTAAAAACGACACTCCATTCCGGCGAAAATCGACATTTTCAAATGGCGCTGACACTTTGCGGTCTATCTTTGTCCCGGTATAGGCTTCCCTCCGAATTACAGCATCAGGGTATTCCCGCTCGATGTTTCTGATCTGGCGTTCAATACTCTGTTTTGCGGTGCTGATTCTCGCATAGCCGTAAATGCTCATCGTGTTGCACTCCTATCAAAAAGTATTTTATCTATCGTTCGTTTGATTTGATATTAATATGCTCCTAAAAATATAGGCTAAAATCTGAGACTTTTAATACGGTTCATTAATACGTCAGATTTAATACTTTCAGTGCCTAAACAAGCGGGAGCAGAACGCTCCCGCTCTTGTCATTCAATGTTGAAAGACACGGACTAAATCAATTTTACAATCATCAAGGATAGATACCGGCACCGACATATTAGTAGCGTAGAAGTCTGGGGAACCGTACTGCCCGTCTTGCAAGAGATGCACCGCAACAGTATGAGCGTCAGGATCAACAATCCAATATTCCCGAACCCCGGCCCGCTGGTACAAGTTGAATTTTGTTAGCCGATCAGCGCGTCGCGTAGAGTCGGACAATATCTCTATTACCAAATCGGGCGCACCATGAACCCCATGGCGGTCAACCTTATTACGGTCACATACGACCATCAAATCAGGCTGCACTACTGTACCAACATCTTCCGGGCGGTCTTTTTCGTCTTGAAATAGTCTGACATCAAATGGAGCGGGATAGACGTTACAACGCTTCCCTTCCAAGTAATTGCCAAGTTGAAGCAGAAGCGCGGTTAAAACTCGCTGGTGTGAATCAGATGGCGATGCAAGGGCAACAGGGATACCGTCGTACAACTCATAGCGTGTATCTTCATCCCAGGCCAGCAGATCGGCATACGTATAGCGTTTTTCGACAGGTAATGGAGCCATAGTCTTAAGCCTCCTTTTTTGTGTCAGTAATAGACATATACTTACTGAATATATGATACAGCGTATTTTCAATTCTTCTTTTTACCCGTTCACGGTCTTCTTCGCTTCTGTAAATAGGAGTCAAATTGCGCACAACATATTCCTTTCCATCTACTGCAACTTGCTTTTTTTCCTCTGTGAAACCAATAATACCATTCTCTATTTCCATTTTCTTACCTCACAAGTTCATTTCTCTTGTTCGGGTTCTGGTACATACTCCATAATATCCCCAGGTTGACACTGGAGAACGTCGCAAAGTCTTGCAATTGAACGATGGTCAAGCCCGCCTGTTCCGTTTTTTATCGCGGTAAGCGTTGCCTGTCCAAGTATTTTTTCCTTTCTGATACGATACGAAGTATACCCCTTTTCCTCAAGTAATTTGAGTAATTTGTCATACTTTATAGGCATTTTCTCACTTCCTCTTTGTTATTGGGAGCGGTGCAAAATCGGGCACCTTCTCCATTGTCCATATTATAGCGCAAAATATACACTATTTCAAGTGATAAAATGCACAGATATTGTCACTAAAGATTGTGCATATAGCCAATAGACATTCACTAAAGATAGTGCTATACTATAATCACAGCAGGGGACAACAAAGCCCCTCAAAAATAAGGAGGTTCACACAATGAGTATTGACATGATGAACACAAAGGTGAAGGAGCTGAGAGAGCTACGCCGCATGGCTGACGATCTGGCCGGAGAGATCGAGGCCATTCAGGACGAAATCAAGGCGCATATGACCGAGAGCAACACGGACACACTGACAGGCATTGACTGGAAGGTGACGTGGAAAGCAGTGACGAGCAAACGGCTGGACACAACAGCGCTGAAGAAAGCCCTGCCGGACGTGGCCGAGCGGTTCATGAAAGAGAGCGTAAGCAAGCGGTTCACGCTGGTATAAAGAAAGGCCGCTAACCTAAGCACCCTGAGAAAGTAATTAGGTAAGCAGCCAGTGACCGCACAGGGGCGGGCAAAAATAGTATAACACAATGCCCGCTCCTTTTCAACCACAAATTATTAGCGCCGTGACAACGGCGCACACAGCAGAAAAGGAGTTTTAACAATGACTATCAACAGCATCATTTTTGACCTCATCAGCACCAACAGCACCCGGATTTATCTGCCCTGCCAGATCACCGACAATCTGAGCTGGGAGGCCACAAAAGCCCTTTGGGAGAGCGGCAAAGACATTCAGGATATCGCAAGTATCACGGCCTATATCGTGCCGCATGTCAGCCCCATTAAGCCGATTATCGGCTACCTGCTGGAAGTCACCACCACGAACGGCCAGCGCATCACAAAGCACCTTAAAGCCAACTTCACGACAGAGGAAGCAGCCGACATTCTCAACCGCTTCTTCAAGGCGGGAGCGCCTGGACTGGCCCCGGATATGTGGAAGCTCTACGAGAGCCAGCACAGCAGATACACCAGCAAGGGTCAATATCATACACAAGCCGCATAAATTAAAGGAGAGCGTCAGAGGTATAAAGCCCCTGACGCTTCTTTTTTGCGAGCGGGAGAGGCCGCAGAACAACGATAAGCGGCCTACGTCGGCTTTTAAGGTGAACAATGAGTAAACACCAGCCGCAAAGCCTAGAACGGCCCTCAAACGGTTCAGCGGGTAATGACAGCAGAGAGAGAACCACTCCTACCGGATATCCCCACACAAAGATGGGGGGTAGTTTACATTTTGGAGGCCCCATATATCTGCATATATGTATACTGTACCCTCAACCACACGTCTCAAGAAATTTACAGCAGAATAGAGAAATTTTTCCAGGAAATACGTTGCGATGGCACAATCAGGTATCCTACCTCTTATAAAGGTTTTTCACTAAAAAGTGCTAAAAATCAACCTACAATCAGTACATCGCAAATACGCCATTAAGTAAATCTACAAAGTCTCCACGTGTGATAATGGAATTTATATCAAGACTTACGCTGTCTTCAATCCATCCCAGGGCGGCGGCGGTTTCTACGGCTTGCAGCGCCCATCCGTTATAAGTGATATATTGCAAATCGTACTCCTGTATCTTTGTAAAGCGCGTCAATATGGTTAATGCCTGTGCCCATGTCAAAAGATTGTTCGGACAATATTGGTCATTGCCGCATCCCGCCACAATGCCAGCATTGGCTATGGTGCTGACAGCCTCATTGTACCATGCGGAAACGGGGCAATCAATAAATGGATTTTCTAAGGTATAGAATTGCTCAATGCTCTCTTCTGTCAAGAGTCTATATATTATTTGTGCGGCCTGTGCTCTTGTTAGCGGGTCTTCTTCATGCAACAGTCCATCTCCATACCCAGCTAACACTACGAAGCGAGAGGTGTCAATCACGGCACTACCGCAAATAAGCATGGGTGTATCTTCGAGCGGGATATCATCATCGTCATTCTCATCCTTTGGTGTGGAACTTATAGGTGAGGACGATACAGACGGCCACCAATGGATAGACGGGGTATAATCACTACCGCTGTTGTCGTTGTCCTCTGGAGGATTTGCAGACGGTTTTTGAGGCAATTCTGTATCTATATTGGTATCTCCGCCCTCCTGCTCTTTTGGTGGCTCTTGGGAACTGTTATCTTCATTTGTTGGCGGTTGCGGCTCCAATTCAGATGGCGGATCAACAGGGACTGGCTCTGTCTCTTCAGGTGCAAATTTTGCTACAAAATACTTTGTAGCCTCTTCTGTTGTCAAATACATGAATCTTATGGTATCATAATTATCATACGGAAGTTGAACTTTTTCTCCCGTAAACTCATCATAATATCCCGCTTCCTCTTCCATATCATCGGTAATAATGAGCGTACCGTTAATATAGATATCTGTTCCAATTCCATGTTCAGGGTCAGCCAAAATATTACCGTAAACCTTGCAATTAGTCATTATAGTTGAGTTGGCATACGCAATTATACCACCGCTCCAATTTTCTGTTATAGTACAATCAATAAGTTCCAAATCGCCACAATTATATATCCCTGCTGCGTTATTTCGTACAAAAGTACATGATTCACAAATTGCGACAGAGTTATAATTTAGAGAAACCGGATACGACTCATTATTTGTAAATGTGCAGTTGGATATAGTGGCCTTATCCCCTGTATCCTTTTGTGATTTGATTTTTATAAAAGCTTCATGATGGATATTTTCTCCATCAAAATGGCAATCAATTACTTTTGAGGTTCCAGAAAGATCAATCGTCTGCCTGTACTCAGCAGTGTCTACAATTTCAAACCCTTTTAATGTACCATCTGCCCAAATATCAAACATAGCATTACAATAATAAGCATCTGAAATAAAATTATCAGATCTTTTTAAAGTAATATGTTTGTCTGTCTCAATAACCGCATCCCCTGAAATAATGATTTGTTTTGAAATCTCAATAATAGCACCGTCTTTAGCATTAGCAACAGCAACTTCCAGTTCCTCATAAGATGACACCTTGACGGGAGTTGCCTCTTGTGTGTCTGGTAATTCCTGATTCTCCAATAGTGTTTCATTGGGTTCCCGTGCATAACTTTCATTTAGATCGGAACTTTCTACACCGTCAATCTCTACGGTTTCTTCGGTGTCAACCGATAGCTCTTCCGCATATGCCAAGGACATAGCGCCCACCAGCAGGCAGAGCGCAAGTAAAATGGACAGCAACCTCTTCACTGCAATTCCTCCAATTTTTGATTTTTTGCTGTCATAGAGGCCACAAGGTCGCTGATTGCTACAGCTTCAGCGGAAGTAAGGCCGGATATATCCAACGTCCTCATATCCTGCCTCCCCAGAAGATAATCTGTGCTAACTCGATAAAGATTTGCCAAGCGAATAAGTACATCATAGGACGGTTGCCGTATATCGTTCTCATAAGCCGATACCGCACCTTTTGTTACGCCTATCAGATTGGCAACCTGCTCTTGCCGCAAATGCTTGTCCACTCTAAGCTGTCTTAGTCTCATAGACAAATCAACGATCATGTGCATCACCTCATGCAGCATGATACAGGATACCAATAAAAAAGTTGCGGATGGTTGACTTTTAACAACGATTTGCATACAAAATCCCTTACAACAATGCAAGGGCAGTATTATGGGCTAAACACAGCACAACCTCGTATTATGCTCTGCTTAACCTACAACAAGAGCTGTTGGCGGCTCTTTCGTATCCACTTCATGTTGATTGTACTGGCGAGGCTATTGAACTGGTCAAGCAAAAACTTGACCAGAAAAATGTGTACTTCACTAACCCTGCCTTTGATAAATAATTTGTTCTCTTCTCAAAAGAACGCCCGTCCTGAAATCAGGGCGGGCGCATTTTACTCCCTCACCTTGCTCTCTCATCCTCTGCAAAAAATACCGCCAGTCTGACACGCAAAACATCTTACTCACAGTTCCCTAACTTCATTTATCTGTCATATTATGTAAAGAGTTCAGCATTTCGTTGTCCTTCTTCTATTGTTGTCCATAGTGCCAGAAAAGCAACTCAAAATCAGCAATCCTTTTCTTCATTGATCCATTTGGCGCCTCTACAATGAGGGATCAGGTTTATACCCGATCCCTCGTTGCACACTAATATATTGTTTTCTCTTTTTAGGCCTTAGCGTTCGCGTTCGCCTTAGCCGTATTCAGCAAAGCACACAGCTGATCCGCCTTGGAGATTGCCTCCAGCACTCGAGCGTCTTTCATGGACAGTGTCCCCCTAGATACCTGAAGTGTGGTGATACGTACCTTCTTTCCGTCCAGCCGGAATTCACAACTCACCCGAGAGGTAGCCATGCCGAACTTGCCATTGTTAGTTCCCACGTTGGTCACTTTACTCAAATCCACAAACTGGAGCTCAGTAGGATTGCTGCGGTATACAACACCCATTTTTCCGCCTTGATCAATATAGTACACTGCATTGTTTGCTTCAAATTTGTATTGGTACGTAAACCCCTGTGATTTGAAATCCGCCTCCATCTCTTTTGCCAGCTTCTTCATTCTGCTTTCCAACAACATGGGGATTGCCACAACAGTGCCAACCGCTACAAACACGGCACCCACAAAAATACTCTTATTGTCCATAAATACAGTAAACGCAAGAATTACCAGTACTGCAGCCACTACTGCAGGAATACCGGCCCAGACAGCCAGATAGGAAAAGTTGGTCTTTTTCATGATTTATTTCTCCTCTCAGTCATTATTATTCTATTTCAAGCCGCTTTTTTGCGGCGATTCTTTGCGTTTGATTAGCGGGCGGTCCTCTTTGCAGTTAGCATTCACCGTCACCATCCGTCCGCAAGGCCATGAATTGAAAGATTTGGAAATAACAAATCCTCGTCCAGCACAGCGCGGCCCCGCAGTTCTGCAAAGTCCATATTGGAAATCACGCTCCGGCACCACTCTCGATCCGCTCCCTGGACGGAAAGCGCAGGGAGCACCTCTTCTGTAAGACCGCAGTCATAGCCAAAGGACCATATTTTTCGCTCTGCCTGCAAGCTTCTACTGCCCTCAAATAAACAGAAGGACTATGTATTGACACATTGTTCCACTCTTCCAGCTCACCCACATCCTGCCATTGAATTCCCACTTCCTTACATCGGCCATCGCTGTAAATTGCCGCAGAAATGGTAGCATACTTCCCTAAATGTCCTTCGTCCAGCCTATATTTTGCTGTCAACAGGTTTCGTTTGTCCTCTGACATGGGAATATGCTTGTATGTCAGCTCTGTCGGTTCCTGTTCCAGTAACGCTCCCATCAGGAGCCAAAGTTCTTCTGCCCACTGCTCTCCCCCCAACTCGCCCCAGTCCATTTTACGGCAAGCCACGGAGCTTCCTTTCATCCAGTAGAGCCACCCGTCATACCAAAGGTATTCCCCATGCTTCATATCTTCACAGTATGCCAAGGTATACTCCTGTGTAAAATATATGTCCGCATCTCGCCTCCCATCCGTCATATCCTGCCAGCTAACGGTATAACCACGCCAGTCCTTCTGCCATTCTTGCCAAAAGCTAAGGGAAAATGCCTCATAGGCGGCCTTGGCCTGCCCTTCAGTGAAAGTTTGTTCTCCAAATGGCTCTCCTCCCGGCAGCTTCGGAGCCATATGGCATCCAGAAAGCACCGCTGTCAAAACTATGACTATCAAACAAACCGCCAGCCGGCTAACCAGTATTTTGAGTTCTTCTCGTTTACGCATAATCGCCTTCTCCTCTTAGCATCTCCCCTTCAGCTCTCATATTGAAACTTTTTCTTACGTATAATTTTATGTTTCCATCATTAAATTCAGGGACATCCATTCTTGTCCATTTCCGTGAAATCGAAATTTGCAGAGCCCAATTCAATTTTTACCGCAAACTGGCCAAAGAGGCTGATATAGTTTTTCGACTCCATAAGGGCCAATTGCAGGTCTCACCTAGGTACAAATGGAAGTCTGTATGAATGATGGCATACCGCCCTTGTGTCTCCTGAGCTGTCCGCCAAAAAATATATGCCCGCCCTGGAATCAGGGCGGGCACAGTTTATTCCTCCCAGCTTTCCCCTGTGGCGTAATCAATTACCACACCAGGTTGGACATTATAAATGTACACATTAAAGCACAGCCCCTCCCCTTCATCCTCCACAGAGAACGCCTCAATCTGCACTCCGCTGGCCACCAGATTTTCACCCTCAAAGACAGGCGTCACCCGGTAGAGCACATGGTTTTCCGTCTCCTCCACATAGCTGTCCACCATGTTTTCAAAGGGTAGCATTCCCTCCACGTTCATATACCGCGTACCCGTGATGAGGTTCTGCTTGTTGGCATTTTCTCCTGCCAGCTGATATCCAATGAGATGGCAGCGGTTATACAGATATTTGCCATCTACACAGTCATATTTCACCGTCTGCCAGCCGGAGGGCTTCACCTGTCCGATATCCCCTCGCGGCTCGGTGGGCATGATATTCAGACACACATTAGCATAAGCTGCGCCGCACCGGCCTAAGTAGTCCAGCTCACTATATGTCTCAAAGGGCTCCAGCGTCAGATCCTCCCAATCAAAGTCAGGCTGATTATCCTGAAGAATCACATACGGCTCTCCAGAGTAGGCCGGGATATCCTCTACGGACACCGCTGCTGGAGGCTTAAGCCCCAGCTCCACCAGCAAATTATCTACCGTCAGTGAACCGCTCAGGTGAAGGCTTAAAGCGGTGACTGCCACCACTGCCACAAAGACCAGCAGCAGCAAAGCAAACCGTTCCCTGCTGGTTCCGGCCTGCCGCCTGTCTGTACGGGCGCTCATGATCTGCCCTCCAGAATTCCGCTGGATTTGACCGCCCGCACAATCTCCTTCATTACTGGGACAGGCCGCACCAGAGCGAACCGAACATATCCCTCCCCCAGGACACCAAAGGCAGAGCCAGGGGTGCACAGCAATCCCGTGCGGTCCAGCAGCTCAAAGCAGAACTCCACCGAGCTTTTGTATCCTGCCGGGAGTGGAGCCCACACAAACATACTGCCTTGGCTGTCGGGCACCTCCCAGCCAATGGAACGCAGTCCGCCGCACAAAGCGTCCCTCCGGGCCTGGTACTCCATGCGGTTGCGGATCACACTATCCTGAGGGCCGTTAAGGGCCGCTGCCGCAGCGTGCTGAATGGGCAGAAACATCCCGTAGTCGATTTGAGATCGAAGGCGTTTGAACGCTCCAACAATCTCACGGTTTCCCAACATAAAAGACACCCTGGCCCCGGTAAGATTATAGGTCTTGGACAGGGAGTTGAACTCCACTCCTACCTCCTTGCCTCCCGCAAAGGAGAGAAAAGATCTGCCCACCCGGCCGTCGAAAATAATCTCGGAATAGGCGTTGTCGTGAAGGATCACAATCTTATTTTTTTGAGCAAATCTGATCAGCCGGGGGTAGAATTCATCCGGCGCCGCCGCGCCCAAGGGATTTGCCGGGTATGATACCACCATAAATCGGGCTTTCTCCGCCAGAGAAGGGTCAATATTCTCCAGGTCGGGCAAATAATTGTTTTCCCTCAACAGGGGATAACGAACGCACTTTGCCCCGCACAGATAGGGCCCCAGCTCAAAAATTGGGTAGCCTGGATCGGGCACCAGCACCACGTCGCTAGGGTCGCACAAGGTCCAGCCAATGTGGGTCAGCCCCTCCTGAGACCCATACACAGCCATCAGCTCATCCCCGTCCAGCTCTACGCCATACCGGCGCCCGTACCAGCCTTGTACGGCCTGGGACAGCTCCGCCGTCTCGCTCAGGGAGTAGCAGTAGTTGGCCGGGTCGGAGGCCGCCTGGGCCAGTGCCTCCACTACATGGGGCTCCGGCAGAAAGTCCGGCGTTCCGATGGACAGATTGTACACCGGCCTGCCCTGGATCAGACGTTGATTTTTTCTGTCGTCCAGCACATTAAAAATGCCCGGTTCAAAACCATCCATTCGGCTGGAAAATCTCATCTCCATGGGGCACCCCTCTTTATCTCTCTTTTCTGATCTGCGCCAACAGCATATCTGCGTCTCCGTCCTGTTCCCCCACCAGAACGAGGAACTGCTCCTCATCCAGCACGGGCACGCCTAGCTCCTGGGCCCGGCGCAGCTTAGAACCCGCCGCCGATCCGGCCACCACACACCCTGTTTTTTTGGACACCGATCCGGCCACCTTTGCGCCCATGGCCTCCAGCTTTTCGCCTGCCTCCTTTCGGGAACAGGCGGACAGCTCCCCGGTGAGTACAAACGTGAGCCCTGCCAGCTTGTCCCCCGCTGGAGCAGCCTGGCTGTCCATGTTCACCCCCGCTTCCTTCAGCGCGGCGATGAGATGCTGGCTTTGGGGCGCAGCAAACCACTCTGTCAAATATTTGGCAGTGATGCCGCCCACGTCGTTGATAGCCGTCAATTCTTCCTCTGTTGCCTGGGCCAGCGCGTCCAGCGATCCAAACTGAGCCGCTAAAATTTTACCCGCTTTCTGCCCCACCTGCCGGATGCCGAAAGCGAACAACAGCTTGGACAGGTCGTTCTGTTTGGACTTCTCAATGGCGGCCAGGAGATTGTCCGCCGACTTTTTGCCCATGCGTTCTAAATTGGCAACCTGATCCCGATCCAGACCATAGAGATCAGCGGGCGTTTTGACCATCCCTGCGTTTACCAGCCCCTCCACCACGGCCGGGCCCAGCCCCTCAATATCCATGGCGTCCCGGCTGGCAAAATGGGTTAGATTACGCAGTAACTGGGCGGGACACTCCGCCCCGGTGCAGCGGATATGGGCGCCATCCTCATCCCTTGCCACTGGCGCACCGCACACCGGGCACGCCTCGGGCAGCAAGTAGGGTTTGGTTCCCTCAGGACGTTTCTTCTTTACCACAGAAACGATCTCCGGGATAATCTCCCCCGCCTTCTGAACCATCACCGTATCTCCAATACGGATATCCTTCTCCGTGATAAAATCCTGGTTGTGGAGGGTTGCGTTGGTGACGGTGGTACCCGCCAGCCGAACCGGCGAAATCACTGCCTTTGGCGTGAGCACCCCCGTGCGGCCCACCTGAACAGTAATGTCCTCCACCACGCTCTCCTTCTGCTCCGGGGGGTATTTATAGGCCGCAGCCCACCGGGGAAATTTGGCTGTCTCGCCTAATATGCTGCGTTGTGACAAACTATTAACCTTTACGACTGCGCCATCAATTTCAAACGGATACTTTTCCCGCTGGTCACCCAACCCAAAAATGGCAGACTGGATCTTATCCATATCCTTGGACAGTTGGAAGTCTATAACCTTAAAGTGCAGCTCACGCAGCCAATCCAGCCCAGCGCTGTCCGTCTCAAAAGGAGCGTGGTCTGTGTACTGAATGTTAAACACCACCATATCCAAGCTCCGGCTGGCGGCGATTTTGGGATCCAACTGCCGCATAGACCCAGCGGCGGCATTTCGGGGGTTTGCAAACAGCGGCTCCCCCCGCAGCTCCCGCTCCCCGTTGAGCCGCTCAAAGGTCTTACGGGACATAAAAACTTCTCCTCGGACGATAAGAGCCCCTGGGGCATTTTCAAGCCGCATAGGAATAGACTTGATGGTACGCAGATTCTCCGTCACATCCTCCCCCACCTGACCATCGCCACGGGTAGCCCCACGGATAAACAGCCCGTTCTCGTATTCCAGTGCCACCGACAGCCCATCTACCTTGGGCTCCAGCAGGTATTCCGGCTGTTCCCCGCTCTCCCGCACCCGGCGGTCAAAGTCCAGCAGCTCTTCAGGGGAAAACACATCCTGAAGGCTTTGAAGCGGCACCCGGTGGACCACCTGCTGAAAGCTGTCCAACGCCTTGCCCCCTACCCGCTGGGTGGGGGAATCCGAGGTAACCAACTCCGGGTGCGCCGCCTCCAGCTCTTCCAGCTCCCGGAGCATTTTATCATACTCAAAATCGGAAACAGTGGGCGCGTCCAATACATAATAGCGGTAATTGTGCCCGTTCAGCTCATCCCGAAGCCGAGCAGCCTGGGTGTTGATGTCCATATCAGCCGTACCCCTTTTCCAGATTCAAATAGGTGTCGGGCGTCTCGCCCACAATGACGGTCTCTGCCACACACACACTGCTGCTCACAGACACGGGAAGCACCTCTCCAGGCAGAAACAGGTAAACCGTAGCCGTAATCTCGAGACATACCCGATGCAGTGTCTGGTTCACCCCAGCGGCAGTGAAGGAATTGGCATAGTCGGCCGCAACATCCCCCACCGAGTCCACCCGTACACGTACAGACGGTCCCGCGCCGGACAGCAAGGGCTGGCCGGTAAGGGTACCCAAGGGAACGCCCAGCGCACTGTTGTCCAAGGCGCTCAGCTGCCGGGCCACGGCCTCCACCACCTGCCGCTTAAAGCGGCTGTTGGCCGTTGTATTACTGGTAATGGAGGTCACCTTCCCCGCCGCATCCTTTTCCAGCGTGACAAAATCGCTGTAGCCCATGCTGTTTTCCTGGAGGCAGTTGTCCACAGCCGTAGCAATGGCTTGGGTCATCAGATTGGTGGCTTGGCTGGATGCCGCAGCTTCCAGTACTGGACGCAGCCGTCCGTTTAGTGTGTGGAATAGAACACCTGTCACCAGGAACGCCGCCAAGATGGGCAAGGCTGCCGCCACAGGCCCCTCCCGCCGCAGATAAACTAGCAAGTGTTTTAACTTTACAGGCATGCAGACACCTCCTATGAGCCACTGTATGCCTCAAGGAGCTCGGCCTATGTCAATCCCGCAGCAGCTCATCCGCCGCCAGCATCACGCCGGTCTTGCCTGATTCATAGGTGAGCCCGCCCTGAAGGTAGACCGTATAGGGTTCCCGCATGGGAGCATCGGCAGACAGCTCAATGGAAGCCCCCTGAATAAACGCCCCTGCCGCCATGATGACCTGACTATCATATCCCGGCATATCCCAGGGCTCCGGGGTGACATAGGAGTCCACCGGGGCCCCGGATTGAATGCCTTTACAGAATTGTCTCACGGCCTTCGGATTTCCCAAACGGATCATTTGGATGATATCATGACGGATTGCGTCAGCTCTCGGCTCGGTCTCATACCCCATCAGTTCCATCAGCCGCGCGGCAAACACGGCGGTTTTCACCGCCTGGGCCACGGTATGGGGGGCTAAAAACAGCCCCTGGTACAGCAGGCGGTTGTTTCCCAAGGTAGACCCACATTCCCGGCCTATCCCAGGGCAGGTCAAACGCATAGCCGCGCCCTCCACCAGATCTCGCCTACCGGCAATATAAGCCCCGGTAGGGGCCAGCCCTCCGCCTGGATTTTTGATAAGGGAACCTACCACCAGATCGGCTCCCACGTGGGTAGGCTCCTGCTCCTCCACAAATTCCCCATAACAATTATCCACCAAAATAGCGGCGTCAGGATTGTTTTTCCGCACAATAGCGCACAGTTCTCCGATCTCATCCACCGACAGGGAAGCCCGGGTGGCATAGCCCTTGGAGCGCTGGATGAGCACAGCTTTCACGCGGGAGTCCCGGACCGCCTGGGCCAGCCCTTCCCTATCCGGCGCATTGTCCACCAGCTCCACCTGACGGTATTCCACCCCGTAGTCTTTCAGGGAACCATGGCCCTTATCCACCGCTCCAACTACCCCCAGCAGGGTGTCATAGGGTGCGCCCACGGCGGAGACCAGCACATCTCCGGCCTTCAGCGCCCCAAATAGGGCGCAGGTGATGGCGTGGGTACCATTGACAAACTGAAGTCTCACCAGCGCATCCTCAGCTCCGAACAGGTCGGCGTAGATTTCGTCCAGCTTGTCCCGGCCCAAATCATCATACCCATAGCCAGTGGTACCGGCAAAATAGCTCTCCGCAACCCGGTGGCTTTGAAACGCCGCCAAAACCCGCTGGCTGTTGGTCTGAGCAATGGCATCAATGCGGGAAAACTGCTCTGCCAAGCTGTCCTCCGCTTGGGCTGCCAAAGTCCTCACCCGTCCCGAAATTCGTAAAGGAGAATTCATTTACAAGTACCGTCCTATCTCAGCTTTGAAGATTGCAATGCGCAAATGCCGCAGCCAAATCTGCACAGGCGCGCACATCGTCCAGATCCACCATCTCCGTGGGGGTGTGGGTGTAGCGGCAAGGGATAGAGATACCCCCGGTATATACCCCAGCCCTGGTAGCTTGGATTGGGCCGGCATCGGTGCCCCCCATCTGGAGCACATCCCGCTGAACCGGGATACCCTCCGCCTCCGCCAGCGCCAGCAGCCTGTCCACCAGTGCAGGGGCACAGATCACTGAGCGGTCCATTATCTTCACCGCCGCCCCCTTACCGCAAAGGGCACTGGCCTGGTGTTTGCTTCCGGGCTCATCGTCCACCCCCGTCACATCCACCGCAATACCATATTCCGGGTCAATGGCCCAGGCCGCAGTCTTAGCGCCCCGTGTCCCCACTTCTTCCTGGACGGAAAATACAAAATACAAATCGTTGTCCACTCCTGCCAGCCTCTCCATCACCAACAGCAGCACCAGGCAGGACACCCGGTTGTCCAGATAAGGAGAGATCACCCGGTTCCCCGCCCCTCGAATTGGGGTATCGTATACCGCCGAATCCCCAACCTGAACCAGCTTTTTTGCCTCCTCAAAGCTGGCCGCGCCCACGTCTATGAGCAGGTCAGCCACTTTCAGCGTTCCCTTATCCTTGTCCTCCGGGGCACAGATCAACCCGCACACGCCGTTTTGAAAGCGCACTGGGGCATAAAGCGCCTCCCCTGCGCTCACTCCCCCTAGAGCCCCCACATGCACGAAGCCCTTTTTGTCTATGTGAGTTGCCACCAAACCGATGGAATCCATATGAGCGGAGAACATAATCCGGGGCCCTGTTCCCCTTTTACGGCAGATTAAATTTCCCATAACGTCCCGGGCAATCTCGTCCACGTAGGGCCGGGCCAGCTCTTCGATGACTTGGGATATCCCGCCCTCATTGCCGGACGGACCGAAAGCGGTCACCAGCTGCGTTAAGGTTTTCATCAAATCCATGTCAAATTCCTCCTGTCAGCGCTCTGCCATCGCCTTGACAAACAGCCTTGCGAGGTCAAGCATCTGTTCCGCGTCTGAAATACTGCATACGCTGCTGGGCGCGTGCAGATAGCGCACCGCTGCGGAGATACCAGCCACCCGCACCCCTGATTTTGTCCGTTGGACAGCTTTTCCGTCGGTGCCCCCTGACAGATAGTGCTTCATCTGCCAGGGCAGATTGTTGTTCTCCGCCAGACTG
Organism: uncultured Oscillospiraceae bacterium; assembly: GCA_910587255.1. Lineage (GTDB taxonomy): Bacteria > Bacillota > Clostridia > Oscillospirales > Oscillospiraceae > Enterenecus. The sequence continues at coordinate 14,754 of CAJUKT010000096.1, forward strand.
CGCAGCAGCTCAAACAGCTCCCGGTCATAAATTGTGCCGCCATCCATCCAGGACAGTACCGGGCCTTTTCCTACCCAGCACACCTGCCGCTCCGGCTCCAACGCGGGCAGATCGGCAGCGGTTGTGCCCTCCAGCACCAGCGCGATCTCCGGCGTCACTGAAAACGCCGCGCCAAAAGCCCCCCGGGTTCCCACCTCCTCCATAGCCGTAAACACAAAGGTACAGTCTATGGGCAGTGATTCCTCCAACAGCTTCACCAGCACTGCGCAGCCTACCCGGTCATCAATGGCCTTCGCCTTGAGCATCCCATTTCCAAACTCTACCGTGTCGCTCACAAAGGTGCATACATCTCCCAGCTCCACCAATTCCTGGGCTTCGTCCTTGCTCTTCGCCCCAATGTCAATATAGAGATCTGTGAGCTTGGGCACCTTTTTTCGCTCTTCCTGCGAGGCCAGGTGGATGGCCTTCAACCCGATAACGCCGGGCAGTTCCCGTTCCCCTACAGTCACCCGTTTACCTAGCAGCACCCGGCGGTCAATACCGCCCACGCAGCCGAACTTTAGGTAACCCTCTTCGGTGACCGATTTCACTATCAGGCCAACCTCGTCCATGTGGGCGCACAGCATCAACCTGTTCCCTGCGGACTTTGCGCCCCGCTTAAACACGATGAGATTTCCCAGGGAATCTGTTCGAGCACTGTCGGCGCAAGGTTCCACCCTCCGGCGGATGTAATCCCGCACCTGATCCTCTCGGGAGGATACGCCGGACAGGGTACATAGGGTTTTCAATGTCTCAATCATAGCACGGCCTCCTCCCCTCCAAGGTGTTCCGCAAAGGCGGCCAGCAACCGGGCTGTGTCCTCAATATCGCCCGGCTCCACCACCTCCACCGGGGTGTGCATATATTTCAAGGGTACGGACAGCACAGCGGTGGCAATCCCTTCGTTGGCAATCTGTAACTCCCAGCCGTTGGTCCCGGAGCTGCCCTCCATAACCTCCTTTTGGACGGCCAAGCCCAGTTTTTCCGCCTCATCCAGCAGCCTGCGCACCATCCACCGGGCCATATTGGGGCCGATGCCCACCACCGGGCCGCCTCCCATCACAAAAGCGCCCTCCTTGGGGCTGTCCGGCGTCTTGCCATGGGTCACATCCACTGCCACACAAAAATCGGGAGATAATCCCTGGGCCAAGACCCGCGCCCCCACGCCGCCGGTCTCCTCACAAGCGCTGCCCACGATATAAAGATCTACGTCCAGCTCCTGATCCCGCAGCAGCTCCGCCGTGCGCAGCAGGGCTGCAAAGCAGGCTCTGTCGTCCATGGCCTTGGCACACAGCTGGCGCTCCCCTAGAGCTGTAAAGTCTGTTCGGTATACCATGGGCGTTCCCACAGGAATCCTCCGCTCTGCCTCCTCCTGACTTAGACCGGTATCCACATATAGATCCTTGATCTCGGGGGCCTTCTCCCGTTCCTCCGCCGAGAGCACGTGGGGCGGCAGGCAGGCCACCACGCCCAGAATGGGCGGCTGAGTGAGGATGGTCACCTCGCGGTCAGGCAGCATCCGAACATCTACCCCGTTTGCCTTGAAGCGAAGGAACCCGTCCTTTATCCCGGTAACCACCAGCCCCACCTCGTCCAAATGGGCGTCCAGCAACAGTTTTTTTGCCCCCGGCTTTCCACAGCGGCGCACTCCCACCAGGCTGCCAAGCCGATCAATCCAAATCTCGTCCACCAACGGTTCCAACAGCTCCCGAGCAGCCAGTACCGCAGGACGCTCAAAGCCGGAGGGCGCGCCCACCCCACACAGGGCTCTTAAAATTTCTTCGATTTTCAACAGTACCACCTCACTTGCTCAGTGCGTTCACATAATCCTTGAACGCCTTGCCCCGCTCCTCAAAATTCTTGAAGCGGTCAAAGGATGCGCTGGCCGGAGATAGAAGTACTACGTCTCCCGGCATGGCTAACTCCCTAGCCCGTTCCACCGCCTGCTTCAAATCGGCGCAGTTGGATATCTCCAGCCTGCCCTCCTCATAACCGGGGGCCGCCAACGCGGCGGCCTTGATCTTTTCAGCGGTATCACCCGTTAAGACAAGTGCCTTTACACTTCTTACAATCTCTGGCCCCAGCGCATCATAGGGAATATGCTTGTCATAGCCCCCTGCGATCAGAATCACCCGCTGGTCAAAGCTGCGCAGCCCCGCGATGGTACGGCTTGGGCTGGAGGCAATGGAGTCGTTATAATACCGCACACCGTCCAACTCCCGTACCAGCTCAATGCGGTGCTCCACACCGCCAAAAACACGGGCGAAGTCCCGTATTACCTCATCGGGTACCAACCCATCTACCGCTGCGATGGCCGCCATATAGTTTTCCAGATTGTGCAGGCCGGGCAAAAGGATATCGTCTGCGGTCAATACGGGACGGCCACCGCATATCACCGTTTTCTCCCTCAGATAGACCCCACCCTCCACCGGCTTTTTCCGGCTGAATAGGGTCACCGAACCCCGTGCCTGCTTGGCAAATCCGGCGGTGAGGTCGTTATCCGCATTAAGCACCAGCCGGTCACAGGCGTCCTGATAGGCAAATATGTTTCGTTTTGCCTCCACATACTCGTCCATGTCCTTGTGTACATCCAGATGGTTGGGGGCCAGATTGGTCACCACCGCGATGCCGGGGCTCTGCCGGACGGTCATCAATTGGAAAGAAGACAGCTCCAGCACCACCATGTCGTCCGGGCGGATGTCGTCCACCTGGCACAAGAGAGGATGCCCTATGTTCCCCCCCACAAAGGTGCGGTAGCCCGCCGCCTTGAGCAGCCCAGCGATGATGGTGGTGGTGGTGGTTTTTCCGTCAGAGCCAGTCACCGCGATGATCCGGCAAGGACACAGCTCTAAAAATGCCTCCATCTCCGAAGTGAGCTTCGCCCCTTCCGCCACCGCCCGGGCAATCTGGGGCACGTCGGGCCGAAGCCCCGGTGTGCGGAAGATGATATCGGCTCCCCCCAGACGCTCCAGGTAGTCCGGGCCGAGAACGGCGCTCATGCCCCGGCGCTCCAGCGTCTCCACAAGGCCGTTAAACTCCTCCCTCCGCCGCTTGTCACACACCATAACCGCCACGCCCGCGTCCAGCAGCCCCTCTACCAACGGCTTGTTGGACACGCCCAGGCCGATCACCGCCACACGTTTCCCTTTTAACGAGTTAAAATATTCCTTCAGTATTGAGTCCATTGACAACCGCACCTCCCAAATCACAGTCCTCAGAGCCGGGCCAATTCCACAAATTTATATAGTTGCTATTATACCCCATCCTAATCCATTTGACAATCACCTAAAAATGAAGTAAAATCAAAATCGCAAGTAAGCTGGACAGCCGCGCGGCCAGGCCGAAAGGCCGTCCGTGAGGAAAGTCCGGGCTCCGCAGGGCAGGGATAACGGGTAACACCCGCCGGGGGCGACCCCAGGAAAAGTGCAACAGAAATAGACCGCCAGCAGGCTTCGTCCTGCCGGTAAGGATGGAAAGGTGAGGTAAGAGCTCACCCAATGGCGTGTCAAGCGCCCATTGCTGTAAACTCTATTCGGAGCAACGCCGTGGGAACACAAAAGGCCGGCCCGGCCGTGTTCAGGAGGCGGCTTGAGCGTACCGGTAACGGTGCGCCTAGATAGATGGCTGTCTTAAATGACAGAACCCGGCTTACAGGCTTACTTGCACCAAAAGGGGTCCCCAGGTCCACCCGGGGGCCCCTTCCGTTGAGAATGCCGGACCAGGCGGCTGACCTGCAAGCGATGTGCAATGACAGCGGCGCAGACGCGTCGGAGAGAAAGAGAGGGCTCTTCCTATGACCACGATCTATCTGATCCGCCACGGCCAGGCGGAGGGCAATTATTACCGCCGCTGTCACAGCTGGCACAACGGCCTGCTCACCCAAAAGGGCCGGGCGCAGCTCCAGCTGCTGGAGCGCCGGTTTGAGAACATTCATATTGACGCCGTGTATTCCAGTGACCTCTACCGGGCCATGTCCACCGCCGGCGCAATTTACCGCCCTCGAGGCCTTCCCCTGCGGGTAGATCCAGACCTGCGGGAAATCGGGGCGGGAGTCTGGGAAGATCTTCCCTGGGGCCAGCTGCTCCATGACCACCGGGAAAGCCTTGCCTCCTTCCTGACCTGCGATCCCGACTGGCACATCGAGGGCGGTGAGCGCTTTGCCCAGGTCCAAGATCGTATCCAATGCGCTGTGGCGCGCATCGCCGCCGCCCACCCAAGCCAGACAGTGGCCGTTGTGTCCCACGGATGCGCCATCCGGGCCGGCCTGTCCGCCTGGCTGGGTATGTCGGTTGATGGAATCGGCCAGATTCCCCTCTCAGATAATACCGGCGTGGCCAAGCTGGAGGCGGAACACGATCAAATCAAAGTGGTCTATTATAACGATAACAGCCACCTGGGCGCTTTAGCCTCCCCCATCCGCGCCCCAGGCCGTGACTATGCCCTGTCCGGCATAGAGGCGAACGCCCTGTATTTCCGACCGCTTTCCCTATCCCAGGACAGCGCTTCCTATCTGTCCGCCTGGGAGGAGAGCTGGCAAACCGAGTTCGGTACTATGAACGGCTTTGATGCTCCCGCCCTGTCGGCGCAGGCGCAGAAAGATGCCGGACAATGCCCGAAACATGTGCTTTATGCCCTGCTGAACCATACGTCAGTGGGCATTCTACATACAAATTTGCAGCGGGATGCCCAGCAGGGAATCGGTTGGATCCGTTTTCTCTACATGGCCCCGGAGTTCCGTGGAAAGGGTCTATCTGTCCAGCTGCTGGGCCAGGCAGTATCTGCCGGACGCGCCGCGGGCCTTCGGTATTTACGGGTCTGCTGTCCACAGGGCAGCCAGGCGGGCAGAGCCTACTGCCTCGCCCATGGATTTCATCCCATATATAGCGGGCAGGGCTTGGATGTTCTGGAAAAATACATTGGGCTTGAGCTATAGCAGCGTATTTATACTGATTTCAACAAATACAGACGCAGGGCGGCCAGGTTTTCCCAGCCGCCCTGCTTCATTGTCAGTGCATGGCCCGGGTCAGTGCATGGCCCGGCCAATATCGTTGGCCGCATTACCAATGGCATTTCCCGCGTCCCGGACCACATTGCCCGCGCCTCGGGTCAGGTCACCCGCAGCGTCACCGATGTCGTCCACCACGTTCCCTGCCCGGGACCGGCTTCGGCCTGAACCGCTGTCGTCCACGCCGCCAGCTCCGCCGCCTTCGGCGGCGTCATTATCAATACCGGGGCTGTTGTCCATTCCGCCGCCTACACCCGCGCTGGGGCCGTCGCCGATCAGACCATCGCTGTTATAAGCATTGCTGTCAATATCCGGGCTGACGTAACCGTCCCTGTCGGTGCCCACGCTGTTGGTAGGCGGCACCGGATCGGAGCTAGTTTCTTCCCGGTTGGCGGAACAGCCAGTGAACACCAAGGCCAGCACAGCGGCCAAAGCAAAATACTTCACCTTCATTTTTCATGCCTCCTGCTTTTTCTTCTTGTCCCCGCAACTCATTATGTGTCGGTTGCGTCCTTTCCAAGCAGGTATTTTTTGTTTTTAAACAGCGGTCTGCTGTGGATAAAAGCTCCCCCACAGCAGAAAAATGCTGTAAGCATGAGAAAAACAGACACTTCTTCCTTGCATGTTCTCCCCCAAGTCCACACACATCGTACTTTATATCAGCAGCCCCGGTCACTGAGGGTTGAGCTCCAAATACTTCTGATCAATATGGCTGTCCACCTGCATGGCCAGTTCCAATGCGTCGTTACACCCCATCTTTTTGTTTCGGTTGTTCATGGCAGCCACCTCGATGACCACGGCCAGGTTCCGCCCCGGCCGTACTGGAATGGTAAGGGAAGGGATGCGCACATCCAGCAAGGTGGTAAAGTGCTCATCCGCCCCCAGCCGGTCATACAGCTTGCCGTCCTGCCAATTCTCCATCTCAATAACCATATCAATGGAGCTGTCGAATTTGACGGCGGACATACCGAACAGACGCCGCACGTCTACCACCCCAATGCCCCGCAGCTCAATATAATAGCGGATCAGCTCAGGCGCGGTGCCGATCAGGCCCCCGCTGGGATTACGGCGGATCTCAATGGCGTCGTCGGCAATGAGACGGTGGCCTCGTTTTACCAGCTCAATGGCGGTCTCGCTCTTGCCGATGCCCGATTCCCCCGCCAGCATAACCCCCTCGCCGTACACCTCCACCAGAACACCGTGGCGGGTAATGGTGGGAGAAAGGGCTGTGCGCAGGTAGGCAATCATGGTGCTCATAATGCTGGATGTATTTTCCTGGGTGCTGAGGATGGCCTGGTCGTGCTTTTTTGCCATTTCCATGCACTCCGAATAAGGTTTCAATCCTCTGGCAAAGATTACCGCCGGAGTGTGGTAGGAAAACAGGGTATCGAACACCGCCGCCCGCTTTTCCGGGGAGATGCCCTCCAGGTAAGAGATCTCCACCAGGCCCAGCAGCTGCATCCGCTCCCGGTCAAAGTAGTCAAAGAATCCGCTGAGCTGAAGGCCGGGCCGGTTCACGTCGTCAATGGTAATGAGCTTATCCCGATAGCCCTCAGGCCCGTATAGAACATTCAAATGAAAATTGTCAATAATGGTTCCCAGTTTAATGCCGGTCTTACTTGCCACGTTGGTCACTCTCCCTTTTGCAGTATGTTCCCCATTATCTTACCACATTCTATTCCCGAAAAAAATAGCAAATCCATCAAATTCGCACTTGATTTTTTTCCCTCTCTATGGTAGCATAATGTAGTTATCGTTTGAACAAATCCCAACCAGCAAGGAGGTTAGTCAATATGGCCAAATGCGAGTTTTGCGGCAAAGGCGTGAACTTCGGCATTCAGGTGTCCCACTCCCACCGCCGTTCCAACCGTCCCTGGAAACCCAACGTCAAGCGCGTCAAGGCTGTGGTGGACGGCGCGCCCAAGCACGTCTATGTGTGCACCCGCTGCCTCCGCTCCGGCAAGGTCACCCGCGCTGTTTGATTCCATAGGGAAAGTAAACTGGGGCCCCGCGCAACGCGCGGGGCCCCAGTTTTTTTATTACTTATCCGTTGTCTTACGCTTTATATCTGTCTCAGGATCAGATCCGCTTTCCTCCGCTGCAGGAACAGCCTCACCGAAGCTCTCCCCTGCTGAAGACAGCTTGGACCGGCTTCCCTTGTGTAAAACAAACTTAGACTCCGTCCCCTTTACAATGCGCACCATATTTCCCCGATGCTTCCACAGCAGCAGGCCCCCCATTACGACGGCCAGCAAAATGATAAGCGGATCCCGGTACACCAACCCAGACACGATGGGAAATGAAAATCCCGCCCAACATGATCCCAGGGAAACGTACTTCGTAGCCACGGCCAGAACAATGAAGCCAACCCATACCACCAGAGGGACCAACCAGCTCTGATAAGCGCCTTCACCGCCAATACCGATCATGATGGCTATGGCGCCGCCGGAGAGAACCCCCTTCCCTCCTCTGAACTGGAAGGTACAGGGGAACATATGCCCCAGAATACAAAACGCGCCCCCCCAGTATTTAGACAAAGTAATCAATTCCGGCGAAATATGCCCGGCGATAAACATGGCGAACATCACCGCCACCACAGCCTTTACCACATCGCTCAGGATAACCACCGCCGTCAACGGACCGCCAAACACGCGGTAAAAATTGGTCAGACCCGCATTGCCGCTGCCGTGATCTCGAATATCGTCCCGCAAAATATACCGGGAAACCACTACGGCACCATTAAAGCAGCCCAGAAAATAGGCCACAACGGCCACACCCACAGCCGCCACCGCCAGCCAGCCGGGGCTGACGCTTGCCGCTTCCAGCATACGAGAATTCATGGATCAGTCCTCCTTATCGCCCTTTTGTCGGATCGTTATGCGCACTGGAGTCCCCGTCAGGCCAAAGGTGCCCCTAATCTGATTTTCCAGGTAGCGCTGGTAAGAAAAGTGGAACAGCTTAGCGTCATTGCAGAAAATGACAAAGTGAGGGGGCTTGACCCCAATCTGGGTCATATAGTAAATCTTAAGCCTCTTTCCCTTGTCTGTGGGAGGCTGAACCCTAGCCTGGGCATCGCTCAGCACCTGGTTAAGCACCCCGGTGGGAATCCGCATGGCGGCCTGGTTGACAACATTGTCAATCAGCGTGAACAGCCGATCCACCCGCTGGCCGGTAAGGGCGGAGATAAACAGAACCGGGGCGTAGGTCATGTAGCTCAGATCCCGCCGTACATCCTCTTCCATGCGCTGCATGGTTTTGCCGTCCTTCTCAATGACATCCCACTTATTCACCACGATGACACAGGCCTTGCCCGCCTCATGGGCCAGCCCGGCCACCTTGGTATCCTGCTCGGTGACACCCTCCTGCGCGTCAATCATAATGACGCATACATCGCTGCGCTCAATGGCCATGGTGGCCCGCAGGACGGAGAACTTCTCCACCCGGTCATCCACCCTGGACTTCTTGCGCATACCCGCCGTGTCAATGATGAGATATTTCTGCCCCTCCTTTTCCAGATAACTATCCACCGCATCCCGGGTGGTGCCCGCCACATCGGACACAATCACCCGCTCCTGGCCTAAAATGCGGTTTACCAAGGAGGACTTGCCCACGTTGGGCTTGCCGATGATGGCCACCTTTATCACATCGTCCGTTTCCTCCTCCTGATCCTCCGGCGGGAAAAATTCGAAACAGGCGTCCAGCAAATCGCCGGTGCCATGGCCGTGGACGGCGGAGACCGGGTAGGGATCCCCCAATCCCAGGTTGTAAAATTCATACATATCCGGGTCAGTGTGGCCGGTGGAATCCATTTTGTTAACCGCCAGCACCACCGGCTTTTTTGAGCGCTGGAGCATCCCGGCCACATCCTGATCGGCGGCGGTCATGCCGGTTCGGATATCGCAAACAAAAACAATGACAGTGGCGGAGGCGATGGCTATCTCCGCCTGCTCCCGCATAAAGGACAAAATCTGGTCGTCGTTGCCCGGCTCTATGCCGCCGGTATCCACCAAATCAAAGGTGCGTCCCCGCCACTCCGCCTGGGCATACAGCCGGTCCCGGGTAACGCCGGGGGTATCCTCCACAATAGACAGCCGTTTGCCCGTGAGCTTATTAAACAACATGGATTTGCCCACGTTGGGGCGGCCTACAATAGCCACCAAAGGCTTTGCCATGGAATATCCCTCCTAACAATAAGCAGCCTCTATCAGCGCTGGAAGCCCGGCAGACAGAGCCCCGGGCAATATTTCACACATTATAAGGTAGTATACCAAATCTGCCAAAAAAAAGATAGGGGAAAAAGATAAAAATTTTGAGGAGAATGCGACAAAAAAGCTGCCGGATCAGCGGCAGCTTTTTTCGTTTATTTACTTCTCGGCAGGAGCGACCTCACGGCCATTGTAGCTCATACAGCTTTTGCACACGCGATGGGGCAGGGTGACGGTACCGCACTTGGGACAGGTGTTGATACCGGGAGTCTCCAGCTTCCACACGGAGCTGCGGCGCTTGTTCCTGCGCTGCTTGGATACTTTACTCTTCGGGACGGCCATTTTGACACCTCCTTATTTGGTCAATGTCCGCGGACATTAGGACTACTGCTCTGGCTCCTCTGGCTCCAACAGCTGGGCCAGCATGGCCAGCCTCGGGTCAGTTTCCCGTTTGCAGCGGCACCTCTCCACATTTAAGTCCACGCCGCAGCCGGTACAAAGTCCCTTGCAATCCTGGGAACAGAGGTTTTTTGTGTCCATTTCGAGGAGGAATACCTCCTGCATCAGCTCGTCCAGCTCCAGCTCGCCCTCCCGGTTCAGCTCCACGATGTCATCGCTCTCCCCGTTGGCCAGCTCGAACGCCAGCAGGGTCTCGTACTCCACCGTCTTATCCCGCTGAAAAGGCTTGGCACACCGATCACAAACGAGGGACAGCATCGTGTCCATCCGGGCCTTCAGCTCTAGAGCGCCAGCACGGTTTCGTACTTGCCCCTCCACATGGACGGGGCAGGCAAAGGGCCTGATCCCATTCCAATCCAGGTTGAACAAATCCATATCCAGGACAAAGGGCAGTACTCCGCCCGGCTGTTGGGCTAAGGGCTTTAAATCCAGTTTCATGGCACACCTCGCATAATGGCACGACTGGTATTATACTAGACCTGGCCGGAAATGTCAAACATTTTCCGCAATATTTTGTGGTTTTTTTAAGAAATAGAGCTAACCTTTCAGAAACTCCTCCAACCGGTCCATCCCCTTCTTGATGCTGTCCAGGCTGGCGGCATAGGACCAGCGCAAAAAGCCAGGCGCACCAAAGCCGCCGCCGGGCACCGCCGCCACCAGTCCCCGCTTTAAAAGGGCCGCAGAAAAATCGTCACTGCTGCGGATAACCTCCCCATAGAGGACACGGCCCAGCTGCTTCTCAACATTCATCATAATATAAAACGCGCCCTCGGGTTTCAGGCAGCTCACACCCTCCATGCTGTTTACCCGCTTGACAATGTAATTCCGGCGCTCCTCAAATGCACGGCGCATCTCTTCCACACAGTCCTGCGGGCCGGTGAGGGCGGCAACCGACGCGGCCTGTGATATAGAGCTGGGAGACCCAGTGGAGTTGCTGAGATAATTACCCATCACCTTGGCAATCTTATCTTTGGACAGCAGGTAGCCGATCCGCCAGCCCGTCATGGCATAGGATTTGGACACACCGTTGATGAGGATGGTGCGCTCCTTCACATCCTCCCCCAGAGAGGCAAAGGAGACCCATTTCACCCTGTCATACAGCAGTCCATAATAAATCTCATCGGAAATAACATAGATATCCTTCTCTACACACACCCGGGCAATGGCCTTCAGCTCCTCCTCAGAATACACCATGCCGGTAGGGTTGCAGGGATTGTTTAGGATCAGGGCCTTGGTCTTGGGTGTAACGGCAGCGGCCAGCTGCTCAGCGGTCATTTTAAATCCGGCAGACTCCTGGGCCGTGACCACCACCGGCCGTCCCCCCGCCATCTTAATCAGCTCCAGATAGCTGACCCAGAACGGTGCAGGCAGAATGACCTCGTCCCCCGGGTCCACCACCGCCCGCAGGGCGATATATACGCAGTGTTTGGCCCCGCTGGTCACCACCACCTGGGAGGGTTCATATTCCAAACCACAGTCCTCCCTCATTCGCAGGCAGACAGCCTCTTTCAGCGCCGCAGTACCTGTTGCCGGCGTGTAGCGGGTCACATTGCCGGAAATGGCCTGGATCGCCGCCGCCTTGATATGGCTAGGGGTATCGAAATCCGGCTCGCCTGCGCCAAAACCGACCACATCCACGCCGTCCGCCTTCATCTGCTTGGCCAGCATGTCCATGGCCATCGTGCTTGACACCTGCACTGCGGACGCAATCTGAGCAAGTTCTTTCAAGGGAATCCCTCCAATGATTGTTTCGTGCACATTATATTCTTCACCTTGCAGAAATGCAAGCCCATTCCAGATTATTCTCATAGCTTTTGCAGTTTTGAAAAGGAAGCACTGCATAAACGGGCAAAGATCCGCCCCGTCTGGTTGGGCAGACGGGGCGGTCGCGGTTCACCGGCGGATATTTTTGCAATAGAGCTGATATAGTCCTTTCACCAACAGATCATGGTCATACTTGATCTCCCTCCGGCACAGCCGGTAGAGGGCGGACGCACGGCCCCCTGTGGCCACCACCGTGGCAGCCGGGGAACCTGCCGCCGTCTCCAAGGATTCGATCACCCGGTCAAAGGCCCCGCTGTAGCCATACAGCAATCCGGCCCGCATGGAGTCCACCGTATTGCGCCCCAAGGGGGTGTCCACCTGGGCCATGGAAATCTGCGGGAGCTGGGCTCCGTTTTGAGACAGGGCTTCCAGGGCAATGTCCACCCCGGGCATAATAGCGCAGCCCTCAAAGGTGTTGGCGCTCATGTAGGAAAATGTGACTGCGGTGCGGGAATTGATGACGATTGCAGGCGTTGGGTAAAGCGCTGAGACGGCTACGGCGGAGGCTACAATGTCGCTGCCCAGTTGGTTGTGAATCTCCGCCTTGATATTCAGCCCGGTTTTTAGTCCCGGCCCCACCACCAGAGGGGGCCGCCCTGTAAGCCTTCGGAGGGTACGGACATATGTGCCGGTGATGGGGGGCACCACACTGGATAAAATAGCGCCGTCCACCCTGCCCAATTCCGCTTGGTAGAGGTGGAATACCCCCATCAAATCAATGGCGCAGCGGTCGTCGGTCATTTTGGCATCCGTCTCCAGCTCCGACTGGAAGGACAATGCCCCCTCCCTGTCAAACAGTGCGATGGTGGTACGGATATTTCCGACATCAATGGCCAGAATCATATTCCCTCTCCCCTTTCTGCTCCCTATTATACACTGCTTTATCCCTTCTGTCACCCGGCTGCGGCACATTTTCCGTAATGCAATAGGGGGCGGCGCGGTACAAACCACGCCGTCCCCCGGAAATAAATATTATCCGATCTTGCAAATCATGTGCTTTTCAGCTCCGCCTGGCTGGGATGAGCAGCAGCGCGCCCACCTCCGCCTCCTCTCCAGGCAGCGTGTTGGCGCAGCGGATATCCTCCACCGTAGAGCCGCACGCCTTGGCAATATCCCAAAGCGCCTCTCCCCGTTCCACCCGGCGGATGACTACCGACGGCCTGGGCCCCACGGCCTGTACCTCGCTGGGTTTTACGCCGGTAACGCACGCTGCTTGCTCCTCCCGGGTAATAGTCCAGGAGAATTCCGCCTCAAATCGAACCTCCAGCCCGCCGGTGACGGGAACGGCAGTGGCCTCCCCCACCGTCCGGCAGCGGCAGGCACACTCGCACCCCTCCGGCAGCTCCACCCGGCAGGCCACAGGAATTTCCGTTTCCACCCCGCAAAGAGCGTCGTCCTCACTGAGGTAGAGGGTGCAGGCGTTCACCTGCGCTGTAAATTCCATGCCGCCCTCTGCCGGAGCGCCTGCCATCGAGAGCACAGTGGCGGCACAGTCCAGCACCTGCTTGGCAGGAATGCCTGATTCACACAGCTTCCGGCCCATCTCCCTTCGTGCAGACCGCTCCGCCAGGGTGCACAGCCGGATAGGAGAGCGCTCCACGTCAATGGGTGCGCCAACACAATAGGCATCGCTGATAAGCTCTACGCTCCGCCGCTCCCACACAGCCGCCTGGGCCAACAGTTCCAGGGCCGTCTCCAGTTCCCCCTCCCGGACGCGGCAGTCTACACTTTTCAGCGTCACCGTCACCTCGGGTTCCGCGTCGTCAGGCACTTCGCCGATGTCAAGAATCTGGGAGTAGGGCAGCTCGAATCGTGTCTGGCAAACGCCGTCACCAGAGCGGTACACCACAGAGAGCTGCACATCTCCCTTGAGCACCAGCTTTTTCCCAATGAATTTGGAATCCGCCGTTCCCAGTTCTGCCCGACACATCAGCAGCTCCTCAATTTCAGGGCGGGAGGCTGGGGGACGAAGCACATCAGAAAATGTAAAGGCTTTTTCCGTTACGCTTGGTATAACGCAGCACTTTTTCACCCCAATCAGCTTTTGCAGCCCGGCTTCTGTTCCCCCGGTCAGATCGGCAGACAACTCCCGGCACTCCTTTTCATAGGCGGCCGCCCACACCGAAACATTTACCCGCACCAGAATCTTCCTGGGATTGATGGTGCGGGCATCCGCAGACGGCGCCTGAAGATCAGCCAATATCGGACAGCCAGCGTGGAATCTGGGATCGTCCTGGGTACACTGTATGGGAATGGCCACCTCCAATGACCGGGGCAGTTCCTCCCCCTCGGGTATGTAAAGCACCGTCACCTTCGCCGTGCCGTTGAGACGGAGGGTCCCCTCCCCCAGCTCCTTTTCTTTAAGAAATACCTTGGCCGACGCCGACACAATGCGGGCAATATCCGGGCAGGCATCGGGTACTATACTCTCCAGCGTCTCCTCCTGGTGAAACATCACCTGCGTAACGCTGCGGTAGCCTTCCAGCGTGACGCGTTTCAGCTCCATTTCCATAGGCTTCCTCTCCCTTACACGTATTCTGTGCCCACTATATGAGGAAACCAGCCTGGATATGCCTGTGCCGCGGTACTTGGCGCGCCCTGCCCTCACTCCATATGGAAGATTTTGCGCATCAGGCCGCATAACGCCTTCGGAAACTTCACCACCATGACCCGCATGAAACTGAACCCCCTCTCTCGCTGCGGATGATATTCCAGCATATGTGGACGGAGGATGTCCTGTTCATTTATTTTTCAATAAAATACTGCGGTCAAGCCGTCAATTTTAAAGAAATCATATAGGAACCGCTTCTATCAGGCTTTAAAAGAAAAGGACACCCCTTTGAGCAAGGCTCAAAAGGGGTGTCGCTTATTGATTCCTTTCCAGCTTCCAATCCGGGATCTCTTTGGCCTGCTCGTAGAGGCGGACATAGCTCCTATAGCGGCTGGGGGCAATTTCCCCCACCTCCATGGCTTTTCGAACCGCGCAGCCTCGCCCCTTCACGTGGGCACAGCCCTGAAACCGGCAGCCGTTCAGATGGGGGGCAAACTCCCGGAACGCGGCGGCCAGTTCCCCCTTCGGGATGGCCTCCAGCTGTTCCACATCAAAGGAGGAAAAACCCGGCGTATCCGCCACCAGCCCTCCGGCTACAGGAAACAGCTCCACATGGCGGGTGGTGTGCCTACCCCGCCCCAGCTTTTCGCTGACCTCGCCCACCTCCAGTCCGAAGCCAGGCTGGAGGGCATTGAGGATGCTGGATTTTCCAACTCCCGAATTCCCCGTAAAGGCAGACACCTTGCCAGAAATTGCCGCAGCTAGACTCTCCACGCCCTCCCTTGTCTCTGCGCTTACCTGTAGGGTGACAAACCCGGCGCGGCGGTATAGCGCCGTCAGCTCGTCCGCCCTCTCCAGATCACACTTATTAAATACAATGAGGGGCTCACAGTTCTTCCACTCCGCCATAGCCGCCATACGGTCAATGAGAAAGGGATCGGTAACAGGCACCGCGCCGGAGCATACGATCACCATTTGGTCGATGTTGGCCACAGCGGGACGCTGAAACTGGTTTTTTCGGGAGTGTACAGCATCTACCATCCCCGTTCCATCTTCTGTGACTGTGATCTCCACCCGGTCCCCCACCAGCGGGGTGATCCTTTGATGACGTAGTTTCCCCCGCCCCCGGCAGGGAATGACGGACCCATCCCCTAGGTCCACATAGTAAAACCCGCTCAGGGCTTTGACAATACGGCCGGTCATTGTCTAAAGTCCAGAGGATAGCTGTTCACCAGTATCTCGTTAATATAGATGAACACGTTTTGCACCCCAGAGCCGGACACCTGCCGGCTGACCACAGTGTTCATGTCGGCGTCTACATTGTTGTCATATATGGTATTTTCCCCCACGATGATGGTAACGCGGACGCTTCCACTGTATGCGCTCAGATCCACCGTAATGGTCTGGGTGCTGGTGGGCACGGCGGCATCCTGCGTGGGCTCCACCGGCGGGTCGCTCTCTTCGGGCGGATCACTCTCCACAGGGGCCTCAGAGGGCGTGGGCTCCGGTATCTCTGGCCCCTTGCTCACCCACAGGTCGATGGCGGTGCCCTTATCCACCCCTTCACCCGGGTTCACGCTCTGCCACATCACGCGGCCCTCGGCGTATTCATCGCTGTAGTACGAGTCCACCTTTCCGACCTCCAAACCGAGCTGCTTGATCTGAGCCTTGGCGTCCTCAAGGGGCACGTTAAGGAATCGGATCACCGTGGCCTGCTTCTGCTCGGGGCCGGTACTGATGACAAGGGTAACTTCATCCCCCTTTTCCACTTTCATGCCATCAATGGGCGTATAAGAGATGACATAGCCTTCCGTGATGGTTTCAGAGGGGGAATACTCCATTTTTACCTGCAAGCCCATCTCGTTTTGCAGTTTCTGGAGGGCCTGCCGTACGTCCCAGCCATTTACAGGCGGCATAAACATATTGTCCTCGCCGCCGCTGATGCTTACCTTGATAACCTTATCGCCTTCCCGCACACGGGTGTTGCCCTCGGGGCTCTGCTCACAGATCTGATCCTCCGGGTAATCCGTACTGTAGACAGTCCCCTTCACCTCCAGCTTGAAATCGCCCAAAATACTCTTGTTCTGGTCCAATTGATCCAGGGTATAGCCCAACAGATTGGGAACCTCATACTCAGGCGCCTCAGCAAATAGATCCTTGATGAAGAAATTGATGAGGAAGTAGCCCATACCGACAATAAAGATCAGAATAACCAGCACTGCCGCCACTGCGGGAAGCACTCCGCCCCGGCGGGGCGGCTCGTCATCGTAATCGTACTCGTCCTCTTCCCGGCGCCGGCGTTCCTTCCGCTCGGCCTGCGTGGGGCGCTCCGGCTCCCGGCGCTCCACCGGCATCCGTACAGAGGCGGTGATTACTTTCGTCGGCACCACCATGGTAGGTTCATCGTCGGCATCCGCCTCTGGGGCCGCAGACACCTGGAAATCCGGGTTTTTGCGGAACTCCTTCAAATCATCCAGCATCTCCTCCGCCGAGCCGTAGCGCTGGCTCAGCTCCGGGGCCATAGCCTTCATGGTGATGGCCTCTAAAGCGCGTGGCACCTCCGGGTTCAGGTCACAGGGGGGCACGGGAATGGATTTGATGTGCTGGATGGCCACTGCTACCGGGGTGTCCCCCTCAAAGGGCAGACGGCCGGTGAGCATCTCATACAGCACCACCCCCGCAGAGTAAATATCCGTACGGCAGTCCACATGGCTGCCCTTGGCCTGCTCCGGGGAGATATAGTGCACCGAGCCGATGGCCTCCTGGGTCATGGTATTTTGGGCGGCGCTGGCCAACTGGGCGATGCCGAAGTCGGTGACCTTTACGCTGCCGTCCCGGAGAACCATGATGTTATGGGGCTTAATGTCCCTGTGGATGATCCCCCGGCCATGGGCATGGCTCAGCGCGCGCATGATCTGGGTAATGAAATGCTGGGCCTCCCGCCAGTTCAGGGGGGTGCCCCGGCGCTGCATATATTGCTTCAGTGTCAGCCCATCCACCAGCTCCATGACGATATAGTCCAGCCCGTCCGACCGGCTCACGTCATATACCGATACGATGTTGGCGTGGGACAGCATGGCCACCGCCTGGGACTCATCGTGGAACCGGCGGCGGAAGTCGGCATCCTGTGCCAACTCCGGCTTTAATATTTTGATAGCCACCAGCCGGTTCAGCCGGTGGCACCGGGCCTTATACACCATCGCCATGCCGCCGGTGCCAATGCACTCTAAAATCTCATATCGGTTATCGAGCATTTTACCTATGTATTGATCCATGGTAAAAAAGTCCTCCTCATCACAGCTGCGCCAGCACAACAGTCACGTTGTCCGGCGCGCCCCGCTCCAACGCCTGCTCCAGCAGTCTCTGGCAGAACCGCTCCGGGTCCCCCTCCTGCCCGCTCAGGCATAGCAGCGTACGATCCTCCAGCATATTACTCAATCCGTCGCTGCACAATAGCAGGCGGCTTCCCGGCCGGGGTGACAGCCGGTTCAAGTCATACTCCACATGGCTGTCCACCCCCAGGGCGCGGGTGATCAGGTTCTTCTGCGGATGGCTCCTGGCCTGGTCCGGCGTGATCTCCCCCCGGTCCACCAGCATCTGCACCAGCGAGTGATCCACCGTCACCTGGCGGATTTCCCCATCCTCCAGTAAGTATCCCCTGCTGTCCCCCACATGAACCATACAGACCGCTCCGGGCAAAATCAGGGCCGCCACCAAGGTGGTACCCATGCCCGCATAAGCGGTATTTTCCGTACTTAGCTGAAACACCCGCGTGTTAGCCCGGGAGCAGGCGTCTGACAGCACCTGCTCCCAGCGGGAGGGATCGTCCAGGCTCCCCTGGCCCAGTCCTTCCTCCACTGCGGAGGTGAATTCCTCCACCGCCACCGCACTGGCCACGCTGCCTGCCTGGGCACCGCCCATACCATCGCACACCACCAGCAGAACAGCCTCACCATCCAGATGCCGAATGGCGTAGCTATCCTGATTGTCCTTGCGCTGACAGCCTATGTCCGTCACACCACAAACTCTCAAGTTAATCCCTCCTCTGGGGTATGGGTCTCACCCTCCAAGATACGCCTTCGCCGCAGCTGACCGCAGGAGGCATCAATATCGCCTCCCAGCTTTCGCCGCACCGTAGCCGTGACGCCGCGGCTCTCCAGACGCTGCTGAAACTGCCGCACCCGGCGGCTCGGCTTCAATGGCGATTCCGCCACTTCGTTGAGAGGGATCAGATTTACGTGGCCCGGCTGGCCCCGCAGAAGCTCGGCCAATCGATCCGCCTGTTCATCAGAATCATTCACTGCCTCAACCATGGCATATTCATAGGAGATGCGCCGCCCGGTGGTCTCAAAATACCGCCGGCAGGTATCCATGAGCAAATCCACCCCTACGGCCCGGTTCACCGGCATAAGCTGCGAGCGAGTCTCGTCATCTGGGGCATGAAGCGAAACACTCAACGTTAATTGTAACCCAAGCTGGGCCAGTTTGTCAATTTTCTTTACCAGCCCGCAGGTGGACAGGGAGATGTGGCGCATTCCGATATTCATCCCGTCAGGGTGATTTATTAGGGACAAAAACCGCAAAACATGGTCAAAATTGTCCAGTGGCTCACCAATTCCCATCATTACAATGTTGGAAACCGTCTCACCGCTGTCCTTTTCGGTAAATATTACCTGATCTAAAATTTCCGCCGGGGTCAGGTCCCGAACCTTCCCACCCAGCGTAGATGCGCAGAATACGCACCCCATATTACACCCAACCTGGCTGGATACGCATACAGTATTCCCATGCTTGTAGCGCATCAAAACCGTTTCCACACAATTTCCATCGCCCAGCCGCCACAAATATTTAATAGTGCCGTCCAGCTTGGATACCTGCTTGCGCTCTACTCTGGGAACGGTGAGTACACACTCGGTCTCCAACCGCTCCCGCAGGGCGTGGGGCAAGTTTGTCATCTCACTGAAGGACTCCACCCCCTGATGAAGCCAGCGGAACACCTGCATCGCCCGAAACCTGGGCTGGCCCAGCTCCTTGAAATACACCTCCAGCTCCTCCGGCATCATGGATTTTAAATCTGTCATGGGGTTTGCCCCTTTCTGCGCAGCTTGGCCATAAAAAAGCCGTCGGTGTCATGGATATGGGGCCAGAGAGTTAACTGCCCCGGCTGCTTTCCCCAATGAGGCAGGTCAAAGGGCTCTGGGAGAAACTCTGGGTGATCCGCCAGAAAGCCGTCCACCACATCGCCGTTCTCCCGGGGCAGAACGGTACACGTGGAGTAGAGCAGCACCCCACCTGGGCGGACATAGCGGGCGCAATTATCCAAAATTCCTCGCTGAACCCTGGGCAGGCCCTTCAGCAGCGCTGGATCTTTATAGCGGATGTCCGGCTTCTTACGGATGATGCCAAGCCCGGAACAGGGCACATCGGTAAGCACCACATCAAAACCGTCCAGCCAGTCCTCCCGGGGCTGGGCGGCATTTTGCAGCGCAGGGGCTACGATGGATAGTCCCAGTCTTTCCCGCCCCGCTTCCAGCAGCTTGATCTTGTGCGGATGAATGTCACAGGAGATCAGCTCTCCTCGGTTTTCCATCAAAATTGCTGCGGCAAAGGACTTGCCGCCGGGAGCGGCACAGCAGTCCAGCACCCGCTGGCCAGGAGTGATCCCCGCCGCCAGCACCGCCAGCCTCGAGGCCGCGTCCTGAATATAGAATTCTCCCCGCTGGAAGGTATTCAGCCGCTCCAGATCTCCGGTACCGCTGAGCAGCAAACAGCCCTCCAGCCAGGGGTGCGGCTGCACCTCTGCCCCGGCGGTGCGCAGCTCTTCTGCCAGCTTATCAGGCGTAGTTTTCAAGTAGTTTACCTGGGCGGTGGTAGGGGGCTGCTGGTTGTTGGCAGCCAGCAGCCCCTGCGTGCCTTCTACCCCAAGCAGTGCGGAAAAATCTTCCACCAGCCATTGCGGATGGCTATATTGAATTGACAAGCGTTTTGGCTTGTCAGTCTCATTTGCTTCAAGGTTTTTCCCCTGCCTTAAAAGAGTGCGGAGCACACCGTTCACCAGACCTGCCGCCCGGGGATTACGGCTGTGCCGTTTAGCCATCTCCACCGCCTCGTTCACCGCCGCACTGGGAGGAATTTTGTCCAGAAACAGAAGCTGATAGGCCGCCACACGCAAGCCGCACAGAACCTTCACGTCCAGCTTTTCAAGCCTCATGGAACACACCTGGGCCAGCCGCCAGTCCAACAGCAGTTTATTTTGCAGCACTCCATAACAGAGGCGGGTAGCCAGCGCTCCATCCCGGCGGTCTAACCCCTGCTCCCGGATGGCGCGCTTCAAGTATCCGTCCGACCAAGCTCCCTGCTTCTCACAGGCGGCCAGGGTAAGTACCGCCGTCTCTCTGGCTGAACCCATGGAATCACTCCTGTTTCGTCAGCGCTATCCCCTGGGGAATGGGGTGCCCCAGCAAAAAGGCAGGGGCCGCCATCGGCTTCTTACCGTCTGGCTGAAGCTCCAAAATATCCAATATCCTGCCGTCTCCACAGGCCACCCGCAGACCCTTCTTGTCCGCCTGCACAACAATGCCGGGGGCGCTGCCAGTGGTTTCTCCTGTTATCTCCGTGCGCAGAACCTTGCACCGAATACCGTCCAGAATTGCTGTGGCTGCAGGCCATGGATACAGCCCCCGCACCTGGTCATGGAGCTGCCGGGCAGTCCGAACCCAGTTCAAGGGAGACAGCTCCTTTGACAGCATAGGCGCACGGGTGGCCTGAGCCTCATCCTGGGGGATTGGATGCACCTTCCCTGCCTCCAGCGCCGCCACGGTGTCCACCAATAGTTTGGCTCCCATGTCCGCCAGCCGGTCAAAGAGCTGGGCTGCATTCTCATCAAGATCAATGGGGGTTTGGGCCTGAGCCAGGATATCCCCGGTATCCATTCCCTCCGCCATATACATGATAGTAACCCCGGTTTCGTCCTCACCGTTCAGAATGGCCCAGTTAATGGGGGCCGCACCCCGGTACTTGGGCAGTAGGGACGAATGGACATTGATGCACCCCAGCCTGGGCAGCTCCAGAATGTCCACAGGCAAAATTTTTCCGTAGGCCGCCACAGCAATCAGGTCGGGGTTCAGCGTCCGAAGTATTTCCAGCGCCTCCCCGTCCCGCATTTTCACGGGTTGAAATACCGTTAATCCGGCCGACACGGCATATTCCTTTACAGGCGGTTGCTGTAGCTTCATTCCACGGTTTTTAGGCTTATCCGGCTGGGTAAACACGCCGCATATCTCATGACCTGCCTCCACCAGCGCTTTCAGGGATGGCACGGCAAAGTCCGGCGTGCCCATAAAGACAATTCTCATTGCTCCTCCTCTGCCTGCTCCATCGCGTCCAACTCCTCCACCGTATACAGCCGGTCTGTGTGCTCCACAAAGAGGTGCCCATCCAAATGCTCAAGCTCGTGGCAGAAGCATCGCGCCACCAGGTCCTCGCCGGACGCCTCAAAGAAATTCCCATCCCGGTCCTGCGCGCGCACAGTCACCAAGCTGGGCCGCTGGACCATTCCATATTTCCCAGGCACGCTGAGGCATCCCTCCCAGCCATTCTGCTCCCCCTCCTGGCTGACAATCACAGGATTCACCAATTCCAGCATGTGGTCGTCTCTATCCTCAACCACCACCACACGGCGCAAAATACCGATCTGAGGCGCGGCCAGCCCAACACCGCCGGAATCCGACAGTGTCTCCTTTAAATCGTCCAGCAAATCATGGAGCTTGCGGTCAAATTTTTCCACCGGCCGGCAGGTTTTAGTCAGGACTGGATCGCCCTGGATTAGAATTTCTCTCAGTGCCATAGTGCTTCCTCCTTGTTTAATCCAGCGGGTTCAGATCTGCAAACAGGGCTACGCCTTTGTTTTTTCGGTCTGACTGGGCCTGCCGGAGCAGATGGGCTATGAGCTGGCGAACAGCCCTGTTATTTTGCGTACTCAAAATCAGCCGAAAGCGGTAACGGTCATTAAGCTTTGCCACCGAAAACGGCGCCGGTCCCAGCAGGCGGCAGGGAATTTTGTCATAGGGCGCTTTCCGAAGCGCGCCACCCAGCGCCTCCCGCAGACGCACCAACGTCTCGAGCACCGCCGTCTCCTCCAGCCCGGACGCAGACAGCACAAACAGGTCACAGAAGGGCGGCAGCTCCCTGGCCTCGCGCAGTCTAATTTCCTGCCGATAAAAGCTGTCATAGTCCTGGCTGGCGGAAAAACGGATCACATCATTGTCCGGGGTAAAGGTCTGTATCACCGCACGGCCTGCTTTCTTCCCACGCCCCGCTCTTCCCACCACCTGGGTCAGCAGCGAAAACGCCCGCTCCGCCGCGTGGACATCGCCAGTGTACAGCAGCTGATCCGCCGATACCGCCCCCACCAGGGTAACATTCTCAAAATCCAGCCCTTTTGCTACCATCTGAGTGCCCAGCAAAATGGGAATACGCTCCTGGCGGAACTTTTCCAGGATACTCTCATGGCTGTGGACAGCGGATACAGTATCCGCATCCATACGCAGCACGACCGTTCCCGGAAAGAGAGTCCTCAACTCCTCTTCCACCTTCTGGGTGCCTGCGCCGAAAAAGTCCAAAAGTCCTCCGCAGCTGGGGCACTGGTCGGGCAGCGGCTGGGACCAGCCACAGTAGTGACACATCAGCCTTCGGTTTGCCGAGTGATACGTCAAATGAACGGAGCACCGTGGACAAGTTGGAGTTTGGCCGCACTCACCACAGCTGACCATGCGGCTGGCTCCCCGGCGGTTGAGGAATAAGATCGCCTGCTCTCCCCGGTCAATGGTCTCTTCCAGCATAGCGGCCAGCGGTGCGCTGATGGTCCCGCCATTTCCCCGGCGCAGTTCGTCCTTCATATCCACCACCGCCACCTGGGGCAGAACCTGCTCATTATACCGCTGGCGCAGGGAAAACAGATGATACTCCCCTTGCTTCGCCCGGTACATAGACTCCACTGTGGGCGTGGCAGACCCCAGCAACAGCAGCGCCCCCGCTTTGTAACAACGGTAGCGGGCCACCTCCCGGGCATGATACCGGGGATTTTGCTCTGATTTGTAGGATGGCTCCTGTTCCTCATCCAAAATGATGAGCCCCAGGCTGGGCAGGGGCGCAAACACAGCGGAACGGGTGCCCACCACCACCCGGGCCTCCCCCGCCCGGGCCCGCTTCCACTCATCGCACCGCTCTCCGGCAGATAAGGAGCTGTGAAGAATGGCCACCTCGCGGCCAAAGTGGGAGTTGAAAATTCGCATCAGCTGGGGGGTGAGGGCGATCTCCGGCACCATCACCAGCGCCGTTTTCTCCCTCTCCAGCAGAGCATGGATGAGCTTGAGATATACCTGCGTTTTGCCGCTGCCGGTGACGCCGTACAGCAGCGCTGCGGCGCTTCCCGCCTCCGTCAGAGCCAGCAAACCTTCATACGCCGCAGTCTGCTCCGCATTGAGCTCCACTGGGGCTGCCTGCTCGTATATGGGCATCTGGGGCCGACGGTACACCTCCCGCCTGGACAGGGTCAGCACCCCCATCCGCTCCAACGTCCGCAAGGTAGTCATGGACGCGCCGGTGAAATAGCACAGCTCTTTAGCGGAGGTCTCCCCCACAGCGCAGATAGTCTCCCCCGCGGCGTATTGCAGGGGAGCCCGCCGCCGCTTGGGCGCAAGCAGCGTCATCGCGCTGCCGGGATCCATCGCCAAGGTGGCAATCTGTTCCGTCTTGTCATTGATCCCCCGGGCCGCGCTGGCTTCGCGGACAATGATACCCCGTTCCTCCATGTCCCGGATGGCAGGCCCTGGGTCGGACACGCCGAACGCAGTGCGGATCTTACCCTCCTCAGCCCAGCCTCCGTTGGCAAAAAGCAGCTCTACCAGTTTTTGCGCCCGTTTAGACTCTCCCGCCGCTTCGTAGGCCGCCTCCCGATCCACCTTGGGCGCAAAACGCCAGCAGGACTTCAGGGAAAACCACAACCCCGCCGGGATCATAACCCGCAAGGCATCATACACGGTACAGAAATACTGCTCCCGCATCCACAGAGCCAGCTGCACCGCAGCCCCATCCAGCAGCGGCCCCTCATCCAGCAGGGCCAAAATGGACTTTAGCTTCTCCGCATCCTCCCGCTCACCCAGGGCCAGCACAATGCCGTCGCTCACCCGGTTCCCCCTGCCAAAGGGTACCGCCGCCCGCATTCCAGGCTGAATCGCTTCCTCCAACGGGCCGGGGACCAAGTAATCAAAGGGCCGGTCGATGGCATAGGTGGCAGCAGATACGGCTATTTTTGCAATGCGGACCACTAAACCACCTCTTCCTCCACAAAACCGGCTTACCGTCCGCTTTCAACGTCCAAAGGGCAAGCAGTACGCCCGCTTGCCCTTTTTGGGTCTCTCACTCTATGCCCTGCTCGGGCTGGGACAGTTCTTCGCAGGCAGATTCAGCCTCTATCTCGGCCGTAAGGGTACCGGCGGCCACCTCCCGGATGGCCAGGGACACCGCCTTCTCTTCCAGCGGTTCACCAGATACCTCTGCCTCACTGGACAGCTTTCGGGCCCTGCTGGCCACCAGGTTCACCAGCATATACCGGCTGGGCACCTGGCTCAGCAGTTCCTTAATGGGTGGATAAAGCAACATATATACCATTCCTTTCGATTTGCACTCAGTTTGCCTGGGGGCCTATAATACCTTGGGCCAGGCCGATCCGCTTTTGCGTCCGGCACTGCTCCGCCTGGAGGATGGATTGGATCTCCTGGGCAGCGTTCATCACCGTGTCGTTTACCACCAGGTAGTCATAGTGGACGCATTCCCGGCACTCCTGCCGGGCCTTTTCCAGCCTGCGCTGAATGACCGCCTCCTCGTCGGTGTTGCGCCTGTGGAGGCGGCGGGACAGCTCTTCAATGGAGGGTGGGATGAGAAAGATGAAAACCGCCTCAGGACAGCGCTCCCTCACCTTGGCCGCCCCCTGAACCTCAATGTCCAGCAGCACATCCACCCCTTGCTCCAGCTGTTCCCGGATTACCTTCAGCGACGTGCCATAATAATTGCCCACGTACTCGGCATATTCCAGCAGCTCCCCCGCGGCAATCATCCGCTCAAACTCCTCCCGGGAGACGAAGCTGTAGTTCACCCCATCCTCTTCCCCGGTACGGGGCTGCCGGGTGGTAAAGGACACGGAAAAATGAATATCCCGGCGGCAGCTCAGCAGCTCCGAGATCACGGTGCTCTTCCCCACCCCGGAGGGCCCGGACAGCACAATAAGCTCTCCCCGTGTTTTCTTCTGCGATACGCTCATGGTGTCTCCTCCTCTGTCTCTGGAGCCTCCTGGAAGCGGGCGGATACCTGCTCCGGGGACAGCGACGACCAAATCACATGGCCGCTGTCTGTCACCAGCACCGCCCTGGTTTTGCGGCCAAAGCTGGCGTCGATGAGCACACCACGCTCCCTGGCCTCCTGTCCCAGCCGCTTCACTGGCGCGGAGTCCGGGCTGACTATGGCCACCACCCGCTGAGCGGACACCATATTGCCAAATCCAATATTGACCAGCTTCATGTCCGTCACTCCAGATTCTGGACCTGTTCACGGATTTTCTCAATCTCCGCTTTCATATCCACCACCCGGCGGGTGATCTCCACATCGCTGCACTTGGAGCCGATGGTGTTGGCCTCCCGGTTAAACTCCTGAATAAGAAAGTCCAGCTTACGCCCCACCGCACCTCCAGTTCCCAGCAGCTCCCGCAGCTGGCCCAGGTGGCTGTGGAGCCGTACCGTCTCCTCGTCCACCGCCACCTTGTCGGCAAAAATAGCCGCCTCGGTGAGCAGCCGCCCCTCGTCAATCTGGGTGTTTTGGAGAATCTCCCGCATTTTAGCCTCCAGCCGGGCCCGGTAGTCGTTCACCGTCTGGGGGGAGCGCTCCTCCACCTCCCCCAAAAGGCGCTCAATGGTGTCCGCACGACCCAAAATGTCCTCGGCCAGCCGTCCGCCCTCCTTAGCCCGCATGGTGTTGAAATCGTCGATAGCCAAATCCAGCGCCGCCAGCAGGCGGCCTTTCATCTCATCCAGATCCTCTGCCCGCTTTTCCACTGTGAGCACATCGGGGAACCGGGCCAGGTCCGTGGCGTAGTACTCCCGCCGAACCTTTCCGCCGCCCAGGTCGTGAAGCTTATACAGCGCGTCAATATAGCTCTTGGCCAGCTCCTCATTTACAGTGACCACCATGTCATCCCCGCAGCCGCGCACGATGGTGACAAATACATCCACTTTACCCCGGACTGCACCCTTCTGCACCCTGGCCTTCATGGCGTCCTCCGCGAAGATGTAGGCCCTGGGCATTTTCACCGTGCAGTCCAGATAGCGGTTGTTCACCGCGCGCAGCTCTACGGTGAGCTGAACCCCATCGTCAAAGGACAGCTCCCCCCGGCCATAGCCGGTCATGCTTTTTACCACATTAACCCCCAGCCTTTCAGCGGACCGCCCGCTGCACACGGTTGAGATATACCGCGATCAGCTTGCTGAATCCATAGTCATATGCCACAAACACGATATTGGCCGCCGGGTAGAGCACCCAAAGAGAGTTCCCCAGCCGCTCGGGTAAGGTGGCCAGCATTGCCCCCATCATGGTCAAGTAGAGCGCCGTAAATGCCGCGTTAAAAAATCCCAGCTTTACGGCGTACTCCAAAAGCCGCTTCCGAGGCTTCTCCGCCATCGCCTTCACCATGGGATACAGTCCAAACAGCGCAGTAAAGAGTAGCGCACAGAACTTGTCCGGCGCCAGCAGCAGCGCCAAAATGGACGCTCCCGCCCAGCACAAAAACCCCGCCTTCAGTCCCACCGAAACCACTGCCGCTGCGGGCAGCAAACCGCCCAGTGCCACGATCCCCCAGCGGCCTGTGGGAGCCAGCGAAGCCAGATACACCAGCATCACCGCCAGAACCCCCAGGATCGCTGGATAGGCTACCTTCACCGCCGCGTTTTTCCGTCTCATATCAGCGGCAGCCCCCGCACAGGCAGTTCATGCACATCAGCGTGGTGCAGCAGTCCAGGCCGTCGCACTGTGCCCCCGTCATGTTCGGCTGATAGCCGTAGCCGCCCTGCTGCATCATGCTAAACGCCTGGCGGTACTCCATATTGCCCGGTTCCATTTGAACGGCAATCTGGTAGTTCTGTCTGGCCTCGTCCAGCCAGCCCCGCCGGTAGGCGATGGAGCCCATGAGGAAATACCACTCACCATTCCGGGACACCCCCTGCAAAAGACGCTCCGCCCCCTCCAGGTCTCCCCGGCTGACCGCCTGACGGGCTTGGGCGAACACACCCCCTGCACTCTGCCGCTGCTGATAGGAGGAACCATAGCCGTAGCCGCTCTGCCCCTGGGAAGCGGTTCCCCCTCCATAGCTGGAACCGCCTCCGGCCCGGGATCGGGTGATAGCGTCATATGCCTCGTTGATCTCCTTCATCTTCTCCTCGGCCAGATCAGCCAGGGGGTTATTCTGGTAGTTGTCTGGGTGATACTTTCGGGCCAGCTCACGGTATGCCTTTTTAATCTCATTGTCATCAGCATCGGGGCTCACACCCAGCACCTCATAGGGATCTCTCATTTGGCTTTCTCCTTATTGTCTCTCATTTCTTTCCAGCGGCCGTCCAGCACGGCGCTTTGCACTCTGGGCAGGCCGGTATAGAGTATGTTTTCCACAATGGGCTCCCATCCGCCCAGCTTCAGCAGCTCCGCCGCCGAGCCGGCCAGGCGCAGGGAATGGGTGGCCGTCGTCTCCAGATAGTCCCGGTTGTCCCGGGCCCGCCCCGCAAAACGGGCATCCAGTGCATTATAGCGCCCTTTCCGCCTGTCGTCATCCAAATCATCCCAGGCATCCATCAGGTAAATCCACCGGCCCAGGTGATAGAGCAGCTGACCAAGCGCCCGTCTGTCCCCCTCCTTGGAAACGGCTTGGGCGGCACAGGCTAAAATCCCGGCAAAGGCGTCCGCCGCCCGGTCTAACTGGGGAGAGCCCGCCTCCTCCAGCTCCCGCAGGCGGGCCAGCCCCTCCCGGGCCTGGGCGTCAAATTCCGGCTCAGCAGCCGCCGCCCGGCGGTAGGCGACCCGGAACAGCCGCCTCACCATACGGAAGGGGATCCCAGTGAAAAAGCCGTGGTCGTCCACATCATCGGACAATTTGTGCCAAGTGAGAATCATACTCTGGTCGGCAGCGGCATCCATCTGACTGCCAGCCACACAGGTTCTCGGCTTCCGAAGCGGATGTACCGGGCAGCGCAAACAGCACAGCCTGTCCTCTCGCTCCCCCGCCGCCAGCACAATAGCCAAAAAGGTGAAGTCATATTGCAATGTCATCCGGGCCAGCCAGCCGTGACGCCTTCCAAGCGCATGGCAAAGTCCGCAGTAAACACTCTGATAAGCATCCTTCTCTTCCTGATTCAGCCGGTCCAGAGCGGGACGAATATAGCCAAACATCAGCCGTCCTTGACCAGTGAGACCACCACAGAGTAGGTCCTGGGGGTCACCACTCCCACATCACTCAAGGTCCCCGCGCTGTCCAGGTAAATGGTGGCGGGCACCGTATACTTCCCGGCAGCCTGATTGATATCCTTCAAATCGGCCACGACACGGATGCTCTCCTCGGTAAGCTCGTCCAGCAGTACCTCCGGCCCCCGCACCCGTACCGCCAGAACCTGGGTGATGATAGTGGGCGTCCAGCCCTCGGGGGCGTTGATGGTGCTGATACGGCTGGTCACCTGGAAAGTGCGGGTCTCCACCCGTTTGTTCACCCTGAGAGTGGCGGTTACCTCGGTGATACCGCTCAGGTTTTCCAGCTCATCGGCCAGGGGGATGGCAAATGTCACATCTCCCCCGTTTTGGGCCAGGTTATCGTCCAGCTCGGCCAGGTCTATGGTGCCCAGAAGCAGTTCTCCTTCACCCGCCAGCGCATCCACAGCCTCTTTGCTGCCGGCCACTGTAATGCTCTTGTCGCTGAGACTGAGCGTGATGTCGTTTACACTCAGTCCTCCTCCCGACACCACATTCACCTTGAGCGGAATCTCCGCCGTAGCCCTTATGGGGAAAACCGTATAAATTGTGTCTACATCGCAGTTTACATCCAGCTCCAGCGGGTCGCCGCTTGCTCCGATCAGCTGGAAGGGAAAAGCATCGCTCACTGTCTCCGTCAGGTTGTCCCCAGAGACAATAACTTTAACGTGGGACACCTGGTTAACCAGATCCGCCCGGCCGCTGACAACCAGTTCCGCTGGGTCAAAGCGGAAATCATCGTTATCTCCAGCCAAATAGCCCTCGGCCACCGTGCCTTGGAACTCACCTTCTATCCTTACCTTCCGGCTCAGTGCCTGGGCCACTTCCACACTCACTGCGCTGCCGCCCAGCCCGCCCGGTCCGCTGTAAATAATCTCCACATCCGTATCTTTGACCCCGTTAGGCAGAATCACCCGGTAGTTCACCACATGGGTATCCTCTGTGCTGATGTTGGCCACATTCGCCACCAGCCTGGGCTGCTCCCTCTTCAGCACGGCCAATACCGTAGGGGCCGCCTGGACGGTGATGGTGGCCTTCACATCCCGGTTGACAATCATCAGCCCCCGCTCCTCCAGAATTTCTTCCCCAGAAAACTCCACAGGGAGGTTTGCAAAGCGTTCGCTGTCCTTTGTTCCATCCTTGGAAGTCACAAACAACCATGCAGCGAAAGCCAGCACAATGGAGAGCACCATATATAGAGCCTTGCTGTCAAGAATCTTCTTTCCCATTGGAATTATCTCCCTTGATACCCCTGAATACGCTGGAAATCCGGGCGGCAGCGGTGACGGGCTTATTCTCCTCGCCGGACCCAGGCATCAGCTCCAGGCGGAGCAGCCGCTCCAAGGTCTCCGGCGATAGGTGACGCTTAAGCATCCCATTGACAGCCACCGAAATCGAGCCTGTTTCCTCAGATACAACTGCCACCACTGCGTCGGAGTTCTCACTGATGCCGATACCAGCCCGGTGGCGCATACCCAGATCCCGGCTCAAATTCACATTGCCCGACAGGGGAAGCATACAGCCAGCCCCTATGATGCGCCCGCTTCGGACAATCACCGCCCCATCGTGAAGAGGCGCTTTGTTCCAAAATAAGTTCTTCAAAAGCTCGGCTGACACCTGGCAGTCCAGGCTGGTGCCGGTCTTGAGCACGTCGTCCAGCAGTGTGCGGCGCTCAAATACCATCAGCGCCCCCACCCTGTCCCTGGACAGGGACGCATAGGCGTCCACTGTCTCCTTAATGGCTGTTTCCAGGTCATTGCTGTAGCTCTCCGCTACAAACAGCTCTTTAATTTTTCCGCTGCCCATCTGTTCCAGAAACCGGCGCAGCTCCGGCTGAAACAGGATGATAAGGGCGATGACGCCCAGCTCCACCGCGTTGTTCAGCACCGTGCGGACAACCCTCAGATGGAGCTGCGGCAGATTGGCCAGCGCCATAGCCACCACAATAAACAAAATGGCCTTGACCACCTGCCCGGACCGGCTGCGCCGCACAAAGCGGAACAGGTGGTAAATACCAAAGGCAATGATAGCCATATCCAGAAGGTCGGTGAGGCCGATGAGCCTGAGGTATTCCGGCACCAGCTCAAGCGTCTGCATAATGTTTTCCACGCATGCCCACTCCTTTCCTCCCCGAAACTGTTGCGGCTGCGGAATGCCACACTGCGGCATTTTGAATATTATAGCTTATCTCTCCGTCGTTGGCAAGTAATTCAAGGAGAATTCAGAGAAAATTCATGTCCTGCGCCATAGAAAGCGGAGGGGGCGCGGTCTGCGCCGCGCCCCCCTCCGTCCTATTTTTTTGCCGTTCTTGCCAGCTCCCGGACAGCCGCCGCCGCTTGATCCACCTGATCTGGGTGGTTAAAGGCGGAAAAGCTGAACCGAATGGTTCCGGTTTCCACAGTGCCCGCCGTGCGGTGGGCCAGCGGTGCGCAATGCAGCCCCGAGCGTACCGCAATCCCCCGCTTTGCCAGCATCTCACCTGCCTCCTCGCAGTCCAGGCCGTCCACAATCACGGAGCACAGGCCGCTCTGACTGTCGCCCCAACCTCGGAACACTGTGACGCCGGAACAGCGTTCCAGCGCGTCCATCATCCGCCCGGCCAATGCCCGCTCATGGCGGTGGATACGGCCGGCGCCCGTTCTGGCCACGAATTTCATCCCCTCCAGCAGGCCAGCCGCACCACATACGTTGTGGGTGCCCGCCTCCAAGCGGTCAGGGAGAAAATCCGGCATCTCCTGCTGTGCAGACAGGCTTCCCGTCCCGCCGTACAGCAAAGGCTGTACCTGGCCGCCGCACAGCAGCAGCCCTGTGCCCTGGGGACCATACAGGCCCTTGTGTCCCGGCATGGCGATGAATGCCGCCCCCCAGCTCTCCATATCCACGCTGAGCATCCCGGCAGACTGGGACGCATCCACAATCAGGGGCACGCCCCGCTCCTTGCAAAGCTGAGCGATACGTCCCACGGGCTGGATAAACCCAAACACATTAGACACATGGTTGCAGATCACCGCGTCCACATCGGATGTAATCTCCCGCTCAAAGGCAGCGTATACCCCTTCCGGGTCAAACAACGGCCCGGCCGCCTCCTTGACCTTTACCCCGGGGATGGCGTAAAGAGGCCGGGTGACGGCATTGTGCTCATAGCCGGAGATCACTGCTGTTCCCCCGGGCCCTACCAGAGATCGGATGGCAATGTTCAGCCCGTGGGTGGCATTTGAGGTCAACACCACCTGCTCCGGGCCGTTCACATGAAACATCCGTCCCGCCTGCTCCCGCAGCTGATACATCAGCTCCGCCGCCCTCATGCCAGGGGCATGCCCTCCCCGTCCCGGACTGGCCAGGTGCGTCATGGCCCAGGCGGAGGCCCGGGGCACCGCCCCGGGCTTTTCCAGCGTGGTGGCCGCGCTGTCCAGATAGATCATGGTCTCACCTCGCTGTACTCTCCCTCTGCTGTCTGAAGGAACACCTGCTTGGGCGACATACCCTCCCGGCGCAGTACCGTCAGCGCGTCGGTGAGCCGTCTTTCTGGAATACGCACACAGTAACCACAGCCCTCCTTGGAGATGAGCTTAGGCGAACGCTGAACCCAGCCGGGAATGCCCACCCGCTCCAGCACCTGCGCGGTGCGCTGGGCATAGGTGAGCGAGCGGCAGATGATGAGATAATAAACCATTGGCCCACCCGTCCTTTCCCTGTTTTGAGAAACACGTAAGCGCTCCTCTCAAGGACATCATATTCCCTGAAAGGAGCGCAGGTGACACTGTTCACATTTCTTCTCTCCTGTCCAGAAACACAAGGACAGCTTGTAACTTCTATTGGTGCCTTTGATTTTGACGGAGCGCAGGAGTAATCCCGGCCCCGAATTCTCTTTTTCTATCAACTGAGGGGACTCGAATTCCCGAGTGTTTCCCTGAAATTCCCAAACCACAGAAAATCAGCTGCCCTTAGGCGCTGTTTGAAAATTGCCGCCATCCCCAAACGAACCCTAGGGCTGGGCGCTTCCGATGACAATCATATTGGGCCAGCGCGCCTCCATGCGCACATCGCTGTACTGCCGGTCGATGAACTCCTCAAAGGCATTGGCGGGCTCAGGCTGGATGGGCCGGGTGCTGTAGCGCAGCATGGCGGCGCTGGTGAGCAGGGCGTTGCAGGCCATGACAAATACCACGATCCAGGTGGCGATCTTGCCCGCCAGGGCGGGCAGGGACTCGATCCCCTTGGACATAGGGGGATAGATCATATTGATCCACACCACCGCCAGCACGCCCCAGAAAAAGCAGAACAGCACGTTGGTGCGCCCGCCGATGTTCAGCAGCATGTCGCTGTAGTCCCAGAACACCGTGCCGAATACCAGCTCGGTGAACACGCTGCACAGGTACTCATAAGCGCCGCCCACCAGGAATCCCGCCAGAAAGATATAGCGGTCGCTTTTCTCCGCCAGCCCCTGGAGGGTAACGGTGAGCACCACCGCCCCCAGCCCCCACACAAAGCTGAAGGGGCCGTAGAGCACGCTGGAGCGGTTCATCCATTCCCCGTCCACCAAGCCGCACCAGAAGGTCTCGATGATATCCCCCAGCAGGGCGGAGATGAGGAATACCCATACCAGCTTGTCCCAGCACAGGCCCTTGGCAAAGGTGTATGATCCCTCATCCTGTCCTGGGCCCGTCTCCAGTCCGGGATAGGCCTTTTGCAGACGCTTCCAGACGCTGTTGTAGATGCGCCCGGCCAGCCTGCCCTGGCCGCTGCCCGCCAGACGCTCCTCGTAGCGGGAGGCGTCCCCGGTGCGCACGGCGTAGAAGACGGCGGCAAAGTCCAGGGCAGTGAGGACAAAGCAGACGATGACCACGAGCTGCCGGAGCAGATCGGGAACCAGCATCAATCCGGCCAGCAGGAAGGGGTGGATGATGAAATACGTCAGATAATAGACCCCGGCTACCAGGGCGGAGGAAAGAAGACCCTTGCCCGTGCCGGACAGCAGACGGCTGCGTTCCTGGTTCCAGCGGATCTTGGGCCCCACCCGCTGGAAAAAGTAGTCGCCGATGCGCTCCACCACGGAGGACACCACCATGGTGGCCAGGAAGGATAGAACAGGCCGCCCTGCCAGGGTGGGCAGCAGCAGGATCAGAAGGACAAAGGTGAAGCCGTAGGATAGAACCAGCGGCAGGACGACCACGCCGCGGTTACAAAATTTGCGCCGGCTGACGGCATAGTACCCCGCCTCCGCCGCCCATCCCAGGAAGGAATAGATAAGCAGATACAGAGCCAGTTCATAGAAATCATACAACGATGGTCACAGCCTTTCTCTCTATACGCAGTCTTTTATGCTGGATTATACCATAATTCGAGGATAGTTCAATACCCAGCGGGAAGAAATCACAATTCCATGCCTCTCCGCGCCCGGCGGGCAGGGGGATTTCGGCGATATATCCACTTGCATTTTACGCCGAAATGGGTTACACTGGAAAATAGGCAGAGTAGGAGCGCGCGTGTCAGGAGGCATTGCCTCCGCAGTGCCGGCGGGACGGGGAGTTGTCCGCCGGACGAAAAGCCGCAAGGCTTGCAGTGCGCCCTCCGCATCCCGCTGCCGCATGGTGGAACTGCGCCTTTTGGGCTTCCTTTGTGCGGCATACCCGTTTTGGGTGCTGCCGAATAAAAAAGGAGGTCTTTTTTTATGGAAATCTTCACAACACCCTTCTCCCGTGCCTACTGGCGGTGCGCCGCGCGTGACGCGAAAAAGCTGCGCGTGCTGGTATTCTCCGCGCTGATGGTGGCCGCCTGTGTGGCGCTGAGCTACCTGAAATCCATCCCCATTGCCGACAATATCCGAGTGACCTGGGGCTTCCTGTCCAGGGCGCTGTGCGCCCTGGTGGGCGGGCCGGTGAACGCGCTGCTGTTCGGCTTTGTGGAGGATACGGTGAGCTACTTTATGAACCCGGACGGTGGGTATAACCCCTTTTACGTCTTCACCACTATGCTGGGGATGCTCACCTACGCCCTGTTTCTCTACCGCTCGGAGGTGACGGTGACACGCATCTTCCTGGCCAAGCTAGTCACCAACATCCAGAACGTGTTTTTACAGTCGCTAGGCACCTACCTGTGGTACTCCAGCAAGGGGTATTGGGCCATCGTGGGGGTGCGCGCGGTGAAGAACGCCGTGATGCTGCCTATTCAAACCATCATGCTGGCGGCGCTGTTCGCCGCGCTGCTGCCTGTGCTGCATCGGATGGGCTATCTGCCCGACCAGGCGGCCCGGCTGAAGCTGTGGAAGAGGCCGGGGTGGCTGGATCGGCAAAAGACACCGGCCAATGTGGAAGGACCCTCCAGAAAGGACCCTTGGGAGGACTGACCGCCTGGACCGCATAACCAGAGCCATGTCCGCATACCTTCCCATGAGGGGGGATGCGGACATGGCTTTTGTTCAGTGGCTGGGGGATTTTCTGTGGGGCGGGCCGCTGCTGGCAGCGTTTCTGGCGGTGGGGCTGTGGTATTCTTTTGGCTCCGGCTTTTTCCAGCTCTTCGGGCTGCCTGTGTGGTGGAGGACCACAATGGGCTCCCTGTTCCGGCGAAGGAAGGGGGAGGGTGAGGGCGGCGGGGTGACCCAGCTACAGGCCTTATCCACCGCCCTGGCGGCCACCATCGGAACCGGCTCCATCGCCGGGGTGGCCACCGCCATCGCCTACGGCGGGCCGGGGGCGGTGTTCTGGATGTGGATGTCCGCCCTGCTGGGGATGATGACCGGGTGTGGGGAGAAGATTTTGGCGGTGCGCCACCGGGAGCGCGGCCCTGACGGACACTGGCGGGGCGGCCCCATGCAGTATATGGGGAAGGGGCTGCGCCTGCCAGGATTGGCAAAAATATTTGCCCTTTTGTGCATTGGGGAGACGCTGACAGGAGGCAATCTGGCCCAGGCAAACTCCATTGCCACGGCCCTGTCCGCTTCCGGGGGGATCAACCCTATGGCGGTGGGCGTGGTGCTGGCGGTGGTCACCGCCGTGGTGCTGATGGGGGGCATCCGCCGAATCGGCAGGCTGTGTGAGCTGCTGGTACCCGCCATGGCGCTGCTGTTTGTGGGGGCAGGGCTGGCGGTGATTGCCGTCAACTGGCAGGCGGCGCCGGAGGCGCTGGAACAGATTGTGCGCTACGCCTTTGCTCCCCGGGCGGTGGCGGGAGGCTATGCCATGGGGACAGCCCTGCGTTATGGGGTGGCCCGGGGGGTGTTTACCAATGAGGCCGGGGTGGGTATGTCCGCCATCGCACATGCCTGCGCCGATGTGGACGAGCCGGCCGAGCAGGGGATGTGGGGCATTTTTGAGGTATTCTTTGCCACCATGGTTATCTGTACGGTGACGGCGCTGGTTATACTCACCTCCGGGGTGTACGACCCGGCCCGGATGCTGCCTCTGGCAGAGGGTGGCACGGTGCCCCGGGAACTGCTGGGTGCGCCGCTGACGGTGGCGGGGTTTGCCACCCTGTTTGGCGAGGCGGGGGAGTGGATTGTGTCGGTGAGCCTGATTTTGTTCGCGTTTACCTCCCTCATTGGCTCAGGGTATTACGGGCGGCGGGGAGTAGAGACGCTTACCCCCGCACGGTGGGCCCAGGGGCTATATCTGCTGGCGTTTCCCGCCTTCATTGTGCTGGGAGCTGTGGGAGATGTTACGGCGGTGTGGCAGGTGGTGGATGTATTCAGCGGTGTGCTGGCGGTGGTAAATCTGCCCGCGCTGCTGCTTCTGTCGCCGGAAGCGCTCTATCTGCTGCGGGTATGGCTGGTGGGGCAAAAAAAGAAAATGGAGAATTGAGAAGAATCCACTTGACAACGGGAGAAAAGCTGGTATAATAATCTACGTTGCGCCGCACTACAGCGGCGAGAAGCATTGTGACTTCGCCACCGATTTGCAGCGGTATCGAAGAGGTCATAACGAGCACGATTGGAAATCGTGTAGCGGCTGAAACCGCTCGAGGGTTCGAATCCCTCCCGCTGCGCCATAAGAACCAAACGGTGGATACCGTAGGCGTTCAGCCTACGGTATCCACCGTTTTTGGAATTTTTATCCCCTCATTTTTCGCACGGTGAACAGCAGATGCCAACGGGCAATTTTAAGCGTCTGACGGGACTCGAACCCGCACAGTCACAATTGGGGTTAGCTCCCATTTTGAGCGGGAAAAAATGCGTTATTTTAGCTGGGGCGCTATGGGCGGAGAGCGTCAAAACCTTGAACGATGTCCTCCGTATCGCCTCCAGTCTGGGCCAATACGAGTTCATTGAGGGCGTTATCACAGACAAAGAGCTGGGAGGTTGTCTGGAGGTGTGGCCATAAGCCAGGTATTATCCACAAAAAATCATTCTGCCAGCCCACGCACCGCCAGAGTTTCAAGCCCGCTCTACGATCTGGAACTCCGTGGAGCAGATTGAGAAATCCAGTGATGGCTCAGCTTGCCCGTGAAATTGAACTTACCCTTCCCGTGGAACTGTCCAGAGCGGCACAGCTAGCACTTTGTCCGTTCCTACGTCCAGGACAATTTTGTAGCTGCTGGGATGTGCGCTGACTTTGTAGCTCCATGATAAGAGTGATAGGAACCCTCATGCTCACATAATGCTGACGATCCGGCCCCTTCATCCTGATGGTATAAGCCCGTTATGATCTCAATAATCACTTTAATATTATATTTTCTGTTACAGTTCTTTCCGTATTCGATTCAGCGCGTTTTTCTCCAGCCGAGACACCTGAGCCTGGGAGATACCTACCTCGGCAGACACCTCCATCTGGGTTTTTCCCTGGAAAAAGCGCAGTGCCAAAATGCGCCGTTCCCGCTCATCCAGCTTGCTGATCGCGTCTCCCAGCGCAATATGCTCTAGCCATGCCTCATCGGTGTTTTTCTTGTCCTTCACCTGATCCATCACGCACACTGTATCGCCGCCATCCGAGTACACTGGCTCAAACAGGGATACCGGGTCCACCACCGCGTCCAGCGCCATCACCACATCCTCCCGGCGCAGCTCCAGTATTTGGGCAATCTCATCCACTGTGGGCTCCTTCTGGTGCTCCGCCATATACTTCTCCTTGGCCTGGAGCACCCGGTATGCCGTGTCCCGCACCGACCGAGATACCCGGATAGCGCTGTTGTCACGAAGATACCGCCGGATTTCACCCACGATCATGGGGACGCCATAGGTAGAAAAACGCACATCCATTTCAATATTGAAATTATCAATAGCCTTGATAAGGCCAATACAGCCCACCTGAAACAGGTCGTCCACATTTTCTCCCCTGCCGGCAAACTTCTGGATCACCGACAGAACCAGCCGCAGATTACCGGAGATCAGCTCCTCCCTGGCTCCCATGTCCCCCGCCCGGGCCCGGCGCAGCAATTCCATGCTCTCCTCGCTTTTAAGCACCTTCAGCTTGGACGTATTGACCCCGCAGATCTCCACCTTGCCCTGCACCGCGAACACCTCACTCGGAATTGATTCAAAGTCAGTATTTCCGATGAGCGCCCATTCATACTGTGGCGGGGCAGGCTATATTTTTTATCGTCAGACCACTTTCGATGGAATTTTTTGTTCCCCCTTTCTTACGTCACATCATCCGCAGAATCTCCTTTTTCAGCCGGTCGATGATCCGTTTTTCCAGGCGAGAGATGTAGGATTGACTGATGCCCAGCTGATCCGCTACCTCCTTCTGGGTCCGTTCCCTCCGTCCATCCAGGCCAAAGCGCAGCGTGATGATGGTGCGTTCCCGCTCCGACAGCTTTGTGATCGCCGTAAACAGGAGATCCCGATCCACATCGTCCTCCAACGGCTTTTCAATGCTGTCCCCTTCGGTGCCCAGCACATCGGACAGAAGCAGTTCATTGCCGTCCCAGTCAGTGTTCAGCGGTTCGTCCAGAGACACCTCTCCCCGGCGGTTGGCATTTTTTCGCAGATACATCAGGATCTCATTCTCAATGCACCGGGACGCATAGGTGGCCAGCTTGATATTTTTGGCAGGTTTATAGGTCTCAACTGCCTTGATCAACCCGATAGTGCCAATGGAAATCAAGTCCTCAATGCCTACCCCGGTGTTTTCAAACCGCCGGGCGATATATACCACCAACCGCAGGTTGTGCTCGATAAGGCGGGAACGGGCGGGCAGCCGGGTATCCTCCCCCTCCAGCTCGGCTAGAAGCCGTCCCTCCTCCTCCCGGGTCAGCGGAGCCGGCAGAGTGTCGCTGCCCCCAATATAGTGGATCGAACCTTGGACCGGGACGCCAAGCCGGGCCAGTAGACGGCACAGCCATAAATATGTATCGGTTAACAGCACTCTAAATTCCTCCTATCAACGCCTGATACCCGCCGCCATCGTCCAGCGGCGTGGGTGACAGCGCCACCAGCAGCCTGCCCAGCGGCCTCCCATCCACCGTCACCTGCCGGGAGCGCAGAGCCAGCAGCA
This sequence comes from uncultured Oscillospiraceae bacterium, assembly GCA_910587255.1. GTDB lineage: Bacteria > Bacillota > Clostridia > Oscillospirales > Oscillospiraceae > Enterenecus. Next base: position 53,823 of record CAJUKT010000096.1, read on the forward strand.
TCCCGCACTCCACCCCCACCGCCCGATAGGGGACGAGACGCGCCTGCCGTGATCCGATGGCATGACACCGCTCCACCGACTGGACAGGGTTTCCGGGATCCGCCCAATCAGGCAGGGCTCCGGCCAGAGCATGGCAGTATGCCACCACCACCGGGCGGTTATCGGCGGGGTCGGTAAGGGTATGGCCGGTGTCCCGCAGTGCGGTCATATCCACCGTCTTTTCCCCCAACACAATTTTCAATTGGGCCAGTTCCCCGCCATGCCGTCCCACCCGGCGAAAAAACAGAGAGAGCACAAAATAGCACGCTACAAAGGACAACAGCAGCAGCCGGACATCAATAGGCGTATAGAATACTCCGTGCTCCAGCGTAAGCGAGGCGTTCCCCAACAGCTCCAACCCCAGTACCACTCCCGCCAGGGCGGCGGATGCGCCAAAAAAGAGCACCGTCACCCGCAAAAGGTACCGCTCCCCGCCATAGGCGGCAAGGGCCATCAGCACCCCTGATGCCAGTTTACACGGCCAAGCGGCCAGCCAAGCCAAGCCAGGCAGAAAGATCAGCGCCGCGTACAGCGCTCCCGCAGCTGCTCCCAAGCCGATGCGCCAGCGCGCCAGCGCCGCCCCCGCCATCCGGCCCGCCGCCAGCAGCAACAGGTAGTTGGCGATCAGGTTCAGCAAAAACAGTAGATCTATGTATACCACCGTCACCAGGCCGGGCCTCCCCTCTATCAGTCCTGCCCAAAATTATAGCCTTGCATGGCATCAAAAAAAGCCGAAGCAAGTCCAAGAAATAAAAAAATGGCCCGCCGGTCTTGCCCGGCGGGCCGCTGCTGTCATACAATCAATTCACAAAGCGCCTGTACCAGCGCGTCCATCTCCTCATCGGTCCCAATGCTGATACGAAGCCAATCTTGGATATCCGGCCTGTCCCACCAGCGCACTAATATGCCACGCTCCCGCAACCCGTCCAGCAACGCCCTTCCTGCACGGCCTGGGCAGCTGACGAACAAAAAATTCGTTTGGGAAGAAAGTACTGTAAAGTTTTTATCCTTCAATGCTCTTACCGTGCGCTCCCGGGTATTTATCACCCGGCGGCAAATTCCCTGGAAATAATCCTCGTCGCGGAACGCTGCGGCCGCCCCTGCCTGGGCCAGCCGGTCTACGGTATAAGAGTTAATAGAATCCCGCACACATCGCAGGCCACCAATCAATCCGGGGTTTCCCATGGCCCACCCCACCCGCAGGCCCGCCAACGCCCGTGACTTGGAACTGGTCTGCACCACCAGCAGATTTGGATAGCGGTCAATGAGACCCACGGCACTGTCCGCGCCAAAGTCAATGTACGCTTCATCCACAATAACCACCGCATCTGGGTTGGCGGTAAGTACCTTCTCCACCGCATCCAGCCCCGCTGCGATCCCCGTAGGCGCGTTGGGATTGGCCAACACTATTCCGCCATTATGGCCGCACAGCAGATCTATGGGAATCGAAAAGTCCGGGTTCATGGGCACTTCCCGGAATTTCAGGCCGAAGAAATTGGCGTATACTGGGTAAAAGCTATAGGTGATGCTGGGGAACACTACCTCCCTGTCAGGGTTAAAAAACGCCTGGAAAGCAAAGGCCAGTATCTCATCCGAGCCGTTGCCGCAGAACACCTGACTCACATCCAGCCCTTCCCGCCGGGCGATGGCAGTTCTCAGATCCAGACACTCTGGATCCGGGTAGAGCCGCAGGCATTCCCCTGCCGCTTCCTGGATAGCCTCAACAACCCTGGGTGAGGGCGGATAGGGGCACTCATTGGTATTTAGCTTGATGAATTTACGATCCTTTGGCTGTTCTCCCGGGGTATAGGGCACAATGTCCCGGATGCGCCTGCTCCAATACTGGTTCATTGGGATGCCTCCTCCCGCCTCACTTTTTTGACAGACTTTTCAGCCTTGGCCCGGGGAATCATCACCTCATGGCCACAGCCCAGACATCTGAGTTTGAAATCCATCCCCACCCGGAGCGCCTTCCACTCCTTGCAGCCACATGGATGGGTCTTTTTCAGCTCCAAAATATCGCCGACCCGAATGTCCATCGGCATATCACGCGCCCCCCTTGCCGGGCTTTTCGCCCTTAATCCTATCCCAGTACATCTTGGCCGCCTGCTCCGTCTTGTTGGGGCCATACTCATAGTACACATGATCCTTAATAGCATCGGGCAGATACTGCTGCGCTACCCAGTGGTTTGGATAGCTGTGGGGATAAAGGTAGCCCTGCTCCCGCTCAAATCCCGCACCGTCTGCGTGTACGTTCTGTAAATGCCGGGGGTAGTCCCCGGTCCGCCCCGCCCGCACATCGGACAAAGCGGCGTCAATGGCATTGAGCACACTGTTGGACTTGGGGGCGGTGGCCAGCAAAATCACTGCCTGGGCCAGGGGCAGCCGCGCCTCGGGCAGCCCAAGCTGGAGCGCACTGTCTACGCAGGATTTTACAATGGCCGCCGCCTGGGGATAGGCCATGCCGATATCCTCGCTGGCAGAGCACAAGATGCGCCGGATGGCGGTGAGCATGTCCCCCGCCTCCAACAGCCGTGCCAAATAATGCAGGGCCCCGTCCGGGTCAGACCCCCGCATGGACTTCATCAGCGCAGAGGCAATATCAAAGTGGTCGTCCCCGTCCCGGTCATACCGCATGGCAGATCGCTGGGCCACCAGCTTTGCGTCCTCCAAAGTGACCGTGAGCACCCCATCCTGGATGCGGCTGGCGGTCATCAGAAGCTCCACGGCATTGAGCGCCTTGCGCACGTCCCCTCCGCAACAGGCCGCCAGGTGCTCCCGCACCCCGTCCTCACAGGATGCCTCCACCTCGAGCTCATGGGCCTGTAAAGCAATTCCCCTGTCCACTGCCGGCAGGATATCATCCGCTGTCAGCATTTTAAATTCAAAAACGGTGGAGCGGGACAGAATGGCGTTGAATATGGTAAAATACGGGTTTTCCGTAGTGGAAGCAATCAGTGTAATTTTCCCGTTCTCAATGAACTCCAGCAAAGACTGCTGCTGTTTTTTATTAAAGTATTGAATCTCATCCAGGTAGAGCAGCACACCGTTGGGCGCCAGCAGCGTGCCCACCTGGTCCATTACCTCCCGTATGTCGGCTAGGGATGCGGTAGTGGCATTGAGCCGCCGCAGGGTACGGCCCGACCGCTGGGCAATGATATTGGCCACGGTGGTTTTCCCGGTGCCGGAGGGGCCGTAAAACACCATGTTAGGGATTTTCCCACTGTCGATTACCCGACGGAGCAGGCCGTCCCGGCCCAAAATATGGCTCTGGCCCAGCACCTCCTCCAGGCTTTGCGGGCGGATACGGTCCGCAAGCGGCTGGTACATACACGCTCCCCCTCCTTCCATGCCAGTTCAGACGATTGCTGACATTGTACCACAATGCGCCGTTGGCCGCAAGCAGGGCTTTCCTTTTTCCTTCATCGGGTGTATACTCTTTTTAACACACATAAGGAGGTACTGCTATGCTGATCAAAAATGCAGTCATTTTCACCGCCCTCCAGCCCGAACCCATCCAGGCAGACATTTCCATGGCAAACGGAACGATCACGGCCATCGCTCCCGGTCTTTCCCCCGCCCCTGGTCAAGAGGTGGTGGACGCCGCCGGGATGCGGATCTACCCGGGGTTTGTGGACGCCCACAGCCACCTCGCCCTGGACGGCTATGGCATGGGCTACGACAGCATCGACTACAACGAAATGGGAAACATCATCTCCCCCCAGCTCCGGGGCATCGACAGCTTCAACCCCCAGGACCGTTCCATCGAAATGGCCCGGCGGGGCGGCGTCACCACCGTAGGCGTAGGGCCGGGCAGCGCCAATGTACTGGGCGGTACCTTTTTTGCAGTGAAAACCTACGGCAGCTGTGTGGATGACATGATTCTCCGGGACCCGGTGGCCATGAAATGCGCCTTCGGCGAAAACCCAAAGCGGTGCTACAAGGACAAGGGCAATTCCGCCCGCATGTCCACCGCAGCCAAGCTGCGTGAAACTCTGTTCGCCGCCCGTGACTACATGAAGCGCAAGGAAGCCGCTGGAGACGACATTCAGAAGCAGCCCAAATTCGACCTGAAAATGGAAGCGCTCATCCCCGTACTCCAAGGCGAGATTCCCTTGAAGGCCCACACCCACCGGGCAGACGACATCTGCACCGCCATCCGCATTGCCCGGGAGTTCAGCCTCAAGCTCACCCTGGAACACTGCACCGAGGGGCATCTGATCCCGGAGATCGTGGCCCGCGCCGGCTGCCCTGTGGCGGTGGGCCCTACCCTCACCCACGCCAGCAAGCTGGAACTTGCCAATAAGAGCTTTGATACCCCGGGCGTGCTGGCCCGTGCCGGCTGTCAAGTGAGCATCATCACCGATTCATCGGTCATTCCCCAGCAGTACCTCTCCCTCTGCGCCGGGCTGGCAGTCAAGGCCGGGATGGATCCCTTTGCCGCGCTCCAGGCCATCACCATCAATCCCGCCAAACATCTGGGGGTCGCAGACCGTGTGGGCTCCCTGGAGGTTGGTAAAGACGCTGACCTGGTGATTACCGACGGCGACCCCATGGTGAGCGACACCACCGTAAAAATGGTATTCATCAACGGCCGGAAGGTCGTCGGCTGAGAAAAGCCCCGGGCGGTTCTCCCGCCCGGGGCTTTTACGGTTTCAGCAGTCGTTCAGCTCTGGCAGCATCGCCGGTACTGCACGCCCGCGTTTTCATTCAATCCTTCCAGCTCCACCATTTGAGCTGCTCGGGATCCTCAATCCGGCCTTCGGCCCAGGCCACCGCCAGCCGGTATACATACAGCACGCAGCGGTCCACTGTGCAGCCCTGCACAGCGCACTCCTGGGCGTAAAGCGCCTCCGGGTCTTTCCCCTTCAGGTCGTCCACCCGCTCAATGCCCAGAGCGTTCAAGCGGGCGGCCATATTTTTACCCACACCGGGAATGGCGGTCAGCTCCGATTTCATGCCAACTCCTTCCCCTCGCTTGGATCTGCATCCGCAGATGATTTCAAGATCCGTTCAAATTCGATCTCATGGCGCAATGCGATTCCGTATTGGCCAATCAAAGGTATCTCCGGCTTCAATTGCCTGGCACGGTCCATAGCGTTACGGAAGAGCCGCGCCATATCAAAGCCCCGCTTTTGGTAAAACCGCATGGCATCCACATTATCATTCGTTGTGACAAGCACAACCTTTGAGCACCCCTGTTCCCCGGCCTCCCGGACTGCGGCCTCTACAAGCGCGGTTCCTATCCCAAGGTTTTCCTGTAAACTGTCTAAAGAAACAATTTCCAGTATGCCGTCATTAATCACATAGGTCACCAAACCCAAAATGACGCCTTCCTCCGCCCAATAGAATCCATTTACCTTGGTCATATCAATTTCTGTTCCGCGCACGATCATAGTGGTGGTAAACCAATGCTGCTCCAAAAATTGATTGATCAAAGCCCGGTTCACATCGGTAATTCGCTCAAAAGTCATTGCCGGTCCTCTTTAAATCCAGCTCAGTAAATAGGGTATTTGGCGGTCAGCTCCGCCACCCCGGCCCGAATGACCTCCGCCTTGGCCTCGAAGTCGGTGGCGGCCAGCATGATATACTCCGCCACCTGGTCCATATCCGCCTCCACAAAGCCGCGGCTGGTGACGGCGGGGCTGCCCACCCGCAGGCCGCTGGTCTGGAAGGGGGAGCGGGGGTCGCCGGGCACCTTGTTCTTGTTGGCAGTGATGCGCACCTCGTCCAGGCGGCGCTCCAGCTCCTTGCCGGTGAGGTCGCCCATGTCCCGCAGGTCGATCAGGGACAGGTGGTTGTCCGTACCCCCGGACACCAGCTTCATCCCCCGCCTGGTGAGGCCGTCGGCCAGGGCGGCGGAGTTCTTCACGATCTGCTGCTGGTAGGCTTTAAACCCGGGGGTCAGCGCCTCACCCAGGGCCACCGCCTTGGCGGCGATTACGTGCATCAGCGGGCCGCCCTGGGAGCCGGGGAAGATGGCGGAGTTCAGCTTCTTGGCCAAATCCTCGTCGTTGGTGAGCAGCAGGCCGCCCCGGGGCCCCCGGAGGGTCTTGTGGGTGGTGGTGGAGGTGACATGGGCATAGGGCACAGGGGAGGGATGGAGCCCCGCCGCCACCAAGCCCGCGATATGGGCCATATCCACCCACAGGTAAGCCCCCACCTGATCGGCGATGGCGCGGAAGCGTTCAAAATCAATCACTCTGGGATAGGCGGATGCCCCCGCGATGATCATGCGGGGCTTGCACTCGTGGGCGATGCGCTCCACCTCGTCATAGTCGATCACGCCGGTCTCCTCGTTTACGCCGTAGGACACCATTTTGAAATACTTCCCGGAGAAATTCACCGGGCTGCCATGGGTGAGGTGCCCGCCGTGATCCAGATTCATGCCCAGCACCGTGTCGCCGGGCTGGCACAGGGCCATATAGACGGCGTAGTTGGCCTGGGCGCCGGAATGGGGTTGGACGTTGGCAAACTTCGCGCCAAACAGCTTGCACGCGCGCTCAATGGCCAAGTTCTCCGCCACGTCCACACACTGGCAGCCGCCGTAATACCGCTTGCCGGGGTAGCCCTCAGCGTACTTGTTGGTGAGCACGCTGCCCATGGCGGCCAGCACCGCCTCGGACACAATGTTCTCCGACGCAATGAGCTCAATATTGTCGCACTGCCGCTGATACTCCGCCCGGATGGCCGCGCCCACCTCGGGGTCGTGCTGGGACACAAAGTCCATATACTCCAAAACCATATCTGTCTCCGCCTTTCAAATTTAGTCCCTGATATTATACATGGTTTTTCCAAAAAGCACAACTGCTGCCAGTCAAAAAAACGCCCTCGCTTTTTTGTGTTTTTTGTGCTATCCTGTTGGCGAGGTGAGTTTTATGACAAAACAAGACGTGCGGGCCATCGTGGAGGCGCTGAAGGAGCTGTACCCCGATTCCCTGTGCTCCCTGCAATACGAGAAGGACTACGAGCTGCTGTTCGCCGTGCGGCTGTCCGCCCAGTGCACCGACGAACGTGTGAACAAGGTAACCCCCGCCCTGTACGAGCGTTTCCCCACCCTGGAGAGCTTTGCAGAGGCCGACATAGAAGAGGTGGGCCAATACATCCACTCCTGCGGCTTTTTCCGGGGTAAGAGCCGGGATCTGGTGCTGTGCGCCCAGATGCTGCTGAGCGAATACGGCGGAAAGGTGCCGGAAACCATGGAGGATCTGCTTCGCCTGCCCGGTGTTGGCCGCAAGACCGCCAACCTCATTTTAGGCGACATACACGACACCCCCGGCGTGGTGGTGGCGGACACCCACTGCATCCGCATCACCGGGCGGCTGGGGCTGACCGACGGCACCAAAGATCCAGCCAAGGTGGAACAGCAATTGCGCAAAATCCTGCCCCCGGAGGAGTCCAACAACTTCTGCCATCGGATGGTGCTCCATGGACGGGCGGTATGCACCGCCCGAAAGGCCAAGTGCGGCGAGTGCGTGTGCGCACCTTGGTGTAAGTACGCGAATACAGAGTTTAAGGCGTAAAGGAGGCCCGCCCCAGTGACCGGGGCGGGCTGTTCTATGCTTTATGATCGGAAGCTGTCCAGTATCTCCTTGAGCTGATCCTCCGTCCCCCCGGTGGACAGGGTTTTTAGGGCTGTCACCTTGTATAGGATGCCCTCCCGCATAAAATAGCCTGTGCAGTCTTGGTAGGGAGCTTCCTCCGGCCCACGGTATTGGATGATCTCCGCCACCGTCCCGCTGGGCATGGTGTAGCTGCCCAACGGCTCCAGACTGCCCTCTGCAAGTCCAAGGCCGCCGCTGGCGCCGCTTCCATGCCACAGCTCCGTGCGAATCGTAATCTCGACCTCCGCGCCGATTTCCTTCAAATCGCAGCCAATGATGTCGATGCCCCACAGCACATCGTACTCTGTGTGGAACAGAATAACCTGAAACCACCCGTTCCAGTTCTCACCGTCCCCAGGCCAGACGCAGGGGATACCCTCCCCCAAAAAGGTTTTTACCTCCTCCCAGGTATCAAATATCAGGCTCACTGGGGCGCATGGCCCTTCCCGGCCCTCGCTGGCGGCGAGCAGCTCCGGGCTGAACGCGCTGAGCGGATACTTCGTCATGGGGCTTCCGCTTACCGTATAGCCCTCGTCCGTGCCGTTGGCGTCGAAAAAGAGCTGAATGGTAAGCCGCTCCAACAGCTCCGGGCCGGCGGCTGCGGCCCCCGTCACCAGCAGGGCGGCCGCGGCGGCGGCCGCAACGATCTGTTTCCAGTTTTTCACCGGCTTGCTCCTCCCCCCGTCCTCCTGGAGGAGTTTTTTCAGCAGCTCCCGCTCTCTCTGCGGACCGGGGGCCAGTCCGTCGAACATCCTGTTCAGCTCATGTCTGTCCATACCCTTCCTCCTCCAATTTGAGTTTCAGCTTTTTCCGTGCCTGGACCAGCCGGGAGCGTACGGTGGAATGGTTCTCTCCCAGCATATCCGAAATTTCCCCGGTGGTGTAGCCCTGGTAGTAGTGGAGATAGAGCACCAGCCGCTGTGGTTCAGGCAGCCCCGCCACCTGTTCCCATACCTCCCCGTCCCTGGGCTGCTCCCAGACGAGGGAATCCAGCATTTCCTCCCCCGCCCGCCGGGTACGCCACCAGTGCTTGAGCTGGTTGCGGCATTCGTTCCGGGCGGTGACGATGAGCCATGCCTTTTCGTGCTCCGGGTCGCGAAAGGGTTCGGTTCGCTCCATCACCTTACGAAAGACGGTCTGGGCGGCGTCCTCCGCATCGGGAATACTTTTCATCAGCACCAGGCAGATCTGGTAAACCATGCTGAAGCGCCGCTCATACAGACCGGCCAGCTCCTCCCTTGAACATGCCCCCCTGCGCATCGGAACACCCCCTTCGTCTCTGTATCTATTACACAATTAAGACAAGCCAATTGTTGACCATCTGCAAAAATTTTTAAAAAGGGAGGGCAGCCTATGCCGCCCTCCCTGAAAAATTCAGAAGCTGTATTTACAGCCGAAACCGCCGGATGGCCGAGGGATTTTTCCGACAGGCAAGGCAAATTTTCGCAGGAATCATTGGGTTTATTTCAAGAAAATTTAACGCCGCATGCTGGGAAAAAACCCGGCCAGACGGTGAATTGAGGTTGTGAATACAGCTTCTAAGCTCCGTCTACACACCCTGGTGCAGCTTAGCCGCCGTCAGGGTGTTTTTCATCAGCATGGCCCGGGTCATTGGTCCCACACCGCCGGGAACCGGCGTGATGTAGGATGCTTTTACAGCCGCTTCCTCAAAGCACACGTCGCCGCACAGCTTGCCCTCCCCGTTGCGGTTCATGGCCACGTCGATGACCACGGCCCCCTCCTTCACCATATCCGCCGTGACCAACCCCGTTTTACCCACGGCGGATACCAGAATATCGGCGGAGGCGGCCAGCTCCTTCAGATCCGGCGTTTTGGAGTGGCACATCACCACCGTGCCATGGGCGTGGAGCAGCAGCAGCGCCATGGGCTTGCCCACAATGTTGGAACGGCCCAGCACCACACAACGCTTTCCCGCCGGGTCGATGCGGTACTCTTTGAGCATCTCCATCACGCCGCCGGGGGTACAGGGCTGGAACACCGGGGCGCCGATGGTAAGCTGGCCTACATTATAGGGATGGAAGCAGTCCACATCCTTGCCCGGGTCAATGGCCAGCAGCACCTCCCGCTCATCCAACCCCTTCGGCAGGGGCAGCTGAACCAGGATGCCGTCGATATCCGCCCGGCCATTCAGTTCCGCCACCAGCTCCAGCAGCTGTTTTTGGGTGGTTTGCGCCGGCAGCGCATACTCCTCGCTGTAAAACCCGCATTCCTCGCAATCCTTGCGCTTACTGGTCACATAGACCCGGGAGGCGGGATCCTCTCCCACTAAAATTACCGCCAGCCCAGGCTTTCGGGGCAGAGATGCCGCCTCCCCCCGAACATTTTCCTTCAGCTTTGCCGCCAAAGCCTTGCCGTCAATTCGTGTCGCCGCCATTATTTTTCTCCTCCTCATGCTTTTTCTCGCGCTGGACGGGCTCGGCAGGGGCAGACGCAGCCTCCCCCGCCCTCTCTGGTACGGACTCTTCCGCCGGAATGCTTACCTCTGTTTCCGCTTCATTTTTTGCTGCGGCCGCAGGCCGGAACGGGGGCAGCACAGGCCCGGCGGTCTTGCGCCGGACAATATACAGCCCAATGCCCACTGCCGCCGACAGGATGCCCAGCATCTGGGACGAACGAATGGGCGTGCCGAAGAAATACAGGCTGTCGGTACGAAGCCCCTCAATCACCGCCCGGCCCAGCCCGTACCAGATCACATAGCTGAGGAACATCTGCCCGTTGAACTTTCTGCCCCGCTTCATCAGCAAAATCAGCAGCACCAGCCCCAACAAGTTCCACAGCGACTCATAGAGGAAGGTGGGATGGACCCCCAGCGTGCCGTTCAAAACATTCTGGTACATCTGCTCAGTCTCCAAGAACCCATCCCGCCACAGTTCGTTGGCAATAGAGCTGGAGCACATCCGCCAGGGCAGCTCGGTGAGACCGCCATAGGCCTCCACATTGACGAAATTTCCCCAGCGCCCAATGAGCTGGCCGATGAGCAGACCGTAGACAGTGACATCCATGCCGCTCCAGAAGTCCAGCTTCCGCACCCGGCAATAGATCACTGCGGTAACCACTGTGGCTATAACGCCGCCGTAGATGGCCAGCCCCCCATCCCAAAACGCGATCATTCTCAGCAGGCTGAAGGAACCGTCCGCCTGGAAGCATACCGCCGGGTTAAAAATCACGTAATACATACGGGCGCCGAGGATAGCCATGGGCACCACCACAAAAATGGCGTCGGTGATCTTATCCGGATCCATACCAAACCGGGGCGCGATATGCAGGCCGTATATCACCGCCAGCAGAAAACCTGCCGCGATGATGACGCCATACCAGTAAATGTTGTGGCCGAACACGGTGAACGCCACCCGGTTTAACTCAAATTCCAGCCCCAGGCCAGGAAAAAAAACGGTGTTTGTCATGGTCATTCCCCTCTATGTCTTGTCTATTCTTCCGGCGTGATGACGGATAGGACGGCACGCTCCTCCGTGCACCACTCCCGCAGCAGAGCCTCCCCGTCCGCCCGCTCAATGCTCTGAAACATCTGGGGAAAGCTGAGATAGTCCTCCCCATTAAAATGGGCCTCGGCCAGCTCAATGCAGGTGTCCTCCATAGAGTTGAGATGGCGCACCATGGTGCCGTAGGCCGCCCTTTTCAGCCGGTCCCAAAGCGCGGGGTCTATGCCCTCCCGCCCCAGGCGGGACGCCTCCTTCAGCACCTCGCCGCGCACCCGCTCCGGATCCCGGCTCTCCCCCTCCGCCACAACAAACGCACAGCCCGGGCCGGAGGAATAAAAGCTGCCAAAAGATCCGTTGATGAGCCCCTGCTCGTAAAGCTGGCTGTAGAGCGGCGCAGATGGGCTGAACAGCACATCGCACATCAATTCCGCCACCAGCCGCTGGCGCAGGCCCGCCGGCCCCGCAGCCGGCGTCCCCTTGAAGCCCAGGGCAAACAGCGGCATGGATACCGCCATGGTCTTTCGGGCATGAGGCCTCCCCGCCTGGAGCGGCTCCGAATGTCCGTGATCCACTGCCACCGCCGGGGCAGGCGCTTGGGGCAGCATTTCCCCGGCAATATCCGCCACCTGCTGGGGATCAATATTTCCCGCCACGCACAACACCATATTTCCGGGCCGGTAAAAGGCCCGATGGCACTGATACAAGGTGTCCGCCGTGATGCGGGAGATCGACTCCACCGTCCCTGCTACCCGGTTTCGCACGGGATGGCTGACGTACATGGCTTCCAGCAGACCATAGTACACCTCGTCGTTGGGGTCGTCCTCGCACATGCGGATCTCCTGCGCGATGATGCCCTGTTCCTTATCAATGCTCTCTGGCGTGAACCAGGGAACAGACACAAAGGACAACAGCATACGCAGGTTTTCCTCAAAGCCCCGCACGCCGTCAAAATAATAGCCCGTCATGGATGCGGAGGTAAAAGCATTGGGATCCACCCCGTTGGCAGCCATGCGCTGAAGGGCGTTGCCATCCTCTGTGTCAAAGGTTTTGTGCTCCAAGAAGTGGGCTACCCCCGCCGGGGTAGACAGCCACTCCCCATCCTCTCCCCGAAACCGCAGATCCATCCCGCCGTACCGGGTGGCAAAAAAGGCGAACTGCTTGGCGTATTCCGGCCTTACATCCACATAAATGCTCAGTCCATTGGGCAGCGCGCAGTGATAAATACTCTGGCCCAAGGCACTGTATTCCAGCTTGTCCATCGCCTTAGCCCTCCTTCCCCGTCAGACGATAAACGGTGTCCAGCTTCAGCCCTCGGGCGGCCTCTGTCACCTGATCCGCCGTCACCGACTCCACCGCCCTGATAAGCTCCTCGCCCTCCCCGGCGGCCGAGTGGAAGAGGACGTTGGTCAGCCGGTCGTCCTCCATCTGCCCCTGGCTGTCCTGACGGCCTCTCAGGCTGCCCGCTACCGCACGGATGGCCGCGGTCAGTTCATCCTTAGTGAAACCGCCCCGCTTTACCTCCTCCAATTGGGCCAAAATAGCCGCTTGGGCCCGGTCAAACTGGGAAAACTCCACCCCCGAGGACACCACCATCAGTCCCTTTACCTTATCCAGCATAGATGAGGCGTAGTAGCACAGGCTCAGCTTCTCCCGCACATTGACAAACAGTTTAGAGTTGGCGCTGCCACCATAGAGGGCATTGCACACCAGCAGGGCCGGGTAGTCATCGCTGGCTATGGTGACTCCGCCGGTGCGAAAGCCCATGGCCAGCTTGCCCTGGGTCACGTCCATGGCATCGGTTACCGTGCGCACAGGCCCCCTGGGCTCCGGCTCCACCTGGCACAGCACCGGGGCGTCCCGCCCTGTCAGCAGCGGCGCAAACGCCCGGCGCACCGCATCCTCCACCCGCTCTGGCCGGGCCGCGCCGCCGTAGTAGAAATTCACCCGAGCCTGGGACAGCAGGGCATGATAGTCCGCCCACAGCCTCTCCGCCGTCATGGACCGGGCAAGCTGTGCGCTGCCCAGCTTATCCACGGCATAGGCCTCCCCGGCACACATCTCCTGGACGAGGCGGAAAACCGCCCACCCGCGCTTATCATTCACCCGGGCCTCAATGCGGTCTGCCAAATTGACCCCTTCCGATTCCACGTAATCCCAGCGAAATACCCCATCCTGAAGCGCGGGGTCCAGCAGAACCTCTCCCATCAGGCTGGCGGCAGGCTCCAGCACCGCCGAACCGTCCAGGGCATAATGGTCGTCGATAAAGCTGCTTAAAAAGCTGATACACTGGCTCTCCCCCCGCTGGCGCACCACCGGGCCCAGGGAGGCGCCAAACAGCGCGTCCAACGCGGCGGAGAGCTGTTCCATATTCGGATGGTTCCGGCTTCCCCGGCCAAGCACCTCTGGGATCAGTGCCCCCGCAGTGGCGGTCTCCCCGCTCAGCGGAATGGTAAGTGTCACGGCCAACAGGCCGGTTTTAAACTTGTCCGTCTGGGCTGCCGACAGCTCCACGCCGTCTGCCAGCCGCTTCCAATGCTGCTGCATAGCCTTCCTCCTCGTCGGTACAGATTGCCCTGAACCAGTATTATACATCATGCACTGCCATTTGACACCTGTTATTTTGCCCAGATCGGTAAATTTTTCTTAAACACGGCAAAGCCCCGCAAGAGCGGGGGCTTTCGTTTGCCCAAAAGAACAACATTTTATTAAAAATGTATTGATTTGTTGGGTTAAGGGATAGGACGACCAGCAAGGAAAAAGTCCAAAAAATCTGAACTATCAAGGAAAACAGCGCAAAGAAAATCTTAGTATAGCCTCAAGGCCGCCCGCCATGCGCCCCAATTCTCTAAGGGCTGAATTTCATCTATATGTGTTGGAACGCCCTCTTCCGTTTCGCTGCAGGATATTTTCTGGATAAAACCGGCTCCATACGGGCATATTGGCAGCGAGGTGAAGCGCATGGATATGACCAATCAGCAGTACAATCAATACGTCAGCGGCAGGGCCAAGCCCTCTCCGCTGTGGCGGGACTGCCTGTGGGCCTTTTTTGTGGGCGGGACCATCTGCGCCGGGGGACAGGGGCTCACCGTCCTGTACCAGGGCCTGGGGGCAAGCAAGGATGATGCAGGGACCTGGACATCCATCACCCTAATTTTTCTGGCCTCACTGCTCACCGGCCTGGGGGTGTTTGACAACATCGCCAAGCGGGCGGGGGCCGGTACCCTGGTGCCCATCACTGGCTTTTCCAATGCCATGGTGTCCCCTGCCCTGGAGTTCAAAAGCGAGGGCTTTATCACAGGCACCGGGGCCAAGTTGTTCACCGTGGCTGGGCCGGTGCTGGCTTACGGCATCTCGGCCAGCGTGGTGTACGGCATCATTTTATACCTTGTGGAACTGCTTTGAGAACAGGCCGTGCGGAGCTATGCCGCACGGCCTGTTTTGTCCCGCCTGCCGGGAAATCTCTTGCCTCCTGGCAGGAAAGATGCTATACTTTCCCCAGATATAAAGGAGGGAGGCGAGATCGTGGCGGTAAAGGGAGAGGGCGGCATCCACATTGGCCACCGCCAACGGGCCAGGGCGGAATTCCTGGAGCGCGGACTCAACGGCCTTCCCGACCATAAGGTGCTGGAGCTGCTGCTGTTTTACGCCATCCCTCAGGGTGATGTGAATCCGTTGGCCCACCGTCTGGTGGATCACTTTGGCTCACTGTCCGGGGTGTTCCATGCCACCTATGAGCAGCTGCTGGAAGTAAAGGGCATTGGGCCAAACACCGCCGTCCTCCTCCAGCTCATCCCCGCCGCCTCCGCCCGGTATATGCGGCAAAACGCCAGCTTTGACGGCCAGATTGTGGATATGTGGCAGCTAAAGGAGCTGCTAGAGCCCTATTTCTTTGGTCAGCGGGACGAATTGGCCTATCTGGCGTGCATGGACGGCAAGGGAAAGCTGCTCGCCACCAAAAAGCTGGGCCAGGGCGTAGTGGACGCAGTACATATCGCCACCCGAAAGGTGCTCGAAGCCGCCCTGGCCTGCAACGCCAGCCGGGTGGTGCTGGCCCACAATCATGTGTCCGGGGTAGCGATGCCCTCCCAGGCGGATGTGGACACCACCCTGAGGCTGAAGCGGGTGCTGGCCGAAGCGGACATCACCTTGGCCGACCATCTCATCTTTGCTGGCGGCGATATGGTCTCTATGGCGGAATCAGGGCTGCTGCGAAACAGATAGGCTGACCATGAAAAAGGCCTCCAACCTGTGTTCCCGCAAATTCTGGTACATACCAAAATTTCAAGCGGACCAGTTTCAACAAATGACAGGCTGTGCCGCTGAAAACCGTTCAGCGGCACAGCCTGTCATTTATTCTGATATCGTTATGGTCAATGATTGACCCACGATGCGGGAAGCCAGAGTTTGAATAGAACGCAAAAAGAAAGCATTTGCTATAGGTTTAATCCACAAACATGGCGGTGGACAGATAGCGGTCTCCCGCGTCAGGCAGAAGGGCCACAATGGTTTTGCCCTTATTTTCCGCCCGTTTGGCCAGCTGCACTGCCGCCCACAGGGCCGCGCCGGAGGAAATACCCACCAGGACCCCCTCCAGTTTCCCCATATTCCTGCCCAGCGCAAAGGCGTCTTCGTCTTCCACTGTGATGATCTCATCATAGATGGAAGTATTTAGCGCCTGGGGCACAAAGCCCGCACCGATACCCTGAATTCCGTGCTTGCCGGAGGCCCCACCACTCAATACCGGAGAGTTCGCCGGCTCCACCGCCACCACCCTTACCTCGGGATTTTTTCCTTTCAGGTACTCGCCCACACCGGTAATCGTGCCGCCCGTGCCCACTCCTGCTACAAAAATATCCACCTGGCCATCGGTATCCGCCCAGATCTCCGGCCCGGTGGATGTCCTGTGGGCGGCGGGATTGGCCGGATTGACAAACTGGCCGGGAATAAAGCTGTCCGGCATTTCACGGGACAACTCTTCGGCCTTGGCGATGGCTCCCGCCATCCCCTTCGCTCCCTCGGTGAGCACCAGCTGCGCACCATAGGCTCCCATCAACTGGCGGCGCTCCACACTCATGGTTTCGGGCATGACGATAATAACACGGTATCCTCGGGCGGCGGCCACCGATGCCAGACCAATCCCTGTATTGCCGGACGTAGGCTCAATGATGACACTGCCGGGCTTCAGCAATCCCCTGGCCTCGGCGTCATCCAGCATCGCCCTAGCCACACGGTCCTTTGCGCTGCCCGCAGGGTTGAAATATTCCAGCTTCGCCAGAATACGGGCCTCCAGCCCCTCTGCCCGCTCCAGGCGGATAAGCTCCAGCAGCGGCGTGCGTCCGATTAGCTGCTCCACAGATGTATAGATATTGCCCATTGCAGCGTCCCCCTTTG
This sequence comes from uncultured Oscillospiraceae bacterium, assembly GCA_910587255.1. Lineage (GTDB taxonomy): Bacteria > Bacillota > Clostridia > Oscillospirales > Oscillospiraceae > Enterenecus. The sequence goes on from CAJUKT010000096.1 coordinate 70,318, forward strand.
ATAGATGCGGCGTTCTTTTCCGCCCGGCATCCTGCGCGTTTTCATTTTGCAAATTTTTAGAAGCTGTACCAATAGCCGAAGTATTCAGATTCACGAGTCAAAATTGCCGGTGACAAGGCGAAAATTCGCGGGAATACTTGGTGTATTTCAAGATTGTTCAACGCGGCCGGCGGCAATTTTGGCCGCAAAGCTGGGTGCTGAGGCTATTGGTACAGCTTCTTTAAGACAAACCACGCTTTCCCAACTCTATTTTTATCATACGCTGCGCCCCATTGTTTGTCAATGGCCCGGCATCCCTGTGTCTGCCGAAGAAGCTCACACTTTCCATTTGAATTTCTCCAGTTTTTCTTCCAAATCAAAGCATTTTGCCCTTGACTTTTGGAATAGTTTGTGGTATAGTATCGCATTGTAAAGTCAACAAACTTTACACAACATTTTGTGGAGGCGGGATTCCATGAAAAATCAGGCATACCGTATGGCCATGCTGTTTGATTTTTACGGCGATCTGCTCACTGAGCGCCAGCGGGAATTCTATGACCTCTACTATAATGAGGACTTGTCGTTGGCTGAGATCGCGGAGAATTATGGCATCTCCCGCCAGGGCGTGCGGGACGTGATCGTTCGGGCCGAGGCATCCATGACGGAGATTGAGGACAAAACCCACATCATCCGCCGTTTCCAGCAGTCCCGGGCGGCCATTGCCGCCATTGATCAGGCTGCCGACAGGCTGCTCCAGTCCATTGACCGGCGCAGCTACAGCGATGTCATGCTGGACGAGCTGGCCCGCACCATCAAAGAAAACGTGGCCAAACTGGAGCAGGAGTAACTGTTATGGCATTTGAAAGTCTTACCGATAAGCTGTCCGCTGTATTTAAGCGCCTGCGGGGCAAGGGCCGCCTGTCCGAAGCCGATGTGAAGGAGGCCATGAAGGAGATCAAAATGGCTCTCCTGGAGGCGGATGTTAATTTCAAGGTGGTCAAAGGCTTTGTAGCCCAGGTCACCGAGCGGGCCGTGGGCCAGGACGTGATGGAGTCCCTCACCCCTGCCCAGATGATCGTCAAGATCGTCAATGAGGAGCTGACCTCCCTCATGGGGGGCGGCGACAGCAAGCTGGCCATCTCTCCTGCCCCGCCTACCGTTGTCATGCTGGTGGGCCTGCAGGGCGCGGGCAAAACCACAAACGGCGCCAAGCTGGCGGGTCTGATGAAAAAGCAGGGCAAGCGGCCCCTTTTAGCCGCCTGTGACGTATACCGCCCCGCCGCCATCAAGCAGCTGGAGGTGGTGGGTGAGCAGCTGGATATCCCTGTGTTCCAAATGGGGCAGATCGACCCGGTGGACATTGCCAAGGCCGCCGTGGAGCACGCCAAAAAGCACGGCAGCGACATGGTGTTCCTGGACACCGCCGGCCGCCTCCACGTGGACGAAACGCTGATGGACGAGCTGCGCCGGGTGAAAGAGGCGGTGAACCCCACCGAGATTTTGCTGGTGGTGGACGCCATGATCGGCCAGGACGCCGTAACCGCCGCCAAAGCCTTCGACGACGCGCTGGATATTGACGGTGTCATGCTCACCAAGCTGGACGGCGACGCCCGTGGCGGGGCGGCCCTCTCCATCCGGGCCGTCACCGGCAAGCCAATCAAGTTCGTCGGCACGGGTGAAAAATTGGACGCGGTGGAGGTATTCCACCCCGACCGCATGGCCAGCCGAATTCTGGGCATGGGCGACGTACTCTCCCTCATTGAGAAGGCGGAACAGAGCCTGGACGCCAAAAAGGCCGCCGAGCAGATGGAACGGCTGCGTAAAAACAAGTTCACCTTAGCCGACTTTTACGACCAACTGGTACAGCTCAAGAGTATGGGCTCCATGGAGGATATCATGGGGATGCTCCCCGGCATGGGAGGGAAAAAACTGGACTTGTCGGTGGACGAGGGCAATCTCAAGCGCATCGAGGCCATTATCCAGTCCATGACCCCTGGCGAGCGGGAAAACCCCTCCATCCTGAACTCCAGCCGGAAAAAGCGCATCGCCGCTGGTTCCGGCACCCAAGTGGTGGATGTCAACCGCCTGCTGAAGCAGTTCGATATGATCCAACAGTTTACCCGGCAGTTCTCCAACCCCAAAAAGGCTAAGGGGCTGTTCGGGCGCTTCAAGGGCATGGGGATGCCTTTCTAAGGAGGTAGTACGGCATGAAACGGCAGCTTCAAGGTATCGCACTCATCCTGATCGGCATTCAGATCACCCTCGTCTGCATCATTGATCCCTGGATTCCCATGGTTGGCGATGTGGGCCGGGTCATGTATCCCGTGCTGGCGGCAGCTGCAAGCATCGCCGGGCTTGTATTGGTATTTAAGCAAACAGATAATTGACCATGTTGGTTCTGTCCTTTTCGGGACATTTACCATAAATGATAAACAACTTTTGGAGGTGAATATACGATGGTTAAGATTAGACTGCGCCGCATGGGCGCCAAAAAGGCCCCCTTCTACCGCGTTGTGGTCGCCGACTCCCGCTATCCCCGGGACGGCCGCTTCATCGAGGAGCTGGGTACCTATGACCCCCGCCAGAACCCCGCCGCCGTCAACATTGATGTGGAGCGGGCCCAGGCCTGGATCAAGACCGGCGCTCAGCCCACCGATACGGTGCGCGATCTGCTGAAAAAGGCCGGCCTATAATCGCGATTGGGAGGCCACATGAAGGAATTGCTCAATTATATCGCCCGCAGCCTGGTGGACGATCCCGACGCGGTGTCCGTCTCTGAATATGAGACGCCCGCTGAGACGGTGCTGGAGCTCCGGGTCGCTCCCAGCGACATGGGCAAGGTGATCGGCCGCCAGGGCCGCATCGCCAAGGAGATCCGGGCGCTGATGCGTTCGGTGGCCCAGCGCCAGGGCAAAAAGATTTCGGTTGACATTGTTGACTGACTCTGAAAAGCAGGCGGGACAGCCCCGCCTGCTTTTAGCATTTGGAGGTGCTTCCCATGCAAGAATTTTTAGACTGCGGCGAGATTGTCAACACCCATGGCATCCGCGGCGAGGTGCGTATCGTCCCCTGGGCAGATAGCCCGGACTTCCTCCGCAGCTTTTCCACGCTGTATGTGGACGGCGCGGCCATGGCAGTTGAATCCAGCCGGGTACACAAGGGCAGCGTCATCACCCGCTTTCAGGGCGTGGACACGGTGGAAGGGGCCATGGCCCTGAAAGGGAAAACGGTTCAGCTTTGCCGGACAGACGCCAAGCTGCCGCAGGGTTCCTTTTTTCTGGCGGACATCATCGGCTTGGACGTGGTGGATGAAGCCGGACAAAAGCTGGGTACGCTGAAGGAAGTGCTCTCCCCCTCCCGGCAGCAGGTGTACGTGGTGAGCGGGGAGCGGGAGATCATGATTCCCGCTGTCCCGGAATTCATTTTGGAGACAAATATCAAGGCAGGCTATGTCAAGGTGTGTCTGATTGAAGGGATGTAAGGCAAAATGTACCACATAGACATTATGACTCTGTTCCCCGACACGGTAGGCGACGTGTTATCCGAGTCCATCCTAGGCCGGGCTCAGGAGCGGGACCTTCTGCGCATCAACACCCACCAGATCCGGGACTACACCTTAAATAAACAGAAGCAAGTGGACAACTACCCTTACGGCGGGGGGCATGGGGCAGTGCTCCAGGCCGACCCGCTGTACCAGTGCTGGGACCATATCTGCCGTCAATATGAAAAGCGCCCTCACACCATCTGCCTATCCCCCTGCGGCAAAACCTTTACACAAACCGATGCCAAACGGCTGGCCTGGGAGCACGACCATTTGATCCTGGTATGCGGCCATTATGAGGGGCTTGACCAGCGGTTCATTGATGAGTGCGTAGACGAGGAGATTTCCTTGGGTGATTTTGTCCTCACCGGCGGTGAAATTGCCGCCATGGCAGTGGCGGACGCAGTGTGCCGTTTAGTTCCCGGGGTGCTGTCCGATTCAGAGTGCTTCCAAAACGAGAGCCATTGGGACGGCCTTTTGGAGTATCCCCAGTACTCCCGCCCGGAGGTGTGGCATGGCAGGGCCGTTCCCCATGAGCTGCTCACCGGCAACCACGCCAAGGTGGAGCGCTGGCGGCGCAAGCAGTCCCTCCTGCGCACCCGGCAGCGGCGGCCCGACCTATACGAAAAGCTGGATCTGTCCTCCAAGGCCGACCAGAAGCTGCTGGCCGAGCTGGAGTGGGAACTCTCCCGCCCCCCTCTGCCCCAGCCGGTGGAGTGCCGCCCCGCCCGGGAGGACGATCTGGACGCCATGGAGGCCATCCTGGCGCAGGCCAAGGCCGCCCTGATCCCCATCGGCCAGTGGAACGAGTTTTATCCCGCCCGGGAAGATTTTGTGGCTGATATGGTTCGCGGCGAGTGCCATGTCCTCACCTGCGGCGGCCAGGTGGGCGGATTTTTCACCCTGACCGCCCAGCCCGAGCCCAGCTATGACGCCATCACCGATGGAAAATGGTCGTCGGACGGACCATACGCCGTGATCCACCGCTGCGCGGTGGCGGAGCAGTGGCGGGGCTCCGGCCTGGCGGGGGAGATGGCCGCCGCTTGGGAGAAGCTGGCCCGCGGGATGGGCCTGGGCTGGCTCCGGGTGGACACCCACAGGAAAAACAAGCCCATGCTGGGGCTGCTTCGCAAGTCCGGCTTCCAGTACCGGGGGAACGTACTGGTGGACGTGCCGCCGCCCCACGACCCCCGTCGGGTGGCCTATGAAAAGCGGCTGAAATCTTTGTAAAGGTTTTGTAAACCGCCGCGCATCCCTTGACAATCCTTGGTGATATGATATAATCTGATTTACATTATCATGTAAGGGGATTGTTTTTATGAGCTTTTCCATCATCGTTGACAGCTGCTGCGATTTGACCCCCGAAATGCGGGCCGACCCAGTGTTCCGCTCTATCCCTCTTACCATCCGTGTGGGCGGAAAGGATTACGTAGATGACCAAAGCCTGGACACCAGCCTGCTCATCTACGCCATGGACCAGAGCCAGGACGCCTCTTCCTCCTCCTGCCCCTCCCCCGGCGACTATCTGGAGGCATACCGGCAGGCTGAGGGCGACATCTACGTGGTCACCCTCTCCGCCCTGCTCAGCGGCTCTCACAACAGCGCATGGCAGGCCAAGCAGATGTTCTTAGAGGAAGCGCCTGAGCGCAATATCCATGTGTTCAACTCTTGCTCCGCCTCTGCGGGAGAGGTTCTTTTGGCCCAAAAAATTCACCGGCTAGCCTCATCCGGGATCGCTTTTGCCCAGGTCGTGGCCCAGGCCAAGCAGACCATTACCGACACCAACACCCTGTTTGTGTTGGAAAATTTGGATAATCTGCGAAAAAACGGCCGGCTCACCAAGGTGCAGGCCATGCTCACCGGTGCGCTGCGCATTAAGCTGATTATGGGCGCTACCCCGGAGGGCGAAATCTGCAAGCATGGACAGGCGCTGTCCATCAAGCAGGCGCTGTCCAAGCTTGCGGACATCATGGCGGCGGACGAAAAGCACAAAGGAAAAATACTTTATATCGCCCAATGCCTCTGTCCCGACCGTGCCCAGCATCTGTGGGATCTGGTTCAGAAGGCGTGTCAGTTTTCCGGCGTCATCATTACTGCCACCCGGGGACTTAGCTCCTACTATGCCAACAGCGGCGGTGTCATCGTAGCGTATTAAGATAAAAAGGGGTGACCGCCGGATGGCTTCCGCACGGCTTCGTATTGAAAAGGATCTCATCGGTCCTATTTTGGATTTGGGCGGCGGTGGAGAAGGTGTCATTGGGCAAATATACCGCCAGCAGGCCGTGGTCATTGATAACCGTCAGGAGGAACTGGACGAAACGCCGGAAGGCCCCGAAAAGCTCCTCATGGACGCCGCGGAGCTGACTTTTGCGGACGGTTCCTTTCAACATGTTACGGCGTTTTTCTCTCTCATGTACATGCCTCATGCGGTTCAAGCCCAAGCCATTATCCAGGCGGCCCGCGTGCTGCGCCCCGGCGGAAGCCTTCAAATCTGGGACGCCCATATTATATCCGCTTTCCCCGATCCATTTTTCATTGATCTGGACATTGACGCCGCCGGAACCGCCATCCACACCACCTACGGCATCCTCAAAGAGGACGGCGCTCAGGATTGCGGGCATATTCTCCGCCTCTGCCAGGACGCCGGGTTAAGGCTGGCAGTCCGGCAGGACTTTGATGGCTGGTTTTATCTCCGGCTGCTTAAATAGCACACCCAGCCTTAGGAGGCGCTTATGAATCTTACCAATATCCGTGATATCAGGGCGCTGCAAGCCCGGCATGGCTTCCACTTCTCCAAGTCCATGGGGCAGAACTTCCTCATCGCCGATTGGGTTCCCCGCGACATTGCCAACGCTGCGGGCCTAAATGAACACTGTGCCGTACTGGAAATTGGCCCGGGGATCGGCTGCCTCACTCAGCAGCTTGCCCGTCAGGCCGGCAAGGTGGCCGCCATTGAATTGGACGCTTCCCTTCTTCCTGTTCTGGACGAGACGTTGGGAGATTGCCCCAACGTGGAGATCATTCCCGGCGATGTGATGAAACTGGATCTCAGCGCCATCGTGTCCGACAAGCTTTTAAGCTCTACAGTTAAAGCTTGTGCCAATCTACCCTATAATATCACCACCCCTGTGCTCACCCGTCTGCTGGAGAGCAACCTCTTTAAGTCCATCACAGTTATGATCCAAAGGGAGGTGGCAAAGCGAATTTGCGCCTCACCCGGCGATCCAGACTGTGGGGCGTTCTCCCTCTTTTGCCAATACCATGCCCAGTGTGAGCTGTTGTTTGAGGTGCCCCCCAGCTGCTTCTTCCCCGCTCCCAAAGTCACCTCCGCTGTCATTCAGATGGTTCCTCACCCCGAGCCGCCGGTGCAGGGTGATCAGGATGCTATCTTTTCCGTAGTGAAAGCCGCTTTTGCCCAGCGGAGAAAAACCTTGCTTAATGCCTTGTCCGCCACCTACGGCCGCCAGTTCACTAAGGAGCAGTTGCGCCAAATCATTCTCGACTGCGGCCTACCTGAAACCGTGCGGGGTGAACGGCTCAGCCTGGAGCAGTTTGCCGTTTTGTCCAGCGCACTGCACTGAAGCGCCCTCCTTTGTCAAATCCTTGCCGTGTGCATAGGATGGAGCAAAGGAGGTTTTTCCTTATGCCAATTATTTATCTTTCCCCCTCTACCCAGGAATCCAACATGTATGTCAACGGCGGGAGCGAGGAAGAGTGGATGAACCGCTTAGCGGACGCCATGGTTCCTTACTTGAATGCCTCAGGTATCCAATTTGATCGCAATACCCCGGATATGAATGCCGTATCCTCTATCCGGGCATCTAATGCCGGCAACTACGACTTGCACTTAGCCCTGCACTCCAATGCCTCCGCCCCCAGTAATTATGGCCGGACCCGGGGTATCATCGTATTCTATTATCCGGGCAGCTCCAAGGGCAAGCGAGCGGCAGAGATTATGGCGGAAAATTTAAAGGCTATTTATCCTCTGCCCAACCGGGTACGTACCGAAGCCACCACCTCTATTGGGGAAGTTCGCCAGCCCCGCGCTCCGTCAGTGTTCATCGAATTGGGCTATCACGATAACGAGGACGATGCCACTTGGATAAAAACCCATCTGGACGAAATCGCCCGAACTATTGTGCTGGCACTCACCGAATACTTCGGAATTCCCTTCTTGACCTCCGAGGGCCCCCGCCGGCAAGGTGTTGTCGATGTGGATTGGGGATATCTCAACATCCGCTCCAGGCCGTCCACCTCAGCTCCTGTAATTGCCAAGGCCTATGACGGTGCGCGATTAACGATCCTTAACCAGTGGCAGGACTGGTATCTTGTGTCCTTCGATGGAGCGGAGGGCTATGCAAACAGCGACTTTATTACACTTCTCTGAATCAGAACAATCCATTACCCAATTTCTTGGCCCGCTTCCTCCTGACCGGGTGTGGGTTCCCGCCGATGATCTGCCTGCCGCGCTGAGCATCTTGGCACTTCTCCAAAGTGAGCTTCCCGCACATGATCTCCCCTGCTATGCTGATGATGCGATCTGATCATTTACAAATCGTTTAAGGATACTTCAAAAATTATACATCTCTTTCTTTAAAAAAGCGCTATAATGGGTTATGTCATCAAGCATGACAACTCCTCCCTCTCTTTCTTGAATCAACAAGGCAGCCTACCGTAATAAACGGTAGGCTGTCGCTTTTAAAATATCAATTTTTTCAGAATTTATAGATTCCTTGAAAAATTTTAATTTCCCTCTTGCTTTTTCTCTTTTGGTATGGTAATATACATAAGGTTCGTAGGTTGTGATATTTATCCGGGTGTGGCGAAGTTTGGTATCGCGCTTGACTGGGGGTCAAGAGGCCGCAGGTTCAAGTCCTGTCACTCGGACCATTTTATCGATAAAAGCCGCTGATTTCCAGCGGTTTTTATCATTTTTCAGAACTTTTTATCGCTTTTAATTTTTCGCAGTTGTTGTCCGACCCAGATTTGACCCATACCAGCAAAATTTCAGGGAGCGCCGGTTTCTTTCTCCGACGCTCCCTGTGTCTATCTCAGTTTTCGCTGCGGATCCTTTTCAGATGGCCTGGGCGATGAAGCCTCCCATCCTATCTGCGGCTTCTCTCCGCATATCCCCGGTTACGTGGGCGTAGGTGTCCAGGGTGAAGCCTGCGCTGTAGTGGCCCAGAATGTTGGACACCGTCTTGACGTCCACCCCCTGCTGGATGGCCAAGGTCGCGAACGTATGACGCAGGCCGTGGAAAGGCAGGTTTTCGGTGATCCCCGCCTTCTTCAGCAGGGTCTTGTGCAGCCGCCCGATGCAGTCCGGGCCGTACATCCTCCCCGTCACCGGCGAGGGGAACATATAGGGGTTGGACGGATGCTTTTCGTGTTCCTGCACCAGCAGATCCACCGTTTC
>CAJUKT010000097.1 GCA_910587255.1 uncultured Oscillospiraceae bacterium
ATCTGCATTGATGGAGCGCCGTGTGCGGTGAAAGTCGCATGCACGGTGCGAAGCGGGGGAAAATCCGCCCTGACTACTGAACTTATCATGGGTTCGGCAAAAGCGGCGGATTACCTATCGCTATGGGCGCGTCCCCGTGGGCTTCCAGTCCACCACCAGCCCCACCTTGACGGTGCAGGTGCTGGGCACTGTTGCCAACAACTATCAGATCATCAACCGGGCCGACGTGGGCGGCAAGTACCAGGGCACCTGGCAGACCGCCCAGGCCACCTGGCTCACCATCGTGCGCAGGCTGGGGCCTGTGCCCACCCTGCCCCAGACGGGGTACTAAAAACAACAGCAGGGTGGCTCTTTTTTGAGGGCCACCCTGCGTCTGTTATCACTTCCAGATCTTGACCGCTTTCTCGTCCTCGGCCAGACACTGCTCCCGCAGCTTCTCCAGCTCGGCGGTGTGATCGTCCTCGGGATTTTCATAATCCAGGGTTTTGAGCACCGACCATTCAAGGCCCTCCTCGCCATACTGCTCCCACAGAGCGGCCAGCCGCTTGTTGGGATGGCTGCCCATGGAGAGCTTGGCCCGATTGCTGTTGAAGTCGGCCTTGGTATCCTTTGACGCCCCTAAAAACGCTTCGCCGGTGGCCTTGCACCGGATCGAGATGACCCCCATCTCCGGGCGGCGGAGCTTCCATTGCTCAACCATCGCTTTTCTCTGCGCCTTGTCCATTTTCTGCGCCCCCTTACATTCTCGGCTGCTGGACGATGAAATCAAGCAGCTTTTTTCTGAAGGCATCGTCCCCATTCAAAGAGGCGAATATGCGGTTCACCTGTTCCTTCGGTGTTTCCCCCTGCTTTATAGGCAGGTGAACCGCCATAAGGAAGCAGCTGGTTGTCCCGCCCTCCTGGCGGGCCCAGGCATTTCCGGCCAGCTCGGCCCGATTGGCGGGGTTTTCGCCGTACTCCACCACGACATCCACGATCATCGCGCTGCTGATGCCCAGGGCTGTGGCAGGCAGACGGAAGGAGAAAGAGCTGAACATGGAGAGTTCGGCGTCCCCTATATCGGGGATACGGGGCTGCTCCGAATGCTCACTCCGGCTCAACTCCGCCATGCGCTGGGCAAATTCCACCTGTTCTTCCTCATTGGCAGGGCGAACTTCATATTTTCCGCAGTCCGGGCACTGCTCCGTTTCCTCGCTCCGGCTGAAGATGAAGCCGCAGTTGTCACAGGTAAATATCATTTCAATCACCATGCTGATCATATCAAAATGTGGATCGCATTTCAACCCCACGGCGAGAGTATGTCACCAGCTACCGTTTTGCTGTTGGGCGCACCTCAGAATCAAGTCCCAGAGAGGTGTAAAATACCCTCAGCTTCTCTATGCTCGTAGTCCTGTTTTGAATTGGGAGAGAGTTCCAGACGATATCCCGATACCGCGCCGGAGGGTTATCCCGAAGCCGGGGGTCAATGATCGACACGATCCCGGCATCCGAGGCACTGCGAATCAGCCGGCCAATGCCCTGCTTCAGCTTGATGATCATTTCAGGCACCCGTACATCCATCAATCCATCTTTCGCCATAGAGACCTTATCCTCAATGATTGGGTCAGGGACAGGAAACGGCAGACGGAAGATCACCAGGTTGGACAGGGCCTTACCCTTGATGTCGATGCCCTCCCAGTATGTGCCGGTTCCCAGAAGCACCGAATCCACATTATCCTGAAACTCCTTCAGCACCTGATCCTGGGACGGCCCATTCTGCTGTCGTAACACCCTGTAGGGCAGATTGCGGCCCTGAAGCGCCTCGTAAACCTCCTCCAGGTCGGTCTTTGCCGTGAACAGCACAAGCGCCCTGCCATGGGAAATGGCAAGGATCTCAATAAGCCGTTCCACGCCTTTTTTGATAAAGGCGTCGCGTTCCTGTGTCGGATGGGGCAGATCGTCGCAGTAGTACAGCATGGCGTGCTCATCGTATGGGAAGGGGGACGGTTTCGGCTCAGACAGATAGCCGCGCCCGTCCAGGGGGAATCCGGTATTGCTGATGAAATAAGAATACTGATCCTGGAGGCTGCCTTGGGTGGTATTTGTCAAGGTAGCGGATGTCAGGACTGTTCGGATGCTTCCCCCGAAATACAGTTTGCGGATAATATCCCGCATATTCCTCGGGCAGTAGACCAGCTCAACGGCGCGGCCCTTCCCCTCAATCCAGAGCAGGTTTGCTTCCAACTCGCGGGTCAGGCTGGAAAGAACGTCCGCCACTTCATAAAAATCGTCCGCTGACTCCCGCCCATTCTCCCGGCCCAAATCAAAGGTGGACAGGGCTTGACTGCTTTCAGAAAGGCGTTCCAACGCCGACGCCATATCCCGCAGCAGGGCCAGCGCGTTCGTGTCCTGCCGGAAGAAAAAACGCTCCGCAAACTTCATATCCTGCTCAGATTCCGCAATTTGACGCCGCACCTGTTCTTGCAGGCACTGGAAAAATACGCGCACAGCATTTTCTGCGGCGTTGACCTCCCGCTGAATATGGGCGGCCATTTCCGCCGGCACCGCGCGCTGGGCCAGCCGGATCAGCGTCAAGAGGCGGGCCTGTCCCAGTCTCTGGGTCATCGCGCTGCGCACCTTGGATTCCAAATTATGCGCCTCGTCAACGATCACAACTTCAACGTATTCGTTGATAAGCCCTTCCCACCCTTTGCTTTGCCGCAGAAGGTGAGCCGTCAAAAAATCCTGGTTGCAAACGACGATTCCACCGGCCCATTTCAATTCCCTGCGCATTTCACGGAACAGGCATATGTGGCGGCAGTTGCGGCACCGCTGTCCAGACTGATTGACACAGAGCTGCTCCCACAGGCCTTGCGGCAAGTCCGCAGGGTATTCCGCCCTGTCCTGGTGTCCGGCGGCAAGTAAAGCGGCCAGTTCCTCCGGCAGCTCCGAATCGGGACGGGCTTGGTACTCCTCTACCCTTTTCATACAGGCGTAGTTGGTCTGGCCCTTCGCCAGCACCACCTTCAGACGCGTTCCAAGCTGCTCGTGCAAAAACCTGATGTCGCGCATCAGCTGTTCCTGGAGCGCGATGGTTGATGTGGCGATGACGATGGTTCCCGCGCCTTGATCCGTATACAACAAAAGCGGAACCAGGTAGGCAAAGGATTTTCCAATACCGACCCCAGCTTCCACCAAAATGTGCTGGTCATTTTTTATGGCGTCCAGAATCTCGAACGCCATATCCGCCTGCCCTTCCCGTTCTTCAAAATTGGGCCGTTTGGGGCTTGGGTCCCAGAAAAACGAGCTGACCCGCCTGCTAATTTTTAGAATGTCCTCAGTTCGCCGCCTGTTCCGCTCTTCCGGGGTTTCAAGAAAAATCCTATAATCCAAAGCTGGCCCTCCCCATTCTGATTTACAGCAGTTCATAACCGACTGGGCTCCAGTGGTCTTTTATCTGGACGGATACCCCAGCCTGCTCTTGCCCGTAATCCTCAGCCGGGATTTCATAGGCGGCACGAAAACGCTTGCCGCCGCACTGGCATTCCAGCAGCACATAGTATTGGTCAAGTGCTTGAGTCATGCGCGGCATGAGCTGAATTGATTTCCCAGTAGAGACAGGGAACATCGTGACATTGAAGTCATCGTCAGTTTTGTCATACCGCTGCACAATACCCGCAGATGGCCGGTACTGGGCGAAAAATCGGGAGACCCGAATATGGTGGGTAATGCTGCTAAGCAAAAAATAGGCCAAAAAAGCGAGCACAATGATCAGGAGGGCCATCAAAACATATCCAACAAAGTCTGAGGTCAGAAAATCTATCATTTAAAACTCTCCCTACTACAGTTGTAGTTTTCTTATGTTATCACATCCACTTTCACGATTCAAGTAATACAGGAGGCATTTAATATCAGCACACAAAATGAACCTACATACCCCGCCCTGGATCGTGCCGCGTTCCTCATCGAGCGCACTTGCTTGCCCAGGTATTATCCCCCGCGCTACTGCGCCGAGGCCGCCCAGCTACTGACCATGCTGGATGCAGCCCGGCAAAAAAATGAAGCAGCCGGATCATCTGGCCGTCTCGACGATTACGCTGACAAGGAGATGTAACTTTGAGTATAGAGTCCACAATTTCCACCCTGCATAAGGAGCGCCTGCTGACGGATTACGCGCCCCACAGCCCCCAGTTCCGGCGCCTTACCATGTGGCTGCTGACTGTGTGTTCCTGCGGCGGCGTTATCCCTGCGTTAACCGCTGGGGAGGCGCAGCTCTACGCAATGCTGGCCCCGTTCCACGACATTGGGAAACGGGCTGTCCCCTCGGAGATCCGAAACAAGCATGGGCGACTGACCCGCGAGGAGTTTAAGGTGATGAAAACCCACACCACCCGGGGCCGTGAGCTTCTGGAACAGATCCCGCCGCTCAGGCAGAGCGAGGCTTTCCCGCTGGCCTGCGACGTCTGCCGCCATCACCACGAGCGGTGGGACGGCTCCGGCTACCCGGATCATCTGGCCGGCCGCGACATTGCGCCCTGGGTGCAGGTGGTGGGGCTGGCGGATGCCTTTGACGCGCTGCTCCAACCCAGGGTCTATAAGCCCGCGTTCCCCCTGGGACAGGCTTTTGAAATGATCGTAAGCGGTGCGTGTGGGGCCTTTAATCCGGATCTGCTGGCCTGCTTCAGCCGGAACATTGACTTCATCTATTATATGGCCTATGTCCGAACAAGAAAACAGCAGTCTTAATCAGGCCGCAAGCGCCGCCCACACCATACATGGCGCCATCAAAACCGGCAGGGCCATCGCTTCTGCCGCCAAGGGCGCCGCAGCAGGCGGGCCCTACGGAGCCGCCGCAGGTCTGACCCTAGCGGTGGGACAGCACGGGAAGAAGCTGTTGGCGGCGGTGGCGGCAGTCCTTCTCCTCCCAGTACTGTTTGTGCTGATGCTGCCGGGATTGATTTTCGGTGGGCTGACCAGCAGCGGTACACCCGGCCAGCCTGTACTCAATGACGGGGACGCAATCACCGCGCACATGGACAGCATCGCCGCTACCATTGATGAAATTCTGGCCGAAGGTGTGGAGGATGCCAAAGCCCGGGCCGCCCAGGATTTTGCTGGCACCGGCGGGGACAACTATGAGGTCGTCCAGCCCTTCACGGTGTCCAGCAACACCAACTCCTTCATCGGCCAATACTGCGCCGCCAAAGAGGAAAGCTGGGCGGAAATCTCCCTGGAGGATTTGAAGCAGCTCCTTCGGAACGGGAAAAGCAGCCTTTACTCGTTCACCCGCACCAGCGAGACCCGGACGGTGGAGGCAGACGACCCGGATACCCCGGATGTGGTGGAAACCAAAACTGAGACCTGGTACATCTATACCCTGGTCTACAACGGGGAGGCATATTTCGCCGACCAGGTGTTCCACCTGACGGACGATCAAAAGGAACTGGCCGGGGACTATGCCCAGAACTTGAGCCTGTTTCTCAGCGACGGCTCCATCCAGCACACCGAGTACAATGGGGGAACTATCGCCGCCCTGGGCGATGTCCGCTTCACGGACGGGGCTACGGAGGTGGTCTATTTCAACCAGCTGGACCAGCGGTACGCCAACCAGCCCTACGGCACAGACAACATCGGCGGCTATGGCTGCGGCCCTACCTCCATGGCCATCGTGGTGTCCTCCCTGACGGATGAGATTGTGGACCCCACCGCCATGGCGAAGTGGGCCTACGAAAACGGCGGCTGGTGCAAGGGTCAGGGCTCCTACCACTCCCTGATTCCCAACGCGGCCAAAGCCTGGGGGCTGAACGTGGAGGGCTGCAAGGCTAATGAACCCCAGCGCATCCTGGACGCGCTCAGCAGCGGCAAGCTGGTGGTTGCCATCATGTCCCCGGGCCACTTCACCACTGGGGGACACTTCATCGTACTCCGGGGTGTCAAGGACGGGAAGATCCTGGTGGCCGACGTGCGCCCAGATAGGGCGTGATTAGAAGTAGAAAAATGGTACTACCCCGTAAGATAACGCGGGAGACAACCTGCCTGACCGGGGGGCGAAAGCTGATACGGGAACATAGCATGGCAGGAAAGCGGTAAGTTGCCTAAA
>CAJUKT010000098.1 GCA_910587255.1 uncultured Oscillospiraceae bacterium
GTTGCGTTATGTGGTCGTGTCGGGCCTCCTTCTCCCTATGGATTGACCACCGCATGATACCTTATCCACCACTTGCTCAAGGTGGGATTTCAACAGCTCCGCGGGCAGGCGTCACTCTGCCCTTACGGACGCACTGGGCTTACAAAAAAAGCGGGTCTTGCCCGCGCCGGAGCCGCCAATCACGATTTGCAGGAGATTTCGCCGGTGTTTTTTCCCGTTGAGCCCCATGCGGACATTCTGCGTGAGGATAGTATTCTGCATGGGGTCCTTGTCCCGGTACTTGGCGCAGAGCTGCCGGGGACTACCCCAGCGGGCGCTGCCGTGTTCCTCGCCGGGCCGCCGGTTCTCCTTGGTGGAGAGGAACAGGGCGGCGGCACAGCCGTACAGGAGCAGGCCGATCAGCATAAATTTCAGGGTATGGGGTGTCCAGCCGATGGCAAAGGGGTATTCCATCAAAACGGTGAACCGCCCCAGCAGGTCAAAGAGGTTCATGCCGTCCTCGTAGGCGTAGGCCATGATCGCCGCCGCCCATAAGACGGGGACCGCCAGCAGCACCCATGGAAGGATGCCGCCCTCTTGCTGTTTTCTCATAGGTCGCCCTACCTTTCCGGGACACGCGGCCGCTCCTGTCGGGCAGGCCGGGGCCGTTGCCTGACCTGGAACATGGGCACGCCCAGCTCATGGAAAACGGACGCCCGCAGGCGTTCCGCTTCTTCCCGCGTCGCGCCGCCCTGGGTAATGGTGGCGCTGGGGAGGTTCTGGATGCCGCTGGCGGCAACCCTGTCATAGCTGCTGCCATCCAGCACAGCTCCCAGGAAGTCCACGCGATTCAGCGTACAGTCCAGCGTCAGGCAGGATTTCAGCCGGGCCTCCTGGAAGGAGACGGAGACAAGGGAGCTGTCCCGGAAATGGGCGTGTGCGATGCTGGCCCCGGTGAAGTTGACCATCTGGAGCAGCGCGGAGTGAAAATCGGTATTATCAAGGGTGGCATTGTCAAAGACCGCTCCGCGGATGCCGCAGACGGAAAAGCGGCAGTTCTGAAATTGTGAGAAAGAGCAGTCCACATTGTCGGGCATACAGTAGATGGTCACATGGTCAAAGTAGGATGCTGTGAAAAAGTCCGGGGGAAAACCATGCTCCGCCGCATGGTCGAACAGGGGCTGGCTGATGATCTTCAACGGGCGCTTGGGGTCAAAGTCCCACATTTCATAGTGGTATTCCTGACTGCCTGACAGGGTATAGCGCAGCGTCCGGCACAGCTTCTGATGGCGAAACGCTTCCGCGTCCCGTCTGACCTTCTCTACCTGTCCGGCCTCGCCGCCGCATTTTTGCTCCAATATCGAATAGAGCATATCGAAGGACAGTTCGGAGCGGCCCTGCAAAATGTCGTTGACTTCCCGGATAGTCTGCGTCCGGTTCGCGCCGTTGTACTGCGCCGGGTCAGCCCGTTCCAGCATATCAGCGATACTCTGGCTGATTGCAAGGCCGCTGCGGACCGCTTGGAAATGGGCCATAAAATTCCCTCCTTTCTGGCATAGTTGGATATGCTGCCGGGTTTGCGAAAAAGGTCGGAAAATGCGTCTCAAGTTGAGACGCATTTCCGACAAAGAAAAATCAGTAGCCGGTCTTGGGCAGGGGCGTGGGCTTGCCGTACACGGTCGTTACCCAGCGGGTCACAGCCTGTACCCATACGCCGTCATGGGTGCCGCCTACATCGGCCACATTCACAAAGCTGCTGCCGGGGGTCAGGCCGGACACGGCCTTGCAGTAGAGCATGGGGGCCTCCACCTGGCTAAAGCCTCCGGGTACTTGGCCGAACACGAACATGATTTCAGTGACGCGCTCGTTGGCTCCCAGGCCCAGGGCCGTGGGGGACGCCGCCAGCGTATAGTTCCGGCTGGTGCTGAGACTGTCCGCCAGCGTGCGGTAGTCCCCGGTGTTGTTCACCTTATAGACGATCTTATAGGTGCCGGGGAAATTGTAGGTGCCGGTGACAACCTTATCCAGCCGGACAGCGGCGGGCAGGGTGTCCCTCCAGTAGAACGACTGGAGCATGACGTTGCTGGTGTTGCTGATCCGGGAGAACACATAGCGGACAGGCTGGCCGCTGGTGGCCTCCTTGGGGCCGGTCTTTTCGATGGAAACGCCGGTGGACAGGCTCTTGTTGGTAATTTCCAGCTTGACGATCTGGCCGCTGTACTCCAACACGGCGGTATAGGTTTCCGAGGACGCGCCGTAGTTGGCCGGGGCCTTTGTCTCCCGGATGGTGTAGCGGCCCAGGGGGAGGGCCTTGGAGGACGCAAGGCCGTTGGCCCCGGTCACGATGGTGTCTACCTTGTTCCCGTTACGCTCGTTGTAAATCTCAAAAGTGGCTCCCTCCAGCAGCGTCCCGGCGGGCAGGCCGTTGGTGGGGTTGTAGTCCGCGGACTTCTTGATGATCTGGATTTGCCCCCGAACGGCGGTATTGGGCCAGGTGATGGTGGTACAGCCGCCGTACTGGACGTAAATCGTTTTGGGCTGGGTGTCCAGAATATAGCCGGGGGCACATTCGATCTCCCGAATGGTGTATTTACCGTCCGCGAGGCCCTGGTCGATATACACATAGCCCTCGTTGTCGCTCTGATAGGTGCCCACGGGGTTGCCCTTGGCGTCGGAGAGCAGGAACGTCACGCCGTAGATGCCCTCGCCGGTGAGACTGTCCACCTTATGAATGAGGGCGCTGCCGGTCTGCCGGTTGGTGATCTCCAGGGTGGCGGTGCCGCCGTCCTTTACTTCGATTTGGTGGGGGGTATCGTCCAACTGATAGCCCTTGGCCGCTTTCAGCTCCACCACCTGATACCAGCCCTTTTCGGCCTGGGGCAGATTGATAACGCCGTTGCCGTCGGTGGTGTAGGTGCCGATGATCTCCCCGTTGAGCTTGCGGACTTCAAACTGGACGCCCTTAATGCGCTCCCCGGTTTCCTCGTCCTTTTTGATGATGGTGAGGCCCCCGGCCTTGGTGTTATACACGGTGATGGTCTGTGTGTCGGTGGGGTTCACTTTGACCGTCTGTGTCCTGGTGCCCTCGTCCATGACGTAACCGGGCAGGGGCTTGGTTTCGGTGATAACCAGCGTCCCCACCACGCCGGAAATGCGGATTTCCCCGTTGGCGTCGGTCTTATACAGGCCCTTGCTGGACAGGTGGCCGTAGTCGTCGTCCAGATAGCTGCCGTCCGAGTAGGTGATCTGGAACTCCACCCCGGCCAGCGGCTCCCCGGTCTGTTTGTCCAGCTTCTTCACCACGATACAGCCCTGCTTGGCGTTGTAAAAACGGAGGTACTGGACTTCGCCCGCTTTGATAAGGATAGATTTGGGCTGGCCGTCCAAAACATAGCCCTCCAACGCCTTGATCTCCCTGGCGGTGACGGTGGTGCCGGGGGTCAGGCCGTCCAGCACGATCCGGCCCGCCTCATCGGTGATAAACTCGCCGTTGCTGTTGCCTACCACCGCGCCGGAGCTGTCGGTGATAAGGAACGTAACGCCCTTGAGCGGGGTCGTAGTCCCCTCGATGTACTTTTCAATGACAAGGGTGGTGCTGGGCGTGTTGGTAAAGTGGAGGGTCTGCGTGTCGTTGGGCCGCACGTCCACGGTCTGCGTCCGGGTGGCCTCGTCAATGGTGTAGCCGGGGATGGTGGCCGTCTCCGTCACTACCAGCGTCCCCACCACGCCGTTGATGGTGATTTTCCCGTCCTTGTCCGTAAAATACAGGCCGTTGCTGCTGATGTGGCCGCTGGCGTCGGGAACGTACTCGCCGGTGGAGGTAGTCACCTTAAAGGTAACGCCCTGCAAGGGCTTCCCGGTGAGGGCGTCCCGTTTGTCGATCACCAGCGTCCCGGCCTTGGAATTGGTGACAACGACGGTCTGCGTGTCGCCGCCCTGCCCGATGACAACATTGGTGCTGGCCCTGTCCATGACATAGCCTGTCGGGGCTTTCAGCTCCGTCAGCACATACGCGCCGGGGGCGAGGTTGGTGATTTTGATTTCGCCGCTGCTGTCGGTGGTAAAAATGCCGTTCTGCGTCAGGGTGCTGGTGCCGATTACGCCGTCCAGCCCCACCTCACAGCCTGCCGCCGTCGTTACCCGGAACTCGGCCCCGCTCAAAGGCTGGCCGGTGGCGCTGTCCCGCTTCTGGATGATGATAGCCCCTTTCGGCTGGTTCTTAAAGGTCAGGCTAACGGTGCGGCCCTCCTTGATCTGGACGGTCTGGCTCTGTGTGTCGATCAAAAATCCTGCGGGGGCGCGTGTCTCGGTGACAACGACGCTCTTGCCGGGGGTCAGGCCGGTGATGCGGATTTCCCCGTTTTCATCCGTTCTGAAAATGCCGTTGCTGTCGCCCACAACAGTACCGTCCGCATAGGCAACCTTGAACTCCGCATTTTGCAGGGTGACAGAGGGGTTGACGGAACAGACTTTGCGGATCAACAAAATGCCGTCCGGGGCATTGGAAAATCTGACGGTAACAACGCTCTGTTCGCCGCTGTCAGCCAGCATGATGGTTTCGGAGGACTGGATAATATTGTACCCGTCCGCAGCGTCCACTTCCTCCAGCACATACGCGCCGGGGTTGAGGCCCGTCCACATGGCGGTGCCGTTCTTCCCGGTGACTTTGGTGCCGATCACGGTGCCGCCTGTGCCGGAAGTGCCGCCCAAATACCTCAGTTGGAAAGTACAACCGGGCAGGGCCGCGCCGGTCACGCTGTCGTATTTCTCACAGATGATGGCGTTCTTGGGCACATTCTCGAACGTGATAACCTTGCTCTCGCCGCCCTTGATATAAAATTCCTGGGTGGCGGGTTCCTTGATGGTGTACCCGGCGGCGGGGGCCAGCTCCGTCACCTTGTACCAGCCGTCCCGCAGCAGGTCAACGAAAAACTGGCCGTTCTCGTCGGAAAAGAACGTGCCCAGGCTGTTCAGCTCCCCGGTGGTCGTATTGTTGGAGCCGTACCAAACCTCGAACTTGGCCCCCTTGATGGGACTGCCGGTGATGCTGTCCACCTTGTTCACCGTCAGGGTGGGCTTCTTGTGGTTCTCAAAATAGATGGTGTGGTCGCGGTTGGGGTAGAGGGTCACAAGCTGGCTGGGGGCGTCCATGAGCCAGGGGGCCGGGACAGACTTCTCGGAGATTTCATAAACTCCGGGCAAAAGGTTTGTCAGGGTGGCCTTGCCTGTGCTGTCCGTCTTGATCTCGTCTACGCTGTGGCCATCTGCCGCCCGGACTGTAAAAATGGTGTCCGGGATGGGCTTGCCCGTGTCTGCGTCCTTTTTGTAGACGATCAAATTGGGCCGCTTTTGGTTCTCAATGGTGATGGTGCTGGTCTGGCCGGGGAACAGCTCCACATGGTACTCCTGTAAGTCCAGGATGTGGTCGGCAACGGTGGCCGTCTCCTTGACGGAGTACACCCCCGGTTCCAGATTGGAGATGTTGATTTCGCCGTTATCGTCGGTGATACGGTCAAGGTAGTGGGTGCCGTCCTCAATGCGGGCGATCCTGAAATGGACGCCGCCCAGCCGGGTGCCGTCCGAGCTGGTCTTGATGAGCCGCAGGGCGGGCTTGGGGGTGTTGGTGAAAACGAAATTGGCGTTCTCGTCCGGGTTCACCTGCACCACCCGAACGGCATCGTCGATCAGATACCCGTCCGGGGCCTCCAGCTCCCGCACTTCATATGCGCCGGGGGTCAGCTTGGACAGGTCGATCTCGCCGTTAATGTCGGTGGTGAACTCCTGCCGGTAGCTCCCGCCCACCAGCTTAAATTCAAAGCGGACGTTGGGGAGGGATTTCATGGTGATGCTGTCCACCTTAATCAAGTGGATGCCCGGTTTCAGCGAATTGAAAAAGACCAGCTCCCGCGTCTGTGTCTCAGATCGGAAGAGCGTCGTGTA
>CAJUKT010000099.1 GCA_910587255.1 uncultured Oscillospiraceae bacterium
AAGGCGCACCCGTCCATACTTCCTGTTTGAGTTACAGTGTAATACCATGAACAAGCTGTGTCCATTGGGGTCTGCTGGCGTGGGCCGGATTGTTAATCTATTCTTCGGTCCGGCCTGGGTCCCTTCATGTAATTATACTAACGGCGCACTTATACACCGTTCCGATGTCGTGCGCCCTGCCGGGGGCTGTTGCGTCCTTGCGGACGCGATGGGGAGCTACACTCCCCAAACCCCTTGTGCGCCAGCAGAAACAGAACATCCGCTTTGCGTCTGTTCTGTTCCTGCTGGCCTATATCCCCCGCCAATGACTGCGGAGGAAGGAGGAAAACGACATAGCAATTTTTCACTGTCCCATTCAAATCATCAAGCGGAGCGTGGGCCGTTCGGCTGTCGCTGCCGCCGCCTACCGGAGCGGCGAACGGCTGACAAACGAGTGGGACGGCAAAACCCACGACTATACGCACAAACCCGGTGTTGTCCACACGGAGATCATACTGCCCGCCCACGCCCCGCCGGAGTTTCAAGACCGCTCCACTCTTTGGAACTCCGTGGAGCAGATTGAGAAAGCCAGCGACGCCCAGCTTGCCCGTGAAATCGAAGTTGCCCTTCCCGTGGAATTGTCCAGGGCGGAGCAGTTGGCCCTTGTCCGGTCATTCGTCAAAGACAATTTTGTGGCAGAGGGAATGTGCGCCGATTTTGCCCTCCATGACAAAGGTGACGGCAATCCCCATGCTCATATTCTGCTGACCATTCGACCGTTGAAACCGGACGGACGCTGGGGGCCGAAGTGCCGCAAGGTGTACGACCTGGACAGCCAGGGCAATCGCATCCCGGACGGCAAAGGCGGCTGGAAGAATCATCGGGAGGACACCACCGATTGGAATAATCGAGATAACGCCGAGAAGTGGCGGGCGGCGTGGGCCGCTTACGCCAATCGTGCGTTGGAGGCGGCGGGTAGGCCGGAGCGAATAGATCACCGCAGCTACGAGCGGCAGGGCGTTGAGAAAATCCCCTCCATCCACATGGGCGTTGCCGCCAGCCAGATGGAACGGAAGGGCATCCAGACGGAGAAGGGAAACATCAACCGCCAGATCGCCGAAGATAACAAATTGCTGAAGGAACTCAAGGCCCGTATCACCCGGATTTACAACTGGACGAAGGCGCAGGCCCAGGCTGAACAGCCCCAGGGCGGCGGCAGTCTTGTGACCCGGCTTTATGAAGCCCAGGCGGAGGTCAACAGGAACAAAGCCCGCTACCGTTCCGGCAGGATTAAGGCCCTCCAAGAGAACGCGAAGCTGCTGGCATTTTTGCAGGGCAACGGCATCACGTCCATGGAACAGCTTTATGAAAAAGTCTCTGCGATGAACAACGCCTATTACGATTTGCGCGGCAAAATCGTCAATGCTGAGCGCCGCCTTGCTGTGCTGGATGAGCGTCTGGAAATGTGCGCTCAATACGACAGATGCAAAGCCGTCCGCCAGCAGTTGGACAAGGTGAAGCCCCGCAAGCGAGAGCAGTACCAGCAGGAGCATAGGGCCGAGTTAGCCGACTTTGAAGCCGCAGAGCGTTTTCTAAAAGATTTGAAAGCATCCGGTGAGGCGATCACGCCCAAGGCGTGGCGGGCCGAGGCCGCGAAGCTGACCATGCAGAAGGACGCTGATTATCAGAAAATGCGGGATATGAGGGATGAAATCAAAGCGGTGGAATCACTCCGTAAGACCGCTGAACGTCTGGCCCATGAGGGACAGCACCAGCAGAGGGAAACTGAACGATAAATTTAGGAGGTTATGAAAATGGATATGAACCCCTGGGAACGCCGCCAGAAAATTTTGGAGGTTTTATGTCTCCGACGGCACGATACTTACAGCAATTTGGCGCATGAATTTAACGTCAGTACCGGGACAATTCGCCGCGACATTGTAGATGCGAATCAAGGTTTAAAAGCAAGAGAAGGGGGTAGAAAAACAGCGCAAAAGAGTAGAGAATGTAAGTATGTGGCAAACAAATCTCATAACACTCTATTGCGCTGTCTGCGACAATAGTAGCATAATCGAAGCGGTAATG
>CAJUKT010000100.1 GCA_910587255.1 uncultured Oscillospiraceae bacterium
ATGCTTGCCCCACCTAAAAGGGTGGGCTTCCGCCCCAACAGGGCGTTTCTGCGTTGCCCTCACCCAGTGCTCCACTGTACTTTTTTGCGCACATCGCGCCTACCCGCACTGCGGGCAGATGTGACCAAAATTTATCCCGCTTTTGTCCTTCGCCCTTGAATCTGACTTCTGGGCTGTCCTTGAAGTTTCAGCGGTAGAACCATTCCCCGCGACAGCGGCTCACAAAGACCCCAACACCGCGTTTTAACCTTTTGGGGGTGTACGGATGCCACCTGGCCCGGAGGAGGGGCACACAAGCCCTCACAAGCGCTGACACCGGGCTTTGCGGTTTTGGACTGTGGTGCCTCATACAGACGGACGGTCATTGGCAAAGAATAGTCCGGTAAAAATCTGCTACCTTGTTTCAGATTTTCTGAACCTTTTGGGCATTCTCAGCTTGCCGCAGAGGATTCTTCTATGATTACGGTGTAGTAGATTTTTCACGGTCAGCTTTTCCAAAATCAGATTTTTCACTTACCTTTGTCACGACTGGGAACTATCCTTTCTTTATTCTCCTGCGTTTTGTTCCATTACCCCGCCGCCTGACGTAGAGCGGCCCCTGCGTGAGTCGGTGGGTGGAAATGCTCTGCCATGTCACTTTTTGCCCAACGCTCTTGAGCAAACCTCATGAAACGGATAAAATAAAAATCGAAAAATTTTTGCCGCGCCCGCACATTTTGCCGTCCCAGCCGTTATACACAGTGAGCGCCGCGAAAGGGGGGATTTCCGTGGCCATCGACCTTGAGGACCAGTACGACAAAATCTACCGCTACTGCTACTACCGCCTGCGGGACCGGGAGCGGGCGGAGGACGTGACCCAGGAGACCTTTCTGCGGTGGTTCGCCAGCGACACCTACCGGGACCGGAACCAGCTCCTGCGCTACCTCTACACCGTGGCCCGGAATCTGTGTATCGACGAACTGCGCCGCCCGGCCAGCCAGCCTCTCCCAGAGGAGCTTCCGGGGCGGAAGCGGGACCCTTTGCTGTCCATCGCCCTGCGGGCCGAGCTGGATAGGCTGTCCCCGGAGGACCGAGAGCTGGTGCTGCTGCGGTGCGTCAACGTGGAGCCCATGGGGGTGTTGTCCAAGCTGTACGGCCAGTCCCGGTTCGCCCTGCGGCGGAGGCTGAACGAAATTCTCAAGACGTTAAGGGACGCTTTGGAATGAACGGGGGGAAGCAGATGGATAGAAAGCTAAAACAGGCATTGGCTGAGGCATACCGCGCCCCGGCCCCGGCGCGCAAGGCGGCATTCCTGAAACAGCACCGCCGCCGGGAGTTGGGCCGTTGGGAGCTGGCGGCGGTCCAGGCGGGATACATCCGCTGGTGGACGTGGGCGCTGTCTTTAGGGCTGTTTGGGGCCATCCTCTGGGCGGCGGGCCGGCCCTACCACACGGGCCTGCTGTGCGCCGCCGCCCTGATCCCCTTCCTGGCCCTACTGGCGGTGGCGGAGAGCGGCCGGGCCCGGTTCTACCACATGGACGAGCTGGAGCTGGCCTGCCGGGTGCCCTGGGCCAGCGCGGCGCTGGCCCGGATGCTGGCGCTGGGGCTGTTCCACCTGGCCCTGCTGGGCGCGCTGACCCCGGCGCTGGCGGCGTGGGGCGGACTGGGGACGGCCCGGGCGGCGGGGACCTGTCTGCTCACCCCCTACCTGTGCACCGCCGCCCTGGGCATGGAGCTGACCCGGCGCTTCCGGGGCCGGGAGGGGCTGCTGGCCTGCGGCGGCGCGGCGGCACTGGTGAGCGCGATGGGCACGCTGTCGATGTACCGCCTTCCCGCGCTGTACCAGCCGGAGGGCCTGCCCCTGTGGGGGCTGGCGCTGGCGGTATCGGCCTTTGCCGCCGGGGCGGAGATCATCATGAATGTGAAAGGGAGGGGATCGCAATGGAGCTGACGGTGCAGGAGCTGACGAAACGGTACAAGGACAAGACGGCGGTGGACAGAGTGTCCCTGCATCTCACCGAGGGCATCAACGGCCTGCTGGGGGCCAACGGGGCGGGCAAGACCACCCTCATGCGGATGCTGTGCGGCATCCTGAAGCCCACGGCGGGGAGCGTGGCCCTGGACGGAGTGGACGTGACCAGCGAGGACTACCGGGCAGTGCTGGGCTATCTGCCCCAGGACTTCGGCTACTACCCCGACTTCACGGGGCTTGATTTTCTGCTCTATCTGGCGGCGCTGAAGGGGCTGACCCGTTCCCACGCCAAGCGGAAGGCAAACGAGCTGTTGGAGCTGGTGTCACTGGCGAACGTAGGCAAAAAGAAGATCAAGACCTACTCCGGCGGCATGAAGCAACGGCTGGGCATTGCCCAGGCCCTGCTGAACGACCCCCGGCTACTGGTGGTGGACGAGCCCACGGCGGGGTTGGACCCCAAGGAGCGGGTGAAGTTCCGCAACCTCATCGCGGGGCTGGGACAGGACACCGTGGTGCTGCTGTCCACTCACATCGTGTCCGACGTGGAGAAGATCGCGGATCATATGCTGATGATGTCCGACGGGAAGATCATCTTGAACGAGCCTTGGGACAGGGGCCGCACCGATTTAGAACAGCTCTACATGGAGGAGTTCGGAGGGGAAGCGGAATGAAAAGTCTGGGGATTCTGTTCGGGTACGAGATGAAAAAGCTCTGGAAGCGGCCCATGACCTGGATCGCGGTGCTGATATTCTCGGTGGGCTTCGTGTATTACGCACCCATCCCGCTCTACCACTTCGACTTCACCTATTCCGTCACGCTGGCCGATGGCCGGACGATCAGTCGGGAGGTTACGGCGGCGGAGCAGGATCGGATTGCGATAGAAGCCCCCCGGCTGCTCAGCGGCCAAGTGATAGACGAGGCGTTTTTCCAGCGGGCGCTGGACGCGCTTTCTGGGACAGTGGATAGCACGGAGTTGGGGCAAATCACCACACCCAACAACGATTTTGTCACTTAGAAAAGCTACATTTTAGCCTTGTGCAGCAAAGTTAAAATGTAGCTTTCAACTTGGCTTACCACTATGAAACTACTATTTCTGAAGCTCGTTGCGGCGCAGGGGTTTCTTGAGTTTCGCCTGTCCTCGTTCCTGATCCTGCTCCCTCTGCATATTAAACAAGGATGTCCAATCTTTTTCTAAATCCAGACAGTCTCATGATAATGCTACTATGGGGTTTGGGAGTCAAAAGTAAGTGCTGGTTGATTCAAATGAGGGGGTTCAAAACTGGTAATTCCCACATTTTTGCCTCAGAGTTTCTGGTTTTTGGACACAAGCTGTCCAAGTTCACAGTTGCGGTGCAATAAGAAAAACACTTGAAAGGTTAATGAAAGGATGCTCTAATCCTGGGTTGTTAAGATTATTCAAGTAGGCATTTGTGATTTTTGCGTTTCCAGTTGCACGTCCACCCAATGCCCAACATTCGGCCAGCAATTTGGGGACTGCGGCTTGATGGATACAACCGTCAACCCCACTGCCGCCCAAAAGGGACGGTTTTGCAGCATTGATAATTGCATCAACTTTCATTTTGATAATATCGCCTTGAAGCATGATTAGCGGCATTACAGTTTTCCTCCGTTTTTTAATTGCAGCCACAAGCTATTGATTTTCTCAACCCGAATATAGATAAAGCTTGTTTGATATTAAATCATGTGGTTATGATGCGTTCCGGTTCGATACGCTGGAGCATTTCCCGGTAGCCCTTCAAGAAAAAATCTTTTTGACCCGCATGATTCCCATGAGTGCTTACCATGTAGGTAGATGGAGCATATGCACAGATCACAGACTGCTTTCCAAAACAGCGGAGACCAGCAAAAATTAACAACCTGGACGTATTAAACGCAATGCTGTACATCGTAGAGAATGGGTGCAAATGGAGGAGTCTGCCTAAAGAATATAGAGATTGGCACGTAATTTATGTCCGGGTGAATCGCTGGACAAAAAGAGGTGTGCTGCAATCAGCCTTTCTGCGTTTGCAGCAGTTTAGCATCATCCAGGTCCAAGTAAACGTGGTAACCTTGGATTCCGCCTGTATCAAAGCTCATCCCGACGAAATAGGCACTGGCGTTGTCCGCAGGGAACTGCGGTAACGCCCCGGAAGGCCGTGCCCTTTTCAGTTTGGCCCAACTGACCACGTAGAATGGCACCGGGAAACTAATTTGTTTCCCGGTGCCATTCTCGTCTGCCTGCTGGTGGTTTAGAGCACATGATATTCCCTCAGCAGCTTTTCAATGTCGGTTCCCTCGATCTTGCCCAGCAGCTTTTTGACCGCCATTCTCTCCTTGAGGCCCAGCTCCATCGCAGTGAGGGGCTTGCCGTCCCGGAGCATGATGGTGGCGTCCAGCAGGTCCCGCACATCATAGGTGCTGCCCCAAACCTCGGGCACCCCCCGGTCCACGTCCAGCAGGGTGTACACCGCCTCCATGCCGGTGCGCATGGAGTACTCGGTGGTGAAGATGGTGTCCCGGGCGGTCTCGGCAAACTGACCCAGGAAGGCGAAGTTCACCGCGCCCTCTGGCACCACACGGGGCCGGTCGGTGTCGTTGCGGGGCATAAAGAAGGCGTCGATATAGGGCATCATCACAGGCACCGTGTTGGCGGAGTGCTCGGCCAGCTCCTCAATGCTCTCCTCAGGCACGCCCAGGTGGTACAGCCACTCCATGCAGATCTCCTTGCCGGTACACTCCCTCATAGGCTTCTTGATATAGTCGCCGGGCTTATCGGTGAACAGGGAATACACCCACACCAGGCAGTGATCCCGGGGCTGCTCCCGGAACTGGGGCTGGCGGTTGATGGTCCAGCTCATCAGCCAGGAGGAGTCCTTCACCGTCACAATGCCACCGGTGACTACCTTGCCGGTGAAGGGGTCCCGCTTGCAGATGCTGGTGATATAGGGGATGATCCGCCCATCCAGGGTTTCCACCGTGGCGGACATCCAGTTGGTCTGCTCCGGGTCAAAGCAGAACTTGTCTGGGTTGCCAAAGGCGGGGTCCTGGGCGGCGATCTTCCGCCACATATCCCAGCCGCCGCCGGGGCGGATCTCGGTGTTGTAGGGAGCGGGGGTGTTCTGATCGCCCATGGAGGAGTTCTCCACACAGCCGCCGTTGGTGATGAACACCAGATCGTTTTCGGTGAGGTCCACCAACTCCTGGCCGCCCTCCCGTAGCAGCTCGATGCGGGTGGCCTGCTTGCGCTCCGGCTTGCAGTCGAACTCCACATTCACCACCTTGGTGTTGTAGTGGAACTGGACGCCGTGTCCCTCCAGGTACTTCACCATGGGCAGGATCATGGACTCGTACTGGTTGTAGCGGGTGAACCGCAGGGCCTTGAAGTCGGGCAGTCCGCCGATGTGGTGGATAAACCGCTTGATATACCGCTTCATCTCCAAAGCGGAGTGCCAGTTCTCAAAGGCAAACATGGTGCGCCAGTAGAGCCAGAAGTTGGAGTTCAGCACCTCGTCGTCGAAATAATCGGTGATCCGTTTGTCGTACAGGTCCTCGTCCGGGGTGAAGAACAGCCGCATAATCTCCATGGCCGCCTTGTCGGACACGTCGAACTTGCCGTCGGTGTGGGCGTCCTGTCCCCGGTTGACGGTGGCCCGGCACAGGGAGTAGTTGGGGTCCTCCTTGTTCAGCCAGTAGTACTCGTCCAGCACGCTGACGCCCTCGGTTTCGATGGAGGGGATGGAGTGGAACAGGTCCCACATGACCTCGAAATGGTTGTCCATCTCCCGACCGCCCCGCATAACGTAGCCCACGTTCTCGAACTTCCATCCGTCGCAGGCACCGCCGGGGATGGGGTCCTTCTCGAATATGTGGATATGATCCCCCTTCATCTGGCCGTCCCGGACCAGGTAGCAGGCGGCGGTGAGGGCCGCCAGCCCGGTGCCGATGATGTAGGCCGACTTGTGATCCACGCCCTCCGGCTTTTTCGGGCGGGCAAAGGCCTCGTAGTTACCGCTGGAATAATACATATATGACATCCTTTCTGGAACCGTCTTGCGGTTCTCTTGTTGATGGGGTTATCATAAACCGCTTTGCGCCGCCTCACAATAAACAGAACCCCCGCCATGATTAAAATTTCATCATGGCGGGGGCTTTGTTTATGTTTCAATCATCTGCCTGCATATGTAAGGGTTTGTCCAGGCGGAACTCGTTCAGTGCCCGGACGATATTGCCATGGATCAGCCTGCTGACGCGCTCTACGATGACGGCGGGGTCTTCCTTCATATTCCCATCAATCCATTCCAGCATGATACCCACAAAGGCATATTGATAAAAGCCGGCAATAAACCGCTTGTCCTCTTCACTGACCGTCAACCCCGCAGACTTCTCCTCCGCCACCCCCAGAATCAGGCTGCGGATCAGTGGGTTCAGGTACTGCTCAATCCGTTCCCGGCTGACACAGCGGTAGACGTTTATGATGAAGGGCTTGTTCTCCCGCACCGCATAGAAGATGTTAAGAAATCCTTCCTGCCAGGTGTCATAGGTTTTCTTTCCCTCCAGCACTTGGGCGGCATCCTCTACACAGACCCACTCCACCAGATCATAGATATCCTTAAAGTGATAGTAGAAGGTCATGCGGCTGATGCCGCAGTCCTCGGTGATATTGTTGATGGTGATCTTGCTCAGCGGCTTCTGAAGCAGCAGGTTTTTCAGTGACGCCTCCAATGCCCGTTTTGTCATCTGTGACATAAGAACCTCCGCAATATTTGGTGATCAATCCGGATACATGAATAGATACACATCTTTTATGCGAATCAAGGTTTAAAAGCAAGAGAAGGGGGTAGAAAAACAGCGCAAAAGAGTAGAGAATGTAAGTATGTGGCAAACAAATCTCATAACACTCTATTGCGCTGTCTGCGACAATAGTAGCATAATCGAAGCGGTAATG
>CAJUKT010000101.1 GCA_910587255.1 uncultured Oscillospiraceae bacterium
AAAATTACTGGCAGCAAAAATGTAGCCCATTCTGCACCTCCGTAAATACTTGCCCCAAAAGGACAAAAAATTGGACCAAATCATGAAAACGGCTTGGTTCATAAGCGCTTTCTGACTTGGTTCAAATATATCACTATCATCGGCGTAAACGTCTACCATCTCCCAGCCATCGTGCTTGCTGATCTCCTCGGTGTAGGCTCGGATCTGGGTGGCGTAGGAGTGCTTTTGGTCGGCGGAGTCG
This sequence comes from uncultured Oscillospiraceae bacterium, assembly GCA_910587255.1. Taxonomy (GTDB): domain Bacteria; phylum Bacillota; class Clostridia; order Oscillospirales; family Oscillospiraceae; genus Enterenecus. The sequence goes on from CAJUKT010000101.1 coordinate 242, forward strand.
GAGCTGACCCGGCAGTATGCCGCTACTCGCAGGGTTTCGGGCTTCATTTCTCTGGGTGGTATCACGCGCACATTGGCCATCCTGCTCCCCTCCTTTGCAGCAACAACACTACCACACCCCGGCTGGAATATCCAGAACTATTCCCAGACATTTTCCGGCTGGAAGCGCTCTACCGCCAGCCGCTTGGCATGGGTCAGCTCGTCCGCTGTCAGAAAGCCTGCCTGGGCCATGTCCTTCAGCGTCCGGGTGACGATGGCGAATTGGATCTCGTTCTTCACGTTGATCATCCCTGACCCTCCTGGAAATATCCCGGCCCCTTGGCGCGGTAGATGAACTCCACCACATCCTCCAGGCTGCTTGTTTCCTGCATATCCGGCAATGCGGCCCGCATGGCCTCATAGTGCCGCTGGCCTGGGACGGAGCGCTCGTCCAGGATGGCCACCACGCAGGTGTCCGTCTCAGTGCGGATAGCCCGCCCGAAACCCTGTTTGAGCTTGATCTGCATCTCCGGCACCACCACGGCCCGGATATAGGCACGAAGGCTCGGGTATTCCGCCCGCTTTTTCTCCTTCAGCGCGTCAGGCCGGGAGAAGGGCAGGCGGGGGATGACCAGCAGGGACACGCAGTCTCCGGGGAAGTCAAAGCCCTCCCAGGCTGCGCCGGTGGCCAGCAGGACGCTGCCCGGGACATCCTTGAATTGCTGGGTGGTATGTACTGCGTTGCGACCCAGGGTGAAAATCTTCCAGGGCAGCTCCATCTCCGCCAAACGCTCCTTGATGGCGGACATGGCGGAGTAGGAGGTGAACAGGACCAGGGCGTGGCCCCAGCAGGCGTCCAGCAGGGCGGCGATCTCTGCCGCCAGCTCGTCATAATAGCCGCTGGTGGTCTGTTCGGGCGGATGGAGCGGCAAATACAGGAGACAGTTGGCCTTGTAGTCGAAGGGCGAAGCGGCCACGGATTCTATCACCCGCCCGTCCGCCAGCAGACCCGTTTCCTCTTTGAATCGGTGAAAGTCCTGGCCTACGGCCAGGGTGCCGGAGGTGAGGACGATGGGGTTTTTCTGGTTCCACAGTGTACTGCGGAGCTGGGCATTGAGGTCGGCAGGTACAGCGCACAGCATGGTGCCGCCCCGCTTGTCCTCCATGGCGTAGAACACCACATCGGCGTTCTCGCTGGTGAACAGTTCCATAGTGCAGGTCAGCTTCTTCATTTGCCTGTGGGTGGAAGCTGAGAGCAAGCCGTGGAGCTGCTTCCTGATGATGTGCAGGTTGCGGGTCGGGGCGATGAGAAGCCGGGCGAAGGTGTTGAACGCCCTGCCGTCCTCGAAGGGCTGATCCATCAACCGAAGGAGCGGCGCGGACAGCTCGGCCAGCATTTCAGAGGCTAACAGAAACTTTTCCAGGCGCAGGTTTCGAATCAGCGCCTGGACGTCCCGGACATCCAGCGTGGTTCCGAACATCTGACGGGCGGCGTCTGGCAGCTTGTGGGCCTCGTCGATGATGACAGCACAGGCGTCCGGCAGGATGGGACTTCGGCCCGTCCCTCGGTGGACAGCGTCTGCCAGCAGGAGGTTGTGGTTGCAGATCTGGAAGGGAAAGCCGCCCTCGGTGCAGTCCTCCAGGAAGGCGAGGTAGCGGCAATTTGGGGCCCCCGCAAAGCCGCCGTTTGGCTTTGTGGGGAAAGGAGCCGCAGCGGAATGAGCGAGCTTTTGCCGTGAGGCAGAAGCGAGGGATATAGAGCTTGCGGCGACGCAGTCGCAGACCTGGGGAACGCATACCCGCTGCTTATCGTAGCCGCTGAGATGGGGGACGCCATCCATGTCCAGCTGCTCCCGCAGGGTGAGCAGGGCTCGGCCCGCTTTGTGGTTTTTCTTACTCAAATCAAGCTGGCCCAAGCGGCGTTCCAGACGCTGGTCACAGACATAGTGAGCTTTACCTTTACGGATCACAGCGCTGAGTTGTTGGTCGATCAGGCCGTCCACCATCAAAACTTCGGACAGGAACGGAAGATACTCGCGCTGAACAGCGTTTTGCAGGGCGATGCTGGAGGTGGAAATGAGGATGGGCCGGAATTTCCGCCCACTATCCGCCAGAAAGCGGAGGAACGCTGTCCCCGCCGCCAGGTAGGAGTACGTCTTGCCGATGCCGGTGCCGGCGTCGCAGAGGGCGATGGAGCCGTCCACCATGGCGTCCAACATCAGGTGACTGAGCGAGATCTGTTCGGGCCGCTCAGCCATGCCATGAAACGGGAGCAGGTCGTGAAAAATGTGGTCGATCAAATTATGGGCATTTTGCCTGTTATCATTGGTATTCATCCAATCAGATCCCCTTGAAGACGGCACCGGGCAAAAGCCCGGTGCCGTGCTAAATTGATTCACTTATCATTCCCGCCGCATTCGCACTCGCACCCCGGCGGGGTTGGGAACAGTACGGGCCGGGTCTGGCGCGACCCGCACGGGCGTGTACCAAGGGTCTCTGCTGATTTCAACCCAGGGGCAGCCCTGCGGCCTGGTTCTCAGGCCGGTCTCAGGTGTCTCATTGTAAGCCCGGACAGAGTCAGTGCAAAGCGGCCATGCCAAGGGCCGCCCCGCGCAGGTGGCATTCTCGCTCACCGGAAGGGGCTGCTGTCCCCTCTGGGTCGTGGCGTGCGCTGCGGGACGCTCGTCTGTCCGGGCGGTTACCCGTACTGCTGGTGTGAGGTTGTCAAAGTACAGAGCCTCTCGGCTGTACTTTGATTGTAACAGGGGGAAATTTGTTTTTTTAGAGACCAATGGACATATCCCTATGACCATTGGACATTCTTTACTTAAAGCTGGTTCTGAAATTGAACAAGTTGATCGATCAATTCTGTGATGCTCTTTTTGAGCTTTGCCCCATCTTCATCCTTGGTTGCCTTTTCGGCTTCCTGCCCAAGGATAAGAACATCTAAGGACACATGGAAAAGTTCAGAAAGTTGCACAAGTAAATCTACAGAGCAACCTTTGCGCCCAGATTCAACTCGGCTCAGGAAACTTTGACCGATGTTCAGCTTTCCTGCAAGACCTTCCTGCGTATAACCTTTTTGGATACGAAGCTGCTGGATGCGCTTTCCGCACTCTTTCATATCATAAATCATATGTAAAATCTCCAATCTCAGAAATTTGGAGAATCTGAGACTGGAGATCACGGGCAACGGGCGATAGGGGTTCTGCGTTGGCCTTACTGCACACGGTCACCAACCTCAGATTCCTTGGGTGGATCTGTAGGTCTGAGATTGGTGATCACGGATATTTAGCAATGTAAGGTTGCCACGCAGCACTACTAAAATTGTCTTGGGGGATTTCGACACACCATAACAAAAATCGACAAAAAAAGACATCCAACACGTGCAAAGCGTATTGGATGCCAAAAGACGAACGAATATTCGATCTCTGCTTGCGCTTTTTTCCAAACTTCGGAGGTGCATTTATCCTTGATGCCAGACTTGTTGTCTCTTTCATAGCATAATTGAGCTGTTGACCCACAGGGCTAAACAGCTATATGTCAGGGTTAAAGTAAAATTTTGTAAAAAAGCTTTAGAATAGGAGGCCAGCCAATTGGCTGGCCTCCTAAAAGGGGATAAACTACCTACTGTGCAATATTAGGATCAGTATCCGAAAGTGTATTTGTCAATCTCAAAACAGAAGTTGTCTGTGTTGTGGATCACTGGCGAACTGTAACGGCTGAACCACATATGTACCGGGCGTCGTGTTTATAGGCTATGTTTACCATTGCTTTGGCCTCCATGTCGTCTGTCGGGAGCATCACCACCATGCTGGGGTTGGAGTACATCAGAGTGAAGTCCTCGAAACACTGATGAGCGGTGCCAATCTTCACATTCAGATTGAGGGTATCCTTACTTTGAGCTGACCGCGATGCCATTCATTCTGACATCGCGGCCTTGATTTTTGTGGAGATTTGACACGTATGCTTTTAGCACCAACCATATAATCTATGTACTAATTATATCTTGATTCTTAACCAAAAACGATCCGCCATATATTGCGCCATTTCCGCCATATTGTCCATCACTGGAGATGCATATCACTTTGTTTAGAATATCAACTAATGTGGTTTTGATATTTATATTTAAACGGGCCATGGGCGTATGACCATGATAAATTGTAGCAATGGCATAAGCGCTAAATCCTGATGAACGAGGGTTAAAACTTTCTATAATACCAGTTAAATCATCAACTTTGGCTATATTGTCATAATTGTCAAGAATAGAGACAGTTGTATCAGTTCCTACCACGGCTACTTTTGTAGGTTGTACTTTGGGTAATTCAATATGTGAAAATCTATAAGCTGAGCTTGTACCACTTAATCCACTATCGGGTGCAAAATCTGAAAAAAAGGCTCGCAGAACACCACGTTCTATTATTTTTGTTTGAATTCGGGGCATTCCTTCGCCATCTACATTTCCTACAATTGCTTCATTAATCAAAGAGTTTTCTTCTAAAGTTATTGCATTGCTGAAAATGTTTTTCCCAATGTCTGACACATCAAAAGCTGAAGTTCCAGATAAAACCATATCTTTGCATAATAGGGCAGTTAGGAGGTACAATATCTTGCTGATGGCAGCTCCAGAAAACATAATATATTTGACATTTGTAATACTTGAAGCCATTGGTAAAGTTTCATGGGAAAAGCCAAGATTTTTCATTATAGATGTGCCAGTAAAAGGGAGAATTTTGGGAGAAATACAGTAAAAACACCCCGGGTTTGACTTAGTTTCAATCCCCGGCGAAAAAATAGTTCGAACCGAATATCCTTCGATCCCTGTAGATGAGAACAGGAAGTATGCCTCACGCTGATATTGAATGTAGAGTTTTTCTAAAGAATCTGATTCACTATGTATCATACTTGATAAGTTATCCCAAAGCAAATGGCATTCTTTGGGTGAAATTGTGATATCCATATTTCTAATGTCTTGGTAATTGCAAGGCGTAAAATTATTTTTCTGAAATGGGATAATTTTTGCAGGTGGGAAATGATTGCTTGGCACAACTTTTTTTTGGAATAGTTCAAGGCTTTCCAGAGAGATTCCATCACAGCACATAAAATCTGTACTATTCCTATTAAATTTACGCAATCCCATTCCTTTTGTGTTTTTGTGCTGGAAATCGACAAAATTATCTACACAATTAATATAATAGCAATCACTGAGAGCAACAAAAAGTTCGGTATTCTTATTGTTCTGCACATACTCTCTATACAATTCCAAATTGTTTACCAGTTCATGCATAAAACTACCTCCCCAATTGTTGCCCCTTAATTCGAATTGTGGGCTGTCCATAAGAAACCGGGATTCGCTGCCCACCTTTGCCACATACTGCAAATTGAAAAGATAAATCATTTCCAATCATATCAATTTTCCCGATTGTATCCATAACATTGCCTCTAAATAGAAATGGTTTGGTCATTGCTACTGGAACTCCGCTTTCAATATAGTATCCAGCAAAAACATTAAAAATAAACTCGCCTGAGCTAATATCAACTTGTCCTCCACCTATATCTAGAGCGTATATGCCGTATCTGGTATCACTAATGATGCTTTGAGGCGTGATTGTCCCGTTATGCATATAGGTGTTGCGCATTCTTGGTATGACAGGATGTGTGCACGTCTCTGAGCGTCCATTTCCCGTATTAGGAATTCCCCACTTACGTGATGTATTCTGATCTGACAACACCCCAACTAGTTCTCCATTTGCTATGAGATCAACATTTGAAGGGGAACTTCCATCATCTGCATAGCTGAATGAAATCATTTCTTTCTGACAGCAAATATCTGAAATTGATATATTGCTATCGGCTATTTTTTTATTCATTTTTCCATGAAAAAAACCATCACTTTCAAAAAAATGATCGGCTTCTAGGGCATGGCCAATTGCTTCATGTATAAGTATCCCGCCCCGGCCCGGAGGGAGAATAAGGTCACATTTCATATCAACCACATCTACCAAAGGAATTTTAATATATGGTTTATAGTCATTAACTAGTGAATTAGCAAGTGCCACTAATTGCTCATCACAAGGCGTCCCCAAGCCTAAAGTTATTTGACGCTTTATGAACATTGGAAAATCTGAAAAGCTGAAAAAAACTGTTAATTCAGCTGAAATCGTAGATTGGTTGTTTGCTTTGCGTTGTGGCGATAAAGAACTTAGAATAACGCTACTCCGACGTTCACTCTTAATTTCCAATTCTAAATTAACGATATTACCGAGTTCATTCAATATGCTTATTAGTCTGCCAGGAAAGTCTTGGGAAATGTTAATTGGTGCTGTTTCTCGATTAAGAGTTTCGTAAATGCCAAAAAGTTCATTTTTCTTAAAAGCACTTTCAAAAAGATTGTTGCGAAGGAAATTATTACTAGAATAAAAAATATTGCTATTCTCATTGTGGACTCTATAAGATGCACCTTCAAAAAGTTTTTTGGCAGTATTAATTTTGCCATTAGAAACAGTAACGATATGGTTAGCAATACTTTGTATAGAAAGATAGTCAAATTTCTCCAAAATACTATTCCCCCATTTTAATCATAAAGTAATTAAAATTGATAAAAGGATAATTATTAGGGAACCTATTGAGTCAATAATGCGTTGATGAAAATAATTGCATATGCATAATTGATGCCAAAAAAATGTAATAATACAATTTAGCAAAGTGGCGCATATAATTAATATTGTAGATAGTGGTGTAAAGATCGCTAAAAATACATTTAGCAAAACAATTTGGATGATAGGTAAAATCGAGTAATAACCAGAAATGACACTGTGTTGATATGGAATCGACAATCCCAAATCGCTTTTAGCTTTCAAGGTGACTAAGGCCTGGGTGCTGTGTTTAATAACCAAAGTTATAGTTGTACTCCATGTGATGATAAAAATGTATATACTATATGGATGAGCTATATCGTTAATGAGGACAAAAAGAGAAAGTATAAAACTGCCAATCTTCAAAAACCAAAGTCGCTTTGAAATGCGCAATGTATCGACTAGGCTTTTTGCAAATATGGGATGTATGTTTGGACAGTTCGGATATGGCAATCGGTACGACTCTTTTACTGTAGTACTATTTGCATATGCTAACAAAAGACCGAAATCTTTCCTTGCCACGGCTGCTTGCGCACCATAACTGTACTTCATATCACTCACAAATGTTTCAAATGAAATGGAAGTAAACCGTTTCATCTGGAGAATTAGAATGAAGATGTTGAATATGTTGCCCATTATAAAATTTTGTGCCAAGTATAGTACCACAGCAGTTAACATTTCAGAAAAAAGGACAAGTTGGCCTAAGGAATGATGATATTTTTGCCATGTAAGTAGTAGCCAAACAAAGAAAAGTGAAAGAGCATGGAAGAAATGCAAAAAGGAAAACTGAGAAGAAATGACAAGTGAGAGCAAAAGGCTTATTGCTAAAAATATAGGAAGAAATGCAAAAAATTTAAGGTATAATATATAGTTAACTAATTGTCTGCTATTCAAGAAATGAATTGTTGCTGGATTTATTGATATAATAGGTAAACGTCTCGAAAAAAACAGATAAAATAACACTAATGCAACGCCAGCATTTATATAGAGGCTATGTTCTCTAATTACTGATATGTTGTATGCACAAAAGTACAAACAAACTATCCCTGCGGCAATTAGCCCGATTGCATACCACCAAAAATTTTTAATAGTATTTAGACTTTGCCGAGCCTTATTCTTCATCAACAGGGAAACAATTTTCATCATCATAATGCAATCCTTCTCCAGTGTGATCCGTAAGTGAAATATATATTTTTTCAACTGTTAATTGTGGACTTAGACCATGACATTTTGCAATTTCTGTCTTGCTTCCGGTTGCAACGATGGAACCGTTATCAATCAAAATATAGCGATCACAGAATAGCTCAATTACATCAAGTAAATGTGTTGACAGCAAAATACCTTTATTTCTTTGTCGCAGTTCCATCAGTATTTGCTTTAAAACATTAATTTGCTTGGGATCAAGACCAGTAAATGGTTCATCGGCCACTAAATAATTAAAGTTTCGCAGAAGCGCAGTTGCAATCATAAGTTTTTGTTTATTGCCTTTAGATAAGGTGTGCGGAAGTTTTTCCAATTGGTCTGACAACGATAACTTTGCAACTATCTGCTCAGTATTGAATTCACCATATGGATACATCGCTTGTATAAACTGTAAATGTTCATACAATGTCATGAATTCGTAATATACTGGCTCATCAGGTATATACGATATGCTTTGGCCAATTCTTTTTTTTGTTGAGGCATCGTCAATGAATATCTCTCCGTGTTCTGGCTCAATGTATTGTGTTAAAAGTTTAATCGCGGTAGTCTTACCAGCTCCATTAGCCCCCACAAGTCCAACAATTTCGCCAGGCTCAATTTGAAATGAAACGGCATTTAGCGCAATAATAGGGCCATATTTTTTTGTTACATTTCTAAATTCAATCATTTCCTATAAACTCCTGTCGTCACAAAATTCAACAGAAAAAGTGTCAATATCGCCGAGATTATGTTTGGCAATATCTAAGACACCTATTGCGGTTTGTTCAAGGCATATCTCCAGTGCTATCCAGGCGAATTCCACTTTTTCAGTTTTTGCCGATCTTTGAGTGAAATCCTGATAGACCATATGCTTGCGACCTTGAAGTAACAGTACAGTTGTGAGTTCCTTGCCAACTTCGCCCTGGAATAAAGCGTGGCTTTTCGCAAGTCAGTATACAATGCATATAGCCATAGGAATCGCTCTATTTGCCATTTCCGCCCATCAAGCCTAGTGCAAGTTGATCAATCATCTGGGCTTAAGGGCAAAAATGGCAAATATGATTTACTTTGAAGCTTGCCCCTATCCATTATTCACCGTTTACAGGGGCCATAAGCTTCTCGCAGCTCTCACCATTAGACAATCCAGAGCTTCCCGTTCAGCGTCGTCCGGTCATTCCTCTGGGGTATCTTCACTTTTTCCGATCCTTTCCGGTGATAACAGCGGCCTAATCCGATTCCATTGTCCTTTTGTTAATTCATAGCGTTTCATGTCTCTATTTTTGCATACTGGTTCCATTTATGCAAGTTTTATTTTTCCGGCAGACCCAGTAGCACTGGTTAAGCTTATTCCGTTACACATCCGTTAAAACGGGAGCTTTTCAAGTTGAGCTATAGGGATAACCACAAATTATTTCCCTTCATTCATTACATTGTAAAAATTTTCCCGCCACTTACAAGTTTCCTTTGGGGAATCAAACGCATGGGCAGGGCAATTCGAACAGTTTTCAAGTTCCTCACAATCTCCGCAGTATTCTAGGCTTGGACTTGGCAAGCTGCTAAATCGAGAAACTTTTTTCGGATCAAAGATGGATGCTATGTCATCCCGCAATATATTCCCATATACATAGAAAAAGCACACACATGGAGAAACGTCACCATTTTCTCTGATAGTAATCTGACTTACACCAGCTCCACAGTAACTGGAATGGGTTGAAGCAATTTTGCTCATTGTATCATCATCAATTGATACGAATAATCCGTGATTCATATACTTATGTTTAAGAGCAAGTGCCCTGTTAACAAATTGTTCAGCATCAATTCTTTGCGATAAATGGGTTTTCCTTGCCCGTCCTTGGCTTGCAGTTAGGCCAAAGGTTAATTGCAAGGCTCCGGCCTTATGAACCGTTGCTGCAACTTCTTCCATATCAGCAAAGTTTTCCGCATTAAGTGTATTCGCAGCGATAACAGGAATGTTAAACTCACTCATATATTTTATTGCAGCTAGAGCCTTCTCATATGAATCATGTATGCATCGGATCTTATTGTGGTGCTCTTCAGTACCATCAATACTAATCTGCACAACAATTTTATTTTTGTATCTCGATAAGGCGCGTGCTAATTCTCTTGTAATGAGGTAGCCGTTACTCGCTATTGATACACCCACAAAACGTGAGCTTGCATATTCTACAATATCTATGAAATCAGGTCTGCTTGTGGGCTCTCCACCGGTTATCATCAATTTTTGTACGCCTAAATTACTAAGCTTGTCAAGAACAACTTTAATTTCCGATAGACACATTTCTTGTGTACGGGCGATCCCTGATTCATTATAGCAATGGCGACATCTTAATGGACATTGCTTTGTTATCTCCAGGCAGGCATTAATGGGGGTAATCATTGAAAAGTTGCCAAATATTTTAGGTACATAATTGGGTTTTCTTGTGTGAAGAAGGACATGGCCTTTTTCGATGCTCTCCTGCAAAAAATCCTGAACAAAATTAGATATATCACAACTATTCTCGCTATATATTGAGCATAAATTCAATATGATCTCCGCAATTGTATGGTTGCCGTCACAAAAAGACAGTATTTCAGCAGCGGCTCTATTGAGAGTCACATATTCGTATTGTGGGGTTAAGTATTGCCCTTCATTTTCAGAGCCAAGGGGAAAAATAATTGAATTTCCATGTTGACGTACCAAGGCATAATTATTTGCCAAAGTTGGGTAAAGATCCATTCCTTTTTCCATAAATCTCAAACCTTTCTGTACAAATATTTAAAAGGGCGTGTTGCAAATCTAAGATCTGCAACACGCCCCGGCACCATTACACTACCCCGCCAGTGAAAAACGTGGGGCAGACGAAGCTAACCAAGGTAATGATGCCAGCTCCGGTAACCGAACAAGCAAGACAAGTAGCGATTTCGGAGGAGCCGTAACACGGCTTGTCCATCTTCATATTAGTTCCTCCTTTCTCAAGATTTCATAAATACTCCCGAAGATAAATGTATAGGTGCTGTCAGGAATAGATATGACTAACTTAGCTGGAGTTTGACATCCCCTTTAGTGCATCCCGGAATGTCTGGTATGGCAACAGCGCAGAAACATCTTTATCTGAACTGCGGATAATCACATATAACACGTCCAAATGCGAACGTCACATCAATTTCTCCGATGCTATCTTTTTCCTACCGAATTTCCTTGCCGATTTACTCCCGCTTTTCTGGCAAAAGCTACAACTGTTCTAGTCCGGCCGGATATCATTAAGCCAAAAACACAGGTAACCGGGCTATACAATCTTACGTTGCCCCTGCCCCTATATCCGTTTAATTATATCTTCGTTACCTGGTTTTGTTGTTTATTCATTTTCGTTTGATCCCCGATTGCTTCTTTGAAGCCTTATATTTTAGGGGTTTTATCTGTTACATTAAGGCCTTCGGGAACATTTGGCTGGTGCAAGCAAAAAAAGCAGGTTGAGGTGACCGACTGGATGGCAAGAAGCATGGCCAGACTGGGCACTGCTCCCCTACACCATTTCAGAAAATGCAAAGCTTTTTTTTTCATACAGCTCCTTCTTTCTATAGCAAAAAAATAAAAATCCGCAATGATTAGCAACTCTAAACACTGCACTAATCATAGCGGATTTTACCGAAATATCAATATAAATGGGATAACTTACTAAAAAATGGGACGGAATGCACAGGCATAGCTCTGTGTTGCCAATTTTATGGTATGATTATTGTTGCAGAAAACTCTGACGCAGACATTTTGATTTCAAAATGTCCTCCATACTTACCTACAGATCGCCGTATATTATTTAATCCAAAACCATGTTTGCCCACCCGTTTTAATTTGTTTGTTTCGGAATTATAAGAGTTTACCATCCGTATAAATAATAATTGCTCACGCTGTTTTATTTCTATTTGTATAAACTTCTCGCAGTGTTTTCCTAAATGTGCGCAAGCTTCAAATGCATTGTCAAATAGATTTCCAAGAATTATACATAGGTCAATCGGCTGGAGTTTCATTTGAGCACCAAGGTGTATATCTAGACTAAGAGTAATTTCCTCTCTATCAGCGCGCTTTAGTTGCTCGGTAAGTAACGCTCCAATAATTGGATCTTCAGTTTGAACTATTTTCAACCGCTGGCTAAGGTCATTTTGCAGTTCATCAAGATACACAACTGCTATATTATTCTGCCTAGTATTGTATAGAGCCTTAATAAGATCAATATGTTTTTTCATATCATGCCACAGAGAAATGGTTTCTTTCTGATGCGCTTCAAGTGTACGGTAGTATTCTTCTTGTAACTTCAACTTTGTTTCAATTGCCTGATTCTTCGCTTTATACTTATAGGCTACTTTGATATGGTCAAAATACAAAAAGATTATAATGTTGATATACATAATTCCAGATATAGAAAGAAACGAAAAAATGTCAAACTCTCCAAGGTTATAAAAGCATAGAACAAACACATGGTATGTCAGTAAGATCGAACACACCTGACACAATAGTATTGGGAAAATAAATCGTATATCTATGTCATCTACAGTATCTTTCTTCCATTGGGCTATAAAAACCGTTACGCGAACAGCAAAAATTTGAATCAACTTAGCAATCAAAATGCTTAAAATGCGGGGAATGCCATAATTAAAGGTGTTTGTTAATGCTAATTTCCCTAAAACTGAAATAAGGGCAGAACAGAGCATCTCAGATACAATCATGACAATAGCAAAGTATAGGACTGAGAAAATGCGTGTAACTACTGTGGAGGCACAGACCACCATCTCCAGTAAGAACAGGCCCAAAAGCGTGTATGTGATTAAGATTAAAGGTACTTGAACATAAATACTTAAAGCTCCTAAACCTATACCAAAGAATATGAAGCAGAATAGACTCTTTTTCTTACTCGCTACAATTTCAAACAAACCATAAATGTACTGATATACGATAAATGTTTCAAATATTACAGACAGTTCCTCAAAAGCCCCAAAAAAGAGAAGTTCATCCACTTGCCTATACACCTCTTATGTATTCAGCTAGGGCATCAAAAAAATTTTTTCGATACGTCCTGGTTAATCGAAGCGTTGTTCCATTTTTCAGCACAATCTCTGATCCATTTAGATCTTTGAAGTAAGCAAGGTTTAATATATAGCTATTATGTATTTGAACGAATTGTTTTGAGTCTGACAACATGGATACTGCTGCTTTTAGCGGCATACGTATGCAATAATTGTTATTATTGGTAACAATATGCAAATTATTCCGCCGTACTTCCATATAAATAATTTCAGGAATGGTCAAAGAAACTTTTATATGCTCGCTTTCAAACGTAAACACTTTCGGATAAAGTTTTTCCTGTGCTTTTTCCAATATCATGAATATTCTTTCTTGCGAAAAAGGCTTTGGCAAAAACCAATCTACTCGGTCAAAACAATCATAGATGTACTCGCCTAAAATTGTAACAAGCACGATATAAACAGGACATCTGGTGAGTTTCAATTCTTTTGCAATTTCCCAACCGTTCGCATCAGGCATTTGAATGTCTAGAAAAAGCAAATCAAATTGTTCGTTGGCTAAAATACGATCTATAAACGGAGCAGGTGATGTAAACTCACATATTTTATGTGAAGTGCTATGTTTCAAGATATATTGCCGAAGCATTTCTATATCATTTGAGCTGTCATCACAAATGGCTATCTTCACATACCATCATCCTCTAAAGTTTTAATGTTTTCATCTTCCCGAGTTAAAGAAATAATGTGCGATAAACTACTTAAAAACTTGCTAACTGTAATTTTTTCCTCTTTTTCCATACTTTTAACAGTTTCAGCAAATAACCTTGCTGAATACGGATACTCGCTTGATACATCAAGAAAAAACAAGTTTGCATCTACGTTTAATGCTGTGATAATTCGATATAGTGTTTCGAAATTGGGATACATGATTCCACGTTCAAATTGTCCAATTGCGTTTGCTGACACACCAGCATAATCTCCAAACGTTTCCTGTGTTAGATTTTTTTGTATGCGCAATTCCTTCAATTTGTTTCCAAACAGTTGTTGCTTTCTATTCATGTCCTCACCCGCAACAGCGCAGAATTATAACTTTGTTCTTAGAAGTTACACTTTTATTATAAGCCCAATTTTTCTATTTGATAAGAGTGTAATACTTCTGTTGCGGAAGTGTTACTATTTATTCGAGCATTTTTCGATCACGCTTACGGACATGATTTGAAAATAATGGGATCGGAGTTTGGCTCGGCAGTCCTAACGCAGCTATCTTCTTGGCGCGGGGGTATAGATTTCCTTCACTCCGCCTACAGAGACACACTATCAGTGTGAATTATAAAAGTAGTCCTGCAAACAAAAGGTAAGCCCTAAAATGAAAAATACTTGAGAGGATGAAAGAGGATATAACAAATAAAGCCTGCAAGTATGAGATTTTTTGCAGAGTGTGGGTATTCCCTTACCTTTAGCGTAATTTTGTTCATTGGCCGCAGAGCCATTATCATGCTTTTGCCCTTGACCACGTCAATTCCTGCTGCGTTTATAAGCACCTCCTATGTGATTGATGTGGCTCCTGATTCTGTTCCTCGCCGCTTATCCAATCTTCTGGTTGACACGAACGCACCAAAAAGATGATGGTTATACCTGAGCAAATCAAATGCTGCGAATGAGAGAGACGGCTGACGGGTTCCTGTGTGGGAGTGTCAGCCCAAGGTTCAATGTGCCAGGCTATTTGCTCTCCAATTCTAACAGTTTCAGCTTTGAGACGATATAAGGCGCGGCTGGCTGCCGCGCCTTAAACTGCAACTATATTGTAAGCGGTAGAAGTGGATTCCGGCGGACATCAGATATTACATATACATATAGTCACGGCGATAATAGCGTTTTTCGTATAAATAGTGTATGGCCATAAAATCAAGGCTTTTAGGGGACTAACCTAAGAGATATGCCTAGGAAGGATATCTCCTTTTCCTGCCTTTGCGGCAACCAATAAGAGACCTGTACATAAGGCGCCTGAAGAATAGTAAGTATACAATCTAGCGAATTGGTATATAGTTAAGTTGCTTATGAAGGCAAGGGCAATATTAATGAGTGACAGAGTGATACTGCGGTTCTTTTGTTGTAAATATTGCTTGTGGTTTAGAGGTTTGTTTGCGGCTTCAGTAGGCGCAAGGCAGCAAATTAATACGGATGAAATAATAGCTGTAGTAAACGAGTATAGAGACAGTACCTTTGAATCGAGACAAGAAAGAAGAATCATAAATAAAAGAAATATTAGGTTAAATCCCAGAATACATGACCAATGATGTTTTGCATGATAACCTCCGGCTGTTAATCTCAATGGTATAAAAGCAACCATAAATAGAAATGCCCCAAGGAAGTTTTTAAAGATGCAGGAAATGAGAAAAACACCAATAAAGTTAAAAGCTGTGGAGATAAGCAGTTCAAATCCATATGAATATATCTTCTGTTTACTGGGGTCAATAATCAATCTATCACTGTAGTACTTAGAAACCTTTTGGGCAAGGTGTTCTATCATAATTATGACCATTCCTTTCTGCTTTGCTACAAGGTACAAAAGGGCATGAAACGGAGAACTTCTAGATTGCATTCACGATACAATTTTATATTAGAATAGGCAACCCAATTGTGATGATTCACTCATTTTTGGGACAACTTCACAAAGCGTATGGAGATCATCCAAATTTGGGGATGGCGGGGTGATTCCGACAAAAGCTGCATATTCACGCATTTGATAATGAACTGAAATTTATACGTTATACGGTACAGATACCATATCCATAGATTTCATAATACCCCAGCAGATAGCTTTGTTGGCAACACTTGTCGCCGGAATTGCCTTCTACGGTGTAGACCCGGCCATTCTCGACTCGCTCCACGATGCCGACGTGGTCAGGTACGCCATCCTGTGGGCCGGAGAATCCTCCCGGATCGTCCCAGTCAAAAAACACAACGTCCCCTGGGTTCGGTATATAACTCTTATCCTGCCACAGCCCTCGTTCCTTGAACCACCGGGAGCCTTGGACACAGCCCGCGAACTTGGGAATCACCCCGGCGTCGATATACCCACACTCGTTGGCGCACCAACTGACAAAGATGGCGCACCAATCCACCCGATAGGTAAAGCCGTACCAGTTCCAGTAGGGCTGACCGCCTACATTGCCCACCTGGGACAGCGCCACAGATACGATCTCGCCGCTGCCTGTGCCGACACCATAGAGGACGGTGTTCCATAGATCCTGGTACTCATCAGAGAGCAGCTCGGCCAACTGTTGACGCTGTTCGGTGTTAAACCCATACAGGTCGGCCATTTCATCTGTGGTTTTGTGGGTGGTGGTGATATGAAGGGTGGTAGTATCTTCCTCGTCCTCCTCACCCTGGACGGTGCTGGTCAAACTGGACAGCTCGTTCATGTCCCAGAACACCTGCTTCAGCAGTTCTTTCTTCCCGTCATCCATGGTGATGACCTCTTGGCCGTTGGTGGGGTCGGTGACGGTCTTGACCGCGTACACGGCCAGCACCTCTGGCCAGGCTGCCCGGGAACCGCTGATACTCAGTGCGTCATAGGTTGCTCCTGCTTTGAATGCCTCCACCCGGTCGTTGTACTCCTGGTTGATTTCCTGCACCGCCGAGGTGATGGTCTGGCCTGTTCCGCTATCTGCACCGCTGCCTGTCCCGCCGAAAAAGATTCCCAGTGGGGACGCCAAAATGCCCCCTACCAGGCACAGCACCAGTACCACCGGAATTACTGCTCCGCCGGCAGCGGCCAGCGGAGCTGCCAGTGCTCGGATACCTGACACGGCCCCACGCAGGGCCGACACCGCGGCCTTTGCCACGGGCCTGCCCGCGTCGGCACAAGCTGCGCTCACTCGCTTCCGCGCAAGCGCGAAAGCTCGTCCGCTCCGCTGTGCCTCCTTTCCCCACAAAGCCAAAGTTCGGCTTTGCGGGGGCCCCTTTGCCACCCATCTGGTCTGTTGTGCGGTTTTCACCGAGCGGGCTCCGGCCTGAATTGTCTGCCTGGATGAACCAGCCGTTTTTACTGTCTGACGAGAAGCCCTGCCCACAGCCTTTGCTTCCGAGCGGGTGCTCTTGATCCGGCGCTTACCGCTTGGAACGGTTTCTCGGACAGAATTGCCGGACTGTTGGCCCTTGGCACTGAACGGTGTGGAGGTGCTTCGAGGGCGGGCAGAACCACCATCCTGCTGTTGAGCGGGAGACGCCCTGCCTGGCTCGATTTGGCGTCCTGGTTTCTGCAATGCCGCTTTTTTCTGCTGCTCCCGGACAAATTTCTGCCGCCCCTGCTCCATGGGCTGGGACAGCTGGTGCTCTGCCGGGGTGCCGTTTTTATGGGCAGCACTCTGCTTCCCCCGACCCTGGACATTAGCCTGGTCGGGATGGAGGGTGTCTTTAGTTTTGATCTGGAATGTGCTCCCTTGTGAACTACGCTCCAATGGTACGGAGCCGCGAACAGCCTCTCTTGTCTTGATCCGTCCAGGTGACGTGTTATCCTGCGGGATATCCGCTGCTGACGGGATATCGGGTACGGTACTATCTGCGGGTGGTACTGGCGTATCAGGGCATTTTTCTATGGTTCCGCTCCAAACTTTCTTTTTTCCGTGTACCTTTTCTCTTAACCGATGCACCGCCTGCTGGCTAACCGCGCGGGCTTTGTCCTGGGCACGGTCAGCCTCGGTCTCCTCCCGCTGTCCGCCTTGAGCGGCATCGCGCATCTGACTACGCAGCTTTTCCGTTCCATCCAAAAGTCCGCGCCGAAGAAGCTCCTTCGGCGCGGACTTGACTTTTTCGTTCACTTTTTGTGGGATGATTCGTTTTTCTTTGATTTTGGAGATGTTTGATCACCTGCCTTGCGTTTTCAATGTTTTGTGGTAAACTGTCAGAAAAGGGGGAAGCCGCCATGCCTGATACGACAATACACAATGCCAACGAATTAGAAGCCCTGGCCCAGCGCCTGGGCCTACTGCCCTTTTTCGCCTGCGGCATCCCCAATTTTTCCGTTGAGGACTTCACCCCCAGCCGGTTCTGGTTTGTGGATGGTGTTGACGGCCCCTGGGAGTGGCGCATGGAAGTGGCCTGCCGAGGGGCAGTGGCCTATGGCAAGTTGTTCAACAAAAAGGCTGGATTGGTGAGCCGGGAGTGGTATCCCGACCTGGCCAACTACCGCAGGGACGGGTACGATTTTGATGCCCGATATGAGGACGGGCTGGCCAGCTACAAGGAGAAGTGTATCGTGGACGTGCTCCTGCGGGATGGCCCTACCCTGTCCAAAGACTTGAAAAAGGCGGCGGGCTTTGGCGGTGACGGCATGAAGGGCTTTGACACCGCCATCACCCGCCTGCAAATGCAGACCTACGTCACCGTCCACAGCTTTGAATATTCCAAAGATAAACACGGGAAGCCCTATGGCTGGGGCGTGGCTCGCTTTGCTGTTTCCGAAGATGTGCTGGGTGAAGAAAGCACCCGGAGCGCATACAGCCGGAGCCCGGAGGAGTCCAAGGCCCGGCTGATGACGCACCTCCGCACTCTGTGTCCCCACGCACCGGAGGCCGAATTGGAGAAGCTGATCCGTTAGGCTGCCGTGCTCTCGGAAAATTTTGTACTCATCAGCTTATAGAGCCTGGTATTCTTCGGGAAGCTGTTCACGAAGGGTACGATGGCGCTGCCGCACTTGATCAGGCCCCGCCCGGCGTCCACATTGGTGATGTAGGAGAGCTGGTTGTCCGAAATGTTCAGCAGGCTGGCCAACTCCGCCCGGTCAGTGCCTGCCTGGTTCAGCATGACCAGGAATTCGCTGTTTGCCAGCATGGTGCGGGCGGTGTGAGAGAGGAGCAAATCTTCCACGTTCTGAGTTGCGCCCGTACACAGCGCTCCGTATTTTCTCACCCGTTTCCAGAGGGTAAACAGGAAGTTCGCACTGTATTCATGCTGGAATAAGAGGTAAATCTCATCAATATAGATCCAGGTGTTGCGGCCCAGCTGGCGGTTGCGGATCACCCGGTTGAACACGCTGTCCAGCACCACCAGCATCCCCACCGGCAGGAGCTGCTTGCCCAGGTCCCGGATGTCGTAGCAAAGGATGCGGGCATCAGTGTCCACGTTGGTGGGCTTGGCAAACGTGTTGAGGCTGCCCTCGGTGAACAGCTCGATTGCCAGCGCCACGTCCCGGGCCTCCGGCTCCGGCTGGCGGAGCAGCTCGGCGTAAAAGTCCTGGAGGGTGGGTGCCGCGCCTTTGTATCCGCCCCGGACGTAGTCACGGTAGCACTGGGCGGTGCAGCGGTCGATGATGGATTTCTCTTTGGCGGACAGCTTGCCCGAGCCCACCAGCTGTTCGCACAGGGAGAGAAGGAATTCAGACTTCAGCACCACGGGGTTGTCCCCGTCGCCATAGCCCTGTTCCATGTCCAGAGCGTTGATGTGGTTCCGGGAAGTGGCGGAAATATTGATCACCTCGCCACCCAGGCCCTCAATGATGGGGCCGTACTCCTTTTCCGGGTCGATGACAATGATATCGTCCCCGGTGGCCAGCGCCACGTTTACGATCTCCTCTTTGGCGGTGAAGGATTTGCCGGAGCCGGACACGCCCAGCACGAAGCCGTTGCCGTTGAGTAGTTCTTTCCGATTTGCAATGATGAGGTTCTTGCTGATGGTGTTCTGCCCATAATACACGCCGCCGTGGTCCCGGATCTCCTGGGCCTTAAAGGGCATGAGCACCGCCAGTGCCTCGGTGGTCAGCGTCCGCAGGGCGTCGATCCGCCGCAGGCCCAGGGGGAGTGCCGTCACCAGCCCATCCGCCTGCTGCCAGTTCAGCGTGGCCAACTGGCACAGGTGCTTCCGGGCGGTGGCCTGGAGGGTTTCCGTGTCGCTGTCCAGTTCCTCCTTGGTGTCGGCCAGATGCACCAGCGTCACCACGGCGAACATCATCCGCTGATCTCGGGTGGTGAGATCGTCCAGCATTTCTCTCGTTTCTTTCCTCTGCTGCTCCAGATCGTAAGGGATAACAGCGGAGAAATTGTTGTTATTGTTCTGCCGCCGCTGCCAGTTGGTCACGTTGGTTTCAACCCCGAGCAGACGGCTCTGCATCTCCCGGACGGCCTCGTCCGTGGGCACGGGGATTACATCAATGGACAGCATCATGGTGCGGTTGAGGGCCGTCAGCTCGTTCACCATGGAGTCCTTGATGTAGCTGGCGTACTCCTTCAGGAACAGTACCCGGCCATATTTGCCGCCCATGATGAAGTGGTCTTTCTTGAACTCGAAGCTATCCGGACAGACCGCATCTTTGAAGGAGTGACCCTTCCGCATCAGATCCCGCAGGTCTACCTGGAACTCGGTCTCCTCGCCGGTGCGGTAGAAGTCGTGGAGCACCCGGAGCCGCTCCACCGCGTCCAGCTCCTCGCTGTGGGAGTCCAGATGGTTCAGCCGGGTGGTGACGTCTGCCGTCACCCGGTCGAAAAATGTGCGGGCCTCCTCGATGCTCTTGCGGTGGACAGAGAGAGTGACGTACCGCTCCTGCACCACGCTGTTGGAGCTGTCCGTCACCTTGTCCATGAGCATGGAATTGAACTCGGCCCGGTAGCCGTCCAGGTAATCGTCCTGGCGGGGGATGAGGATCTTCTGCTCGAAGTCCTGGCGGTTGAGCCGCTTGTTGTTGATGGTGAGCTTGGTGACAGAACCGGCGTCCAGGGCGTTGAGCAGTTCGGAATAACCCAGGAACATGGACGTTTTGTCCTCTTTGGACGCGATGGCATAGTTGATGTCGGTGAAACGGATGGTTTTGGAGAACTTGCTCCCGAATTGAAAAATCCCATCCGGCCACAGGCGGCGGATGGGGATGGTGTCCTGGACGGAACGGGGGATGTCGAAGCCCTCCCGGTCCTGTTTGAGTGCGTTTTGCAGGGTTTTAATCAATGTGCAGAGCCTCCTTCACGGATGAATTTTCAAGGGCTTTGGCGTACAGGTTGTCCGCCCGGAAAACCAGCTTCTTGGGGTACAGCAGTTCCGAGCGGATGAAGGCCAGCAGGAACTTTTCGAACGTCATGCCGTTGTACGTGAAAAAGCCGCCCAGGGCAAAGGGGAACGCAGCCAGGACGCAGATCCAGCCGATCTCACCGGTTCCGACCACGCCCCGCAGGCCAAAGTACACGCCCACGGCCACCAGTACGGCCAGCAGGGCGAAGACGAGCTGCCGCAGGGACAGGCCGAAGAAGATGCTTTCCTGATAGTCCCGGACTTCTTTGTTGATGCGGACTTCTATAAAAATCACCTCCAGAAATAAATCGGCGGACAGACCGTTGCAAAGTCTGCCCACCTATGGTAATATGCCACAAACTCGAGAAGGAGGACGTGGCAATGATGTTTTTGATTTTAGGGATCGGTGCGTTTTTCCTGCCAATTTTGCTCCACCTGGCGATCCGTCTCCGCCTGGGTATCCCGATGCTGTACGCAGTGATGGCGCTTACGGTATTTCATGGCTGGTATCAGGCAAATCCGGCCTTTGGGGACGCGATCTTCTTCGGCCTGGTCGGGCTGGCAGCCCTGTCCTGGGTGGTGACTGCCGCTTGGAAAATCTGTGACGCGTTCGACGAGTGGAGAGCGGATCGAGCGGCGGCGCAGCAGTTTGCAGACCGTGTTCGGCAGGCCCGGGCCGCAGGCAAATATGCCATTGGCACTGAGGGCCTGTGGCGTTGATTTTATCTCTCTCTTATAGTATAGTGAGAGAACAGATTCAGGCGGGAGGATTCGAATTAGTGAAAGGTTTTCATCGAAAAAATCAATTATTCTCCCTGTGCGGACTTAACTGCGGATTGTGTACCATGCACTTGGGTAGATATTGCGGTGGGTGTGGTAACGGGAATCAATCTTGTAAAATCGCCCGGTGCAGTCTGGAGCACGGAAGCGTGGAGTATTGCTGTGAGTGTCCTCACTATCCTTGCGAAAAGTATGAGAAAATTGATGAATATGACTCCTTTATAACCCACAGAAATCGAAAGCCAGATATGGAAAAATTTCGGACTGTCGGGGCTGACCGCTACAATGCCGAACAGGAGGAAAAGGTGCGTCTACTGGGATATCTACTTTCTTCCTGTAATGACGGGCGCAGGAAAACGCTTTTTTCTCTGGCAGTCAATTTGCTGGAGCTGTCTGATGTGCGGGCCGTTGTGGATCAGCTTATGGCATCCGACCTGCCAACCATAAAAGAACGCGCTGTGTATGCGGCGTCACTGCTGCAAGACGTTGCCACTGAAAAAGGGATCACGTTAAAATTGAACAGGAAGAAGTAAGCGCGTTTCCTGATCCGTCAGCCCAGCCCCATCAGCTCCCGGATCAGCCGGTCACTCATTTTGATGGCCCCAACCAGTACAAGCATATTGAACAAAAGCTCGCCTACATAATTCCACACGATGGTGGCCGCCGCCATGGATTCGTCCCCCAGCGCAGGCGGCGTGGTGGCAAACGCCGAGAAGATCACACAGGCCAGCACGATGACACACCCTTCCAAGCAGATCGCCGCATAGGTTTTCAAAAAGGCGATGCCGATGCTGCTGGAGGGCTGTCCTGCGAAGCTGGCCATGGGGATGGGCGCGATAGCGGTGGCCATGTAGAGCTTAAAAAAACGGGAATAAACGGTCAAAATCATTACCAGGGACAGTCCCCAAATGAACAGAGAGCCCAGCAGCGTCACCGCCCACAGGGGGATGCTCTCTAAAAATCCTACCTCCTCGATGATGTTCACCATTTCGTCAGGGAGCGTAGTTGCCGTCATGGCGGACAAGCCGGACGAACTCATGATGGAGGACACCATGCTTTGGGCGATGCTGAACAGGGCCGTCATCAGCTCCATGCCATGGGACACCGCCGCCTGGGCCAGCACGAAGCGGACGAAGCACTTGAGCGCCTGCTCCGGCTTCTTCAATTCCGCAAAACTGCCCATCGTCTTTACCACACCCATTACGAAAAACAGCACCAGCAGGGCGTAGCCCACGGCCTTCAGGCCATCGTTGATGTTGACGATCACAGACCAAACCCCGCCGCCCTTGAAGTTTTCCGGGCTGGTGGAGATCAGCGTCCAAATCTCCGCCAGCTTATCGTTCCAGGTGGAGAGCGCGGAATTCAGATTATCTACGATCCAGTTTCCACTTCCTATTTGTATCACCTCGATTTCAAATGAAAATGCCTGGGAGACACTGTCTCCCAGGCATTTTCTCTTATTCTGCGGGCTTTATCAGCGCGTTGATGGCCCGGGTGATCCGGCCCGGCGCATCATTGAAGTGCCCGCCTTGGTTTAATTCAAACGTCACGGGGATGCCCTTGGCCTCCAGCAGTTCAGCCATTTGTCGGGTGCGCTCTTCCACCACCGCCATCCGGGGATTTCGAGTGTTTTTCTCCCGGTCACCCAGGGAGAGGTAGACCCGTTCCACGCCATCCCGCAGTATGCTGGTGTTCATATGCTCCAGAAAGCCGTCGTACCACAAAGAGCCGGAAACGGAAGCGGCCCGGTCAAATGTGTCTGCTTCAAATACGGCCCAAAGTGCAAACAGCCCCGCCAGCGAGTACCCGGCGATGGCCCGGGAGCTGGGTGTGAAGTCCAGCCGGTTTTCCACCAGCGGCACGATGTGCCCGGTCAGCTTACGCAAAAAAGCCGGGGCGGCGCCGCTGAAATCGTCACTGCCCCGAAACGCCTTCGGCGCGGGCCACGGGGACAACTCCCGGTTCCAGTCCACGCCGGAGACCGCCGCCAGTGTGGGCTTTGGCTCGTCCAAAGCGGCCCAAACCTCTTTGGCGTCACTCTCATCCATGATGGCGTAAACAACGTCACGGCTGGTTTCGCCGACAAACAGGCTGATGGTGTATGGCCCATAATTCAAAGTCTGCATGATATGCTCCATTCCGGCTGAACCGTCAGTCAGCGCTCCTCAATTACAACGTGCAGGGTATCCCCGTCCTTTTTCCCAAGCTGCTCTCGGATGGCCTTGGTCACGCCGATCACGTAGCAGATGTTTCCGCGGGCGTCTTTCAGTCCCATATTCACGATGCTGCCGTCATAGGGGACACCGTCAAACTCCGCGTGGACCTTGACCCGGCCCTTTCCAAACACCTCCCGGATGTTCCAAGGGAAGGTGACATATGCGCCGCCCTTTC
This sequence comes from uncultured Oscillospiraceae bacterium, assembly GCA_910587255.1. GTDB lineage: Bacteria > Bacillota > Clostridia > Oscillospirales > Oscillospiraceae > Enterenecus. The sequence continues at coordinate 24,222 of CAJUKT010000101.1, forward strand.
CCGGCACTTCGTGGAGGAACGCATCATATTCGTATCGTTTTGCCATGGGTATCCCCTCCATTTGCTGGAACCCAATTATATCACGCTTGAGGAAAAAATGGAAGCCGCCCGCAACGGACGGCCCCCATTTGAATATGGACATAACTCAGTGGTTTACTTTCGCAAAGGGACAGCGCTTTCCAATGCACTGGTTGTTCTGGGCCGAATGGCTGCACACCACCTCCGGCTGCTCCATTTCAACGCCGAAGTGTTCCTTCACGAAGTCGATGGCCGCCAGGATGGAGAGATAGGAGTCCCGCTTGCAGCAGCGGGGCCCGCCGACTGCCCCGATTTGTCCCAGCGCAGCCGCCGTCATGGAATTGGACAGGCCAAAGGGTTCTACCGTCAGCGGTGTGGACTTTGAGATGATGGACACAAACATCCCCGCGCTGATCCCCGCGCCACAGGCGCCCCAGAAGCCGCAGGCCCCACCGGGCACACTTTTGCCACGGTTCATCATCTCCACCAGCGCCTGGTGCAGATCAATGTCCCCGCCCGCGTTGTGGTAGGCGGTCAGCAGGGCTGTGCCCACCATTACATGGTGCTCCGGACCGTGCATATGGCAAAAGGGCTGGGCCATCATCTTTTCCAATATCTCAATGGAATCAGCAGATTTCTCCTTCAGGCACAGGCCGATGATAGCGTCCATGCCCGAGGTGTGGCAGTCGTTGCAGACATAGTGCCCATTCACACATCTGGTCTTGCTGTTCTCTTTTTTATGGCATATGGCGCATTCCATAAGTTCGTCAGCTTCTAAATATTCCAGCGGAGCCTTGCAGATCAGGCATTCTTCCTTCACAGCGCACCTATCCTCTCAAATTAAATTTTTACGATTATACCATGGTGCACGGTATCAAGGCAAGACAGATATGCTTATGCCCCGGTACCGGTGATCAGGGTGAGGATCTCGCGGGTAAACGTGATTACAATGCCGCCCGCGATGGTGAGCATACCGTTGGAGCGCTGGGAGGGGTCGTGGGACTGGAGGGACAGGCCCACCTGGAGGATGCCGTAGCCCAGCAGGATCAGGCCCACGGCACGGATCAGGGAAAAGATGAAGTCAGACAGGTTTGAAACAACGTCCAAGGGGTCGCCCCCGGCAGGGGCGGCGAAGGCGGGCATGATGGTCACGGCCATGGCGAGAGCCAGGCAAACCAGCAGGGCGTACAGCCGCTTGGCGCGGCGCTGGAACTTATTCTTGTTCAGATCGTTCATGTTCAATTTCCTCCTTTTGAGTGTCGGCATCCGGCACAAACAGCGGTACGCCGGAGAGCCATGTGTTGGGTTTCTTCTGGTGGTGGATGTAGGGCGGCCCGCCGCCGTCCGAGGTGTGGTGGATGGCGGGATGGTTCATCAACTCATACTTCAGATCCATGACGGGCTTCGCGCCGCGGATGAAGAGGATGGCATAGCGGTTGTCCAGGGCGCGCACCTCATCTGGCGTAAGTAATTCGCGGCCGCTCTGCTGAAAATTGGTGGAGTAGGAGCCGGAGCGGCCCTTGCTCTGTCCGTGGGTCTTGGTGTTGATGGTGGACTTGCCCAATGCTTCTGAGATGTATTTGTGCGTCGCCGCCTCATTGCCACCTAAGTACAGGATTGTGTCCGAATTGCCCGGAATTGTTTCCCAACTATCCTTGTAAAGTTCTTTTATCTGTGCCATGTTCTGTATAATTGTGCTTGCGGAAATGTTGCGGGAGCGCATGGTGGCCAGTTCCCGGGTGAAGCCTGGGAGGGGCATGGCGGCGAACTCATCCAGTACGAAATGGACATGGCAGGGCAGGGAGCCATGGTGGATCTGGTCGGCGCTGTAGTACAGGGCTTGGAACGCTTGGGCGTAGAGCAGGCTGACGAGAAAATTGAAGCTGTTGTCGTTGTCGGGGATGACGGCATACAGCGCACACTTCTGCTCCCCCAGAGTGTAGAGATCGCCGGCTAAGTCGGCGGGATTGCTCCCGCTTTCTCGCCTAAGAACTGTACGTGAGGGTTTCCCCTCATACAGCTCAAGCATTTCATCACGCTTTCGCGCGGCGCTCCAAGAAAGTTATCTGGCAATATTTGTGGACATAGGCCATATTACGCACCTCGTCCTTGCCGCCCATGGCCTTCGAGACTTTGAAGAAAATCTCCCTCTCGTCGCTGATGTCCATGGGAAGTCCACAGTGATAACAACACCCTTTTTGATTTTTCCAGACTTGCTTAAAACGTCCAGACAGCCGCTTCATTCCATGCTGGAATTTGCGGTCAGTAAAATATTGGGTGTCAAAATAGGGATTTGCTTCCATTCGTATTTTGGTATGGCGGACAATGGGAATGTGGCTTAGGCACAAAAGTTCCGAGTTCTCCGTGGAGAATACCCAGTTCTTGCTTTGTTTGCTGTGCCAATAATTGGAAGCTATCCACCCGCGGCTCTTTTGCGGGTGACGGCGCTTAGCCCATCGCCAAAGCAATTCATACAGCACATAGTCAATATGGGTAAATGCTTCACTGGCGCAGACCGATTGATGGTAGTTGGCCCAGCCACGGATTTGCTGGTTCAGCTTTTTAATGAGGTCCTCCTGCTTCCATGCTTTGCCACGTCCGAGAATAGTTTCGTGCAATGCAGTCTTAATCGCTTTAAGGGCTTTCTTTGAGGGCTTAATAATGAGCTTCCCTTTGAATTTACGGAATGTCCAGCCCAACATATCAAAACCATCGTCGATATGGGTGATGACAGTTTTCTCCTCTGACAGTTCCAAACCTCTGGTTTGCAAATAATCGCGGATGAGTTCCTTGGCTTCTTCCGCAATCTCTCTTGTTGCCGCCGTAACAATAAAATCATCGGCATACCTTACCAGATTAACCTTATGGGCATTTTTGTACTGCAAACTTACCTTACCCTGGCGATTTGTATGGAAACGATCCGAGAGGGCCTTTTGCATTCCGTCCAGTGTCATGTTAGCGAGTATAGGGGAAATAACGCCGCCTTGAGGAGTACCCTCATCGGTGGGAAACAACTCGTCCTGGAGTATGAACCCTGCTTTCAGAAACTGCTTGAGCACTGATTTGTCCATTGGAATGTGCTCAATGAGCCAGTCGTGGCTGATATGGTCAAAGCAACCTTTGATGTCGCCTTCCAGCACCCATTGAGGGGAAACTTTACGGCTGAGTGCGGTGAAGATGTATTCACAAGCGTCCTGTGCACACCGCCCTTTACGGAAGCCAAAGGATTTCCCGTCTGCGGTTGTTTCGGATACTGGGTCGAGGGCCAGCGTATACAGTGCCTGCATGGCCCTGTCATACATACAGGGGATACCCAGCGGACGCTTAGCCTTTTTGCCCTTTTTCTCAATAAATACCCGGCGCAGCGGTTTTGCTTTGTAGCCTTTGTCTGTCAGGGTCAGCACGCCGCGCATTTTGGAAGCTGGGGTAGACCACAGCTCTCTATCTATGCCTGGTGTGTTTTTCCCTTTGTTGGTGGTTACTTTTCGGACTGCCAATGCCTTTGCATGGTACGAATGGGTTAAAAGATACTGCAATCGTTTCACTGTATTCCATTTCTTTTCCTGGGTCGCCTTAGCAATCCTGGCTTGCAGCCTATTAACTTCGGCTTCGGCTTTTTTCCAATCAATGGATTTCCACTGATACGCCAGCCGGTCCGCGTCCGGCAATCTCTCAGGATTTTTACATCCCGTCGTTGAACAATTACCGTTCATAGGTTTACCTCCATTTCTTGCTATGAAATACCATAGGATAAGTCAGCGCCCTTTCAGGCCGGGGCAAAGTCCGAACCCCTATCCGCTCCATTACAGAACGGCATTCGCTTTTTATCCCGTTCCTTTACCCTCTGCGCCGTTTCTTCCTCTTACGAGGTCGATACCTCCAATGGAGGAGCGCATAGGGCTTACCACGTTCCGCATGACAAATAATTATGTGTGCTTTAGGAGCCATCTGTAAGCCGGGAGGATTATGTCCATTTGCTGGGGGATGACATGAGGTCCCACAGCCACCTCCGCACCTTTTGGTGTAGGCGTATCAGCCTGATTTCGCCTATTCCACGTAACGACTCTTATGATGATTCACATTACATTCTCCATGGCACACTTATCCTGGCAGTACGGCTGAGCGAGGCTCTCAGCTTTCCCACGTTGTCCCGTGAGTTTCCAACCCAGGCGTTACCACCTGCGCAGGTCACGGTAGGATTACCCCAAATGGATAGGGCAGCTGGTTACAGCAATTCGTCATGCGACTTCGTGTCGCAGCATATCGTCATGATCTGTGATGGCCTTGATCTGAGGCAGATTGAACGGAGCCAGCCGGACAGCGGTGGACACAAGTATGGACTTTGAGGTCTTGCCGGCAGCCATTTTGAACACATGATATTGCCGTACCGCCACGCAGTCCGGCTTCTCCCGTTCGATGGCCTGGAATAGCAAGTCAAGAGGTGAGACATATTCCTCGTCCTCCTCCTTCACCTCGGCATATTCCAAGACCCGCATGACCATGGAGAAGTTCTGTTCGTACTCCGGGGCCTCCTGCCACAGCATGAGGATGATGGCCTGGAGGAGTGCTGTCTCCGACTTTGTCCAGAATGGGTCGGACTCATGACTGCCTTTGGGCGTGGTGGCCTGGATCAAATTGTTCACCAGCCGGAGCGCATCCTTTTCGTCCCGGATGTATCGGAAAGGGTTGTATCCGTCAGACTCGGCCAGGTTCACCAGATTCAGCACCCGGATGTCATAACCCTGGCTTTTTAAATAGCCGCCTGTGGCCATCAAAACCTCGGATTTCGGGTCTGTGACGACATAATTGGTGTTGGCTTCAAGGATGTTGGGCTTAACATACGACCTTGATTTGCCCGCACCGGAGCCGCCGATGACCAGCACGTTCAACGAGCGGCGATGTTTGTGGGTATCCAGCCCCAGGCGGACGTTGCGGGTCAGGAGCTTGTTCTCTTTCTGTGAGAACATAGCGTTGACCTCTTTGGGGCTGCCCCAGGTGGCGGAGCCGTGCTCGGCCCCGTCCCGGGTGCGGCCCTGGTTGGCCGAGAAGTAGCACAGCGCGGCGGCATAGGCTGCGGAGCAAATCAGGATGGACACCAGACTGTGGTCCGTCCAATGCACATCGAAAGGGTTATCCAGCGCCGCCGTCAGGCTGGCCAGGATGTCCGGCAGCCCGCCGCCCAGGGACTGGGCCAGCAGCAGAGCTGCCCACACCACGAAGGGATAAAAGAACAGGCGGACGATTAGCCCGCCTGTTCGGGTCTGTTGACTCAAATTTGCTCACCTCTGCTTGGTCTTGACCTTTGTTTTTTCCCTGGTCGGAACAGACTTTTTTCTGCTGTCCAACTGTGCGCGGTACGCCTCGAGGCGGCCCAGCAGGGACGGCCTGTCATTCATCGTCGTTTCGCCGCTGGAAGTTCTGGGCGTAGAGGATCTGGTTTTGGTATCGCGCGAGTCTTGTCCCGACCGAGAACCTTTTTTTGGCGGAATCTCCCATGGATCGTCGGGCAGCTCTTTGCGCTTGGTCTGCCACTCCGGCCTGAAATCCCGCCCGGACGGGCTTTTCTGCGACCGCTGGGGTGCAGGCTCACCTTCCTCCGAACGCTCCTCCTGGGGGCCTTCCTGCGCCCGCTGGGGCGGTTCCTTGTCCCGATCTGCGGAAGGCTCCGGGGAATCCCTCTCGGGCTGGGGAACCTCCCTATCCTCCTGCGCTGGGGCTTGGCGCGCCGGGCCTTGGTACAGGATGCGCTCAAAAATCAGATTGGCCCGATCCAGCTCGGTGACGGGCATGACCACATCCACCAGCTTGCCCTTATCGTCCCTGTCTTTGATAGCAGAGAACAAAATCTTCTGCTTTTTTGCTTGTCTTGCAAACTGCTTGTACTGCTCTGGCGTCATGGGGAACAGCCGCAGGTCACGGGTTTCCCGCAACATCCGGGTCATGTTGACTTTGCCGGAAATGGTCTGGTTATTTTTCGCCAGCGCCATGGTGAGGGCCAGCAGGTTCTTCAGTGCGGAGCCACCCAGCCGGACGGCCACCTCACCCCCAGACAGCATCATGCGTACCATCTGGTCGGCGGCCTCACCGCCTCCTATCGTCATCTCGAATCACTTCCTTTGCTTCAATTTGGTTGATTTCCTGCTCCATTTGGGGCAGGCGGGCGCAAATTTCCCGGCACAGGGCCAGCTTTTTCTTCTCCGCCCGGATCTGCCGGTTGACCTCCGCCAGCTGCTGGTAAATATCCGCCTTTTCCGCCATCAGCCGCTCCCTGGGGATGCCGCACCGCTCCAGCGTGGCCACAGCGTCCATGTACCGGGTGAACTCTGCTTCCATCCCGGACAGCCCGTCCTCATAGCACTGTTTGGCAGGGGCCAGGGCCTCTACGTCGGCCAGGGCATCGTATAGCGGTCGCCGCTTCTTTTTCCGCACATTGAGGATGGTACGCTGCTTGGTCAGGCTGGCCATCGTTTTCTCTGTGCGGGACTGGAAGGCGGTCATATCATCCTGGGTGGAGATGTTGTTTTCCCGGAGGAAGGCAAATTGTGCTCGGTACTGCTCAAACTTCATGGCCTCATCCCGGGTGTGGGCCGTCATTCGTGGCGGGTAGCGTTGCTGGCCCACCTTGCCCAGAACATAGAGATAGTGGACGTAAAGCGCCAGCAAACCGGTGTACTTGGGGTGCTTTTTGTAGGGCCGGTAAGCTGGGCGGCGCACAGCCGGGGGACGGAGCCCAGCCTCAATGGCCTCCAGGTTTCCCTGGATGGCAGCCCGAATACCCTCCTCCGTGAACAGCGGATTCTTCCGTCCGGGGTACATGAAGCGCTCCTGTCCCCGCAGCCGGAAGCCCAGGCGGTTGCTGTGGTAGATTTCGTAGCCCATGTGCTCCATCAGCAGAAAAAAGTGGCCCAGGTCGTTGGCTCCCTCAATAGCGGTATGTAGGTCAGCCTCCAGCATGGTACGGAAGGTGGGCTGGCCCTTGCTCTGGCGCAGCCATTCGATGTAGCTCACTGCCTGGGAGGGCTGGCCCTCTATAATGACGGACAACCCGTGCTCCCGGCACAGCCGATCCGAGGTAGCCCGGATCTGGCTGTAATAACTCCGAGCATTGCTGTGGTATTTCTCCCCGGTGTCGGCATTGACAGAATTAAAAATGATGTGGGCATGAATGTGCTGCCGATCCACATGGACAGCGATCACCGCCTCATAGCCGGGAAGGTGCTCCTGGGCAAACTTCTGGGCGATTTCCAGCGCCAGCTCCGGCGTGATTTCACCTGGCTTAAAGGACTGAATGACATGGTAATACATGACACCGTCCATTTTTTCATAGGCCCGTTTGGTGTCCAGCATCTGTCGGCACTCCCGGCCAGGGTCACAGTTGAGACGGGCGGTGAGGACACGTTCCTCGGTCTTATCCCCGTTCAAAATGTAGTTGATGCCCGCGTCCAGTCGGCCCTTCCGGGCCAGGATCTTTGTGACGGCCATGCCTCACCTCCAAAAAATCAGGGCTGCTCCATTGTGGAACAGCCCTGAAACTCTAAGATCATTTCATTTTGATGCCATCAGGCCCACTGGAAATTCTCTTTCCCAGCGCCGACCTCAAAGTGGTACTTGGCGATACCCAGATCCATCTTCACATAGAAGGCGTGGCCTGGGGTGGCGGATACTTTGCCGTCCTTCAGCGTGAACAGGAATTTCTGCTGGTTCACCGCCGTGGGGGCCAGCAGGACAGCCTCCATCCCGGCCTTGAACCAATCGGGCATAGGGCCGTCCACCTTTGTTACCTCGTCCATGGTCTTGGATTTGCGGGGGACGCCCTGCGTCGCTCCATGGCCCAGAGCAATGACGCAGGCCAGCTTCTCGCCCTCGCCCAGCACATAGGCGGACTTCACCTTGCTGAACGTCAGCGCCACCCAGCAGGTGTTCAGCCCCATCATCTGGGCCTTCAGCACCAGCCGTTCCCCCCAGTAGCCGCACTTTTCCTGTAGATTGGGGCCAGCCCTGCCCACCAGGGCGAAGTAGTTCTGCACCCCGCTGAATTTGCCATACTTGGCCATGCCGCCCTCAAAGGCTTTGGGCTCGTTGGTGACCAGCTGGATGTGGAGTCCGCTCTCTCGATTGCAGGCGTCCACCTCCGCGCGAAGTGCCGCCAGCTCGTCCGGCGTCAGGGGCTTGTTCAGATACTGCCGGACGCTGTGCCGGGCGCGGATCGCTTCCTGTATTGTCATGTTCTTTTCCTCCTATACTGTGCTGCCGCTCCGGTCTGGGAGACGCTCCATGATTGACTTTGCGTGGGTCACCATGCGGATCAGCCGGTTCATCGCCGCGGTATCTACATCAAAATAGTAATAGTTTTTTGTCCCTTCCTGCCGCACCTTCAAAATGCCCGCTTCTTTGAGGATTCGGATGTGATGGGACACAGCGGGGCGGGAGAGGTGTGTCCGTTCCGTGATCTCACCCACCCGGACGCCATTACAGTTTTCTATCCGCATCATTTCCAGGATAAGATGCTGGCGGTTTTCGTCACCCAGGGCCAGCAGCACACTCCGGCAGGATTCAAATTCCTCTGCTAAACGCTCGATTTCATCAACGTACATTGGCATCGTTTCACCCACTTGGTTCATCAACTTGAACCATTATACCACATATCCGATCTGGCGCCACATTGAGAAAGAAAATCGAGACGATTATTTTTTGCGATACCGCTACTTTTTCGCAATCTGGTACATCAGCTCATAGACCTGATCCAGCAGATACAGCCCCCGCTTGGCGTCCTCGGCACGGGCAATCCCGGCATTGACGCTGCGGGCGATCTGGTTGATGTTGTTCCCGATGTGGTGGATTTCGGTGCGCAGGGCCTTGATCTCCTGGGAGGGGCGCTCTTTTACCTCCCGCCCCTCCAGCAGACGAACAAGGTAGGCCCGCCTGGTGAGGCCGCAGCGCTTGGCGTTGCTGGTGAGAAGCCGATACTGCTCCGGCGTCAGAACGATGTGCAGGTGATGAACCTGTTTCTTATCGGACACGATCACAACGCCTCCTTCTCAACTTTGGACGGACAGCCTGTGCGTTGGCCTCCGCCAGAATCTCCGCCTCAAACACCTTCTCCATCTCGAACACATTGCCATAGGGGATGCCCTTTCGGCTGTAGGGCTTCATGGGCGCCGGAATTTGGGCCTGTAATTCTTTGAGCATAGCCCAGTATTTCGGCAGATACTGATAAATGGCCTTCAATTCCTTTCGATTCTTATTTTTGCAGCACCAGCAGGATACCCGGTCGAGGATATCGTACAGACGGATGCCGTTTTCTTCCCAGGAGAACCCCCGCTGGTAGCAGTAGGCCAGGCAGTCCGCCTCGGTCATCCCGGCTTCCTCCAGGGGCGAACGCTTGGGGGCTGTCAGCCGCTTCAGCCGTTCTGGTTCATCTGCGGCGATGCCCACATAGTGGATCTCCGCGTCTGACGCGATACCGTCCAAGGCATGGGTTTTCAGCCCTGTCCCCCAGCGGCAGGGGCCGCCGCACCAGCCGTAGCCCAAATGAAAGCTGTTCTTTTTGGAGTCCACCGGCCTTTCCAGCATATTGTATAAAAACGGGGCGTCCGGTTCCACTTCGGTGAACCGGACGCCCCGCTGTTCCAGGATCGGCTTCATGCGATCCCGGATATCATAGATGGCCTGAAATTCCATCCCTGAGTTGTAAAAAATCACTTCGTCCAAAGGTACTTCGTTTTCCAATAATAACAGTAACATGGCCAGTGAATCTTTTCCGAAACTGACACTGGCAACTCGCTTCACGTCACGCTCCCTTCTACGGCCAGCGGCCGCAAACCTTCCGCCAGCGGCGGCATAGGGGCCAGGGGGAAATCCCCCTGCAAGCGCGCCGAATGTACATCGGCGCTATGCTTGCGCCACCGCCGCCCAGGGGGCGGCGGTGGTCTCCGGCCCCAGCGGGGCCGCTCCAAGCGGTAGGTTGATTGGATGAGGGCGGGTACAGCCCGCCGCTCCGAACAGAAACGCCCTCAGCGCTGCTCCTGCTGGGCTGGGGACTGGCGCAGCTTCAGGTCGTAGCGATCTACCGGCACACCACCCAGATCCAGGGCCGATTTGTCCGGCACATCCGCTGCATATCGGGCGTAATCGAACCCCTGGCAGTCCACCAGGATGCCGCCCCGGATGTTTCGGGTGGTCACCAGCAGGCAGTGGCTCACAGACTGCCTTTCGTCACAGCTCATCAGGTCTTTGTTAGCCGTGATAAACGGCATATCTTCCAGCAGATGGGTGGAGAAGTGCCGGTACTGGGCCGGGGATAGCTCGATCTGCTTTACCACATCCACCCGGTACGGCCCCGCACCGTCCGTTTCTTGCAGATCCCCCACATGGGAGGGCTTCCAGTGAAAATAGGCTTCAAACATAAATCACGCCTCCTTCATGTTCTGGGTGCAAACGTTGACACCATAGATACTTGAAAACCGGGAAAACACAGGGGCCAGGTGCGGCGCTTGACACCTGGCCCCTGCTTCACCGCTCCCGCGATTTTTTATGACACGCCTTTTGCTGGGACACATCACCCCGCTCCGACTCGGTATATTGGGCCAACTCGTTAATCAGCGCGGTAACCTGTTCCTGCACAGCATCGTTATCACGGAAACTGATCCCTAACCCGGCCACCGCCATGGACATCTGGTTCGCGCCGTTCTTTCCCCCCTCCTGAATGAATTGGACAATACTCGCAATTTGTCCCGCACGGAGTCCGGGGTCTCTGTGAATCGGGTAGCACCGATGTGTCAGCTCATAGTATTGCGCGGCGATGCGGCCTGGGGTGGCAGAAGGGAAGTAGGGGTTGTCCCACTCCGCGAAGGGGATCACAGTCAAGTGCTGGCGCTCATCCCCGGCCTGCTCATACACACGCACAAAATCGAAGCCGATCTCACTGGTGGCACGGGACAGGATATCCATCACGGCAGGATCGTCCCGAACACGCTCCGTCCGCACAAAGTCGGTGACCAGGTAGTTCTTCCCCTGCCGCACATGGAGGATGTCAGTGCTGCTCATGCCGTCACTATGCTCCAGTCCCAGGGTCAGGCGGGCAGGAGGCTGTCCGTCCGGCCCCGGCTCGGTGGGTTCGCTGTTATAGGGTTCGTCCCGTAGCTCCTCAAACCGAGCCTTGGCTGCTTCAAAGGAGGGGAAGTGCTCCAGAGGACTGCGGTTTTCGGCGTTGTCCGCCCAGGTCTTCAGATCGGCGATGATGTAGAAACCCCACCCGTCAGCTGTCTCTTGCGCTTCTTCCTGAACAGCCTTCCGGGCCCGCTTTTGTAGCTCGGTGGGCAGCTCCCCGGACAGGGGCTTGATACACTCCAAATGGTCGGCGGCGTAAAAGGCGTTGCTGTTGAGCTGCCTCTGCCACGCACCCACTGAGGGTGCCCACCGGAAACCGGCGTGGCGCATGGCGGCACACACCTCCCGTTCCGGCTTGTCATCGAAGAACACCTGGAGACGGTTGGCGGCACGATCCACATCCACAAAGCCGCCCTCAAAATCCCAGCCGATATACACTGTCTCCGCTTGCTTCTTCAGTTCCTCGATGCGGGACTTCACCTGGCGGATGGAGGCGTTGTTGTTGGCCAGGTCATAACTCTCATAGGGTTTGGGCTCCGCCCGCCAGTTGTGGGCCATCTCCGCCTTCAGTTTTTCAATGCCCTCGGCAGACAGGTGAGGACAGCCATCCAGCGTCTTGTTTTTCTTGTAGTAGGCGTTCACAGCCTTCATGGTCTCCTGGAACCGCTGCAGCTTTTCCAGTTTGGCTTCCAGCTTGCTCACAGCTTCGGGATCATCGGCGCTGATGCCGCCCAGGCCGGTGCTTCGGATCTTGTCCAGCAGCCCCTGGATCTCCCGCCACTCCTTCCTGTTGGTCTCATCGGCCCGGTCCTGCTTTTCCTTTTTGCGCACAGGGAAATTACCACCCCCAGCAATCAGGATGGAGGGCACCCGGGCGGCGATCTCGTTGCTCCGGTTGGTGTTCTCCGCCAGCTTCCGGGCGTAGGTATCCAGCAGATGGTCGATCTTATCGTGGTGGATGGGGTCTACCCGCTGTTTCTGGAACTCGGCGATCTGCGCCGCCCGGTCTACAGAGCGTTGATACGCCTGGGTGGCGCTCCCCGGCACATAGTCGTAAAAGCTGTTCATCTCCTTGGCCCTGCGGGCCAGTTCCTCATTGATGGAATAGTATGTGACGCTCATGCCGCCTGTCCCAGTTCGGCCTCGATCCGCTCCACGGCCCTGCGGGCATATTCGTCGGACATCTCAATGCCGGTGGCAGCGTAGCCCTCCAGCACAGCGGCCAACACCGTGGTGCCGGAACCGGCGAAGGGATCCAGGATGTGCCCATGGGGCTCGGTGATCTGCACCACGTCCCGCATCAGCTGGAGGGGCTTCTCCGTCAGGTGGATGCGGCGCTGGGGGTTGCCGTACTTGAACACCCCCGGCAGACAGGGCACAGGCCGGTTGATGGGCATATCGCCGTTGGAACCCCACACGATGTATTCCGCCTGCTGGCGGAAGCGGCCCTTCTGGGGACGGCTGTTGCCCTTGTCCCAGACCGCTGTGCCCCGCCAGATCCAGCCCGCCCACTGGAGGGCGTCGGTGGCGGCAGGGAGCTGCCGCCAGTCGATGAACATACACACCGGGGCACCGGGTTTGCAGGCACGGCGGGCGTCGGTCAGCCACTCCGCCGCCCAGCGCGTCCAGGAGCGCTGATCCTTGGCGTCACCGTCGAAGTCGGGCAGGGCGTTGGCCCCCATGCTGGAGTATTTCTTGGCGGTGGACTTGTTCTTCTCCGCCTGGGTGCGGCCCCCGGAGGCGTAGGGCGGGTCGGTGATGACGGCATCAAAGGAGCCGGGGGCAAAGCCCTCCAGCAGCTTCAGGGAGTCTCCGTGGATGATTTCCCAGCGGGAATTATCTTTCATGGGCATTCATTCCTTTCTGTTTTTGAGATTTTTGGGGTTGAGCGTGGTCGGAAAGCTCCGTATCCACATACTCGCTGATGATGTTGAGGGCTTTGTTGTAGTCCCCGCAGGAGGTGACGCGGTCGATCATTTCGGCGGCCTCATCCTTCATTCCGGCCCGCCGTAGCAAACCGGAGGCGGTGCCCATGATGGCAAAGATGTTGCCGTCGTGGCCTAAGAGCTGCATGGAGGGCTTTTGCGGCGCGGGCTGATCTTCAATGAAGCCGCCCAGCCTGTTGGGCACATAGTCGGACAGCCAGGTGCCGCCGAACTGCCCGTGGGTCTGGATACGCCACATGGCCAGCTTGCCCACCGCCAGCTCCACCCCCTCGAAGGGGAACAGCAGGCAGGTGAGTTCACCGTTCTGGAACACGGACACGTTTTCCGCCTGGAACGTGCTGCCGTTCAGCAGGATGCCCGCTTCGGTGAACAGCCCGTTGATGCCGTCCACCCACTCCTGGGGATCGCCGCCACAACCCTGGAAGATGATGCCCTCGTCATCTCTCATGCGGCGCAGGTCGTCTGTTGTGATTTGTTTTACCATGGTCACCTCTCCTGGCCCCGGCTGGAGCGGGGCGGTACTTTTTCCTCGGCGAATTTGGATGCTCCTTTTTCAAGCGCCTTTTCTGCACACATCGAAACCACATATTCTGTGCTGCCCATATCTTTCCGGGCGCTCCGAAGCATATAGTTTATTTCACTACTGTGGTCATAGCCAAGGATCTCACCCAGCCAATAGCCGCGCACAAGCTCCAGGGGATCGTCAAAATGGAGCAAAAACGTGATGTCATTCTCTTTACAGTAGTCGGCCAGTTCCTTCCGAAGATGCTGGGCCACGGTGATCTCTGGGGCCAGTGCGATCAGCTCATCAGCGGTCTTGCTCTGGAGTCCTGCGACATAGTCCTGATAGTTCCGATCCAGCCGCGCCTGTAAAACAGCCTTCTGATCTGTCACCGTTCAATCGCCGCCTTTCGGCCAGAATTGCGGGAGCTCCGAGTCGGCGTGGGCTGGGTGCGCTCTGGCACCCGCTCCCGGAACACGTCCAGGTAATCGCCCGCTACCCGCCGCAGGGTCTGGTAGTCGGCGTCGGTGGGTCGGAATATGTACCATTGTACTTTGCCGCCGTCATCCCAGAAATGGGGAGACAAGCCATTGGGATAGCCAGGGACAGCCTTGGTTCCCCAAAGATCTTTTAGTTTCACCACCATAGTATCTACCGGCCCATCTGTGCGGTTCAGCACAACGATCTTCAGCGCGTTATATTGGTTCGCGACCATCCCGGTGATGAATTGTGCCCGCACCCGCAGGTCGCCGCCCAGGGTGCCGAGACAGGCCCGGCCCACAAACTGGGGGGATTCGATGATCTTGCCGTCCCCGAACAGCTTGCGGAGCTCCTGCTCAAAGAAATTGCTCATCTGTCCACCTCCCGGCCCCGATTGGATTTGGTGCGCGCCCCTTTTGCCGGAGACGGCTTTTCCCGCCCAAAATACTGGGCGCTGGGCAGGAGTATGTCCCGGCCCGGGTCTCGCTCGATGCTGCGCCCGTCCTCGGTGAGCACCAGCCGGTCTGCCGCTTCGTTCACAACCTTCTCATCGCCCAAGACCACCGCCGCCCCCCGTCACCAACACGTTGCCGGACACGATCCCGTGTACCACACTTTCGCCAGAGATAATGGGAAAACGGTCGGCAGGGCAGGCTGAGACCAGGGCATGGGCGGAGACTTTGGCCCACAGCTCCACACGCGCACCGTCAATGATGGCGTGATCCTCCACCCGGGCATCGTCGAGTAGTACGGCTCCGCCCCGGACATGGGCCTCCCCGCAGACTACGGCCCGATCCCGGAGAAGGCTCCCGCCCTCCACACAGGCCGCGTTGGCGGCGATGGCGTCGTGGGCGATCCAGGATTCATCGTCCGCAGATTCGAAGGACAAGTTACCCTCATGCTCCACGAAACCGCCCAAGTCCCCGGCCTTTACTGTGGGGCCGATATCCCGCAGGGCGCGGATGCGGTGGAGGAAGGGGTATTTTTCATGGGCAATGTCGGTAATCTCATATTTTTGGTTTGTCATTTTCAGCTCCTTCTCGTAGATAATGTAGTGTTCGACCCCATCGCTGCCCCAGCGGATGGTTTCCATGTACCGTCCTTCGCTCACCAGCCAGCCGCAGGGGCCCATCACGGCTGCTACATCGGCGGCATGGACACAGCGGGCCGTCCGTTCGTGATGCCACCCGTGGGGCACAACTTTCCCAGAAAATGCGTTTTTCTTCATCCGCCTGAAGGCCGGATCAGATGCCTGGACGGACATTCCGAAGGTGGTGCCGTCAAACTCCTTCATGTGGAGATCCATCAGGCACCACCTCTGCAATAGAAGGGACAGGTGAGACAAACTGTGCGGTTGGGCAGCTCATAGTGCCTGCCTGTGAACACACACGCCCGGTTATCGCACCCACCATCCACTCGCCAGGGGGCGTCCTTCCGCTTCAGGCTGTGGGCGCAGGTCTCATAGGTGTGGGTGTAGTCCGGTCTCACCGGCCCCGCCCCCTGTCCTGGGCCTTCTTCTTTTGCGGAACCGGTCTGGCGGGCTTTAGGTCATCCCGCCCAGGGTCGCGCATCACGCTGCGTGTGGCGCCGTTGATGAAGATCACGTCCTGGGAGTTGTTGCAGACCTCCTCACCGCTGATGATCACGGCGTCGCCCCCGATGTATACCCTGCCAGATACCTTCCCATAGACACAGCAGCGGCCGGACAGCTGCGGCGCACAGTCCGGGTCGTCTGGAGCAGCCAGGATCATCCCCGCCCCGGACACCCGCGCAGAGCCAAACAGGGTAGCGCCCCGGATGTAAGCATCATCCTCGGCCCTGGCGTCACCGAACAGCACAGAGCCATGGGAGGCATAGGCGCTGCCGCAGACAATGGCCCGATCCCGCAAGACGCTGCCCATGTCCACACAACCCTGCCCAGCGATGATGGCATTGTTATAGACCCAGGCGTCATCCCCCTGCTGGAAGGACAGGTTATCCTTACACTCCACAAAGCCGCCCAGATCCCCGGCCTTCACGTCCTTGCCAATGTCCCGCAGGGCGCGGATGCGGTGGAGGAAGGGATATTTTTCGTGGGCAATGTCGGTGATTTCATATTTCTGATTCATTTTTTCACGCTTCCTTCCTGCTGGGGCTCACCAGCGTAGGTTTTCTTCTGTCCCGCAGCGGCGGCAGGTGAGGGTGCTGGTACCGTTTTCTGGTTCGGCGTTTTCTTTCCAAAGATGGCCTTGAGCCTCACAGATCATCAGGTTTTCCAGGCACTTGCGCACCTCCTGAACCTCGCCGCACCGAAGCACCTCATAGGGCGGCACCGGCAGGCGCATGGCACGGTAGTAATCCGCCAGGGCCTCGATGCTCTGTTGGAACTCCGCAGTGCTGATATAGTCGGCCAGCCGCCGTTCCAACTCCGCCTGGTCGATTTGAACGTTTGTTGTGCTGATGGTTCCACCTCCTAATTACAGCGCGGGAGACGGTCCGTCCGTAAGGACAGCCCGCCTCCCATATTTTCGTATTCACCCATCCTCAGTGGGTGCGCTCTCCTCGATCCACTCATCAAAATCCAGGGTGTCCGCCAGCATCAGCGCCAGCTGGTAGATCGTGAGCCGGTCTTGCCCGTCCTCCAGCCGGATGGCTGTCTCAAACAGGCCCCAGAGCAGCTCGGCCACCATCCCGCCATCGTACCGCTCCAGGAGCTGGTCGTCGGGCAGGGCGGCCTCGCTGGCCCTGCTGGCCGTCAGTTCTTTCTGTTTTTGGATTACGATGGTGCTGGTCTCCAAGTCCTCTTGGGGCAGCCCCCAGGCTCTTGCGATCAGGCTAACGCCCGCTTCAGGGAGCGCCGCTGCTTTGATATTCTCCGGCCCGCCCAGGGCCAGCAGGTTGACGGCCTCGGTGGTGATCTGCCGAAGCAGCTTTTCCGGCGCGGGATGGCGTTCATATTTCTCCATATGTTGTTCCCTCCTTGATATTTTTGGTACTGCTGGCCACAACAATACCGACTTTTAGGGCAGAAAGCTATCACGAGAACCACCAAAGATGGGGCCCGGAAACCCAGCAATACCAACAACCGCGGACTGTTACGCCGCCTGCTCGTCCTCCAGCCGGAAGCTGGCGTCGATGTCGGCGAAGGTCTGGGTGCGGTTAAACTTCTCCGTGGTCTTGCCGGGAATGGCCTGAAGCTCCAACATCCTGGCCCACAAATCGGGGTGATGGTCGTAGAGATGGCGCAGCTCCGCCTTTTTTGCGTTGGGGCAGAACCAGCATCCGCCCCGGTCGGTAAATTCGTAGACAGGCGAAAGGAGCCCCGCCTGACGGCAGAGCTCCTTCGCATCCTGTTCTGTGCAATTGTATTTGTCCAATAATGATATTTTCTGATTTCCATCCAGCCGCAGCAGCCGTTCCTGCTCATCACTGGCGATGCCCACATACTGCATGGTGCCGGAGGGCAGAGACTTTTTGTACTGCTCGATGGGTTTTATCTTACAGTCTCGCTGGACGGCACACCGCCCGCAGATGGGAAAGGAGCGCACCATACCTTTCTTTGGCCCACGGGTAACCCGCCCAGTGAACAAACCTACATAGGTCTGCTGGGAGCGGAGCACCACCACCTTCACACCCATCCGCTCCAGGGCGGGGATGGCAGTGCCGTAGATAAAATCCCGGTGTTCCGGGACTTCACCTGAAACCTTATCATCGAACATCACTTCGCAATACACCGCTTCGTCCAGCGGTTCATCGTGCTCTTTTGCCAATAATATCGCCGCGATACTGTCTTTGCCGAAACTGCAAGAGGCGACATATTTTGGTCTGCTCACTATCATCCTCCTTTACGCTTGGTCTGTGATCTCTCGAATATCGCCGTCGTTCTCGTCCATGCACTCGGCCATCATCCGAATGCCCAGTCGGAAGCCCAGGATGAAATTCTCCAGCGCTGTGATGCTATTGACCTCATGCTGGGCCTTGACCAGCTCGGTAAGGAGCGCCTGCTCCGATTCACCCAGCCGCTCCGTGAGCTGCCGTTCGCACCGAGCCACCTTGTCCGCTGAGCGGTGCAGGCTTGAGTTTGAGACCATCTCCCGTTCGCAGGGCTTGATGTTGCCGTAGAAAAAATTTTTCAGCATTTTTCGCATTTTCCACGCCTCCTTAGCGGCACAACATACCACAGGCGGGCGGGGAAAGCTATCGGTCTGGCCGAGAGTTATCAGTCCAGACATATATTTTCCAGAACAGCTGGCCCCACCATTATCCCTTGGGCACGGCCCGTTTGACCCCGCAGGCATCCGCCAGCGCGTTGGCCCGGTCAGTCTGCTCCCAGGGGGCGTCCTGGTTGGTGAAGTGACCGTAGTTGCAGTACCAGGCAAAAATAGGCCGGTTCAGCCCCAGGGCCCGGATAATGCCGGAGGGGGTGAGGTCGAAGGTGCTCCGCACAGCCTGCTCCAGCGCCTCGTCGGAGCACCAGCTGGTGCCGTGGGTGTCGATGTCCACCGCCACCGGATCAGCCCGTCCGATAGCGTAGGCCAGGCTGACGGTGCACCGGTCGGCCAGACCAGCGGCCACGATGTTCTTGGCGATGTACCGGGCCATATAGGTACCGCTCCGATCCATCTTGGTGGCGTCCTTGCCGGACAGCGCCCCGCCGCCATGGGGAACCAGCCCGCCGTAGGTGTCCACCATCAGCTTCCGGCCCGTCAGGCCGGTGTCGGCTTCGAAGCCGCCCAGCACGAACCGCCCGGAGGGGTTGATGAGCACCTCCGTCTTGGGGTCGGGGTAGAGCTCCCGCAGGGCGGGGACGATGACGTGCCGGGTGATCTCGCGGCGGAGCTGGTGGAGATCCTTGTCCGCATCATGCTGGCAGGAGACCACCACAGCGGCAATCCGCTTGGGCACGCCGTCCCGGTACTCCACGGACACCTGGGCCTTGCCGTCCGGCAGCAGGCCGGTGATGATCCCCTGGACGCGGGCGCTGGTGAGCCGTGCGGTGAGACGGTGCGCCAGCACAATGGGAAGGGGCAGAAGCTCCGCCGTTTCCGAACAGGCGTAGCCGTACATGATGCCCTGGTCGCCCGCGCCCAGCGCGGCGCTGCTGTCCACGGCCTCGGCGATGTCACCGCTCTGGTCGTGGGTGATGACCTCCACCTCATAGTCCGCGCCGCCATAGCCCGACTCCCACACAGTCTGGCAGACGATGGCGGGGATGTCCGGCAGCTCTTTTGCGGTGATTTCACCCGCCACGATGATCTTGCCCGCCGTAGCCATCACCTCGCAGGCCACCCGGGGGTTGGGGTCATGCTTCAGGCAGGCGTCCAGCACCCGATCCGCGATGGTGTCGCACAGCTTGTCCGGGTGGCCCTCGGTAACAGACTCAGCGGTCTGGATATACTTATCTCTCATGGGAAGAACCTCCTTTTTTCTTTTCAGCAGGATTCAAAATTTTCGGCGGTGCTTTTTCTGCCCCCAGAACCACCATGTTGTCGTAAAGCTCCCGGTATCTCTTAATCTGGCTGTCCGTGAGGGAGACGAAGTCCTCCCCGTCCACCCCGGTGATGAAGAAGGTGCCCAGGATAAAATCATAGGGGAGCCCGTTTTGATCCACCAGAGGGCGGTTGGGCGGCAGACCCAGGGCTATCCCGTCCTCGTTGCAAATGAGAGTAGCGGAGTCATTGAAAACCGAAACGGATTCGATATTCCCACCCACGATGGCCTGCAGCACGTCCAGCTCGTCCGGGACCTCCTGCACCCGGCAGGGCTTCATCGGTTCCACCACCAGCACTCGAATCGTTTTATCGCTCATACTGCACCCCCTTCTTTTTATCAGCCTTGGACGGCAGCTGCGGGGCGGTGGCCGGACGCTCCTGCTCCCGTTCGATCTCCTGGAACATTTTCAATGTCTCCTGGAACGCCATGTACCGCTGGATCTGCTTGGGATCGTCGGTGATGGTATATGTCGTTTCCCAAAGGGGGCTTCCGTGGTGGCTGACGTCCTCCTGGACGACCAGCGAAGGGTGGTCATCCCTGGTCAGCATGACACGGCAGTCCCGGAGCTCCTCGGAACGGTCGTACAGGCCATAGGCCCTGCCGATGGCTTTCAGTGCGTCCATGCAGTCCACCACGGTGGAGCAGTGCCCGTCCCAGATGTGTACCTCCCCGGACAGGGATATCCTTTTACCGCTCATGAGAGCCCTCCTTTTTTATTTTGTGGTACCGTTCAGACATGGTGAAAAAATCACCTTCCACCGCCAGCCGGGAAACTTCTTCGATGGCTTTCCCAGACTTTAAGTGTTCCGCAGCAGTCCGAAGCTCAAAAGGCGCAAAGGTGAATCTCTGGCCATAGTCATAGAGCTGACGCGCAATATTGAGACTGCAGCTGTCCCTGATTACCTTCAACTCACCACAGATCTCGTCAAGAAAGACACCCTTCGGTTCGGTGCCACTCTCATCCAGGGTATCAGCGTACAAAAGCCAGTTTTTTGTCGCCACCGGGTCTACCTCGCCCAGCAGTTCCGTGATGCAGCCTTGAAATTCTTCCGAACTCATGGGGGCCGCGTTTTCACCCATAGCCCCATCCGTCCGGCCTGTTTGACCCACAGCCTGAACCATGGTGTCCCCTGCGGCAGAGTCCTCCCGGCATTGCGGCAGATCGAAGCCAAGGAATCGGATGTCCCCATCAGACAGCCCCATGTCACCGTGGAGCGCGGCATAAAGCTGGGCGCTGTCGTTGTGTTCGCCCATGTAGCCGATGATGGCGTCAAAAAGCTGCTGCTGGGGTTCCAGCTGTTTGGCGGCATCGGCCAGCGCGTCGGCGTAGCCATGGAGCCATGCGGCATTATAGCTGTCCTGGGACGGTTCCTGGTTGGCGCGGGCACGGGCCAGCTCGGCGGAAGCGGCAATGGCGCCGATACTGGACAGATCGTATTTATCGCTCATGGCTGACCCTCCGTTTCTCGGCCTTCACCGCGGCGGCGTTGATCTGCTTTGTTGCGTCATGGACTTCCTGCGCCACATGATCCCATGCCTTTTTCAGTTCGTCCACCGGCAGGCCGTTTTGGCGATAACCCTCCAGGATGCCGTTGTAATAGCCGGGGGACGGCAGCTTCGCCTCACGAAAGCGCTCATCCATGACATAGGCCATGACAGACAGGGAACGGCCCTCGCTGTCCCGAACAGTGACTGCCCGCTTGTCGTAAAAGCGGGGATACCCCTCATAACGATCCAGGGACTGTTCGCACTTCCGCGTGATGCTCCACAGCAGGCCGGTCACGGTCTCACCCTCACGGGGCGCGATGGTCGCAAAGCCGCCGCGGCGGAACAGCAGCTCCCAGCCCTCCAGCGTTACCAGCCCCACCACCTGGGCATCGGGGCAGCGGTACGCCATCTGATCCAGGTTGATGTTGGAGCCGTAAGCAAAATAAAGGGAATTTTCAGCCATCCCGCAGCACCTCCAGCGCTCCATATTTGGCCAAGTGGTCGATCATGGCCTGGGCCTGGCGCTCCACGCTGCCCTCCGGCAGGGGGCAGTCCAACCCGGTGGTGCGGATAAAATTTGCCCGGAGCTGCTGGAGGTAGCTCTGGGCGTCCGGGTGCTCGGTGGGGTCGAAGGAGGACAGCCGGAGCTGGTCCATGATGGCCGTGCCGGTACCCTCATAAATGGTTTCGTCAATGCGAATTTTCATGCTCACCTCTCGTTTCCACGGTTTCGTTTTTTCTTTCTGTTGACTTCATAGCTGTCCTTATCGTGGCGCCACGCGCGGTCACCATCAAGGTTTTGCAGCAGCTGATCCCGGGTCTCCTTGAACTCCGGCCCGTTCAGCCCCAGGCGCACCAGCCACACCCGGAAGGTGAACAGCTCGTTGTCGCTCTGGGTCTTGCGCATGACGGTGCTGCGCTGGGCGATGGCCTGGGAGGACATGGCCAGGCACAGGTTCACATAGGCCGCCACCCGCGCGGGGTCTAACGTGGAATTAAAACAGCGGAATTCCACCGTGCCGCGATAAAAAACAGAATGTAAATTCAGGGCATGGTAACGCGTCCAATTGTAGTGGTCGGTGTGCCCATCCCGCCCTCCGTACCAGATGGCTTCCAGTTCGGTGAGATCTTTCGTCTCGTCCGAGGACAGTGTCCGCGCCTGGCGCAGCATATTTTCCCGGACTTTTTTGCAGTATTCATCCGCACGGTTGGGATCCACTTGCAGCGCTTTGAACAGGATATCTTCTTTGGAGTACATGATCCCGATGAGGTTTTTCAGGCTCTGGCGGTTGTGGTTGGCGGCGTCCACATGGACGTGGATGCCGCAGGAGTTGTTCACCTTGGCCCCAGCCTGGGCCAGCACCCGCAGGCAGTCCCGCAGTACAGGAAGCCGGCTGTAGGCGAGCTTTGGTGTCACCATCTCTACTTTGTAGTCGCTGTCACTGGTTCCTCGATAACCGCTTCCAACCTTATGCTCTGCGCGGATGCTGGAGTCGCTCATCAGTTTCCACACTTTTCGCTTGGTGTCAGTGACGCTCCATGCGCCATAGGTACCGCCTGTATAGCGGGCTTCCGTCCCAAAATATGCGGCCAGTGCCCGGGCGGCGTCCTCCCGGGTGAGACCCGTCATCTCCACCTCCACGCCGAAGTATTGATCCTTCAAGCCGATCATGCCGCCGCGCCTCCCCGGATTTCATCATCCATGGCCCGGATGCGGTGCCCGATGGCCTCGATCACATTGACGGTGACACTGTTGCCCGCCTGCTTGTACACCTGGGCGTCCGAATTGATGGCCAGAATCTTGTCGATCTGATCCTCATCGAAACCCTGGAGACGGAGGCACTCCCGGGGCATCAAACGGCGGATGCGCCCGCCCCGCTCCACCAGTCCTGGGACGCTGTTGGCCTGCAGCGTGTGGGCAATATCGTGGCCCACGCGGCCGCGGCGTGTACTGCTCCCCATATAATCCAGGGCCACCGTGTCACCGGGATAGGCTTCCTTATAGCCTTTTTTCGTGCCGTTTTTAATTTGCAGCACCCCGGAGCGCTCCCTGGGGTGAGTGGATAGGCTTGTCTGCCCATACCGAGCAGTGAGGCACCGGGCCACATTGCTGGGCTGGGGATGGCCCGCGCACAAATCCACCAGGTACAGCCCCGTTTTGCCGCCCATGCCGCCCGCGCCCGACGTCTGGGTGCAGGCTACTCCTGCGGGGTCGTAGACCCGGGAGCCCTGCGGCCCCCCGATGATTTGTATAAGAGCTTTTCCGTCATTTCCGGCGAGAGGAAATACTTTTCCGGCGCATCGGGGATCAAGATATCCGATAATGAACACCCTTCGCCGCGATTGAGGCACGCCGTGGTCGGCGCTGTTAGCACAAAACCATTCCAAACCATACCCCAACTCATAAAGCGTGGTGAGGATGGCGCAAAATGTGCGGCCCTGGTCATGCGAAAGCAGTCCGGGGACGTTCTCAAGCAGAAGATACGCAGGCCGTCTGGCTTCAACCAGTCGGGCAAGCTCAAAGAACAGGGTTCCACGGGCGTCTGCGAAGCCCTTTCGCTTCCCGCTGAGGCTGAACGGCTGGCACGGAAAACCGGCGCAGAGCAGATCAAATCCCGGCATAGTTCCGGGGTCAATTTTTGTGGCGTCTGGATAATATACTTCCTCCTCTCCGATGTCGTGGATGGCGCGGTAGCTGGCGTCGGCGTACTTGTCGATCTCGCAGTGGCCGACGCACTGAAAACCGCCCGCGCGGGTCAGTCCGGCCCGGAAGCCGCCGATGCCCGCGAACATATCAAAATAGCGGATCAGGTTTTTCTTCACCTCCATCATTTTGCAGCGCAAGCAGAAAGCCGAGGACGTCATCCCCGACATCCCCGGCCCCCTGTGGCTGCTCTGATTCTTCTTTTACAAAGCCGGCACCGCCCAGCTCCTCCCGGATGGCGGTGCGGACGGCATCCAGCAGGCTGTCCCGGTCATGTTCCCGGCAGACTGCGAGGCACAGGGCGTCTATCCGCTGGCCCACCGGGACGGCGGACAGGATGTCCCACGCCTCCCGCTGGAGCGGTGAGGTCATGGAAAAGGACAGGTTCAGCCGCCTCCGGTCACTCATCATTTTGCTGTGCCAGCAGTTGTTCCGCCAGCCGTTCATAGCCCTTGGCGTTCAGGCATACGTCATCCAGGATCAGCGGGCGGCACAGGCCGTCTGCGGCGGTCACATGGCGCTTCATCAACGCCGCGCCGCCGCCCAGGAAGATGGTGGGCATGGCCCGCACATCCAGGCCGCTCTCGGTGATGGCGGACAGCAGGCGGCGGGTGTAGGCCCCGGCCTCCCGGTGGATGATCGTTTTGGCATTGTTATCTACGCTACTGGGTTCCCCGCACAGAACGCTCTCGATCTGCGCCGCCGTCAGGGACAGGCCCAGGGTGCGGCGGACGTGCTCGGAGATCTCGTCCAGACAGCGGATCATGCCCAGCTCCAGGCTCCGGCAGGTGGCGGCGTTGGGGATGCGCCCGTCCAGCCGCATCAGATCCACTGTCCAGCCGCCGATGTCCGCCACGATGACGGAGGGCTCGTCCAGCAGGGTGCTCTGGGTGAGCACAGCGGCGTACCCCTGGGGGAACAGGGACACCCGCCCAATGGTGATGGTGTAAGTAGCCCACTCATAGCGGAAGGTCACCGGCTGACCGTCCCGGAGCAGGTACTCCTTGAACTTCTTCTTATCCCGCCCAAAGCTGGTGAGGGGCAGGCCCGCCGCCAGGTGGACGGTGGCCGCAGGCCCCGCCTGGCGGTGCTCCAGTTCCTTGGCGATGGCCGCCAGGGTGAGCAGATAGTAGTCCTCCGTCTGCGTCTTATCCTTCTGAAGCGGTTGGCGGCCGGTGCCGACGACGTAGAATCTGCCGTCCAGCTCCAGCACGTCCTTGCGGGTGTAGGGCTCATGCTCATACTCCACCAGTCCGGTTGGGAAGGAGAAGTGGGCCGTTTTCATGGCAGCATAGCCATGGTCGATGCCGATTATGATGGTGTCGTTCATCGTTCATGTCCTTTCGCTTTTTGTGCATTTTCGAATACTCATCGCGCACCCCTGTCTGTTACCCTTTTGTTTTTCTGTGCCGTTTTGCGTGCCGCCTGGATCTCCGGGTTAGTCAGGTTCCAGCTCGGATAGTGGATTTTTGCCTGGGCGATCAGCTGCGCCGGGGGAAAATATTTGGCGCACAGCCTGGGCAGATAGGCCGGGACATCCAGCCAGTCGTAGGGATAGCCGATGCCCTCACCGTACACGATGTCCTTCTTCAGCTCCGCCTTCAGCGCGTGATATTGGGCCGGGTCGAAGTCCTGAAACGTGTCCCGCCCGGTCAGTTCCTCGTAGGCATAGTCACCCATGCGAGGCAGGGAGTCAAACTGCCAGTCCTGATAGGGCGGCGCGTCCGCCAGGGAATCCGGGTCTTTCAGCGCCGCCATGTACACATCTTTGCCCTGGGCCACCAGCCATTGCCGGAAGTCCATGAAGCCATCATCGGAGCAGCCGCCCCGCTCCATGACCAGGGCGGCAGTCCATAGCCCGTATTGGTATGCCAAGTCCATGTAGACCCGGGCGATGGTATCGAAGGTCTTAGCTTGCTCCGGCCCCATGGACACCAGCTGGCCCACCAGCCAATCACTGGCCTCATTCGGGTCGTGATCCCAATGCTCCTTCGCCTGGTCGATCAGCGACCAGAAGGTATCTGCATTCAGTTCAGATTTGCTCAACGGACATCACCTCTCTTTTGCTCGGGTTGACGGCCTTTTGCCGTCTCCCGCACAGATTCTTGACCAGGGGTAAGGATTTCCTGAAAACCAAGGCGCATCAACACACCCTCATACAGTTCCCGCTCAAATTCCCGGTATTCCGGGGCGGCGGTGTCGATCTCCATCAGGGTGGCCTTTTCATGGCAGGTTCCGGGGACGATTTCCCACTTCACCGCGTGGAAATAGGCGGCGGTGAGGTAGCGCAGGAGCCGATAGCCATCCGCTTCCTCGAACATCCCCCGGTTGTCCTCATAGGGAAATGCGCTGCACACATCGATGCCCGTCAGCCGCTTTGCTGTGCGGTACAATTCAAAACCATGCTTGTCCAAGTGAGGGGCGATGGTGTGATAGAGCTGTTTCATGTCCCCGGGAGATGTGGGGCTGGGGCAGACTGCCAGAAGCGCGGCGCGGTAGCTGCTGGCTTCGCATTTTGCTTGATCCACTTGGCTCTCCCACAGCAGGTCATTGGTTTCAGCCTGACCGATGCAGACATCCAATTCACGCTCGGTTTCCCGGAGCCTTTCCTGCGTAGCCGCTAACTCATCCAGAATATCCGGTTTACTCAAAATGGCCCGGAGGTTTTTCCAAAATCCCATGGTCAGCCCACTCTTTTGAACCGGGAAACCAGACGTTCCAGCACCCGGATGCGTCCCTGCACCTTGGCGGCGGATTCGTCCAGCCCGCTCATCTGCGCCTGGATGCGGCGGCGGATGGCCTTCAGCTTCTGCTGGTCGTTGCAGCACTGCACCACCACGTACTCGCTGCCATGGGCCAGCACCTCCCGTTTGCCGCCCTCATCCCGGAGGCTGGCCATCAGGCGCTGGCCCAGCCGCTTGCGGTAGCTGGCCTGGAGCGAGGGCACATCGCCGCAGACGTCGTACTTTTCCAGGATGGCGGCGATCTCGCCGGAGCTGATCCTCATATTGGTGAACAGCCTGTCCAGAATCTCCGCCTCCGCCTGGGGCGGCAGGACAGGTCTGCCGGGAGGGCCGGTCACCTTTGCGGGGCTCTTATTGCTCATCGTTCGGCCTCCTTCCGTTTGGGCGCTTTGTGCGCCGCCTTGAGCTGGTGCGGAAGATGGTTCTGTGGATCGGGGGCACCTTGAGCCAACTCCGGCCCAAGCTGATTGAGCCGCTCCACCATCTGCCGCACGTTGCCGCACTGAAACTCCGGCTCCTGGAAGCCATACCGCTCGGTGTACAGCGTCCACTTGGACTTCTCATGGGGGCTGTCCTTGGTGACCACGAAGTATTTCCCGTCACGTTCCCCAGACAGAGGCTCGAAGCGCACATCGTCATACAGCGGCCCGCTCAGGGGACAGTTGTTCTTGAACCAGAGGTAGTAATTGTCCAGGATGAAGGGGTCGGTGATGCCCATGACCACCGGGGCGATCTTCTTCAGGCGGCCCGCCAGCCCCTCGTCCCGGCAGAACCAGTCGTACCAGCCCGCCTCGATCTGGACGGCTCGGCTCTGACTGGCGAAGGCACCCATTCGGTACAGATCCTGCCATTGCCGGACAGAGACATTGTCACGCATGGTCATCCCTCCCCGGCATTTGTATCGATTTCTTCAACGAAACACTCCTTTCTCGCACAAAGCAATATTTTTCAGCCGCTGTTTACCTGCATGGTGTAGTGGTTCTCTTTGGAGGCGGGGGCGTCAAACAGCGCCGCCAGCAGGTAGGCTTTTGTGTTGCGCACCCGCCTGCTGTTCTCCAGGATGGCATCCAGGATACGCTCGATGTGGGAGCTGTTCAGCTGGGCGAAGCGCTCCCGCACGAAGGCCGTGGGGTACTCCCGCTCCTGACCGACGTGGATGGTGGGGCTCTCGGCCAGGGACACCTCCAGCATGATCTCCACGAACTCGTCGATCTGTCCCTGGTTCTCCACGGTGCGGATGGTGTCGTACTCGATCTGCGCCTGGATCTCTGCCCGCCGCGCGCGCACCTGTCCTTCCGTCAGACAGGATAGATTAGTTTTTGATCCATCCGTACTTACTTGATTTATATTTAATTGCGCAGGATTCCCCGCAAATGGTGCCACCGCACCCGGCCCCACCGCATACGGGTTTTCCGTATGTGGAGCAGGCATATCCGGCCCTTCCGCCCCCGGTGAGGGCGCATCCGGCTCCTCCGGCGCTGGCGGCGTGTTCGGCTGGATAGGCTGCTCATAAATCACGTACTCGGTGTCAGTGATGCGGCCATCAGGGCCACGCAGCCTGCGGCGGATGATGTAGCCCGCCTTCTCCAGCTCTTGGATGCCGCTGCGGATGGCGTCCACGCCCTCCTTGCAGATGGCGGCCAGACCCCGGGTGGTGTAGTTCCAGGTATCGGGCAGAGAAAGCATGATGGACAGCAGGCCCTTGGCCTTCAGGGACAGATTCATATCCTTCAAATGATGGTTGCATATGACGGTGTAATCCCGTGTGCGTTCCACTCGAAAAACTGCCATTTATAAAACAACTCCAATCAAAAATATGGGGCCAAGGTACTGACGCACCTCGGCCCCGCCAATTATTGTTCAGTTAACGGCCCCTATCGCCGTGCCTTGCTTTGTGCTTGGTATGTGCTTTTTCGGGTTCGGGCGGTTCCGGCGGCAGAACGGTGAAGGAGTCCTTGCCGAACACCAGCCCCAGCCCCCGGCCATTGTCCCAGGCAACGTGGAAAACGCCTGCATCATCAATGTCAGTCAGGGTGCCCATGGTGCCGGGTTCGATGGGGCAGGGGTCGTCCGCCATTTCCCGCAGCTTTATCCGGGAGCCGACAGGGTACTGCTCCCGGATAAAATCCAGCCATTCTTTTGAGATGTTCATGTTGTTTCCTCCTCTGCTCCCACCTCAATAGGGAGCATCCGCTCCAAAATATCCGCGATGGCGGCGAACACCCTGGCCAGCTCCCGGGCCTCCTTCACAGAGTCCTCGATCTCGTCTGTGCGCATCCGGGTGCCCTCCACCCACAGGCGCACATTTTCCTCGGTAGGGGTGAGCTGCACGGCGTGCTCAAAGGCTTTGCAGAACAGGCGGGCAACCTTGCCCCGGTGCTCCGCCGCTGCGTCCAACTCCCGCAGCTCCTTCTTAGCCTGGGCGAGAGCGATGGCCTGGGTGGCGGCCTCATCCCGCTGATCCTCCGGCACCACCTGGAGCTGCTTCGTCAGGTTGTAACCTTGGTTGATGGACAGCTCGCCGTTGTCCAGGGCTTCCTTCACCGCAGGGGGCGCGTGCTCATCGATCTGCATAACTCGCCCCATCGTCTGCTCTCCAATGCCAACAGCTTGGGCCATCTCTTTCCTGGTGTTAACGGGCAAGAGCGCTTTTGGTGAATTCACCAAAAGCGCTCCCTGTTCTGATTTGTCCCCGCCAGCAGCGGACTGATTAGCTTTGGCCCTGGCTTCAAGGTCGGGCTTCAGCTTCAGCGCAATCTTGCCCAGCTCCCACTTATCCAGGTTGCGGCGGCCCTTCTGGGTGTCCAGCGCCCACTGCTTCGCCTCCAGCATATCCGCGAACGAGAACACGGCCATCTTATAGGGGATGCCGTGCTTTTCGCACAGCTCCAGGCGGTTGTGCCCATCGATGACCGTCATGTCCTCATTGACAATGATGGGCGAGTAGCAGCCGTTGGCCAGCAGATCGGCCTCCAGCGCGGCCAGCTGTTCCCCCGTGAGAGGAGGAAGCAGCTGGGCCATCTCGGGCAGCACAACGGGGGTGCGCTCCCCGCTGCCGTATTCGATGCCGGTGTTGCGCATCAGGCGGCGGCCCGGTCGGCGGCGGACTTGTCCTCATCAGTGGAGAGCGCGGCGACCGCTTCCCCGGCCCGCTTGGGCATGGTGAACTCCACCTCGGTGGCTTGGATTAGGAAGCCGGGCTGGCGCTTGGGATCCTCGGAGAAGGTGATGGTCTCGAAATTGCCCACGGCAGTCACCCGGCAGCCCTTGACCGCGTAGGCGGCGCACCGCATGGCCAGCGCGCCCCGCACCTTGATGGAGATGAAGTCGGTGCGGCGGATGCCCTCCCGGTTCCGGTAGCGGCGGTCGGAGGCGATGCGCAGGATGGCGTAGGGCTTGCCGGAGTTCTTGTTCAGCTTCAGCTCCACGTCGCGGGTCAGGTTGCCGGTGGCAACGATTTTCAGCATAGAAATCTGCACTCCTTTACTTTATAATGTGGGGAGGCCCGCCGATGGGCGGGCCTCCCAGGGACATCAATACCCGGTCTGGGGCAGGCTGGGCACCACTGGCTTGCCGTAGACGGTGGTCACCCAACGGGAGATGGCCTGCACCCACACGCCGTTGTAGACGCCGCCCACATCGGCGATGTTGGTGAAGGCGGTAGAAGTGATATAGGACACAGCGGTACACTTCAGCATGGGACGCTCCACCTGGGCAAAGCCAGCGGGGGCCTGGCCAAAGACAAACATGATCTCGGTTACGCGCTCGTTGGAGGCCAGACCCAGGGCAGCAGAGGAAGCGGCCAGCGTATAGTTCTTGCTGGTGCTCAAATTGTCCGCCAGGGTACGGTATTCACCGCCGTTCACCCGGTATGTGATCTTGTAGGTGCCGGGGGTGTTGTAGGTGCCCGTCACCACGGTGTTCAGCCGAACCTCGGCAGGCAACGTGTCGCGCCAATAAAACGACGTCAGCATGACGTTGGAATTGTTGGCGATGCTGGAGAAGGTGTAGTTCACCGGCTGGCCCGCCATGGCCTCTTTGGGCCCAGTCTTGGTGATGGAAACGCCGGTGGTGAGGGACTTATTGGTCACCTCAAAGCGCACGATCTGCCCGGCGTGTTCCAGGTAGGCGGTGAGCTCCTGGTCGCTGACCCCGTAGTTCGCCGGGGCCTTCACCTCGCGGATGGTATAGCGCGAGAGGGGCAGGGGCTTGGAGGTAGCCACGCCCCGGCTGTCAGAGCGGATGGTGTCCACCAGGTTCCCAGCCTTGTCCCGAATCTCGAACACCGCGCCCTCCAGCAGCGTGCCCGCGGGCAGGCCGTTGGTGGGGTTGTAGTCGGCAGACTTTTTGGTGATCTGAATCTGGGCGGTGATGGGGGTGTTCTTCCACTCCACCAGCGTACTCTCGCCTGCTTTCACCTCCACGGTCTTGAGCTGGGTGTCCGGGATGTAGCCCTCATTGTCCAGCTCGCGCAGATAGTAGCGGCCGCCTTTGTCGAGCCCCTCCACATAGGCGAAGCCCTGGTCGTCGGTGGACACCTGGTCGATCACGTTGTGGCCGCTGTCGTAGACCAGGAAGGACACCCCATAGATCCCGCAGCCCGTGACGGAATCGGTTTTATGGATGACGATGCCCGAAACAGCCTTGTTGGTCACCACCAGAGGCGGGGTGGCTTTGCCCGCCACCACCTCGAAATAGTGCGGGGTGCTGTCCAGCTTAACAGTCGAAGGACATTTAGTTTCGACCGCATAGTAGCTGCCCGCCTCCAGGCTGACGAACACACGCCCGTCTGCCCCGGTGATCACGGTGTCCACCAGCGCGTCATCCATGCGGCGGATCTCGAAAGTCACGTTGGGGATGCGCTGTTCCTCGTTGCCCTCCACTACCTTCACGATCTCGATGCCGCCCACGGGGTCGTTGTAGAACCACAAATGCTGCGTGTCATCGCCGGGATTGATGACGATGGTTTGGCTGCGGGTATTGGGGTCGATGGTGAATCCATCGATGCTGGCCACCTCCGTGGCGATGATGGTGCCCGTGATATTGGAAAGGATGATCTGCCCCTCGGAATTGGTCCAGTACAGGCCGTTGGAGGAGAGCTGGCCGTTGGCCTGATCCACGACCTGCCCGTTGGCGTAGGTGATCTTGAACTGCACCCCCTCCAGCGGGGATCTGTCGGCGCTGGACAGTTTATGGATGACGAGGTTCCCCGCCTTGTGGTTGATGAACTGGAGCCGCACCGTCTGCCCGGCTTTCACGACGGCGGTCTGGGCCGCATCGTCCAGCAGGTAGCCAGTTTTTGCACGGGTCTCCTTGACCACCAGTGTGGTGCCGGGATCGACGTTCTCCACCAGGAAGGTGCCCGCCTGGTCTGTCACGAACTTCCCATTGGCGTCACCTATCAGCGTCCCGTCAGACTTGGTGACCAAAAACTCCACGCCGCTCAACGGCTCGCCCTGATCCCCCACCTTCGAGACCAGGAGTACCCCCTTGGGACTGTTGCCGAAATAGACCTGGACGACCTCCTGCTCCTCGCCGGAGAGGTAGACCGTCTGGGGCGGCGTGTCGATGACGTGGTTCCCATCACTGGACAGTTCTTCAATGATATAGGTGCCCCTTTGGAGGCCGGTGACGGTGAAAGAGCCGTTGGCAGAAGTCTTATAGGTGCCGATGACGGTGCCGCCCGTGCCGGAGGTGTTGCCGGACAGGTACTTGACCTGGAACACCGCCCCCTCAATGGCAACATTGGGGTGGACACTGTCATATTTCCACACGCAGATGGCGGACAGGGGCCGGTTGCGGAACACGAAAGTGTGGCCCTGTCCGGCGGCCACGAACGCCTCCTGGGTGTCCGGGTCCGCCTTGGCGAAGCCCTTCAGCGGTTCCAGCTCCTTGACCCGGAACCAGCCGTCCCGCAGGCCGAACTCGCCCATCTTGGTGCCATCCAGCTCGATGCGGCCGTTCTCGTCGGTGTAGAAAATGCCCAGGTCGTTCAGCTCGCCGGTGCTGGTGTTGTTGGAGGCGTACCACACCTGGAAAGGCACATTGGCCAGCCGCTCAAAAGTGACCTCATTCTCCTTGATGATCTCGATCACAGGCCGCTTGTGGTTCTCGAAGTACACCGTCCGGTCCCGGTCGGGGTACAGCGTCACCAGCTGGCTGGGCGCGTCCTTCAGCCAGGGGGAGGGGACGGACTTCTCCGAGATTTCGTACACACCGGGGAGGAGGTTCTCCAGCACGGCGAGGCCATCCGGCCCGGTCTCGATCTCGTCCACGCTGTGGCCGTCCGCCGCCCGGACGGTGAAGATGGTGTGCTCGATGGGACTGCCATCGTCCGCGTCATTTTTATAGACATACAAATTGGGCCGCTTGTGGTTTTCCAGCACGATCGTACTGGTCCTCCCGGGAAACAGCTCCACATGGTGCTCTTTCGTGCTCAAAATGTGGTCGTTCAACGTGGCGGTCTCCACCAGGGAGTACACCCCCGGCTCCAGGCCCTCCCACAGGATCTCGCCGCTGGCCGAGGTGGTCTTGTCCAGGTAGTGGGTGCCGTCCTCGATCTTGGCCAGCCGGAAGGAAACGCCCTCCATCGGGGAACCGTCTGAGCTGGTTTTGAGGAGGTAAAGGGAGGGCTTCTTGCTGTTGGTGAACACGAACTGAGCTGTCTCGTTGGGCTTGAGCTGGATGATGCGCTGGGCGTCGTCGATCACATAGCCCGGACAGTCCAGCTCCGTCACCACCGCCGCGCCCACGGGCAGCTTGGACAGGTCGATGGTGCCGTCCTCCAGAGTGGTCATCTCCACGGGGCCCCAGCTGCCGTCCACCGCCTCAAACTTGAAACGGGCGTTGGCAATGGGCTTGGACAGGTCGGAGGAATCCACCTTGATGAGGTGCATCCCCGGTTTGAGGTCATTAAAGAAGACCAGCTCCTTGATGCCGTCCCCGGCGTGGAGCTCCACCTGCTGGGCGGTGGTGACGGTGATGTGGTCGTCATCGCTCTGCTTCTCCTGCGCCACGTAGGTGCCCGGCTTCTGGTCGGTGAGCAGGATCTCCCCCAGGGCGTTGGTGGGGAAATCGCCCAGCAGCTCCCCGTCCCGCCACACGGTGAAGACCACATTGGGCAAGACCTCCATGGTGGTCCGGTCATATTTGATGATGCGCAGTCCGGGCAGCTCCTTGTTGGTCAGGGTGGTGGTGGACTGTTCCCCAGCGACCACGTTGACATTGACGATGCTGCTGGTATCCGCGATCCAGCCCTTGATGCCCGCCGTTTCCAGCACCTCATAAGCGCCGGGTTTCAGCTCATCGAACACGGCCACGCCCCCCGGGCCGGTCTGGGCGGACTGGGTAGCGCCGCTCTCGATGTGCTTGATCTGGACGGTCACGCCCTCCAGGCCCTCGCCGGTGTTGCTGTACTTCTCCACCCGCAGAGAGCCGTAAGGGTCGTTATAGAAGGTCACGGTGGCCTCCTTGTCTTGCACCACGGTGACGTTCTGGGTGGCGTCCTTGCAGACCAGGTGGAACTTCGGGGCAGACCGCTCATACACGGTATAGTTCCCCGGTTCCGCGTCGGGGATGACGATGGTGCCGCTCTCGTCGGTGGCGAAGCTGCCGATGGTGTCCCCGTGGGGGCCGACCACTTCAAAAACAGCCCCGGCCAGCGGGGTCTCGGTGCCCGTCTCCAGTTTGATGATGCGCAGGGAACCGGGGCCGGAGGTGGGGGTGTCCGGCGTATCGGGTGTGTCGGGGGTGCTGGGTCCATCGGGCACGTCCTCGGTGGAGTAGGTGCTGATGGCGTTGATGCGGATGGGCGTGGTGGGGTCGGTGGTGGCCATATAGTTCTGGAGATTGCCGTACTTGTTCTTCTCCGCGCAGACGGCATAGAAGATGGCGTACTGGTACACGTCGGCGTTGAAGGAGAGCTGGACGCTGCCGCTCTGGCCCTTGATGGCGTCGGCGGGGTACAGCACCTTGAACTGGCCCACATAGCCCTGGCCGGGGACGCTCTGGGTGGTGACGGCGGTGATATCCTTGTTGTCCAGGTCCACGATCCGGGTGCCTGCGGGGGCGTCATCCGGGTTTGAGAAGCCCACCTTGATGTCGTAGTTGCACACCCAGGTCTCGGAGGTGAGGGTGAACACCTGCTGTTTATAGGCTTTGCCGTCGATGGTCACGTCATAGGCGGCGGGCTTGTCCGGGGTGCAGGTGAGGCTGGGTTCGATGTTGTACGTCCAGCCGATGCCCCCGGCGTACACCTCCTTGGCCGCTGCCAGCACCCGCTGGGCCCCGGCCTGGTCGGAGCAATTGGGGTTGACGGACAGGGCGTTGATGTCCCAGGAGGAGATCAGGTAGCACCACAGGGCGGTCTTGGTGGCGTACCACGCCTCATACTTGTTGCTGACACCCATCTCGTTGAACCCCCTGGTGGGGTAGCCACTGGCCACGATACCCATGACCTTGGGGTCCTTGGCTTTCTCGTTGGCGGTGTACTTGATGCTCTGGCCAGCGGGCACGGTCTCGGTGACGCCGTACTGGGTGGGGCTGACGCAGTACACGGGAACCTCCACCTGCTCCCCCTTGGAGTTGGTGTAGAGATAGTAGTCGTAGGGCTGGGTCTTGGCGCGTCCGTTGACGCACAGGTAGTTCAGATCCACGCCGCTGTTGTAGATGTTGATCTCGCCCAGGGCCTCCTCCACCGAGGAGGCGGCAAAGGCGGGGAAGATGCTGGTGGGGAGCAGCCCCATCAGCGTGACCATGACCAGCAGCAGGGATAACAGACGTTTTTTCATGTAGTTACCTCCAAAAGTGAAGGGGACGCCGGCCGGCGTCCCCTTGGTTGATGTGATGTTTGATCAGATATCGGTTGCGATCTTGTACTCGGTATACAGGAATTTGCCGTTTTTGAACACATCCCAGGCTTCCACGTAGTATTTCCCCGGCGGGCAGGAGTTGAAGTTGTTGGACAGCTCGCTCTCCCGCCAGGGCCAGAAGGAGTGGGCGGTGAGGTGATCCGGGATGGTGAGGCTGATGGAGACGTAGGGGGTGCCCTTGGAGCCGTAGCGGAGCCGCCCGCCCTGGCTGGTGTCTGGATGGGTTCCGGCCAGGTTCATGAGGACGTACTGCATACGGCGCGTCTCATAGAGGTTGCGCAGGAATAGGTATTCACCGTCGGGCAGGGAGAAGTGGCGGGCTTCCGGCGCAGGGAGCGTGATCTCCGGGAAGCTGCTCCAGTCGCAGGCGGCGGTGGGCAGCGGCCCCAGGGGGCCGTCCGCGAACGCACTGGCGTCATAGCCGCTGGCATCGGTGACGGTGTAGGTGGCGCCGTCATCGCAGGCGATCTTGTCCCCATTCTTAGGTACGTACCGGGAGCCGTCTGCGGGGATGGTGACGGTGCCGGAAACGGTGGGTGTCTGGCTGGCCGGGGCTGCTCCGGTGTAGGGTTTATCACTCTCCACCTGCACCGCGCTGCCGTCCCAGTAGACGTTGAAGCCCACCGCCTCGCCCACATCCCGGAGACGGACATAGTTGCTGCCCCCGATGAGGTAGGCGGTCATAGATGCCCGCTGGCCGTCCACATAGATGAGCTGGTTACTGAGCGTGGCGGTGAGGTGGCTGGCCGCCTGGGCGGCGGGGCCGCACAGGGCGAATCCGGCACACACGCCCACGGCAAAGGTGATGGCTGTCCTTCCTTTTTTCATAACATTTTGGCCTCCTTTTTGTGATGTTGGGTCTCTTGACCGCAACATACCACAACTGAGGGCCAAAGTCGAACACTATCGGCGAACAGCCGCGACCATTCACAGACAGCTTATGCCGCCTGCTCCAGGGCCCGGACGCACCAGCGGTAGGCGGGCTGA
This sequence comes from uncultured Oscillospiraceae bacterium, assembly GCA_910587255.1. Lineage (GTDB taxonomy): Bacteria > Bacillota > Clostridia > Oscillospirales > Oscillospiraceae > Enterenecus. Next base: position 60,542 of record CAJUKT010000101.1, read on the forward strand.
TCCTCCACGCACGTATAAAGGGTGATCTGGTTGTCCGAACTGGCGGACAGGCCGCTTACATCGTTGACGGATACCTTGGTCACGCTGGTGACAGCGTAGCTCCTGGTGCCCAAAACTGTGGTGAAGGTGATGATGTCGCCGGACTTCAGCGTGTGGATCTTGCCGAAATCGTTCCGCACACCACGGTTATGACCGGCCACACAAATATTTCCAGCCCAAATGCTGGTGTTCTCGAAATGACCAGCGCCTTTCAGCAGAGGAGCGCTGCCGGTGCCCTCATACACGCCCACGGTCAGGCCGATGGAGGGGATCTTCAGCGTGCCCAGGCTGCCGTTGCTGTAGTACATCCCGCTGGTGACTTCGGTGAAGGCGGTGGTCTGGACAGAGGACGTGCCTCCGTTCACGGTGGGGAAGCCGTTGCTGTCCACGCTGGTGCCGGGGGCGGGGTAGCTGCCGCTGGTGTCCACGGAGGTGCCGCCGTCCGGGTTGCTCACGCTGCCGACCTGGTTGACCAGCCCGCCGCTGAGCGCACCGGGCACCAGATTGGGGGTGAGGTACTCACCGGAGCCCGGCAGATAGCTGGTGGGCGTCCCGAAGCCGGGCGGGATCAGGGCGGTGTTCTTGGAGCGATCCACATTGGGGGTTTCCCACTCATAGATGGTATCGTCACTGGTGGGCCGCCCAAACAGGTAGTCGTCCGGGGCGCCGATGCTCAGCTCCAGGGCGTGGGCCGGGGCGACGCACAGGCTAAACACCATGACGGCGGACAGAAGGGCACAAAGTTTTTTCTTCATAGGCTTATCTCCTCCTCAGTTTTTTGTAGGCGAACGCCCCGCCCAGGGCCAGGATCAGCACCAGCCCGCCGATCATCGCCGGTGTCTTGACCTCGGCCCAGTCGAAGGGAGCAGAAGGGGCATCCGGGCTGTCCGATGCGGCGGGATCATCCACTTCGGGGGCGCTGGACGCACCGGGGATCTCCATGCTGCCGAAGGTGGCGGTGTAGGTCACCACCTGGCAGTCCGTCTTGGACAGCTCGCCGGTGTAGTTGGCAGACACCGTGTAGCCGGTGGCGTAGGTGCTGGTGGTGCTCCCGGTGTAGCTGGCAGTGGCTGTATAGTGAGTCACGATGCCACCCTCGCCGTCCGTGCTCTCGGCGCTGGACCACTGCACGTCCGCCAGCTTCAGGGTCTTGCCGTTGTCCGTGATAGATTTGGGGATCAGGGAGACGTCCGCTTCGGACAAATTCGGATAGGTGCGGGTGGCGGACAGCTTCTTCGTGCTGCTCTTATACCCATCGGTCGTAACCTGGACGCTGGTGTGATCCAGCCGCAGGATGCCGGTGTAGCCGTCCTCGTTGGTGAACTCCATCTCGGCGTCCAGCCGCTGGAGGATGGCGTCCATCTTGTTGGTGTCGCTGGCCAATGTGACAGTCTCGGTGTGGGCCTGGGTATCCACCCCCACCTCATCCTTCCGAACCATGTCCAGCAGGTAGTACAGCTGCCCGTTGCGCTCGAAGTCCTCCGTGGGGATTTTGCTGGGATCGTCGCCCAGGGACAGCTGGTACACCTTGTCGATGCGCAGCTCGTCCAGGGGGCCGAAGGTGTACTCCTCCACTTTGATGGGATAGTAGCAGGCCAGCTCCGGCTCCTGGGACGGGGCGGGGGATTCCGCCGCCAGCGCGGGCAGCACCCCGGCAGTGATCAGTGCCAGGGTGCAGATAGTGGTGAAAATGCGTTTCATGTCAGGTTCCTCCATATTGAATTGATTTTTTCCTGTAATTGATGTAAATTTTGCGGTTCCTGTTACCGTTCTTCCCGTTGGACAGCGGGCGCGGCCCGCTGGGGCGGCAGGACGCTCCGCTCGATGCTGCCGCCGATCTTCTTCGCCATGTCCTGGATGCTGTTCAGCGCCTCCCGGCGCTGCTGGGCGTCCAGGTACTGGTACTGCGCGGGCAGCACGGACAGGTCAGGCAGCTCCCGCTCCACACCGAAGCGGCGGCACAGGATGTAGGACACACTCTGGGCGCTCAGATCATAGCCCTCCCGGCTGTACGCCGAGTTGGCGCCCCGGTCGTGGAACCGGGCGAGGGCGATCTCTGCGGCGATGGCGCTGAACGCCTGACTGTCCGAACAGCCGGGGTTGATGGCGATAGTCATGGCGTGGTCATCGTAGCAGGCTGCCGTGTCCAGATTCCGGTCGGTGGTCACCTGCACAGGGGAATACTTCAGCAGGGCGGCGAACGCCGTTTCCATCTCCGGGGTATCGTCCAGAAGTTGGGGATGAGCGGGGATATCCCGGCCCCGGGTCTGGGACACGTCGTAGGTATCCGCCAGGACGTAGCCCCGGCCTGTGGGGGAGCGGACGAAGATCTTCGCGCCCTCCTCCAGTTCTGTGTCCGCTACGAAGCGGCCCAGGCGCTTCCAGCGATCCCGGGTGCCGAACAGGGTGGCCTCCGGGTTCTGGATCATCACCAGCGCCACGTTCCCAGCGCTGGACAGGGGGTTGTCCGCCTGGAGCTCCAGGTATCGGGCGTATGCCTCGGGGCTGGTGGTGATCTCATTGACGCTGGCGTCGCGCTGGCTGATGGCAGCGTCCCGTTCCATCTGCCGCTGTTCCTTCCAGAGTGCATCGGCTTCGGTTTTCTCGCTGACCAGCTTTTCCAAGTCTGCCATTGGGGTCGATTCCTCCTTTTTTGGTTCATTTTTTGGTGGTTCAGGCTGTTGGAGATACTGATTCCAATCCTTGCCCCAGGGCGGGGCGCGGGTGGACACCTTCAGGCCCCGGCCCTCATACTCCGCCCGCAGCTTCTCCGCGGCCTCAAGACCGGGGCCGTCCGCATCCAGGCACAGCACCACATGGTTCAGATGGGGGTTGTTGGCCAGATAGGTGTCCAGGCCACCCTGATACACCCCGCACAGGGCCACGGCATTGGAGCACACCTGCGGGTGCAGGGTGAGGAAGCTCATCAGGTCGATGGGAGCCTCAAACACCAGCACCCAGGGGATGGCCGGATGGCAGGGGATGGGGAAAGCCACCTTTTTGTCACTGCCCGCCACGTCCCGCTTGAAGCTGGCACCGTCCTTGTCGTAGGTGCCCCGTTTGCTGGCGAAGCGGGGCACCCCATCACTGTCCCGGCCCACGAAGACGCAGTTGTGATATTTCTCGTCCTCATACAGAAGCCCAGCGGCGATGAAGCCCTGGATCACCTGGGGATCGATGCCGCGCTTGCGGAGATAGGCAAATACTCGGCGGGTGTCTCTGTTGGGTGGGGGCAGGACAAATTCGGCCTTTTCTTCTTCTGGAAGCGGTTTGGCTGGTCTGGGAGAGTCCCGCGCCCGCCCGTTGAAGTCCAGCAGATACTCCACCGCCTCCCGGAAGCCCTTCCCCTCGAAGGTCTGGAGGAAGGTGATGGCATCGCCGCCTATGCCGTTGGAGTACCGCTTCCAGGTGCGGCGGCCTTTGATGCGGATGCTGTCCATCTCCCGTGTGGTGTAGTACCGGCCTACCCGCCGAAGCCGGTAGCCTAAGTGCTCCAACAGGTCGGGCAAATCTGTGTTTTTGGCAATATCCATCTCCTCGTCCGAGAAGCGGAAGGGTGCGTTTTGTGCTATGATCTTCACCTCCTTTTGGCTGAAACGCAAAACAGCCCGGGAGGGCGTCCCACAAGTGGGGCGCTCTCCCAGGCTGTCCAGTGATTTGGCTTTCGTTGTTTTGACGGGCGGGGAAAGTGTTTGCGGGCCTTGCTTTTTCCCTGGTAAGGACTGGTTGTTCGCTGTTATGTATACCATATTTAGTGCAAAAGATAGAAAGCACCACTATGGCTTGAATTCCCGGGGCCATGGGTGGTATACTGTTTTCAGAGAAAAACATAAGGGGATGGACTGAAATGGTATTCGTATGCGATCATTGCCACTTCGAGCTTGAGGCAGCGGCCAAGCCATGCCAGTGCCCGGACTGTGGGAAGGTGGGGCATATCCGCACCGCCACGGCGGAGGAGGGGCAGGCGTTCCAGGCCCGGAAGCTGGAGGACGTCTGGTGTGACGTGGTGCTTGCCCCGGCTGGCTGAGAGAACGAAAAAAGGCCCCAGTGTCATCCTTTTGAGGGATGGCACCGGGGCCTTTTGTTGCTGTGGGCTGGAGCGGGCCACGTTGGGCCACAAGGGGGCCAACACCGCACGTCAGGCATCCGCCTGGGGCTGGCCTCCACCTCGAGGGCAGGGCCGTCATAGGGGCTGACGTTGGCCTGCTCATGTCTTGACTATCTCTTAGAGCTGGGTCAGACTTACTTTCAAAGTATGTGCTACCTGCCTGATTTGTTCCACTTGTCTTTCGCTCATTTTAGGAAATCGCGCTGGAAAGAGGTTCTTTTTGATAAGTTCAGTGACATACTGCTGGGTTGAGAATCCTTTTTGCGCTGCTTTGACATGGATTTCTCGAAATAAGCTCTCATCAATTTTGATTGCGATAGCTTTAGCCAACCATCATCATCTCCATTAAAGCGGTTTTAATCTTTCGTTTTCATCAGGACTGCTGAGATTTTCAGGGGGCTGAAGTAACAAACGGCCCAGGTACTCCCGCTTGGAAGGGCCTGGGCCATCTGGCTGTTAGTCTGCGCCTGGGGCTTCCCCCGGTTCGTCCCCCGTTTCCTGAGAGGGCTGGGTCTCGGCTTCACCCGGGGCCTCCTGAACTTGCCGCTCTGCCTCGTCCAGTGCCTGCTCGATGAGCCCCAGCACGAACTCTTTCTGGGTGAGCTTGTGCCCTGTACGGGTGGTCTCCCGCTCCAGGTGGGTTTTGATGCGCTGGAAAAGGGCTTCATCGATCTGGAAGGCCATGGTTCTGGTATTGTTGTTCGGCATAGTGGCGTTACCTCCATTTTCTTTCATTTCGAAGTATTCGATGAGTAGGTCTGTGATGTACTCGCTGGTGGTCTGGCCTGCCTGCTCTCGGGCTGCGGTGATTTTTTGGTGCAGGTCGAGGTCGATCAAAGCGCAGAGGTTCTTTGTCTGTGCCATGGTATCCGGTCTCCTTTCTCTTGATGGTAGAGCAAGTATAGCCGAAAGCCTGCACCAAAGCTATTATCAACACCACCAAAGAACCATGGACAGACCAAGCATAACCACCAATCTGAACAGACTGCGCGGAAACGCAAAACTGGTCTGGGTTTGATTGGATTGCGCTTTTTCATTTTCAGTAATACACTATGGCACGGAGGTAAATGTGCGAGACCGCAGCAAGTCCGCATCCTTCAACGCGGAAGGAGAAAAAAGAGCGCTGGAGCTGCTGACGGCATACGGTATTGGGATTGACGAACAGGGCTAATCACGTAGCTGTACCAGAGGATAGCAATACCGCCAATGGTCATAGTCCTCGCGGCTGACCTCACCGGCTTTGAGCATGGCGGCGGCCTGATTCCAGGAGCGGAGCATTTTGCAGAGACGAACCGCATCTGTGCCTTGATTCTCATCGACCTGTAGACAGACATCACCGCCAGTTTCACTAATGGTGAGGCCATACCTGTCCTCCAGGGCGAACAGCGTATGCATCAGGCCAATATCCGAATCAATGTCCGGCACGGTCAGTGCCTGCGGCGAAACACTCAGAACTTGGGCCATCTCGGTGACCAAGCCATTCTTTGGAGTTCTTGCCCCTGTCTCATACTGCGCCAGACGGACATTGGCCGATTTCTTCGGAAACCCCAACAGCATACCGAGCTGCGTCTGTGTCATTCTGCGTTCTTTGCGGAAAAAGCGTATCCTTTCAGCGATTGCCGTGATCGCCACCTCCAATTCATTTGTTATTGTGATCTCGCCCTGAAACCTTGACCGGGAAACGTAAAAATCGGCCAGGGCCCGCTGTAGTTCCACAGCAGGCCCTGGCCGATTTGCAGGTTGTTTTTCTTTTTGATAGATATTCCGGGCGAACGGAGGAGAAGACGAGAGCCCAAGAGTTCGAGTCCCCTCCAATGCTGAAGGAACCTAAAATGGCCGATTTTGCCCCATTTTGCATCTCCGCCAGCGTAATTTTGAAATCACGCTTCCCATTTTTGTAAATGCTGTTATTTTGTTCTCGCTAAACGCGATAGCAAGTGCAAAAGACGAGAAAAATCCGCACCGAAGTGCGGATTTTTCACCTGCATCTTTTTTATCAACACAGGTTGGCGCGGAAGGAGGGATTTGAACCCTCGCACGGTTTTACCCGCCTACTCCCTTAGCAGGGGAGCCCCTTCGGCCACTTGGGTACTTCCGCGTGTCGAAAACATCGAAATGATGAAATTGTAATCTGGCGGAGAGAGTGGGATTCGAACCCACGGCCCTTGCGGGTCACCGGTTTTCAAGACCGGCTCCTTAAACCACTCAGACATCTCTCCAAAAAGAAAGCCGTCTAAAGACAATGCGTATGATACCATATCGAACGGGGTTTGTCAATGGGGAAGTTGCGTCCTGTCCGAAGCGGCGGTTGAATTTTCCCTTGAATTCCCACCAGAACTATGGTATTTTAAAAGCAGTGAACTTTTTTGGAGGGACCCCCATGAAAATTTCCACAAAAGGGCGGTATGCCCTTCGGCTGATGGTGGATATCGCCCAGCATGTGGACGACGGCCCGGTGTCCCTGCGGGATGCCGCCCGGCGGCAGCAGCTCAGCGATAAATACCTGGAGCAGATTGTAACCCCCTTGGCCCGGGCCGGGCTGGTGCGGTCTGTACGGGGGGCGGGGGGCGGCTACCTGCTCACCCGGAAGCCGGAGGCATACTCTGTGGGCGACATTCTCCGCCCGCTGGAGGGAGATCTGGCCCCGGTGGAGTGCGCCACCGACGGCGGCTACTGTGAACACAGCTGTGACTGCGTGACGGTGGAGCTGTGGCAGGATATACACCGGGCGGTGTCCCAGGTGGTGGACCACACCACGCTGGCCGACCTGGTGGAACGGCAGCGGGCCCACCAGCATAAGAGCGAGCCATCGGCTTGCCCCTGAATTCTATTTTACGCGAGAGGAACGGCTGTATGGAAATCAACGGCGCGCAAGTGCAGGAAACCTATTATTATAAGGATATGGGCCTGTCTGAGGCCACTATGAAAGCCCTGGACAAAAAGGGCTTCACCCAGGCCACTCCCATTCAGGGCGGGGCCATCCCCTACTTTATGGACTGGAAGGACGTGGTGGCCAAGGCCCCCACCGGCACCGGCAAGACCTTCGCCTTCGGCATTCCCATGGTGGAGCATATTGACCCTGCATCCAGCGATGTCCAGGCGCTGATCCTGGCCCCCACCCGGGAGCTGGCCATACAGATCCGGGACGAGCTGCGGGATCTGTGCGCCTTCCGGGAGGGCGTGCGGACGGTGTGCCTGTACGGCGGCCAGCCCATTGAGAAGCAGCTCACCCAGCTCAAGAGCAAGCCCCAAATTGTGGTGGCCACCCCCGGGCGGCTGATGGATCACATGAAGCGGCGCACCGTGCGCCTGGACAAGGTGCAGACCGTGGTGCTGGACGAGGCGGATCGGATGCTGGACATGGGCTTTATCCAGGATGTCACCCGCATCCTGGACAAAATGCCCCACCGCCGAAACCTGGGGTTATTTTCCGCCACGATATCACGGGAAGTTATGGATATTTCCTGGGTTTATCAGCGCGACCCGGCGGAGATCACCGTCCGCCCGGTGGAGGAGAACCGCCCGGATATCCAGCAGTACGCCATTGAGCTGATGGGACGGGAGCAGAAGCTGGACACCATGACCGCCCTGATCAACAACGGCGGCTATGACCGGGCCATCGCCTTTTGCAACACGAAGAACATGACCGACCGGCTGGCCGGGCTGCTGAAAATGCGGGGCATCGCCTGCGAGGCCATCCACGGCGACATCCCCCAGCGGGAGCGGGAGCGCACCCTCCAGCGGTTCAAGGAGGGGAAGCTGCGGGTGCTGGTGGCCACCGACGTGGCCGCCCGGGGGCTGGACATCGACGATGTGGACGCGGTGTTCAACTACGACGTGCCCGACGAGCAGGAGTACTATATCCACCGCATCGGCCGCACGGGCCGGGCGCGCAAGCACGGGGTGTCCTATACCCTGATGGCGTCGGTGACGGAGGCGGTGAAAATGCGGGATATCGCCAGGAATACCAAGGCGGAGGTCCAGCTGCTCAAGTACGACAAGGACGGCTGCCTCATGCTGGTGGAGCAGGACGGCTGACTGGACAGACCGAGGGAGCGGGAATCCGGCCCTCGGTCTTTTTGCGAAAAGGAGGACACAGCGATGAACATCCATGTATTGGCGGTGGGCGACGTGGTGGGGGACGCCGGGGTGGACTTCCTCTCCCGCCGCCTGCCTGGCCTGAGAAAGTTCCATGACGTGCACTTCACCGTGGTATGCGGGGAGAACGCCGCCTGCAACGGCCTGCTGCCCGCACAGGCGGACGCCATCTTTGCCGCCGGGGCAGATGTGATAACAACGGGAAATCATACCTGGGACAAACAACAGATCGTAAAGTATATGGAGGAAAATCCCTATATCATCCGGCCGGCCAATTACACCTGCCGGGTCCCGGGCCGGGGCTGGGGGATATTCGACGGCCCCCGGGGTATGCGCATCCGGGTGGTGAACCTCATTGGCCGCACTTCCATGGACTCCAACTTTGACAACCCCTTCACAAAGATTGACGAGGTGCTGCGGGGGGAGGACGCCGAGCTGACCTTGGTGGACTTCCACGCCGAGGCCACCAGCGAAAAGGGGGCCATGGCCTGGTATCTGGACGGGCGGGCCCAGGCCCTGTGGGGCACCCACACCCACGTGCCCACCGCCGACTGCCGGGTGTTCCCCCAGGGGCTGGGGTTCTGCACCGACCTGGGGATGACCGGCCCCAGCCAGTCTGTGATCGGAATCCGGCCCGACCAGGCGGTCAACCGCTTTCTGGGGGGGCTGCCCCGGCGGTTCCAGCCGGCGGAGGGCCCCTGCAAGCTGGACGCGGTGCTGTTTGAGATCGACACCGCCGCCAAGCGCTGCGTGTGCGTCCAGCGCGTTGACATCACCTAGGAGGGACAGCGATGAAAGTGCTCCACGCCGCCGATTTTCACCTGGACTCCCCCCTCGCCGGCCTTCCGGCGGATAAGAGCGCCCTGCGCCGGAGGGAGCTGCGGGACATTCCCGCCCGGCTGGCCCGGCTGGCCCGGGAGGAGGGGGTGGACCTGGTTTTGCTCCCCGGCGACCTGCTGGACGGGGGCCGGGTGTACCCGGAGACCGTCCGGGCGCTGGCGGCGGCTCTGGGGGAAATGGCCGTGCCGGTGTTTATCGCCCCGGGCAACCACGACTATTTTCACCCCGGGTCGCCCTACGCCGTCAACCGCTGGCCCGACAACGTATATATCTTTACACAGCCTGAGCTGCAAGGGGTGGTGCTGCCCCAGCTCAACTGCACCGTGCACGGCTGCGCCTTCACCGCCCCCCACCGGGAGGACGACCCGCTGGCGGGCTTTGCCGCGCCGCCGGACGGGCGGCTTCATCTGCTGTGCCTCCACGGCGAGCTGGGTACGGCGGGCGGCTACGCCCCCATCGACACCCGTTCCCTGGAGCGCTCCGGCGCGGCCTATGCCGCCCTGGGCCACATCCACGCCGGGGTGAACGGCAGGGCGGGCCAGACCCTGTGGGCCTATCCCGGCTGCCCCGAGGGGCGGGGCTTTGACGAGCTGGGCCCCAAGGGCGCGCTCATCGCATCCGTCGGTCAGCCTGTTTCGGACGGCCCCGCCTCCCCCCAGGCGCCGGAGGCTGCGGTGAGGTTTGTCCCCGTCTGCAAGCGGCAGTACCTGGTGGAGACGGTGGAGGCGGAACGCTTTGCCCACGCGCTGCCCCAGGGGGAGCGCCCGGATCTGGTGCGCCTCGTCCTCATCGGGGAGAGCCGCGCCGCGCCGGACCTGGCGGCGCTGGCCGCCCAGGCGGCCCCCCGCTTCTTCCATGTGGAGCTGCGGGACCGCACCACCCTGCCGGTGGAACTGTGGGCCCGGGCGGCGGAGGACTCGCTGACCGGGCTGTTCCTCCGGGAAATGCGCGCACGGCTGGACGGCGCGGATGGGGACGAGCGGGATAAGCTCCTGCTGGCGGCCCGGTTTGGGCTGGCGGCGCTGGAGGGAGGGGAGGATATCTGCCCATGAAAATCAAAAAGCTCACCGCCACCTTCGGGGGGCTGGACGGCGCTGCGCTGGAGCCGGGGGATGGCCTCACCGTCATCACCGCCCCCAACGAGGGGGGCAAATCCACCTGGGCGGGCTTTTGGAAGGCCATGCTCTACGGCATCGACACCCGGGAGCGGGATAAGACCGGCTTTCTGGCGGATAAGACCCGCTATCTCCCCTGGTCGGGCGCGCCCATGGCGGGGGAGGCCCAGGTGGAGTGGGAGGGCAGGGAGATCACCCTGCGCCGTTTCCCCATCAGAACCAACCCCCTGGGCGGATTTGAGGCCGTCTACACCGCCACCGGCGACCCGGTCCCCGGTCTCGCCGCCGCCAATGCGGGGGAGCAGCTCACCGGGGTGGGTAAGGAGGTGTACCTGCGCTCCGCTTTTGTGGGGCAGGGCGGGGCGGCCATCAGCCCCAGCAGGGAGCTGGAGGCCCGCATCGCCGCCTTGGCCACCTCCGGGGAGGAGGACGTGGCCTATTCCGCCGTGGAGCGCACCCTGAAGGACTGGCGCAACCGCCGCCGCGCCAACCGTGCCAACGGCCTGATCCCGGAGCTGGAGGAGGAGCGCTCCCAGCTAAACGCGGCCCTTCAGGAGATGGCGGAAGCCCGCCGCCGCAAGGCGGACGCGGAGCGGGAGCTGGAGCGCCTGGAGGCGCGGCAGCGGGAGCTCCGGGCCGATTTGGATATCTGGGCGCGGATTGAAAAGCACCAGCTCAACCGCCGCTACGGCCAGGCGTACCTGGAGTGGGAAAAAGCGAAAGAGGCCGTCCCGGAGGACAGGCCCCACCCCATATTTGGAACCATGACCGGCGAGCGGGCCTGGGCCCTTGCCCAGGAGAGGCAGAGGGAGCGGGAGGCGGCCCTGGAGGAGAACCGCCGCCGGGAGGACCGGCGGGCCGAAGCGGAAAAACAGCGCCGGCGCGGGCAGATAGAAACGCGACTGGGCATTCTCCTGGGCACGGCCATGCTGTTGATGCTTGCCGCACAATTGCTGGGCGGGCGCTGGCTATTGGCGGGATTGGCCTGTGCGGCGGCGCTGGCCTGGGGGTTCTGCCTGCTCCACGGGCGGAAACTGGTGCGCCGGGCCAAGGAGATCCTTGCCGTCCCGGCTATCCCCGTCCCGGAGGACGAAAACTGGCTGGCCCAGGCGGCGGCGTACCGGGAGGGGCTGGCCCAAGCCCGGCAGGCCAGGGCCGCCGAGGAGGCCGCCCGCCGCCGGATGGAGGATCTGGCCGCCCAGGGGGGGCAGCTGTTCGACACCCTGGAGCTGCTCCACGAGCCGCCACAGTCCAAGGCGGCCACCGCCGCCCAGCTGGCCGCGGTGGAGCGGGAGCTGGCCTGGGTGCAAAAGGAGCTGGCCCGCACGGAGGGGGCGCTGTCCCACATGGGGGCCCCGGAGGACGTGGAGGCCCGGCGGGGGGAACTGGACGGGCAGTTGGCCCGCCGCCTGGAGGAGTACGACGCCCTTACCGCCGCCCTGGAGGCGCTGGGCGCGGCCAACGACCAGCTGCGCCAGCGGTTTTCCCCGGCGCTGAACGAGAAGGCCGGAGGGTTGTTCGCCGCCCTCACCGGGGGCCGGTGGGACAGGCTCACCCTGGCCCGGGATTTCTCTGCCCAGGCGGCGGGGGAAGGGACGGTGCTGCCCCACAGCGCCCTGGCCCTGTCCACCGGGACGGCGGAGCAGCTCTATCTGGCCGTCCGGCTGGCGGTGTGCCGGCTCACCGTGCCGGACGCGCCGGTGCTGCTGGACGACGCGCTGTGCGCCTTTGACGACAAGCGGATGGGCCTGGCCCTGGCCCTGCTGAAGGAGCTGGGGGCGGAGCGGCAGATCCTGCTCTTCTCCTGCCACGGCAGGGAGGCGGCGTGGGCCCGGGCCCACGGCGTCCCGGTGATCGAAGGGTGGCGCTGAGAAATGGCGCTCCCAATCGCCCCCGGCGCACGGCATATCCTCCAAGCACTGGCCGCCCAGGGCCATGAGGCATACCTGGTGGGCGGCTGTGTGCGGGACTTGCTGCGGGGCGTAACGCCCCACGACTGGGATATCTGCACCTCTGCACGCCCGGAAGAGACCCGGCGCTGCTTTGCCGGGCAGCGGATCATCGAAACCGGCTTGAAGCATGGGACAGTGACCGTGCTGGCGGGCACAGAGCCTTACGAGATCACCACCTATCGCATGGAAGGCCCCTATTCCGACCGCCGTCGGCCGGACTATGTGCGTTTTGTCCCCAATCTGGCAGAGGATTTGGCCCGGCGGGACTTCACCATGAATGCCGTGGCCATGGACTTGGCGGGGAATCTGCGCGACCCCTTTGGGGGCGCGCAGGACATAAAGCGCGGCCTGATCCGCTGTGTGGGGGAGCCGGACCTGCGCTTTCAGGAGGACGGCCTGCGGGTGATGCGGGCCCTGCGCTTTGCCTCCGCCCTGGGCTATGGGATGGAGGAGCGCACAGCCGGCGCCGTGCGCCGCAATCGCGCTGTGCTCAGCCGGGTGGCGGCGGAGCGGATCAACGCGGAGCTGTGCAAGCTGCTGGAAGGCCAGGGCGCTGGGGCTGTCCTGCGGCAGTACCCGGACGTGTTGTGCCAATTCTGGCCCCAGCTGGGGCCGCTGGCCGGGCTGGAGCAGCACACCCCCTGGCACTGCCGGGACGGCTGGGCGCACACGGTCCACGCCGTAGAGGCGGCTCCCGCCGACGTGACGCTGCGGCTGACCATGCTGCTCCACGATGTTGGCAAGCCGGCCTGCAAATCCACCGATGGGAAGGGCGCTGACCATTTCTGCGGCCATCCCGCCGTCAGCGCCCGGATGGCGGGCGAGATGCTCCGGGCGCTGAAATTTGACAACAGGACCCAGGAGCGGGTGGTTACGCTGGTGGCGTATCATGACGAGCAGCTGCTCCCCCAGGAGCGGGCGGTCCGCCGCTGGCTCAGCCGGCTGGGGCCGGAGGCGTTCTTTCAGCTCCTGGAGGTCAAGCGGGCGGACAGCATGGGAAAGGCCCTGGAACAGGTGCGGGACCGGTTGGCGGAGCTAGACGAGATCAAAATCATGGCGGAGCAGATCTTGGCGCAAGGGCAGTGCCTCACACTGAAGGATCTGGCGGTAAACGGCCGGGATGTGATTGCCGCAGGCGTTGCGCCCGGGCCGGAGGTGGGGCGGGTGCTGAACCGGCTGCTGGACCGGGTGCTGGGCGGGGAGGTCCCAAACGCGCGGGAAGCGTTGCTGGAGCTGATTGACGCCGCAAGATGATGGAGGAACGGGACGTACCGTTTTCAGGATACCGTACAAGCGCCGCTGCTGCGCGCGTCAACGGCCCATACCGCCGATCCCGGCGGTATGGGCCGTTGATATGCGTACCGGGCGCTTACCGCAGCAGCTGCCCCACGTCCTCCATTCCCCGCTGGCGCAGGAAAATGGCTTTGGGGGACTGGCGCAGCACCTCGCGGATGTCACAGGTCAGCGAGCTGGCCTCCCTGGTGTCCCGCACCACGCTGATGTGCTGGTGGAAGCTGTACATGCTGCCAAAGCTCTGCCCCAGCCGGCCGTACATGGCGCCGTAGGCCCCCTGAAGCCGGGTGACCCAGCGGCGGTCCGAGACCAGCACGTCTATGGCGGCCCTGGCCGCCTCCCGGGTGGTGAGGTCAAGCGCATCCAGGCGCAGTGCCCGGGCGGAAACGCGAAACCGCGGCAGCGTCACGCTGGACTCCCCCACCTGGAGGGACAGCCCCTGCCGGGTCCACAGCTTGGCCCCGCCGATTTCCGTGCCTGCGGACACCTGGACCTTCCCGCAGTTGCCGAAGAGGCAGCCGCCGATATCCCCATCCGGCCCGCCCCCCTGGGCCTTTATCACCCGGGCGGAGCCTGTGATCACAATATCGCCGCAGGCCCCCTGTATCCCCGCGCCAATGGCGGCGGCGCAGCAGGCGGCCTGGGCCGTCACCGTGCCGCCCTGGATGCGGATATCCCCCACGGGGGCGCCCAGCGCGCCGCCAATGCCAGCGCCGCCCCCCGCTCCGATGGCGGTGACCGCGCCGCCCCGGATGTGGATGGGGCCGGTGCGCTCCCGCCCCACGCCGCTGTCCCGGCCGATGCCCGCGCCCCCGGCGGCGCCTGTGGCGGTGAGCGTGCCGTCCGGCTCCCCCTTGGGGTCTTTCGTCTGGTCGATGACCAGGGAAGTGCCGTCGCCCAGGGATATCCCCGCGAAGCCCGGGCCGCTCTCAAACACATTATTCGTCCCCCGCCGCAAAAGCAGGGTCACATCGTTTCCCCGGCCCAGGCTGAACGCCCTGCCGGAGGATACCCGGCAGTCCACGCCGTCTAGAATCAGCTTGACCGGGCCAATCCCGTCGGCCAGGACGAGCCTGCCGCTGAAGGGCAGCTGGTCCGCGTCCGTCCCGGCCCCTCCCGCCACGGCGGTGACCTGGCCGGACAGGATATAGAGGGTGTGGCTCTCCTCCTCATAGCGCCAGTCCGTCTCCGGCTCCCCGCCGGTGACGGTGAAGGGGTTGGGATATCTGGAAATCTCCTGGAACGCCCCCGCTTTTTCGTCCCAGCGCACATAGGTATACCGGATCTGGATGCGCCCGGCCTTGTCCCGTCCCTGCAGGGCGATGGTGTGGGCGGGATATCCCTTGGAGTCGTCCCCCTTCAGCAGCCACAGCCGGGCCATATCAATCTGGCCGTCCCGCCTCAGGGCCAGCTGGGCCTGCCTGCCGTCCACCGCCAGGGCGGTGACGGAGCTCCACTCCGGCAGCAGCGTTTTCCATACCAGGTCGAAGGGCGTCAGCCGCTCGCCCTGGGCGCTGCGCACGGTGATCCCCTCCGCCGCCAGCAGGGAGACAGGGCCGTCCACCACCAGCTGGGCCGCCAGGGTCCCGGCGTTTTCCCCGCCCAGCACCACCGTGCCCCCCGCCAGACGCAGGACGCTGCCCGCTTCGGCCCGCAGCTGCCCGATGCGCAAAAGCCCTCCGCCGTCGACGGTGAGTACGGCTCCCCGGCCCAGCTGCACCTGGGCCAGGGAGTTTTCCCCCGCAGCCGTCACCCTGGCCTGGGCGGACTGCGCGCTCAGCAAAGGGGCGTCCACCTGCTGGAGCACCACCCTTCCTGTGCCAGTCAGCCGGAGCGCCGGGGCCTCCTGCCCCAGTCCCCGCAGGATCACCTCCTGGCCCCCGGACAGCGTAAGCGCGCCGCTCTCCCGGTCAAAGGCCGCGGCGGACAGGTCCCGGCCCGACCCCTGCACCGTTCCCAGCTGCTCCGAGACAAAGGGCGGGGCGGCCTCTGCCCCTGGGCTCTCCTGGGGCTGGGCTGCGCCCTCCGGCGCGTCCAAGCCCTCCAGCAGCGCCATCAGCCCGTCTCCAGAGCCCGCCAGCAGATCCAGCAGCAGCCCCATCTCTCCGCCGCCCCCCGCCAGCAGATCCAGCAGCTCGGGCATGGCGGGGGCATTTTCCCCTGTCATCAGCAGATTCATCAAGAAGGGTTCCAGCCCCGGGGCGGTGCCGCCGGCAAACTGGGCCCGGAACTGCTCCATGCTGGTGAAGACGCCGCCCGTCAGCTGTTCCAGCGCCTGATCCGTGGGGACGCCCTGGGCCACCAGCTCAAGCAGCTGCCGCAGCCCCTGCGCCGCCTGCCCCAGGTCCACCGCCCCCGAGGGCACGCCCCCGGAGATAACCGCGCCCAGGTATAACGCGGCCAGATACCCCGCCGCAGGGCTGCTGTCCAGCGGGAGCCTGCCCAGGGCGGCCAGCACCTGCGCCCCGCTGGCGGTGCGGTCCACCCCCAGGGCCGCCAGCAGCGCATCCCGGTCAGGCGTGCCGCCCGCCATAGCGCCCAGCAGCCAGCTGGGAAGGCGCTCCACCCCTTCCTGCCGGGCGGCCAGGCCGTCCATCACCGCGTCCACCAGCGCGTCCAGGCCCTCCCCGGCCTCTCCGTCTTGAAACAGCCCCGCCTGCACGCCGTTTCGGGCAATCTGGTCGATCTCCCCCCGCAGCCGTTCCAGCTCTGTCTGAAGGGCGGCGCGGTCTGCCCCGCCGTCTTCCGCGGCCTGCCGGGCCAGCTCCTCCATACGGCCCAGATTGTCCTCCACCTCCGCCAGGGATGCCTCTCCCGACTGGAGAGTCCGGCGGCCCTCCCGGGCCTGACGGCCCGCCTGGGTGACCCGGCCCATCAGCTGCCGCAGCGTATCGGAGACGGTTGCCGCCGCTTTTTTTGGCCCCGCCGCCGGCCGGGCCGGGCCCGCGCTGTCCTGCTTCTCCGTCCTGCCTGTTTTTTGATACCGGGCGGCAGTCAGCTCCCTGTTTCTGCGAACGCTCAGTTTTTCCATCCCGCCGACCTCCTTACGCTTGGCGGCAGAGCCGCCTTTAGAAGCTGTACCAATCGCCTCAGCACCCAGCTTTGCGGCCCAAATTGCCGCCGGCCGCGTTGAACAATCTTGAAATACACCAAGTATTCCCGCGATTTTTCGCCTTGCCACCGGCAATTTTGACGCGCGAATCTGAATACTTCGGCGATTGGTACAGCTCCTTACTATTATTATTATCGTCCCGCCGGCAGGAAAAATAAGCAAAGGATAGCTTGAGCGCTGCGCCGCCCCGGAAAAGGGGCGCATATCAGGGGGGGGGAATAAGGTTTCCTGGGAAATTACCGGGCAAAAAACCCCCTCCGGCCTCTGGCCGGAGGGGGTGCTGGGCGCGGGGTCAATCCGTGGCCAGGGTGAACTGGTCCACCAGCTGCTTCAGGCCGGCGGCCTCGGCGGACAGCTCCTGGCTGGCGGCGGCGCTCTCCTGGGCGGTGGCGGAGTTGGTCTGCACCACGCTGGAAATCTGGTCGATGCCGTCTGTGACCTGGCTGATGGCGTCGGTCTGGCTCTCCACCGCCTTGACCACGATATCCATCTGGGTGGTGACGCTGCCGGCGATGGTGCTGGTGCGCTCCAGGGACTCGGTGACGCGGTTCACCGCCTGGCTGCCCTCGTTGACGGCGGCAATGGAGCCGCCGATGAGCTCCTTGGTGGCCTTGGCGGCCTCGTCGGACTTCTGGGCCAGGTTGCGCACCTCGTCGGCCACCACGGCGAAGCCCTTGCCCGCGCTGCCCGCCCGGGCGGCCTCCACGGCGGCGTTCAGCGCCAGGATGTTGGTCTGGAAGGCGATGTTCTCAATGGCGGCGATGATCTTGGAGATCTCCTCGGAGGAGCTGGAGATCTTCTCCATGGCCGCGTTGAGGTCCTTGACGTACTCCACGCTGGTGCCCAGCTGGGCACCCGCCTGGCCCACAAACTGGCCCGCCTGCTCGGCGGCGGCGGCGGTCTTTTTGGCGCTGGCGGAGATATCGTTGATGGTGGCGGCCAGCTCCTCCACGGCGCTGGCCTGCTCCATGGAGCCCTGGCTCAGCGTCTGGGCGCCGGTGGACACGTGGCCGCTGGCGGAAGACACCTGGGCGGCGGCGGCGTCAATGCGCCGCATGGTGCCGCTCAGCTCCATTTTCAGGTTGCGCATGGACAGCAGGATATTTTGGAACTCGCCCACGTAGGTGTCCCGGTGGGCGGACTGGATATCAAAGTTTTTGTTGGCCATCTGGGTGAGCAGATAGCTGATGTCGTTGATGATGGTGTTCAGCCCGGCCACCATGTCCGCCGTGGACTGGGTGAGCTGGGCGGTCTCGTCCCGGCTGCCGGTCTGGGGGACGGGGGACTTCAGATCGCCGGCCACCAGCAGCTTCATCCGTTCGCACACCGCCCGCATGGGCCTG
Organism: uncultured Oscillospiraceae bacterium; assembly: GCA_910587255.1. Classification (GTDB taxonomy): domain Bacteria; phylum Bacillota; class Clostridia; order Oscillospirales; family Oscillospiraceae; genus Enterenecus. The sequence goes on from CAJUKT010000101.1 coordinate 78,442, forward strand.
CTGATGTTGGTGGACAAACGCAGGGCCACCACGATGGAGGCCATGGCGGCGGCTATGCTCACAAGGATGTTGATAAGGATGCCCACGTATGTATCGGTGAGGTAGTCCTTCTTCATGGCGGTGACGGCCACGCTCCAGCCGTCGGTGCCGCCCACGGGGGCATAGGCCGCGTAGCGGGGCCCGTCGGCGTCCTGGAAACTGCCGAAGCCGTTTTTACCCTGGCGCATCTCGGCGTGGATGGCGGCCAGCTCCTTCAGCGAGCGGTCGCTTTGGGCGTCCCGCTCCACGTTCTGGGTGGTAATGGTGTCCAGCGTCACGTCGGCGATGGTGTCGCCGTTTTTGTTAATCATGTAAGCGCGGCTGTTTTTACTCACCTTGATGGAGGACACAATGTTGTTCAGAAAGGTCTCCGGCGGCACAAAGTAGACCACGCCCACAATCTCGGAGCCGTGGCTTCCGCCGGCATAGAGGGGGGCGGCCACCATGATGGACAGCTCGCCGGTGATTTTGCTCACCAGGGGCTCGGACACATAGACAGTGCCCTTCATGGCCTGCTGGACATACTCCCGGTCGGAGTAGTCCTTGCCGTCGAAAATGCTCAGGCCGTCGGCCCCGATGACATTGCCCCGCTGGAAGCCGTGCATGGAGGCGCGCTCGTCGATGATGGCGCGCTTGGTCTCCACGGGGGTGTCCGGGTCGGCCAGCTGGGCGATGCAGCCGGTGTCCATGGCCACATTTTTATAGGCGGTGAGCTCCTGCTCCACCCGCTCTGCGGCCAGCACGGCGGTCTCGCTCATCATTTGGTCCACTGTGGCAATGGTGCTGCGGTAGTTCAGGGAGATGCTGGTGGCGCCCACCAGTACCAGCGCGGTTAAGACTGTCGCCATCAGGCAAACCGTGATTTTTTTGCGGATACTGTTCATCTCTGTGCACCTCGTAAATCATAATGTGGTGTCCGGCCGCGGTGATGAGGCGCTGTTTGGACATTGACAATGTGCCCGGCGGCGAGGATTTTTTCGCCAGGCAAGGCGGTTTGACGCAGAAATACGTTGTGTATTTCAAGTCAAATCGACGTATAATGGCGGGAGAAGGCCCGTCGTTTGGGCAATATTGGCAATTTCAAACGAGCCACAAAAGCGGCTAAAGCTATTATATGGGCACCGGCGGCCGATTGTCAATGGTTTCACGCATTTTACTCCCCCACGGATCAAAACGGCTGCGCGGGCGCCGGGCAGGGGAATGCCGCCGGGCGCTTGGGGGAAATGATAATCCCATTGACAAGACCGCCCCGCTGGGGTAGGATAAACAATATGAAATGGCCAGGGCGGCTATGACCGGGCAGGGCGCGGCGCATGGTGCGGGCGAATTATGAAAAGGAGGATACGGGATATGAAAATGACGTGGCGGTGGTACGGCGAGGGGAACGACCAGATCAAGCTCAGCGATATCAAGCAGATCCCCGGCGTGGAGGGCATCGTGTGGGCGCTCCACGACAAAATGCCCGGCGAGGTGTGGCAGCCGGAGGAGATCGCGGCCGTCAAACAGCAGCTGGACCAGTACGGCTTCAACATGGACGTGGTGGAGAGCGTGAACGTCCACGACGACATCAAGATCGGCCTGCCCACCCGGGATGGGTATATTGAGAACTACAAGCAGACCATCCGCAACCTGGCGCCCTTCGGCGTGAAGGTGATCTGCTATAACTTCATGCCGGTGTTTGACTGGACCCGCACCGACCTGTTCCACCCGGTGGGGGACGGCTCCACCGCGCTGTACTACGAGGCGGCGAAAATCAAGCAGGACCCAAAGGAGATGGCGGATTACGTCATGTCCTTCACGGAAAAGTACCACATGACCTTCCCCGGCTGGGAGCCGGAGCGGATGGCCAAGCTGGACGAGCTGTTTGAGAAGTACCGCCCCGTCACCAAGGAGAAGCTGTGGGACAACTTCAAGTATTTCTTGGAGGCCATCATGCCCACCTGCCATGAGTGTGACATTAAAATGGCCGTCCACATGGATGATCCCCCCTGGGATATTTTCGGCCTGCCCCGGCTGCTCACCAGCGGCGAGGCCATCGACAAGTTCTTAAAAATGGTGGACGACCCCTATAACTGCCTGACCCTGTGCTCGGGCAGCCTCAACGCCGACCCCAAGAACAACGTGGCGGACATCGTGCGCAGGCACTGCGATAGGATCGCCTTCGCCCACATCCGCAACGTGAAGCACTTCGACAACGGCGACTTCTCCGAGGCGTCCCACCGGGACTGCGACGGCGACACCGGCATTCTGGACATCCTGAAGGCGTACCACGACGGCGGCTTCGACGGCTATATCCGCCCCGACCACGGCCGCCACCTGTGGAGTGAGGGCCCGGGCACTGTGCGCCCCGGCTACGGCCTGTATGACCGGGCCCTGGGCGTGATGTATATGCTGGGCGTGTGGGATATGCTGGACAAGCTCGACAAGAAATAAACGATAGACACATGGCGGCGGGCCCCCGGGCGTTCCCGGGGGCCCGCGCTGCGCCGGCGGAGGGGATCGGGCACACCGCCGGCAGACCAAACCACGAAGGAGGCCGTCATGAAGCTTGCCGCCGACGCCATTGCCGCCGCCTACAATCTGCTGTGGGGCGACCTGTTTGCCATCCCCCTGCCGGGGGGCGGGTCGCTGGAGGTGTCCCTGCTGGTGCTGCTGCTCATCCCCACAGGCATCTTTTTCACCGTGCGCACCCGCCTGCTCCCCATCCGGCTCCTGCCGGAGATGCTGCGGGTGACGGGGGAAAGGCGGACCAGCCGGGAGGGCAGCGCCATCTCTGGCGTCCAGGCCCTTGTGGTGTCCACCGCCACCCGGGTGGGCATGGGCAATTTGATCGGGGTGGTGGCCGCCATCTCCGCCGGGGGCGCGGGGGCGGTATTCTGGATGTGGGTGACCGCCCTCATCGGATCATCCACCGCCTTTATTGAGGCCACCCTGGCCCAGCTTTACAAGGAGCGCGACCCGCTGTACGGCGGCTGGCGGGGAGGCCCGGCCTACTATATCCACAATTTTATCAAGGAGAGGCGGGGTGGAAAGCTGGGGCGGCATTGTGTGCTGGCGGTGCTGTTCGCCGTCTCCGGCCTGATCTGCTGGTGCGGCATCAGCCAGGTCATCTCCAACTCCGTGTCCGCCGCCTTTCAAAACGCCTTCCACATCGAGCCCATTTACACCACTGTGGTGCTGGTGGCCCTGTCCGCCGTCATCGTGCTGCGCAAAAACGCCACGGTGCGGGTGCTGGACGTGCTGGTGCCCATCATGGCGGCCTGCTATTTTGTCATCACCCTCATCCTCATCGGCATGAATATCACAGAGCTGCCCGGCGTGTTCCGCCGCATCTTTGAGGAGGCGTTCGGCCTGCGCCAGGCCGCGGCGGGGGGCTTTGGCGCGGTGATCATGAACGGGGTGAAGCGGGGGCTGTTTTCCAACGAGGCCGGCTCCGGCTCCGCCCCCTGCGCCGCTGCGGCGGGGGATACCTCCCACCCCGCCAAGACCGGCCTTTTGCAGGCGCTGGGGGTGTTTATCGACACCATCGTCATTTGCAGCTGCACCGCCTTCATCATCCTGGTGACCCCGGCGGAAAAGGTGGCCGGGCTGGAGCTGATGGACCTGCTCCAGGCGTCCATGGCCCACCACCTGGGCCGGTTCGGGGTGGTGTTCATCGCCCTGATCCTGTGGCTGTTCAGCTTTTCCACCTTTGTGGGCATCCTGTTCTACGCCCGGTCCAACGTGGCCTACCTGTTCGGCGACAATTGGCTGTCCCAGACTCTCTACAAAGTGCTGGCCCTGGCCATGCTGTTCGTGGGCGGGCTGGCGGCGTATACCTTTGTGTGGGACCTGGGGGACGTGGGGGTGGGGCTGATGACGGTGTTCAATCTCATTGTGATCCTCCCGATGTCGGGGCAGGCGCTGAGCGCCCTCCGGGACTACGAGGGGAAGATGCGCAAGCGCGGAGAGAAGTGAAAAAGTCCCGGTTTCCAGGAGAAACCGGGACTTTTTTGTCACCGCATCAAGCCTTGGATCAAAATCACCAGGATGAGTACGGGGAGTACAAACTGGAAATAGGGCTTCAACGCCCGGGGCATTTTTACGCCCCTGCCTGCGTTGGCCTCGGCCAGGTACTTGTCGAAGCCCCAGCCCCATTTGGTGACGCAGAACAGCAGGTAGGCCAGCGACCCCAGGGGGAGAAGCAGGTTGCTGACCAGGAAGTCCTCGATGTCCAGCACCTGGCCCACGCTGCCGTTGGGCAGGACGGCCTTGAAGTACCACAGGTTATAGCCCAGCACGCAGGGCATGGAGGCCAGCAGGAGGAATAGGCCGTTGAGCAGCGCCGCCTTTTTCCGGCTCCAGCCAAAGTTGTCGATGCACCCGGCCAGCAGGTTCTCGAACACGGCGATGACAGTGGAGAAGCTGGCGAAGGTCATGAACAGGAAGAACAGCCCCCCCCACAGCCGTCCCCCGGCCATATTGGCAAACACCTTGGGCAGGGTGATGAAGATGAGGGACGGCCCCGCGTCCGGCTGCACCCCAAAGGAAAAACAGGCGGGGAAGATGATGAGGCCGCTCATAATGGCCACGAAGGTGTCAAGGCCGCAAATGCGGGCCGCCTCCCCGGCCAGGGTGTTGTCCCGGCTCATGTAGCTGCCGAAGATCTCCATGGCGGCGATACCCAGGCTGAGGGTGAAGAACGCCTGGTTCATGGCGGCCGTGACCACCTTGCCCAGCCCCTGCTCCACCGCCCGGCCGAAGTCGGGCAGGAGGTAGAATCGGACGCCCTCCGCCGCGCCGGGGAGGGTGAGGCTGTGCACCGCCAGCACCACGATGAGGCCCAGAAGGCCCAGCATCATCCACTTGGTCACCCGCTCCAATCCCCCCTGGAGGCCCAGGGAGCACACCAGGAAGCCCGCTGCCACCATCACCGCCATCCAGACGGTCATCTCCATGGGGTCGGCCCGCATGGCGGAGAACACCCCGTCCACCGCCTCCAGGGCTATTCCCTCGAAAGCGCCCCCGGCGAATTTGAAGAAGTAGCCCAGCATCCAGCCAGACACGGTGGTGTAGTACATCATCAGCAGATAGCAGCCAATCAGGCAGAACCAGCCGTGGACGTGCCACTTGGAGCCCGCGGGCTCCAGCGCCCGGTAGCCCTGCACCGCGCTTTTGCGGCTGGCCCGGCCCACCGCCAGCTCCATGGTGAGCACAGGCACCCCCATAATCACCAGAAACAGCAGGTAGAACAGCACGAACACGCCGCCGCCGTATTCCCCGGTGACATAGGGGAATTTCCACACGTTGCCAATGCCGATGGCGCATCCGGCGCTCACCAGCAGGAAACCCAGCCGGGAGCGGAAGCTTTCTCGTTTCATTTGCCCTCTCCTCTTTGCAAATTTCCGTTATTATATCGGAGGACGGGGTAAATGTCAAATAAAGCGGGGGCCGGAATAAGAAGCTGTACCAATAGGCTAAAACCGCTTGAGTAAAGTGCTGAAAGCAGCAATGGTGCAAACAGCTTGTGCAGAACGGACAGACACTTC